>JAURER010000027.1 GCA_030827315.1 Gemmatimonadota bacterium | reverse complement strand
GCAACCGCTCCCACCCTCCGTGGCGCGACGTCTCCGCGACGTTGTCGGCGCCGTCCACGTAATCACCCAGGCCGACCGACTTCTCGCCTATGAGTCCGACGGCCTGACCGCGTATCGGGTGTCGCCGCGAGCAGTTGTGCTCCCGGCGTCTACCGAGGAAGTCGCGGCGGTCGTGCGCGTGCTCCACGGGGAGGGCATTCCAGTGGTGCCCCGGGGTGCCGGGACCGGGCTCTCGGGCGGAGCGCTTCCCATCGAGGACGGCGTGGTCGTGGGAACCGCCCGGATGAACCGGATCCTCTCCATCGATCCGGTCGATCGACTGGCGCGTGTGCAGCCCGGCGTGGTGAACGCCCGCCTGACCGACGCGACCCGTCCGTTCGGCCTGTACTACGCGCCGGATCCGTCGTCGCAGAGCACGTGTACGCTTGGTGGCAACGTCGCGGAAAATTCCGGTGGTCCGCACTGCCTCAAGTACGGTGTCACGGGCCGGTACGTGACCGGTCTCACGGTCGTGCTCCCAGGGGGCGAGGTGGTGCGGCTCGGGGGGGCCGCCCGGAGCGCCGCCGCCGGCCTCGACCTGGTCGGCCTGTTCGTCGGCTCGGAGGGGTGTTTCGGCATCGCGACCGAGATCGAGGTCCGTCTGCTTCCGGTTCCGGCCGGCGTTCGCACCCTGCTCGGTATCTTCGAAACCATGGAAGCCGCGGGGCACGCGGTCACGGCCATCATCGGATCAGGGTTGCTTCCGGCCGCCGTGGAGATCGTGGATCGGGCGACCATCGAGGCCGTGGAGGCGAGCGTGTTCGCGGCCGGCTACCCGACCGATGCCGGAGCGGCCCTGGTCATCGAGTTCGACGGTACGGAGGCGGGCCTCGACGAAGACGCGGCCCGCGCGGAGGCATGCTGCCGCGAGGCAGGCGCGCGGGAGGTACGCCGCGCCACGTCCGAGGAGGAGCGCGTGGGGCTGTGGAAGGGCCGGAAGAAGGCCTTCGGCGCCATGGGCCGGATCGCGCCGGACCTGCTCGTTCAGGACGCCACCGTCCCGAGGACGCGCCTACCGGAAGTGCTGGCACGGATTGGCGCCATCGGGGACGAGTACGGACTCAAGATCGCCAACGTTTTCCACGCGGGGGACGGAAATCTCCACCCGAACATCCTCTTCGACCGCCATGACGCTGCCGAGCTGGAGCGGGTCGAGCGGGCTTCCCGTGAGATCATGAAGCTCTGCGTCTCGGTCGGTGGCACGATTACCGGAGAGCACGGCGTGGGCGTCGACAAGCGGGCGTACATGGATCTGGTCCACAACGAAGTGGAACTCGACATGCTTCGCCGCGTGCGGGCAGTCTTCGATCCGGACGGCCTCCTGAATCCCGGTAAGGTTCTGCCGCCGGAGAGGGACCCATCGGCGGAGCTCCCCTCAGGCCGGCCGGCCGAGGTGGGCGCGTGAAGGCGGGGGCAGGTCTGGCGGATATCCTGCCAGCGGATGCCCTGGAAGCTGCCGAAGAGGGCGCGGTGCGTCTCGGCCACCTGGGCTCGCCGGAGTCCGTGGTGCGGCCGGCTTCGGTGGACGAGGTGGTGAGGGTCATGCACTGGGCGAACCGCGAGAAGGTGGGTGTCCTGCCGCTCCGCAGCGGGCGGCACACGGGACCGGTGACGCGCTCCGGGCCCGACGGAGGTCGCTGGATCGCGCTGTGTACGGCACGGCTGGCGGGGATCGAGATCTACGAGGCCGCCGATCTGACGTTCACGGCGGGCGCGGGAACGCCCATGCGCGATCTCGATGCGACCCTGCGCGCCAACGGGCAGTGGGCTCCCTTCGACCCCCCATACGTACTGGACCGGTCCCTCGGGGGACTCGTCGCCACCGCCTCGTGCGGGCCACTTGCGGCCGGGTACGGCGAGCTTCGCAACCATGTGCTCGGCATGACCGTGGTCACCGGAGACGGTCGGGTGCTGCGGCTCGGCGGGCGGGTCGTGAAGAACGTCGCCGGGTTCGACCTGATCAAGCCCATGACCGGAAGCAGGGGTTCCCTGGCGGTCATGACGTCGATCTGCCTGCGCGCCTTTCCCGTTCCTCAGCACGACCTCGTTCTGATGCTCGCGGCCCCGTCGGCGCAGGAGCTCGCCAAAGCGGCGGTCGCGGTGGTTACCGCGCCGGTGATGCCCGTGGCGACGGTGCTGGTGGATCGACTGGAGGCGGCCGGCGGAGCGGCTGCCCTGCTGGTGCGGCTGAACGGTGCCACGGACGCAGTGCATGCCGATCGGCGCACGATCGAGCAGCACGTGGGGCGCTCCTTCGAAGCGCTGGATCCGAGCGCGAGCGATGCGGTCCTCGAAGCGAGCCGTGACCATGCCGGCTGGGCCGCGGTGAGGCTTCTGGCGTCCGCGTCACCCTCCCGTCTGACCGATCTCCTGAACGCGATCCGCATGGCGGGTCCGGCGTCGTTCACCGTGGATCCGTACCCATCGATCGCGCGGATCGCGTTCGAGATGGCACACCCGGACACGCTCTCGGCCCTGACGCGCGCGGTCGAGTCCATCGGGGGTGCCGTTCGCGTCGAGCACGCACTCGACGTCGGGCTCCGCCAGGAGGGCAGCCAGCCGACGCCCGACGAGACTCGTCTCGTCGAACGCCTCCGCACGGCCTTCGATCCCGAGGAGGTCCTGTGGCCGGCCCGGTCGTAGTGCGCGAAGCGCCCACGTTCGAAGTCCGGGCTCCCGCCACGGGCAGAACCCTCGGGAGTGTGCCGGTGGCCGACGAGGCCGAGGTGCGGGCGGCGGTCGCGGCGGCCCGTCGGGTGCAACCCGCGTGGGGCGGCCTGAGTCCCCGCCAGCGGTCGGTCCGGATGCTGGAGCTGGCCCGGGTCATGGAGCGAAGGGCGGACGACCTCGCGGCGTGCCTGATCGCGGAGACCGGGAAGCCGAGGCTCGAGGCGCTGGCCTCCGTGGTGGTGGGCGTCGACCTGATTCGCCATTACGCACGGGTGGCGCCTCGTCACTTTCGGCGCCGCCGTGTCGGGACCGGATGGATGGTCTGGAAACGGGCGTTTGCGCAGCGTGAACCGCTCGGGGTCATTGGCGCCATCACGCCGTGGAACTACCCTCTGATCCTGAGCATGGATGCCGTCGTCTCCGGCCTCTTCGGCGGGAACGCGGTGGTGCTCAAGCCTTCGGAGTTCACCCCCTTCACCGCGCTGATGATTCCCGCCCTGTGTCGGGAGGCGGGCCTGCCCGACGACCTGGTCCGGGTCGTGACTGGCGACGGTTCGACGGGAGCGGCACTCGTGCGTGCAGGCGTCGACAAGGTTTCCTTCACCGGATCGACGGCCGTCGGCCGCCTGGTCATGAGCGCCGCCGCGGAGTCGCTCACGCCGGTCATTCTGGAGCTTGGTGGAAACGATGCCGCCATCATTCTCGAGGATGCGGATCTCGATCGGGCGGCGAGGGGTGTCGCCTTCGGGTCGTTCTTCAACGCGGGCCAGACGTGCATCTCCGTCGAGCGCGTGTACGTCCTCCGGGCGGTGGCCGATGCCTTCCTCGAGAAACTCGTCGACGTCACGCGCACGCTCAGGGCGGGTGTCCAGGAGGAACGCGACGTCGGCCCGATCATCACCGAGGCCCAGTACGTGAAGGTCGTCGAGCAGATCGAAGAGGCACTGGCCAGGGGCGCGCGCGCTCTCACCGGTGGACTCCCCACCGCCGGGTCGCGGGTGATCCAGCCGACGGTGCTCGTCGGTGTGGACGATTCGATGCGTGTCATGCGCGAGGAGACCTTCGGCCCCGTGGTGCCGGTCATTCCGGTGGAGTCCGAGGACGAGGCGGTCGCCAGGGCGAATGATTCGTCCTACGGCCTGTGCGCCAGTGTCTGGACCCGTGACCGGGCGCGCGGCATGCGCGTGGGAGGTCGGTTGCGCGTGGGGGTGGTGTCCGTCAACGACTGCCTGAGCCACTACAGCATCGCCGGCCTCCCGCTCGGCGGCATCGGCGACAGCGGCTTCGGGCGGCGGCGCGGCCTCGAGGGCCTCGACGAGATGACGACGGTGCGCTCGCTGTTCGTCGACGTGGGGGCGCTCGGTCGAGAGCCGTGGTGGTTCCCCTACGACCGGGCAGGCGAACGTCTCACGCGCGCCGTACTCGCCCTTCGCGGCCGGGGTGGCGCCGCTGGCCTGATGTCCGCTGCCAGGAGGATCCTGGGACGATGAGCGTCACTTCTGGTCCCGGCCCCGCGACCCGCTCCGCACAGGGCGGGCTCGCGATCGCGCTCGATGCCCAGCGAGAGCGTCTGCTGCCGTGCGTGCACTGCGGCTTCTGTCTGCCGGCCTGTCCGACCTACAACCGACTCGGGGACGAGAACGATTCTCCGCGTGGTCGCCTCCACCTCATGAAGGCCGTGGTGGAGGGCCGCCTCGATGCCGGTTCCGACGCATTCCAGACGCACATCGACCGCTGCCTCGGCTGTCGCGCCTGCGAGCCCGTGTGCCCCTCGGGTGTGGAGTACGGGACGCTGCTCGAGCTCGCTCGCGAGACCGCCGCGTGGGCGCGCGCACCCGGCTTCCTCACGCGGACGTTGCTCGCCGTGATGGGCTCGTCCCGTCTGCGGGGGGCGTTCTTCGCGGTCGGTCGGCTCCTCCGGTCCGTGGGCCTCGCCGGGCTCGGGGCGCGGGCGCTACCGAAGTGGGCCGTCCTGGCCAACGCGAGGCTGGGTCTCGCGATGCTCGCTGCCACCGGGGACGGGATGAGCGGCCTCCGCGCAGCGCGCCCGGACGTGACCTCGGCTGATGCCCCTGCGCGGGGAGCGGGCGCGGGCTCCGTGGCGGTGCTCGAAGGATGCGTGCAGGACGGTCTCTTCGGCCGCATCAACGGGGCGACCGAGCGGACGCTGAGAGCGAACGGGTATGCGGTGACGGCGGTCCGAGGCCAGGACTGCTGCGGAGCACTGCACGCGCACGCCGGTGATCTGGCGGGGGCACGTCGCCTGGCGAGGCGCAACGTAGAGGCCTTCGAGCGCGTCGGAGTCGACCATGTCGCCGTCAACGCCGCGGGTTGCGGCGCGGCCATGAAGGAGTACGCGACGCTCTTCGAGGGCGACCCGGACTTCGCCGGTCGGGCGGCCGCGTTCGCGGAGCGGGTGCGGGACGTGTCGGAGCTGCTCGTGGACGCGGGCCCGCGCCGCGGTGCGCCGGTGCCGTGCAGCGTGGCGTACGACCATCCGTGCCATCTCCAGCACGCGCAGGGTATCGCGCGCAAGCCTCTGGCGGTGCTCGGTGCGGTTGACGGCGTGGAAGTCAGGATCGTGCCGGGTGCCGACGAGTGCTGCGGTGGAGCGGGCATCTACGGGATGACGCACCCGGATCTGGGTGGCCGGATCGGCGGTGACAAGGTCAGAGCGGTTCGCAGCGTCGGCGCCGACGTGGCGTGCACCCCCAACCCGGGTTGTATGATGCAGATCGGCGCGGGACTGCGCCTCGAGGGCGCGCCGGAGTCCGTCGTGCATCCGATCGAGCTTCTGGACGAGAGCTACCAGAGAGCGGGGTACTACGCGTGAGTGAAGCACAATCGAATCTCATCAGCCTGGGCGCGGACTTTCCCGTCTGGGACCGATTCTTCCAGGTCTTTCCGCTGGTGATTGTCGGCACGAGGGAGATCGACGGCACCTTCGACCTCGCTCCCAAGCACATGGCGATGGCGATGGGGTGGGAAAACCATTTCGGCTTCGTATGCTGTCCGACGCACGGCACGTACGTGAACGCCCGCAGGGAGGGGGCGTTCACCGTGAGCTATCCGCGACCGAGCCAGGTGCTTCTGGCGAGCCTCGCAGCCGCTCCGCGGTGCGAGGGCGACTCGAAGCCGTCGCTCGCCCTGCTGGAGACGCGCCCGGCCACACGCGTGGACGGGGTGCTGCTGGCCGACGCGTATCTGCACTTCGAGTGCGAGACGGACCGTGTCATCGACGACTTCGGGAAGAACAGCCTGATCACGGGGCGGATCGTGGAGGCGCTGGTGGCCGAGGAGGCGATCCGTCGGGCGGACAAGGACGACGAACAGGTGATCTTCAGGGCTCCCCTCCTCGCCTACGTCGCACCCGGCCGATACGCGGAGATCTCGGAGACGTTCGCGTTTCCGTTCCACGCCGGGTTTTCGCGCTGAGACGGTGGGGGTGAACATGAACGGGCGATCGGCGGAGGAGGCTCGCAGGACGCACGAACGCGTGCTGGGGATGAGGGATCAGTTTATCGATTTCCTCAGGAGCCTGTGCAGCGTCGAGTCGCCGACGGATCGTCCCGACACGCAGACCGGCGTGCATGCGATCCTGGGGCCCGCGTTGGAAGAGCTCGGCTACGGCGTGCGGATCGTCCGGGGACGCAGGAGCGGCAACCACCTGCTCGCCGTGCCGCGGCGCCGAAGGAAGGGTGGCCCGACACAGTTGCTCGTGGGGCACACCGATACGGTGTGGCCCGTCGAGACCCTCGACAGGATGCCGGTGCACGAGACGGCGGGGCGGCTTCATGGGCCGGGCACCCTCGACATGAAGGGAGGCCTCGCGCAGATGGTATTCGCGCTGCGCGTGCTGCGGGAGCTGGAATACGAGCCGGAGGTTGCGCCGGTGCTGTTCATCAACTCGGATGAAGAAGTCGGCAGTCCGGATTCCAGGCCGCACGTGTGCCGGCTGGCTCGACAGGCGGAGCGGGCCTTCGTTCTCGAACCGGCCCTCGGCCTCAGCGGAAAGCTCAAAACCGCCCGCAAGGGACTCGGGTCGTTCGACATCGTCGTGACCGGCAGGGCGGCGCACGCAGGGCTGGATCCCGAGGCCGGCGCCAGCGCGATCGTCGAACTGGCCCACGTGATCCAGCGGCTCAATGCGCTCAACGATCCGGAGCGGGGCACCACCGTCAACGTCGGGACGATCGACGGAGGCACGCGCCGCAACGTGATCGCCGCCCAGGCGACGGCCAGCGTCGACGTCAGGGTCGCGACCATGGACGACGGCGCTCGGGTCGAAGAGGCCGTCCACGCGATCCGGCCCGTCACGCCCGGGGTGACTCTTTCGATCGAGGGCGGGGTGCGCGTGGCCCCGCTGGAGCGAACCCCCCGCAATCGTGTGCTCTGGGAGGCCGCGATGCGGGCGGGTGCCGAGATGGGGTTCGAACTCGAGGAAGCTATGGCCGGTGGAGGCTCGGACGGCAACACGACCAGTCTCTTCACGGCCACGCTGGACGGGCTGGGCTGTGTGGGTGATGGCGCGCATGCGGACCACGAGCACATCGTGATCGAGCCGTCGCTCGACCGCTGCGCGCTGCTCGCCCGACTTCTCCTCACGCCACCGCGCGGCGCCGGGAGTCGAGCGGGGGACGGGCCATGAGCCGGGTGATGTTCGGCTCGGTCACGCGGATCGCGGATCTGCCCCCGTGGCCGTTTGCGTATTCGGCGCTTCCCCACGGGGAGTGGGCTGCAGGAGACTATGTGGTCGCCGAGGTGCTCCCCCGCGAAGGGATCGGGGAGCCGTTCGAGCTCGCCACGGGCCGGGAGTGCAGTCCCATGGCCGGCGACCTCCTGGTCGGCGCCCTCGCGCGCCGCTTCGCGACGCTCGAGGCGGTCGGCTCGTTCGAGGACGTGGGCGACGACGGCCGCATGTCGCTGCTCACCGGGGGTGGGTGTTTCGGGGCGGTGACCTCGAAGTCTCGCTTCTCCCCGTCGCTCATCCCGCTGGCGTACCGGGGGCACCTCGTACGCCAGTCCGAGAAGCTCGTCATGCGTGACTTCGTGCTCCCCGCACCGGATGATCCGTTCCGGCTCCCGGTGGTGCTCGTAGTGGGCACGTCGATGTCGGCCGGTAAGACGTTCGCGGGCCGTGTCGTCGTACGGCAGCTGAAGGCGCTCGGACACCGCGTCGTCGCCGCGAAGCTGACCGGTGCCGGGCGCTGGCGCGACACAGCGAGCTTCGGCGACGCGGGCGCCGACTTCCTCTTCGACTTCGTGGACGCAGGCCTTCCGACCACGGTAGTGCCGGAGGACGAGTACCGGGTCGCGACGGCCGGACTGCTGCGGCGCATGGGGAAGACCGGCGCGACCGTCGCCGTCATCGAAGCGGGGGCCTCTCCACTCGAGCCTTACAACGGTGGCGCCCTGGTCGAGCTCCTGGGTGACACCGTGGCCTTTACGGTGCTCTCGGCTTCGGATCCCTACGCCGTGGTCGGCATCCAGACGGCCTGGCGACGATCGTTCGATCTCGTCACCGGTCCGACCGCGAACACCCGCGCGGGGGTTGCCCTCGTACACGAGCTCACGGCCCTCCCCGCGCTGGACCTGCTGGACGAGAACACGTACTCCAGTCTGCGGCAGCGGCTCCACGCAGCGGTCGGCTCGCGCGGCGCCCCGTGATCACGGGCCTCGACCTGTCCGGAGGGAAGTCGCCCCGATGAGCGACGCGTTCACGATTCGCGACTTCGAGACCGTCGAGGAGTACCGTGGCTGTGTGGCCCTCCAAGAGGAAACCTGGGGCGCCGGCTTCTCGGAGTCGGTGTCCCCGGCCATTCAGAAGGTCGCGCAGATTCTCGGAGGCGTCGCGGCCGGCGCCTACGATGCGGAAGGGAAGCTGGTCGGCTTCGTGTTCGGCATGACGGGGCTGCGGGGAGGGGAAGTCGTGCACTGGGCGGACATGCTGGCCGTGCGAGCCGGCACGCGCGACGCGGGACTCGGCCGCAGGCTCAAGGCTTACCAGAGGGAAAAGATGCTTGGGCTCGGCATCGACAGGATGTTCTGGACCTTCGACCCGCTCCAGTCGCGTAACGCCCATCTGAACATCACGAAGCTGGGAGCGGTGGTCCGGGAATACGTCCCCGACATGTACGGGGACACGGACTCGCCCCTGCATCGAGGCATCGGGACGGACCGCTTTGTGGCGCTCTGGCTGATGGGGTCCGCGCGGGTCGTGGAGCGCCTGGGCGACGGTCCGGACGCACCCTTCGGCGGGGCGCTCGGCGTGAGGGCGGCCCGGGCTCTGCGCGGTGCCTCGCCGGCGCTCGCTCCCGCGGGTACGGACACCGACGGTGCGGGCCAGCACCCGCGCCCCGGTGATCCCGACCTCGGGCTCGCGGACGACGCCGTGAGCGTCGTGATTCCCTCCGACGTGGTGCGCCTCATGGCGGACGACACCGGGCTGGCCGTCGCGTGGCGCGTCGCCACGCGGGCTGCTCTCGCGCACTACATGGCGCGAGGTTACGAGGTGCGGGAGTTCGACCGCGGAACGACGGTGTCGAGATACGTGCTCGTCCGCGGGGAGTGACGGGACGGCGGCAGGGGTTTCCTTCAGACGACAACCGCGTGCTCCGACGGGGCACGCATCGACAGGCGACAAGATGAAGATCGAGCGAGCGACACTTCGGGAGATTCCCCTTCGGCTGAAGGAGTACTTCGAAATCTCCAGCGGGGGGAGCCAGGACCGACGGATCGTCCTCCTGACTCTCGAAGGCGAGGGGCTCGAAGGGTGGAGCGAGTGCGTTGCCGGTGACGACCCGTCGTATTCGTACGAGACGACGGAGACCGCGTGGCACATCCTGTCCGATTTCCTCCTGCCGCGCGTCGTGGGTCGGGACATCGCCGGTCCCGAGGAGGTCTTCTCGTCGATACCCTGGGTGCGTGGGCACGGCATGGCCAAGGCGGCGGTCGAGATGGCCACTTGGGACATGGCCGCGCGGGCCGACGGAGTGTCGCTGTCCCGGAAACTCGGGGGCACTCGGGGCGCGGTGCCGGTGGGCGTGAGCGTGGGCATCAAGCCGAGCGACCAGGCGCTCCACGAGCAGGTCGCGGGCTTCATCGCCGACGGATACGCCCGGGTGAAGATCAAGATCAAGCCGGGGCGTGACGTGGAGATGCTGGCAGGGCTGCGCGAAGCGTTTCCCGACACGCTGTTCATGGCCGATGCCAACTCCGCCTACACCCTGGGCGACGCGGATCGACTGAGAGAGCTCGATGCGCTCGACCTCATGATGATCGAGCAGCCTCTTCGCTACGACGACTTTCTCGAACACGCGCGTCTGCAGGAGATGATCGAGACGCCGGTATGCCTCGACGAGTCCATCAAGACCGTCGGCGACACCGCACTGGCGCTGCACCTGGGCAGCTGCCGGATCATCAACATCAAGCCGGGGCGGGTCGGAGGCTTCGCTTCAAGTCGCGCGATTCATGACATGATGCGAGCCGCGGGGCTGGCCGTATGGTGCGGAGGGATGCTGGAGTCGGGCGTCGGCCGTGCGCACAACGTGGCCCTGGCGTCGCTGCCGGGCTTCACGCTGCCCGGCGACATCTCCGCGAGCCGTCGCTACTGGGAGCAGGACATCGTCTCCCCGGAATTCGAGGTGGCGAACGGTGAGATGCAGGTGCCGACGGGCCCCGGCATCGGCGTGGAGGTCGACGTCGACCGTATCGAAGCGCTCACCACTCGGAAGGCGACCTTCGGCTGAGGACGTCCCGACTCAGTCGGGAGGAACCGGCCGGACGCACGACGGGCACCAGCGCCATCCACGCTCCAGGGGCTGACTGCACGCGCACGCGCGGCGCCGGCGGTCTCCGCACCCCGGGCATGCGAGCGCGGCGAAGGGAACGACCGTGCCGCAGACCGGACAGGGCGCGCCGGTCACCGCACCTGCGTGGAGGAGTCGCCCGATCTCGTGCGGCGTGGTGAGCCCGGCCGCGACCGCCCGCCGGGCGTCGGACTCGAGGGTCCCCATGCCCGCTTCCGCCGCGAGCCTGCGCAGCCTGGCCGAGGAGCCCGCGCCGGAAATCTCGTCGCGCATCTCGTCAGAGACTCCGAGCACCTGATAGACCCCCGTCCGACCCCGCATACCGTCGCCGCACTCGTGGCACCCGCGGCCACGACAGGCGCTGCAGCACCGGCGCACGAGGCGCTGCGCGACCACCCCCGACAGGCCTCCGGCGACCAGAAACGGGGGCACGCCCATGTGGAGCAGACGTGTGATGGCGCCGGGCGCGTCGACGGTGTGGATGGTCGAGAGGACGAGGTGACCGGTCACCGCCGCCGCCATCGCGATCTCTGCGGTCTCACGGTCGCGGATCTCGCCCACCATCACGACGTCGGGGTCCTGACGAAGCACCGCCCGCAGCGCGTCGGCGAAGCCCAGGCCTGCGCGCCGGTCCACCTGTACCTGGCTGGCGCCGGACAGTCGGTACTCCACCGGGTCTTCGAGGGTCACGATGTTCTGCACGTCGCGGTCCAGTTCGGAGAGCGCGGCGAAGAGCGTGGTGCTCTTTCCGCTGCCCGTGGGACCCGCGGCGAGGACGACGCCCTCGCCGCGGCGCAGCAGCAGCCGGAGCTGCGTGAGGTCCGGCCCGCTCATGCCGAGGACGCCGAGGTCCGACGGCGCGGTGGCCGAGTCCAGGATGCGGACCACCGCCTTCTCGCCGCCGTTCACCGGGAGTGTACTGACACGCAACGTGAGCCGGCGTCCCGCGTGGTCGAAGCGGAGGCTCCCGTCCTGCGCCCGGCGCCGCACCGCGATGTCCATGCCCGCGAGAACCTTGATCCGCGAGAGAATGGCGCGGCGCGACGAGGCAGGCAGGTCCACGGTCCGTCGGAGGGTACCGTCGACGCGGACACGAACGCGGACGTCGGCGCCGGTCTCCTCCACGTGGATGTCGCTGGCGCCTTCGTCGATGGCGTTCCGAATGATACGGTCGACGAGACGCACTACGGGGGCGTGGCGCGTGGCTCGCTCGAGCTCCGGGTCCATCCCGTCGTCGCCGCCGGCGTCCTCGGCAGCCGTGGTGGGGAGCTCCTGGACCAGCGTGCCGAGGTCGAGGTCTTCCACGATGTCGTCGTGCGCGTCGACCCCGTAGTGTCGACCGAGGGCCGCCCTCACGGCTTCCGGAGTCGAGACCATCGGCTCGACGCGACGCCCCGTCTGGAACTGGACGTCGTCGATCGCGATCACGTCGAGGGGATCGGCCATCGCCAGGCGGATCACGCGCCGCGTGATCGCAAGCGGAACAATCGCACGTCGTCGAGCGAGCTCCGCCTGCACCGCGGCGAGCGCGTCCGGCTCGGGCTCGAGTGGCATCGGTGCGAGTGGCAGGTCGAGCTGCGCCGCGAGCGCGCGGGCGACCCCGCAGCGACTGATGGCGCCGCAGCGCACCAGCGTGTCGCCCACGCGCTCACCCGGACGGCGTTCGGCACCCAGAGCCGCCGAGAGCGCCGCCTCGCCGACGCCCTCGGTGTCCACGAGCAGTCGCCCGAGAATGCGCGCGTTCGTCACCATGGCGCACGATCGCCCGCTGAGCGGGGCGTACGAATGGCGTGCCGGGACGGTGGGTCCCTTCGCGCGACCCCGGACCCGCACGCGGCGCTCCGTGCTTCAGTCTCCGACGTCGAGCAGATCCAGCAGGAAGGGTGTCACGTCCCGGATGTCGCGGAGGCTGTCCGCTGCGTCGGCGATCAACCCGGGCGCGGTACCGGCGGCGACACCCAGCGCGGGATTTAGCGTGTGGCCGACGCGCACGTCTTCGATGTTGCCGTGATCGCTCACGAGGAGCACCAGCGTGTCCGGCGGGCATGCCTCGAGGACGCCGGAGAGAAAGGCGTCGACGCGCTCGAGTGCGGTCACGGCGCCGCTCATCTCACCCCGGTGGCCGGCCGTGTCGGTGGCGTAGTGGGCCCAAAAGGTGAGTTCGTGCTTCTCCGAGATCCGTGCGAGGTGCCGTCCGGCTTCCTGCGGCGTGACGTCTGGAAGGCCTCCGTGGCCAAGGTGCTGGCGCCAGCCGTCGTTGACGATCTCACTGGACACCGCGTCGCCGGATGCGAGGTGCTCCTCGTGCCGGTTGAGCACGCCGGCTCCGCGAGCGGCGAGTGGTGGGCCTGCGATGCGCCGCCCGCCGCGATCACCGGGCCAACCTCTCGGGTACGCGTTCGCGAAGGCCACCGACCTGCCGGCGTCCGCCGCACGACGCAGGAGGCTCCGCTCCTCAACCAGGGCGCGTAGGCGCACCGGTGTCCACGGACCGAAGTGGCGCCCATGGATCTCGGCCGCGCTCGCGCCCGTGAGCAGGGCGGCCTGCCCGGTGCCGCTCTGCGGCGTACCAGGCACGTCGAGCGTGGCCGAGAGCGGAAACGCGACGGCGCCGGGTCCGCGGCGACTCGACCTGTCGAGCGCGGGTGGCTCGCCGCCCAGGAGGGCGGAGAGGGCAGGCAGGCGCGCGCGGAAGAAGGGGTTGACCGCAGGGTCGGCTCGGCCGATCCCGACCCCGTCGAGGAAGACGAGGAGGACGCGTGCCGTGTCCCTACTCCGCCGGACGGAGGTCCACGGTGACCTGCACCTGGACGGCACCCATGTCCGCGCGGTCGCGGATGGCGTCCTTCACGCGAGGCTCGAGCTTCTGCCATGCGGCGAGGATGCCGGCGCGAAGTTCCTTGCGGAGGACCTTGAGCGCGTTGACATCCGCGCGGCTGGTCTTCGTTTCCTTCTTCGCGTCCGCGATCTCGTAGGGGCGGATCTCGAACGGCGACACGCCGACGTCGTCGTAGCGCTCGTGGTCCATGTAGTGGATCGAGATGCTCACGTCGCCGCGGGCGTGGTGATGGTGGATGTCCCCGACCGCCTGGAATCGGGCGGCGAGACGACCGAGTTCGGCACGCTGGGCCGCTCGCGTGTAGGCACGCTCAAGAATCGAGAAGATCCGCTTCGTCCGCTCCGTGGTGGTGGCATCGAGATCCGGCATCTGGGAGTCGAGCTCACGGCCCAGTGCCTGACGCTCCACGTACAGCCCCGCGCTCTCCGCGTCGCGGTTTCTGGCGCGGTCGATGTTCTCGAGAATGCGGTCGGGATTGGTACGGTAGCTCATCGGATCTTGTCGGGAAGAGGCGGGACTCCCCTGGCCGGCGGGGCCCGGAATGGAGAGTTACACACGATATCAGGTCACAGGATACCGGCCAAGTCTGGCGCGAGCCCCTCCGCCGCTCGGCGCGGCGAGGCCCGGTTCGCTATCGTTCCCGATCAGCCAACGGAGATGCCTCATGATACGATGCGGTTTTTCCCTCGCCGCGGTCTCGTTCCTCGCAGCGGCCTGCGGGGGCGCGCCTCCCTCACCCCCTGCGCTCGCCTACGGTGAAGGTCCGGGTGGCGACGTGGCCTACGACTTCGCCGACACTACCGAGATCGATGTCTCGGTCATGGGACAGTCGCTACAGCTCAGCCAGCGCGGTGTGGCAACCTATGACGTTTCGGTGGTCAACACGTCCGCCGGTGTGGACGTGGTCATGACCGTACGCGCGCTGGACGCCACCTTGAGCCAGCCCATGGGAGCACCGGTGCGCGTCGACGAGTCCGCCGTGCGTGGTGCACTGGAGTTCTCGCTGGACCGCATCGGGGGCGTCTCCCTCACTTCGACGCCGACGGTGGCCGACGAGGCCTCGCAGATGGTATCGGGCCTGAGCCTGGCACACGGATTCTTTCCCCGACTTCCAGGGCGGGCGGCATTGCCAGGTGACAGCTGGGTGGACACGGTATCGTGGTCCGGCCGGGAGGGCCCGGGAGTCCGCTCGGAGCGTGCGGTCCTGCATTACACGGTGGTGGGTGACACCGTGGTGGACGGTCGCTCGCTCCTCATGATCTCCCTGACGGGGCAGACCACGGTCACGAACGAGCTCGTGATCGCCGGCATGTCGGTCAGCCAGCGATCGGATCTGGAGGTGGAGGGACACGTTCTCTGGGACTTCCGCGGTGGCACGCTCTTCGAGCAGGTCCGGCGTGCGAGCGGCCGCGGGGAGGTCTCGGTGCCGATGGCTCCCGGGCCGCTACCCATTCGGGTCCGCACGACGCAGAAGGCTCGCGCGCAGTGGGGGTCGTGACGGTGGGCGAGAACGCGAGTACGAGCGGCCTTCCATCGCTCCCGGCCCGCCTGGCCGCAGTCTTCCACTCACCGGCCCGCCTGGTGGAACAGCTCGCACGGGAGCCGCGATGGGTCGGCGCCCTCCTGGTCGGCGCGATCCTCGTCACGATCTCGGTGGCCCTCATCCCGGCCGAACTCATGATGGAGGCGAACCGCCAGGCGGCCATGGAGCGCGGGCGTGAACTCCCCGAGATGGGCGATCGAGTTCTGCGGGTGATTCGCATCGTGACGCCCATCATGTCTTTCCTGGCCACGCTGCTCATGACGGCGTTCATGGCCGGCCTGTACGCGCTGGTATTCGCCTTCGTGCTCGGAGACGAGGGGCGCTACGTCCAGTACCTTGCGATGGTGGCTCACGCCAATTTCATTGCCGTCGCCTTCGGGCTTCTGCTCACCCCCCTGAGGATCTCGATCGGGGATCCTCAACTCACGCTCAATCTCGGCACCTTCCTGCCGTTCCTGCCGGACGGATACGTGCTGAGTGTCCTGAGGTACCTGGACCTCACGCAGATATGGTCGACACTCGTCGTAGCTCAGGGAGCCCACGCCATCGATCGCCGTCGCAGCTTCGGCAGCGCGGCCACGGTCGGCCTTTCCGTCGTGCTGCTCTTCGCGATGGTCATCGCCTTCTTCGTAGAGAGGTGATGCCTCCCCGCGCGCGCCGGCGCGGCGAGTCCATGTGCGAAACCATGGGGCGCGCATGAGTGGCGGGCGGGGCAGGGCCGCGGGACTGGTCATCGCGGCAGCGTCGGTCGGTGCGGGCCTCTTCCACATGTACGCGGCCGGGGTGGCGCCCTTCACGGCGCTCGTGCAGCGGCCGGTGCACCTCGCCCTCATGGCCACACTCGCCTTCCTCGGTGTCGGAGTTCAGCGCAAGCTCCGGGCCCCCGAGAACCCGGACGGGCTCCCTATCCTCGAACGGGTCGGGGGCGCGCTCGGATGGGTGCTCGCGGGTCTCACGATCGTGGTGTGCGGCTACCTAGCCCTGGAAAATCAGGCTCTCGTCGCGCGTTCGGGGAATCCCACCGGTGTCGACCTGCTCATGGGCGGTCTCGCGATCCTGCTGGTGCTCGAGATGGCGAGGCGCGCGACGGGCTGGGGGCTCATCGCGGTGTGCGGTCTCGCGATCCTGTATGCGTTCACGGGACCCTACCTCCCGGGCTTCCTCGCCCACCGGGGGTACGACGTCACACGGCTGATCGAGCACCTCTATCTGTCGACCGAGGGCATCTGGGGCATTCCGCTGGGGGTGTCGGCGGACTTCGTGTATCTCTTCGTTCTCTTCGGTGCGGTGCTGGAGACGGCGGGTGGGGGCGCCCTGCTGATCGCGCTCGCGAACCGGGTGGCCGGCCGCACGCGTGGCGGGCCGGCGAAGACCGCGGCGGTGGCGAGCGCCTTCATGGGCTCACTGTCCGGCAGTGCGGTGGCGAACGTCGTGACCACGGGCACTTTCACGATTCCGCTCATGAAGCGGGCGGGTTTCAAGCCGTTTTTCGCCGCCGCCATCGAGGCAGCGGCCAGCACGGGAGGTCAGCTCATGCCCCCCGTCATGGGCGCCGGTGCGTTCATCCTCGCCACCTGGACGAACATCCCGTATCTGCAGGTCGCGCTCGCGGCCATCATCCCTGCGCTGCTCTACTACGCTGCCCTTCTGGCCGCCATCCACTTCCGTGCCGGGCGCATGGGCATCGAGCCGGCCGACGAGCAGGACACCGAGCCTGTCGTCGATCGCCTCCACCTTCTCCTCCCCCTTCTGATCATCGTGGCGTTGCTGGGCATGGGCAGGTCGCCGATGCGTGCGGCGTTCTGGGGCGTCGCGTCCGCGCTCGCGCTCGCGGCCGTGCGCCCGTCGACGCGGCCATCACCGGCCGCGATTCGGGACATCGTGGAGCGTGCGGGCCAGGGTGCGGTGCAGGTGGCCGCCGCGTGCGCGGCTGCGGGCATCGTGGTCGGTGTGGCGTCGCTGACCGGGATCGGGCTCCGGATGTCGGAGCTGATCATCACCCTCTCGCAGGGCAATCTGCTCGGCGCTCTGCTGCTGACCGGTCTGGGCTCGATCGTGCTCGGGATGGGCCTGCCCACGACGGCAGCCTACGTGGTGCTCGCGGCCCTCGGCGCGCCCGCCCTGGTGCAGCTCGGTGTTCCACTGCTCTCGGCGCACCTCTTCATCTTCTATTTCGGGTGCATCTCGAACGTGACCCCTCCGGTTTCCCTCGCGGCGTTCGCCGCAGCGGGAATCGCCGGGGCACCACCGATGCGTACGGCGATGTATGCAGCGACGCTCGCGGGCGCGGGCTTCGTCGTGCCGTTCATGTTCGTGTACGGCCCGGAGCTCCTGATGGTGGGCTCCCCGGCCGGCATCGTCGTGGCGGTCGTCAGCGCGACGATCGGTGTCATCGCGCTCGCGGCGGCGGGGGTCGGATTCGGCCGCACCCGGCTCCGCCCGTGGGAGCGGGGCCTGGCCCTGCTCGCCTCGTTCCTCCTCGTGTATCCCGGCCTGCCTTCCGACGCCGTGGGTCTGCTCGCCTTCGTGCTCGCATTCCTGCGCACCGAAGAGAGCGAGCCGGCGCCGTGGGCGCCGTGGGCAGGCGGTCTCCTGGTCGCCGGCGTTGCGGCAGCGTTCTTCCTGAATCCCGCTCAGGGGCCGGCGCGGTCGGGCGAACCCCTGTACCCGCCGCCGTCCCCGGTCGCCGGCGCCAACACGGCGGGCGGGGGTCGCGTCGAGGAGTTCATGTCGCTGGGGACCGCGGGGACGGCCGGCATTTACTACCCGCTCGGCGGCGCCATCGCGAGCCGGCTCTCCATAGCCGATCCCGTGCGCCAGTACACGGCCGAGGTCAGCGGAGGGTCGGTGGAGAACGTGAACCGCCTCGCGTCAGGTCAGATGGACCTGGCCATGTCGATCGCCTCGACGGCGTACGAGGCCCAGCGAGGCATCGGAGACTTCACGAGCTCCATCTCCGGACTCCGGGCGATCGCTCCGCTCTACGCGAACCTGACGCACATTCTGGTCCCCGCGTCGTCCCGCGCTCGCACCGTAGCGGACTTCGAGGGATTCCGCGTCTCGGTGGGGGCGGCAGGCTCCGGCACCGAACAGCTGGCCCGACACCTGCTCGAGGGGTACGGCCTGACGTATGACGACATCGAGCCGCGTTACCTCTCCTTCGCGGAGTCCTCCTCCGCTCTCCGGGACGGAGCGATCGACGCGGCGATCATCTCCGTGGGCTATCCGGCCGCGGCGGTTCTGGAAGCGTCCACCACCGCGGACATGCGGCTGCTGCCGGTCGACATTGCCGTCCTCGACGCGATGCTCGAGCAGCACCCCTACTACTCTGCGGACGAGATCCCGGCGGGAGCGTACCCGGGCGTGGAGGAGGCCATCCCCACGCTGGCTGTCATGAACTGGGTCTTCTCCATGGAGTCGCTCGACGACGACGTGGTGGTGACGCTTCTCAACATCTTCGCGGACGATCGTGTCTCCCTTGAGCAGGTGCACGACATGGCCAGGCAGATCGATCTGACCCGCATGGCCAGACCTCCGATCCCGCTGCACCCCGCCGCGGAGCGCTGGCTCCTGCAGCGGTAGGCAGCCCAAGACCACGAAGTCCCGGCGCCAGGGGCGACACCGCTCTGTCGGGCAAACAGACGTTTGTCCCGTGACCCGACTTCTCCTCTGCTTCGTCGTTGCCTGCGCCTCTGCCGCGCCCGTCCGGGCGCAGCTGGGTCCGGGCATGAACGAAGAGCCCGCGACGGCCACGACTGGCTCGCGGTCCCCCTCGCAGCGCTCGGCACTTCCGGCGCCTCTTCTCGATTCCTCGCGCCCCATCGAGGACATCTCCATCGACGGATACATGGACGAGGCCGAGTGGGAAGACGCGCGGCTCTTCGCGGGATTTCTGCAGCAGGAGCCCGTGGAGGGCATCCCCGCCGAGCAGGACACGGAGGTGCGGGTGCTTTTCGGCGAAGACGCGATCTGGGTCTTCGCGAGAATGTGGGATCCGACGCCGGAGCGCATCGACCGTCGCCTGACCCGCCGTGACAGCCACGGGACCTTCGATCAGTTCAGCATCCACCTGGATCCGAACCTCGACGGACTCACCGGCTATCGCTTCGCGGTGAGCGCGGCCAACGTCCAGAGCGACTCGTACTTCTACGACGACACCCGGATGGACTTCGCGTGGGATGCGGTCTGGTCTTCCGCGACGGCGCTGGACGACGAGGGGTGGACGGTCGAGATGCGGATCCCGCTGTCGCAGATCCGGTACGAGGCGTCGGACGAGGCCCAGACCTGGGGCATCAACTTCTTCCGGCAGAGAGTCTCGTCGAACGAGCGGAGCTACTACGCGCTCGTCTCGCGCACGCGACAGGGCATGGTGAGCCAGATGGGGCGGATCGAGGGTGTGCTCGTGGCCCGTCCGGCTCGCCGCATCGAGGCGCGCCCCTACGCCGTGACCAGCCTCCGGAACGGACCCGCCGAGCCCGGGGACCCCTTCTTCGACGGCAGCAGCTCGAACAACCGCCTGGGCGTAGATCTGCGCTACGGCCTCGGCGCGGCGTTCACCCTCGACGCGACGGTCAACCCGGACTTCGGTCAGGTCGAGGCCGACCCGGCGGTGATCAACCTCACGGCCTTCGAGGTATTCTTCCCCGAACAGCGTCCCTTTTTCGTCGAGGATGCACGCGTATTCGACTACGGGTTGTCCGGCGGGAGGAACTCGCTCTTCTACAGCCGCCGCATCGGCCGCCCGCCGCAGGGCAGCGTGCCGGGTGGGCCCGACTTCGTCGACAGCCCCGACAACGCCACGATCCTCGGCGCCGCGAAGATCGCGGGCCGCACGTCGAAGGGTCTGTCCCTGGGCGTACTGTCGGCCGTTACCGGGAACGAATACGCTCAGGGTGCGTTTTCGGACGGCAGCCAGGGCGAGTTCCTGGTGGAGCCGCGCACCACGTACGGTGTCGTGAGCGTGGGGCAGGACCTGGACGAGGGGACCACGCAGATCAAGGCCCTCGCTTCGTGGATGAACCGCGACCTTCCCGGCGACGGCTCGTTCGACTGGCTCACGTCGACTGCGTTCAACGGCGGCGTCCGCTTCGAGCACCAGTGGAGCGACCGCAATTGGGGACTGTGGGGCTTCTTCGCGGGGAGTCACGTGCGGGGGTCGCAGGAGGCCATGGTTCGCGTGCAGAACGCGTCGACGCACCTCCTTCAGCGACCGGACGCCACGCGCTTTTCCGTCGACCCGGATGCTCGATCCCTGACCGGTCGGGACTGGCGCCTCCAGTTCGAGAAAAGGAACGGGCGGCACTGGACCGGTTCCGTGTGGGCGGCCGAGGTCTCGAAGGTGTTCGAGGTCAACGACCTCGGCTTCTCCACCAACGCCGAGCGCATCGATGGCGGGTTCCGCATCGGGTACAAGGAGATCCAGCCCGGGACACTCTTCCGGAACTACGACGTCAGCCTCAGCAGCTTCCACAACTGGAGCCACGAGGCGCTCGACGACCCCTGGGTCGTGGGATCGTGGCACGACGCCCGGACGAACGGGAACTACTCCGTGAACGTGAACGGGGAGTTCCTGAACTGGTGGAACCTCCGGACCAGCGTGCGCTACAGCCCGCAGCAGATGAGCCGCAACGCCACGCGCGGCGGTCCGATGATGGTGAGCCCCGGATCGATCAGCTGGAACGCCAACCTCGGTAGCGATCGCAGGCGTGCCGTCCATGTCTCGGTGAACTTCGATCAGACCCGAGACCTCATCGGCGGCGGGGCCCGTCGGGAAATCAAGACCGACCTCAACCTGCGCCCGTCCGACGGCGTTTCCCTTTCGGTGGCACCGAGCTGGGAGGCGACCACGTCGAGTGACCAGTACGTCACGGCCACGTCGACTCTGTCGTACGGGCCGACGTACGGGCGCCGGTACCTCTTCTCCGACCTCGAGCGCACGTCGATTTCGATGGTGACGAGGCTCGACTGGACGTTCACCCCGACGCTCTCGCTGCAGCTCTTCGCCCAGCCGCTGCTGTCGTCGGGTGATTACGTCCAGTACAAGCAGCTGGCGGAGTCGAAGAGCTTCGACTTCACGCGCTTCGCACCGGGCGTGGCCGACGCGCAGGCCGACGGGGTCTACTGCGCCGGTGGGTCGATCTGCGAGCTCGACGGCGTGCAGTACGTCGACTTCAGTGGGGACGGTCGAGCCGACTACTCCTTCTCCGACCGGGACTTCAACGTCCGCTCGCTCGTCGGCAATGCCGTCGTGCGATGGGAGTACCGTCCGGGATCCACGATCTTCTTCGTCTGGCAGCGTAACCAGATCGCCCGTGCGCGCACAGGTGACTTCGACCTCGACCGGGACCTGGGCGCGCTCTTCGACGCACCGGCCGAGAATCGGTTCATCATCAAAGTGAACTACTGGCTCGGGTTGTAAGAGACGAGGTGCCGGGCTGCGCTCGGCACCATACCTTCGGGCCATGAGAATTCCTTCCCGGGCTCTTCCGGTCGGACGTCCCGCGCTCGTCGCCGCACTCGTCACCCTGTCGTGTGTCTGCACCGATCGCGCGATCGCGCAGGTGGAGGTCGTCGGTGCGTCCATCACCGAGCTGCAGGCGGCCATGTCGTCGGGCCGAGCCTCGGCCGTGGATATCACGGCAGCGTATCTCGCCCGCATCGCGGCGTACGACCGGGCGGGCCCCGCCATCAACGCCATGGTGTGGCTCAATCCGGATGCCCTCGCCCACGCCGCGGCGCTCGATCGCGAACGTAGGGAGCGCGGTCCCCGAGGGCCGCTGCACGGCATTCCGGTGATCCTGAAGGACAACTATGACACGTTCGACATGCCCACCAGTGCGGGCACGCTCGCGCTGGCCGGCTTCATTCCCCCCGACGACGCGTTTCAGGTCGCGCGGCTGAGGGACGCCGGTGCGGTGATCGTCGGCAAGGCGAACATGCACGAGCTCGCCTCCGGCATCACGACCATCTCGTCGATGGGAGGGCAGACGCTCAACCCGTACGATCTGAGCCGCAACCCGGGCGGCTCCAGCGGCGGCACGGGCGCCGCCATCGCTGCGACCTTCGCCGCGGTGGGATGGGGGAGCGACACCTGCGGCTCCATTCGGATCCCCGCCGCGCAGAACGACCTCGTGGGCCTGAGACCCACGAAGGGGCTGTCGAGCATCGACGGTATCGTGCCCCTTTCGCACACGCAGGACGTGGGCGGCCCGCTGGCACGCACCGTGCGCGACCTCGCCATCGCCCTCGACGCCACGATCGGGGTGGACCCGGCGGATCCGGCGACGGCGATCCTCACCGGACGGGACCTGCCGGGATTCGTCGATGCTCTGGATGGCGCGACCCTGAATGGGGCCCGGATCGGACTACTGGAGGCGTATTTCGCGTCGGCGCCGGAGGAGCAGGAGGCGGACCGCGTGGTGCGCGTCGCAATTTCGCGGATGGTGGAGCTGGGTGCGGACACGGTCACCGTGGAGATCGAACATCTCGATTCGCTGATCGCGGACTCGGGCGTGATTCACCACGAGTTCAAGTGGGACCTGATCGACTACCTCGCAGCGAGCCCAGATGCGCCGGTGGACTCGCTCGGGGAGATGCTCGCCCTGGGGCTCGTACACGAGGAACTGGTGCCGCGCATGCGGGTGCGCAACGAGCCCGAGGCGCGAGAGACGGAGGCGTACCGCGCGGCGCTCGCGCGCCGCGGTCCGCTTCGCGAGGCCGTGGAGAGGGCCCTGAACCGTCATTCGCTGGACGCGCTCGTATTCCCGACCGTGCGTACGATCCCGGCCGTCATCGGCGACCCTCAGCGGGGGTCGAGCTGCAGCCTCAGCGCGAACACCGGGCTTCCGGCCCTCAGCGTTCCGGCGGGCTTCACCGACGGAGGGCTTCCCATCGGCATCGAGATGGTGGGCCGCACACTCGACGACGCCAGACTGGTGGCGCTCGCACATGCGTTCGAGGTGGAGACGGAGCACCGTCGCGAGCCGTGGAGCACCCCACCGCTCGTGAACGGCGCCGCCCCACCGCTCCGGGAGATCCGGATCGAGGCGGGACTGCCCGAGGGGATCGTGTCCGGCACGCGCGTCGGGGCAGGCGATGCACCGGCGGTCAGCATCGAGGGCACTCTGACGTTCGACGAGACGCGGTCGGATCTGGCGTGGCGTCTGCGGGTCGTGAACGTGGCCGCCCGAGACGTCCATGCGCTCGCGCTGCGCTGGGCAGACGGCCAGGACGGCTGGCAGGTCGCGCATCGTCTTCTGGCCCCCGGAGAGGGGGACGGGTCCGGTGTCGTCAGACTCTCCTCGGCGCAAAGGAAAGCGCTCGAGGCTGGCGACATGCATCTGATTCTCCTGACAGGGTCGCAACCGCGGGGCGCGGCCGTGGCGACGCTGCGCGGAGTGCGTTAGCCGTTGCCCCGAGGTGCCGTTCCGCAGAGCTGTAACCGGTTCCTCGTACCCCCCCGTGAGGGAAGATGGACACGTTCGAGATCGTGATGCTGGCCGCGATCACGTCGGGGTTCTTCTGGCTGATCCTGTACGCTGCCTTCTACGCACGCTCCAAGGACGAAGACCAAGAATGAGCGACGTGCTCACGTGCCGCCGCGACGAATTCCAGCTCGCGCGGGACTACCACTACTTCAATTGTGCCTACATGGGGCCTCTTCCGCGCGCGTCCGAGGAGGCGGGGTTCGAGGCGATTCGCAAGAAGCGCATGCCGACCGCGATCGTGCCGCCCGACGCCTTCTGGGAGACGGACAGGCTGCGCGAGCTCTTCGCGAAGCTCGTGGGCGTTTCCGAGCCTGGGCGTGTTGCGATTCAGCCCGGCGTCTCCTACGGGGTCGCGACCGCGGCGCGCAACCTCCCCGTATCGGCCGGACAGAATCTAGTCCTCACGCAGGAGCAGTTTCCGGGAAACGTCTACTCGTGGCGCAGGATCGCGGCGGAATCCGGGGCCGAATTGCGGATGGTCGGTCCCGGCGGCGGAGAGGAACGCGGGCGGACGTGGAACGAACGGCTTCTGGAGGCCATCGACGTGAAGACCGCGCTGGTCGCGGTTCCGAACGTGCACTGGACGGACGGCACCTGGTTCGATCTGGTCGCCATCGGACGTCGCTGCCGAGAGGTGGGTGCGGCGCTGGTGGTGGATGCCACGCAATCGGTGGGCGCGCTCCCGTTCGACGCCTCGGCGGTGCGCCCGGACGTGCTGATCTGCGCGGCGTACAAGTGGCTCCTCGGGCCGTACTCGTTCTCGTTTGCCTACTTCTCGGAACGCTTCGACCACGGGGTGCCCCTGGAGGAGACGTGGATCGCGCGGGAGCGTAGCCACGACTTTCAGCGTCTCGTGGACTACCAGGACGCCTATCTGCCCGGCGCGGTTCGCTACGACGTGGCCGAGCGCTCGAACTTCTTCCTCGCTCCGATCGCAAAGGCGAGCCTTGAGCTTCTGCTGGAGTGGCGGCCCGAGCGGATTCAGGCCTACTGCCGCGAGCTCACGGCGGGTCTTCTCGCCGAGGTCCGTCGGCTGGGCTACTCGGTCGAGGCCGAGGAATGGCGCGCCCACCACCTCTTCGGGCTGCGGATGCCGACGTCCGTCGACCTCGCGAAGCTGCGCGACGACCTCGCTTCGCGGAACGTGTCGGCGTCGCTGCGCGGCAGCGCGCTGAGGCTTTCGGCAAACGTGTACAACGACGAGACGGACATAGGCGTTCTTGCAGAGGTGCTGAGAGCGGCGGTCCGGTAGGTCCGCCGGCCCCGGGGCCCCGTGGGCGGCGGGGTCAGCGCCTCTGGACGCCGAAGACGATCGTCGGCTGCGTTCCCACGGCAATGCCGTGCTCGGCGAACCAGCCCTGGCGCACCTCCAGCGCGAACATGGCCGGAGCCCTGCTGGGGTACGTATCCATGTCCAGAGGCTCCATCGCGACGATGTCGACGATGCGGTACGAAGGGTCCATGTACGCGATGTCGAGGGCCACGTACGTGTTCGCCATCCAGAACGCGCGGGGGCGGCTGTCCTCGAACACGAAGAGCATGCCGGTTCCGTCGGGTACCGCGTCCCGATACATCAGCCCTTCCGCGCGCTCGTCCGCGGTGGCGGCGACTTCCGCGAGCACCGTGTCGGCTCCGAAGACGACCCAGGCATACCCCGCGGCCGGCAGGGCGGGCGCAGCCCGGTCTGCGCCCAAGGCCGGGGTGGCGTCGCTCCCGGCGACGGGTGTGGCCGCTCCCCCCGCGGGCACCGCGTCCGCGTCAGCGCACGCGGAAAGCGCGAGCAGGGCGACGACGACACCCGGCCAGAGTCGGCCACGAGCCCGAGCGACCTTGTGAAATTCTTCACGAAGCTTCATATGGAGGCTCCCGCTCGCTGTAGGAGTGCAGTACCTTTTTCCGGCTCGAGCACCCGGGCAGGAATCCGGGCGCCTGAGAAAGTACTTGAACCGTGGGACACGGACAGGGTTTGCGGACGCGACCCTCTCTCGTGCCTCCGCGAACCGCCCGTCATGGTCGACCAAATCCTTCTCGACATTCTCGTCTGTCCCGAAACGAAGCAGCCGCTGCGCGTTGCGGACGCGGAGCTCGTCGGCAGGGTGAATGCGGCGATCGAGGCGGGCACCTTGAAGAATCGTGGCGGCGAGCCCGTCACGCAGACGCTGGCCGAGGCCCTCGTCCGGGAGGACGGGACCCTTCTCTACCCGGTACGGGACGACATCCCGATCATGCTGATCGACGAGTCGATCCCACTATCCACACAGGCATGATGCTTCGAAACGTTCGACGGATCGGACTCCCGCTGCTCGTCATCGGTGCCGCCGCGT
Source organism: Gemmatimonadota bacterium (assembly GCA_030827315.1). GTDB lineage: Bacteria > Gemmatimonadota > Gemmatimonadetes > Longimicrobiales > Gaopeijiaceae > UBA2589. The sequence goes on along the minus strand of JAURER010000027.1, from coordinate 8,592 downwards.
GTGACGCGACGCCGCCCCCGGTCGGCATGGCGCGTGGCGCCGAGCTCTACGAGACGTGCCAGCCGTGTCACGGCGCGGAGGCAGCCGGCAACCCCGACATCGCCGCACCGGCCATCGCCGGGCTCCCGCAGTGGTACATCCAGGATCAGCTGCGAGGGTTCCAGGCGGGCTACCGGGGCGACCACGCCGGCGACCTCCCGGGACTGCGGATGCGGCCGATGGCGCTGACGCTGAACCGCGAGGGAGACGTCGAGTCGGTCGCGGAGTACGTGGCCTCGCTCGACCCGCACTTCCCTGCGAGCACCCTGCACGGCAACGCCGGCGTGGGCGCGGCGTCGTACGCGGTCTGCGCGGCGTGTCACGGGGCCGACGGTCTCGGGAATCCGGACCTCCACGCCCCGCCGATCGTCCAGCTTGACGACTGGTACCTGCTCAATCAGCTGCGCAACTTCAAGAGCGGCGCCCGTGGGGCCCGTCCCGGCGACACGTGGGGCGTGACCATGCGGGTGAACTCGCTCGCGCTGACCGATCAGGCGATGCAGGACGTCATCGCCTACGTCCAGACGCTCCGGTAGGGGACCGACATGGCTGACAAATCGACGACCACGGCGCCCCCGGCCGGCGTGCCTGCCCTTCCTCCCGACTCCGAGAACGAGGCGCTTCTCGACGCGGCGAAGACATTCAAGATCACGGCAATCGGGGCGGTGCTGTTCTGCCTCGCGGCGCTGTTCATCATCATGAGCACGAGGATGGGTTAGCAGATGCTCGAACGCTTCCTGGTCCAGGCCTCGACGTACGCGAGCGACATCGACGGCCTCATCAACCTCGTCGCGGTCCTCGCCGGATTCTGGTTCCTCCTGGCCGAAGCCATGTTCTTCTGGCTCATCTGGAAGTTCCGCGCCAGGCCCGGCAAGAAGTCGCAGTACCTCACCGGCAAGGAGAAGCACGTCAGTCGGTGGATCACGATTCCGCACGCGCTCGTGCTGGTGTGTGACGTCTTCATCATCATCGGGTCGGTTCGCGTGTGGTACAACGTGAAGCAGGTCCTTCCCGAAGCCGACTCCACCATCCGAATCATCGGGCAGCAGTGGGCCTGGACGTTCCAGCATCCCGGAGCCGACAACGAGCTCGACACCGCAGACGACATCTTCACCGTCGAAGACCTGCACGTCGAAGTGGAGAAGACCTACCACTTCAAGCTCGAGTCGCGTGACGTGCTCCACGACTTCTCCGTTCCGGTCTTCCGCCTGAAGCAGGACGCCCTGCCCGGTCGGTCGATCACCGGCTGGTTCCGGCCGACGATGACGGGTGAGTTCGGCATCCAGTGCGCGGAGATCTGCGGCATCGGCCACGGGATCATGGCCGGACGGATTCACATCGAGGACGCGAACACGCACGCCGCCTGGATTTCGTCGGCGTCGGTCGCGACCACCCCGTAGAGGGCGAGGGACATGGCAGACACCGCAGTCGACGTCCACCACGACCACCACGGCCACGACGACCATCACCATGGTCCGACGGGCATCCTGAAGTACATCTGGTCGACGGACCACAAGATCATCGCCATGCAGTACCTGTTCACCGGGATGCTCATGGCGATCATCGGTGGATACATGGCGTACGTGTTCCGCATGCAGCTCGCCTTCCCGGGCATTTCCGTACCGGGCTTCGGCCAGGTTTCGCCGGGTGAGTACAACGCGCTGATCACGAACCACGGTTCGATCATGATCTTCTGGGTGGCGATGCCCGTGCTGATCGCCGCCTTCGGGAACTACCTGATTCCGCTCATGATCGGCGCGGACGACATGGTGTTTCCGCGCATCAACCGCCTCTCCTTCCAGGTGTTCTTCCTGAGCGTGATCGTCCTCATGGCGTCGCTCTTCGTGGAAGGGGGTGGCTTCGGAGGCGCGTGGACGTCGTACCCTCCGCTGTCGGCGGTCGCGGAGTACAACCAGACGAACCTGGGCTCTTCGCTCTGGCTCATCGCCGTGGCGCTCGAATTCGTGGCCTTCCTTCTGGGCGGTATCAACTTCATCACCACGCTCATGAACTCACGGGCGCCCGGGATGAAGGCCTACGACATCCCGCTGGTGGCGTGGATGATCGTGATCGCGAGCATCCTCTTCATGCTTTCGGTCGGTCCGCTCGTGGCGGGCGCGGTGATGCTGCTCTTCGACCAGACGCTCGGTACCGGCTTCTACGACCCGGCCCGAGGAGGTGACCCGATCCTCTGGCAGCACCTCTTCTGGTTCTTCGGACACCCCGAGGTCTACGTCGTGCTGCTGCCGGCGATCGGCATCACGGTCGACGTCATCGCGACGTTCGCGCGCAAGAAGATCTTCGGCTACAAGATGGTCCTCTACACGGCGGTCGCGACCGGCGTGCTGAGCTTTTTCGTCTGGGCGCACCACCAGTTCATCGCGGGTATCGACCCGCGCATGGCGAACGTGTTCACGGTCACGACGCTCCTCATCTCCGTGCCGATCGCCGAGATGTGTTTCGTGATCATCGCGACGCTGTACGGGGGCTCCATCCGTCTCACGACGCCCATGCTCTGGGCACTCGCCTTCATGGCCGAGTTCCTGATCGGAGGCGTGACGGGGATCTTCCTCGGTGCGAGCGGCGCGGACATCTACTTCCACGACACGTACTTCGTGCTCGCGCACTTCCACTACACGTTCTTCCCGATCGCGATCATCGGGTCGTTCTGCGCGTTCACGTACTGGTTCCCGAAGATGTTCGGGCGGATGATGAACGACACGCTCGGGAAGATTCACTTCTGGGGCACGATCATCCCCTTCAACTTCATCTTCATCCCGCTCTTCGTGCTGGGGATGGGTGGTCAGCACCGCCGCATCTACAACTTCCAGCACTTCCCGGAGCTTGCGACGCCCGAGATGTTCCAGCTCCGGCAGATCGCCACGATCTCGCTCCTGATCATGATCGCGTTCCAGTTGGTGTTCTTCTACAACATGATCACGAGCTGGATCAGGGGTGAGAAGGCCGGAAAGAACCCGTGGCAGGCGAACACGCTCGAGTGGACCACCGAGTCCCCGCCGCCGCATGGAAACTGGCCGCTCGACCGCATGCCGGTCGTGTACCGGGGCCCGTACGAGTACGGTCACCCCGATCGTGAAGAAGACTACTGGCCCCAAGACGAACCAGCCTGATGGCAAACGCAAAACCCCTCGCTACGCTCCGGAGCGCAACGGGAATCCCTACGGGCCGCCTGGCGGTCTGGTGGGTCCTCGCCTCGGAGGTCGTGATCTTCGGCGGCCTGCTCGGCACGTACATCATGCACAGGCTCGGCCACCCCGAATGGGCCGAGGCTGCGTCTCACACCCAGACGTGGATCGGGGCCATCAACACCTTCGTGCTGCTCACCTCGAGCTTCACCGCGGTGCTCGCGCACCAGGCCGCCGAAAAGGGCAACGGGAAGGAGGCCGCGAAGCTTCTCGGCTTCACGATCTTGGGGGCCCTGACCTTCCTCGTGATCAAGTCGTTCGAGTGGGCCAATGAGATCTCGCACGGCTACACGATCACGGCGAACACCTTCTGGTCGTTCTACTACACCGCGGCCGGCCTCCACGCCCTGCACGTGATCGCGGGCGCGATCATCATGGGGGTGGTGGCGGTCGATGCGTATCGGGGACGGGAGCTACACCGCGTCGAGCTCATCGGCATCTACTGGCACTTCGTCGACGTGGTCTGGATCTTCCTCTTCCCGCTTCTCTACATCGCGAAGTAAGGCCATGTCCGGGAACAACGAGCACAACGAGCATCACGACGACGGCCACGGCGGCGGCCATCACGTCAACTATTTCGCGATCTACGTCGCGCTGGTCGTCCTCTTCCTGATCAGCGTCGCGGGTCCGGAGGTGGGGCGTATCACGGGTCTGCCCTGGATCACGCTGATCACCGCGTTCGGCATTGCGCTGGTGAAGGCGAACCTCGTGATCGACAACTTCATGCACCTCAAGTGGGAGAAGAGGCTCATGAAGTGGCTGCTGACGACGTCGGTGCTCCTCATGGTCCTCATGGTCGCAGGTATCTCGCCCGACGTGCTCAATCACGAGGGGAACAACTGGGAGAACCTCGCGGCGAAGGAGGCCACCGCCCGCGGGCTGGGCGGTGACGACCACGGAGACGGCGATCACGCCGAAGAGGGCGGAGCGGCGGAGGTGGCCGAGGCGGCCCCGGCCGGCTTCAGTGCCGCCGGATCGTTTGGAACGGTGTGCGCCACGTGCCATGGCGCCGGGGGTCAGGGTGACGGCCCGGCGGGCATGGCCCTCGACCCGAAGCCCGCGAATTTCACCGATCCGGCCTTCTGGGAGGGTCGCGATCGCGCCCGGATCGTCACGGTCATCCGCGACGGCGCCGCCGTCGTCGGGGGCTCCGCCCTCATGGCTCCCTGGGGTGCGCTGTACACGCCCGAGCAGCTGGAGGAGATGGCGGACTACGTGATGTCCCTGCGTCCCAACTAATCCCCAGATGAGCGCCGGATCAGCCACGTACCCGACGGAAAGCCGCCCCGCGCCGGTTCGACGCGAGCCGGTCATACCGAACGGCGTGCTCGGAATGCTGATCTTCATCTTCACCGAGGTGATGTTCTTCTCGGGTCTCATCTCTGCGCACGCGATCGTGAAAGCGCAGCAGGCCGGAGTGATGTGGCCTCCGTACGGTCAACCGCGTCTGCCGGCACAGGAGACCGCGCTCAATTCGCTGGCGCTCCTCGTCAGCGGCGTGGTCCTCGTGCTGACCTGGTTCGCGTTCCGTCGCGAGCAGAACTCCGCCCGCATCCCATTGCTGCTCTCCATCCTCCTGGGGTGCATCTTCGTCGGCTTCCAGGGAGTGGAGTGGGTCGCACTGCTCGCGGAGGGACTCACCATGCAGTCGAGTGCCTACGGCGGCTTCTTCTACCTGATCGTGGGCTCGCACGCGCTGCACGCGGTCGGCGCGCTCGCCGCCCTGATCTGGGCGTTCACCCGCCTCGACCGGGAAGAGCTTACCGCCCATCAGCTCGCCACCGTGTCGGCGTTCTGGTACTTCGTGGTCCTGGTCTGGCCCATCCTGTACTGGAAGGTCTACCTGTGATCCGGCGGCTAGGCGGGTGGCTCGGTCGCGTGGCCGTGATCGCGGGTGTGACCGCTCTCTTCATTGGCTTGATGCCAGAAGTTGTGCTGGCGTGCCCCGTTTGCTTCGACGCGCGTGACGAGAATCGGCAGGCCTTCCTGGCTACCACTGCGTTCCTGAGCTTGTTGCCGCTGGGCATGGTCGCGGGGGCCGGCCTCTGGATTCGCCGGCGTACCCGCGAGCTCGACGAGCTTCACGGGGACGCGTCGGCAGAGCGGGACGACGCGGAAGCGTAGGGTTCGGCGTGAACGACGTGCCGGGCAACGGTCCGCGCTTGCCGCGTCCCGTGCGCCGCGGCTACACGCCCATCGTCCAGAAACGTGCTTCGCCCCACGCCTTCGAGCGCGCGATGAAGATACGCGTCCTGGCCTTGTCCCCCGTCGGCGCGTTTCTCGGCTTCCTTCTCGGCGGATTCGCGACCGTGAACGGTGCGGGAGGCGGGCTGGTCATCATCCTCGCTACGCTGATGGGGTGGGCTGCGGCCTACTTCGGGCCCCTCGCCCTGGCCGCGGCGTCCGGCCGCGCGGCGGGCACGGTCTACGCCCCCTCTGGGCGAAGCACGCCCCGGAAGAAGGAATATTCGCTCGCGGAGTCGTACGTCGCCCGCGGTGACTATGAGGGCGCCCTCGAGGTGTTCGAGGTCGCGATTCTCGAGGACCCGGATGAGCCGACGCCTTACCTGCGTGTCGCGCGCATACGCCGCGATCTCATGGGCGACCCGCATGGGGCAGCCGACGGATTCAAGCGTGCACTTACGAGCGCGACGATGGATTCGGGAGTCAGGCTGCTGGCGCTGAAGGAGATGGTGGAGCTCTGCGAGGTACGCCTGGGCGAGCCGCGCCGGGCCGCTCCTCTCCTGGCTCGGGTCGCGGAGCAGCATGCGACGTCACCCGAAGGCGTCTGGGCCGCGGAGGAGCTCGTGCGAATCCGACGCCGAATGGCGGACGAGGGCGAGACCGACTAACCTCTTCCGGCGATACATCTCGGAAGCCGGTGAGATTCCGGCGCGGTCCCGCCACTGTGATGGGCTCGGTCGAACCGAAACGGACACTCGAAGTGCCACTGGGCGAAGCGGCCCGGGAAGGCGAGTGAGCCGGCCCTAAGCCAGGAGACCTGTGTCGCGCGGGTTCATCCTCCGGTCGAGGGGAAGCACAGATGGGTCCCACGGCATTTCGTTGCCGCCGGGGACGGAGTCTCCGGTTCAGGATCGGGGTTCGTTCTTCGGTGGCATTCTCGCTCGCGCTCTTCGGCGCGTGCGCCCCTGCTGCGCCCGAGCCGGGCGTCGATACGACGGGGCCCCGCATCGTGGCGATGGTACCCTCGCTCAGCGAGCTGGTCATCGCCATGGGTGCCGGTGCGCACCTCGTCGCCCGTACGGACCACGATACCGACCCGGCTTCCTCGCACCTCCCCTCGGTGGGTGGCGGGCTCGACCCGAGCCTGGAGGTCCTCGTGGCGCTCGACGTCGACGTCGTGCTCACCACGAGTGCGCGTGAAACGGCGGCGCTCGCGCAGAGGCTCGGAGACCTCGGCATCGAGACGCGGGTCCTTCCGACCAACACCCTGGAGGACGTCTTCGCCGCGATCGAGTCTCTGGGTGCGCTGCTGGACGTGGAAGAGGCGGCGGACTCCCTCTCGAGGTCCCTGAAGGATGGACTGACCGAGGTGTCGGAGCGGGTCGCCGGACTGCCTGCGGTGACCGCGCTGTACGTCGTCTGGTACGATCCCCCGATGACGACCGGTGGAGGAACGTTCATCGACGACCTCATGGGGGTCGCCGGAGGCGCGAACGTCTTCGCCGACCTGCCCGCGGCCTGGCCGAACGTGGGATTCGAGAGCATCGTGGCCCGGAATCCGGATGTCGTGTTGTGGCCGGCCGGGGAGGCAGAAGACCTCGTGGGCTTCGTGCAGTCGCTGCCCGGGTGGCGGGATCTCCCTGCGGTGCGCGCGGGGCGCGTCGCGTTCGTCGACGCGAGGGCGTTGAACCGTCCCGGGCCGGGGCTCGTCGAGTCCGCGCGCGTTCTGGCTCGGGCGCTTCATCCGGAGGTCTTCTGAGCGGCGGGTTGTGGCCGGGGCGTGGCGCCGGTCTGGCGCTGCTCTGCGCGGTCTTCCTGGCGGTCGGCGCCGGCGCACTCATGGTAGGGCCCGTGGCTGTTCCCCTCGCGAGCGTACTCGAAGCACTGCGTGGCACGGGGGACCCCCAGGTCCAGACCATCGTCACGTCGCTCCGGCTGCCGCGCGTCCTCATGGCGGCGCTGGTGGGGGCAGGCCTGGCGGTGAGCGGCGCAGTGTTCCAGGCTCTTCTGCGAAATCCGCTCGCGGAACCCTACGTACTCGGCATTTCGAGTGGCGCGGCCCTGGGGGCGGTATCGGCCATCGTGTTCGGCATCACGGCTACCTCTGCCGTGGCCCTGCCGCTCGCGGCGTTCGCGGGAGCGGTGACGGCGACCGTGCTGGTTCTCGCCATCGCGGGATCGAGCGCACGGGGACTCGACACGCGGGTTCTCCTGCTGGCGGGGGTCGTGATCGGCGCGTTCTTCAACGCGGTGATTCTGCTCGTGATCAACTTCGCCGACGTCGAGACCTTCCGCGCCGCGATGCTCTGGATCATGGGTTCCTTTTCCGGGGCCTCGGCGGAGGGAGTGGCAACCGTCGCGTTCTGGGTCGTACCCGCGTTGCTGGGGCTCGTCTTCCTGGCCCGTCCGTTGAACCTCCTGTCCGTGGGCGAGCAGAGCGCCTTCCACATGGGTGTGGACGTTCCGCGCTTCAAGGTCGTTCTGTACGTCGTCACGTCCCTTATCGTGGGCGTGTGCGTGGCCGGCGCCGGTGCCATCGGCTTCGTGGGGCTCGTCGTTCCGCACGCGCTCCGTCTGGTGGGTGGCAGCGACCACCGATGGCTCCTCCCCGCGTCGGCGCTGAGCGGAGGGATCTTCATGGTGGCTGCCGATACCGTCGCGCGCGTCGTCGTTGCGCCGGCCGAGCTGCCGGTTGGCGTGGTCACCGCACTGGTGGGCGTCCCGGTCTTCCTCTGGCTTCTCCTTCGCTTCGACGAGCTGTGATGGACACCCCGCGCCTTGCCCCGGCAAGCGAGCCGCTGTTCCGGCTCCGCGAGGTGACCTTCCGGTACGAGGCCGCGCGGGCACACGCGCTCGAGAAACTCACCCTGGAGCTCGGGGCGGGTGAGCTGCACGCCGTTCTCGGGCCCAACGGGTCGGGCAAGTCCACGCTGCTGAGGGTGATGCTGGGGGAGCTCGCTCCGACCGTCGGCCGGGTGGACTTCTCGGGGCGTCCCGTGGACTCGTGGCGTCGCCGTGAGATCGCCCGGCGCGTCGCGTTCGTACCCCAGGCAGAGCCGCTTGCCTTCCCGATGTCGGTGAGAACCCTCGTCGAAATGGGTCGGTACCCGCACGTCGGTGTTCTGGGGCGCACGACATCGGCGGACCTCGATGCGGTGGAGCG
>JAURER010000001.1 GCA_030827315.1 Gemmatimonadota bacterium | reverse complement strand
CGCAGGAGTTCGGCACGGCGTCGCGCGTACTCCTTCCGCTCTGCGTCCGAATAGGTGGCGCGCGCCTCGAATTCCTCGTCGAGCTCGGCGATCTCCCACATCAGGGAGTCGCGATCTCGATCCTGGGCCGCGCCGGGCTCGAAGCCGGACTCGCGGGGCCGCGGCGCGCGCGCCGTGCCGTCGCCGGGGCGGAGGACGAAGAGGCCGGCGGCGGCGAGGACGAGCGCCAGAACGAGGGCGACCCACTCGACTCTCGGCGGTGCCTGCTCCTGCCCGGGCACGATGGTCACGGCCGGCGTCGAGATGTTCGCGCCGGCGAAGCGGAGGTACGTCGAGCCCTCTTCGAGCTCGATGCGGTCCAGCAGCTCGAGCCCCGGTATCTCGATGGGTGGCGCAGGCTCCCGGACGAGCACGTCGAGCGCCTCGACCGTTCCCGACAGCGGAATCGTCACCGCCAGCGAGTCGACGACGTACCGTACCACGAAGAGGCGCTCGCCGGGTGGCAGCGCGGCGCGCACGACCAGCTCGCCGTCCTCCCAGGACGTCGCCCCCTCGGCCAGCTCGCCCTCGCCCGCCAGGACGTCCCGGGCCGAAGGCGGTAGCGGATGGCTCCACACCCGCCCGCTCGGGCGCGTGACGATCGTCCGGTCCCCATCGTTACGCACCTGGAAGAGGTCCGTGACCCGCCACGCCGTCCCGTCGGGCTCGAAAAAGACGTTGCGCGCCTGGATCGCCAGCGCAGCGCCCTCGCGCGGCGCGAGGACCGTGTCGTACGTGTGCACCTCGTAGACCGAGTCGAGCTGCTCGACCCGCGTGATGGCAGGTCCGAAGTAGAGCACGCCCCGGTGGCGAACCGACGTGAAGTACAGCTCGTTGCGATCCGGGTCGGGCGGCGCCGGCAGGGTAAACCGGAAGGAGCCCCCCGCCCCGATGGCGAGCGAGTCGAGTTCTCCCTGAGTATCCGGCGCGAGCCGGTGCAGCACGACCGTGCCTTCGGCCATGACCGTGTCGCCGACGAACACCGTGCCGCTCAGGACGGGCGGTTGCCCCGCGTCCTGGGCGCCGAGCCCGTGCGCCGGGCCCAGCGTGAGCGCTGCGAGGAGTACCACGCGGGCGCGCGGGGCGGCAGACAAACGGGCGTGGCGGGTCGCGCGGGCGACGCGCTCAGGGCGTGAAGCGGCCAAAATCCTCGGGGTCGAGCCCCCTCAGGTACTCCTTGAGCTCCTCGGCGTCCATCGAGGCGTCGGGGTCGATGACCTCGAGTCGCTGCTGCGACTCGCCTGTGCTCGCGATCTCCTCGTCGGCGATCTCGATGGACGCGGCCTCGAGAAGGGTGTCGTCGGCGAAGATGAGTGCGTCCACCCGAAGAGCGACCGCGATCGAATCCGAAGGGCGGGCGTCGAGCGAGTAGACGTCCCCGTTGCGGCGCACGATGAGCTCCGCGTAGTACGTGCTCTTCTGCACCCGGGTGATGATGACCTTCTGCAGCGTTCCGCCCAGGCTCTTCAGCACCGAGCAAAGGAGGTCGTGCGTGAGCGGGCGCGAGAACTCCATCTCGGCCAGCTGCATCGCGATCGCACTCGCTTCACCCGGTCCGATCCAGATGGGAAGCACGCGGTCACCGCCGACTTCCTGCAGGATGACGACCGGAGTGTTCGTGGTTCGATCCAGGGCGAGGCTCTGGACCCTGACCTCGACGAGCACGGGGAGGAAACCTCCATGACGACGGACAGGCGGGGGGCACGAGGCCCCGACACCCCCTGTACTCCCGAGTTCGTTCCGGGTTCGCCCCGGCGGATGGAAGCGTCCGGCCTCAGGCGCCCACCGCGGTGCGAAGCTCGTCGCCCCGGTCGGTCAGCTCCCAGGGGAAGAACTGCACCTCCTCGCCCCCGGCGTCGGGGATGCGCCGCTCGGGCTCACGCCCGAAGTGACCGTACGCCGCGGTCGGCGTGTAGATCGGGTTGCGAAGTCCCAGGCGGTCGATGATGCCGCGCGGGCGGAAGTCGAACACCTCCGACACCGCCGCCGAGAGGACCGGGTCAGGCACCTGGCCGGTCCCGAACGTCTGCACGTGCACCGAAACGGGCTCGACGACGCCGATCGCGTAGGCGAGCTGGATCTCGCACCGCTTCGCGAGACCCGCGGCGACGACGTTCTTCGCCGCCCAGCGCGCCGCGTACGCGGCGGAGCGGTCCACCTTGGTCGCGTCCTTGCCCGAGAACGCCCCACCGCCGTGCCGCCCGACGCCACCGTAGGTGTCTACGATGATCTTCCGGCCGGTGAGGCCGGCGTCCCCGTGCGGCCCTCCGATCACGAAGCGCCCGGTCGGATTGATGTGCAGAACGCAGCGCTCCGGATCGTACAGCTCAGTGGGAAGCGCCGGCGCGACGACCTTCTTCGCGATCAGATCGACCAGCTCGTCCTGCCGGATGTCCGGGTCGTGCTGCGTGCTGACCACCACCGTATGGATGCGGACCGGCCGGTCGCCGTCGTACTCGATGGTGACCTGCGCCTTGCCGTCGGGGCGCACCCAGGGCAACTCACCGCTGCGGCGGACGTGGGCCAGCCGACGGGTGAGCGCGTGCGCGTAGTGGATCGTCGCCGGCATGCATTCGGGCGTCTCGTCCGAGGCGTACCCGAACATCATTCCCTGGTCCCCGGCCCCCCCGGTGTCGACGCCCATGGCGATGTCGGGCGACTGCTGGTCCATCGCGGTCAGCACCGCGCACGTGAGACCGTCGAGCCCGAACGCGGCGTTGGTGTAGCCGATCCGCTGCAGCGTCCCGCGCACGATGTCGGGCACGTGCACATACCCCTTCGTCGTCACCTCACCCCCCACCAGCGCGAGACCGGTCGTCACGAACGTCTCACAGGCCACGCGCGACGTCGGGTCCTGGGCGAGCATGTGGTCGAGGACCGCGTCCGAGATCTGGTCGGCGATCTTGTCCGGATGACCCTCGGTTACGGATTCCGACGTAAAGAGCGTGTGGCTCACGGGGGCGCTCCTGGGCGCGAAGATTCTAGGGGGCTCGAACGGCGGTCGTAGGCTACCCAATCAACCGGGGAGCGACAAGCTCCAGCGGCCCGCGAACGCCTTGAGATCCACGGCGTCTCCGATGCCCTCGACGAGGCACCGGACCACGTCCTGACTCGTGGGCGCGGCGAGCGCTCTCCGGGCGGCGGCGCGCGCGTCCTCCATGCGGACGTCACGGACTACCTTCTTGATCTCGGGCAGGGAGGGCCACGCCACGGAGAGCGCGGTGATGTCGAGCCCCAGCATGAGGAAGGCGCCCAGCGGGTTGGCGGCGAGTTCACCGCAGACGCTCACCTCGATTCCCGCGGCGCGGCCGACGCGCGCCACCTGGTGCAGCTGACGGACGATGGACGGATGGAACGGGTTGTAGAGCGGGGCGAGCCGCGTGTTGGTGCGGTCGACGGCGAGCGTGTACTGCACGAGGTCGTTGGTACCGATCGAGAAGAAGTCGCTGTAGCGGGCGAGCTCCGCGGCGTCCAGCGCGGCCGCGGGGGTCTCGATCATGACGCCCAGCTTGTAGCCGGCGTTGTAGCGGATCCCGGCGCGGGTCAGCCGCGCCGACTCCTCTTCGAGCATCGACCGGACCCGCCGAACCTCGTCCACGTCGTTGACCAGGGGCAGCATCAGACGCACGTCGCCGTGCGCGGTGGCGCGCAGCAGCGCCCGGAGTTGCGCCCGGAAGAGCTCGGGCTCGTCCAGACAGACGCGGATGGCGCGCCAGCCCAGGAAGGGGTTCTCCTCCTGGGGCATGTGCAGGAACATGGGAAACTTGTCGCCGCCCAGGTCGAACGTGCGGATGCAGACCGCGCCACGCGGAAAGGCCTCCGCGACGGCGCGGTATGCCTCGTACTGCTCCTCCTCTCCCGGCATGGCCGCGCGTCCCACGACGAGGAACTCGGTGCGGAAGAGCCCGACGCCCGACGCGCCGTGCGCCGTGGCCTCCGGGGCTTCGTCCGGCAGGTCCAGGTTGGCCCGGAGCTCGACGTACTGTCCGTCGAGCGTCACCGACTCCATCGCCGCGACGGTGGCGATCTCCCCTTCCCAGTCGGAGATCCGCTTCCGGCGCCGGTCGAAGCCGGCACGTTCGGCCGGCTCGGGATCGAGAACGATGCGCCCCACGCGGCCGTCGAGAATGGCATCCTGCCCTTCGACCGAGCGCGCGAAGACGTCGCCGAGCCCCACGACGGCCGGCAGGTCGAGGGAGCGGGCGAGCATCGCCCAGTGCGCCGTTCGCGTGCCCTGATCCGTCGCGACACCCACCACGCGCTCGGGGTCCAGTTGAACGATCAGACTCGGGGTCAGGTTGGGCGCCACCACGATCACGTCGTGGTCGAGCGACGCCAGGTCGGTCGGATCGTTCTGCCCGAGCAGCCGGTGCAGGACCCGGATCATCAGGTCCTCGAGGTCGTTGAGCCGGTCGAGCACCATGGGCTGCGCCGTGCGGCTCCACATCGAGCGCAGCTCGAGGATCCGCAGTTCGAACGCCCGCTCGGCGCTGAGACGGTTCTCGCGGATGTAGCGCGCCGTACCGTCTACGACCTCGGGGTCCTCGAGCATGAGAAGCTGCGGGTCGAAGATGCGCGCTTCCACGGTTCCCGAGCGACCCTCCGTGAGCTTCTTGGTCTCCCGCAGCTGCTCGGCGGCCCAGCGTCTTGCCTCGTGGAAGCGCTCGATCTCGGCCTCGGCCTCCCCGTCGTGGATCGACCGGTGCGGCACGACCGGCACGCCCCACTCGAGCCGGAAGACCCGGCCGGTCGACATCCCCTCGGATGCCGGAGTTCCATCGAGGACGATCGACATCAGACCCCGCTCCTTCGCTGCGCGTTGGCCTTCATCCGTCCATCTCGCCGAAGCCCTCGCCGACGAGTCCGCACAGCGCATCCACGGCGGCCTGGGCGTCGGGGCCGGTGGCCGAGATGCGCAGCGTGCTTCCGCGGTCGGCCGCGAGCATGAGGACGCCCATGATGCTCTTGCCGTTCACCTCCAGCCCGTCCTTCTCCACGCGGACCTCCGAGCCAAACATTCCCGCCAGTTTCACGAGCACTGCCGCCGGGCGTGCGTGCATGCCCGCCCGGTTGACGATCTGCACGCTTCGTTCGGCGCGAGGTACGTCGCTCATGTCAGGACCCCCACGGCCGCGATCAGCGCGACCGCCGTTACGGTGAGCATCGCGGCCGGGCGCCACGTCCGGTGCCCCCCCACGAGCCCGCCGGCGAAAGCGAGCGCGGCGAGGCCGATCCAGGCCGCGCCGGCCTCCCGCAGACCGTCGGGGGCCGTGAGCAACGCACCCGCGAGGAGACCGATGAGAAAGACACTCGCGGGCTCGAGGCGCCGGGCCCACCCGGCGAGATCGGCCCGTGTGAGGCGACCGGCCACGTCGCGCCCGGCGGCGAGGCCGGCGCGCAGGCCCCACACGCGCAGCGCGATATGGCCCACGTTGTAGACGCCCAAGAAGGCGATCACGGTCCACCCACCGGGGAGGCCGAGCCAGTAGAGAGCCAGCGCGGCGACCGCCACGAAGGGCAGCCAGGCGGCCCATACCAGCGCGTCGCCGAGCGCACCCAGAGGTCCGCGCACGGCCGTCTTGAAGCGTGACACGACCGCCGGGGCGGTGCCGTCGGCCTCGAGGCGCAGCGCCGCCCCGAGCGCGACGCCCGCCAGGTACGGGTGGGCGTTGAAGTGCTCGAGGTGCCGCTGCAGCGCGCGGGACAGCGCGTCGGGGTCGTCGCGAAAGATGCGGCGCAGGCCGGGGAGCATCGCCCACGCGAAGCCGGTGCCGAGCATCGTGCGGTAGTTCCAGGAACCCTGGATCAGGAAGGAGCGCAGAAAGGTGCTCACGACCGCACCCCGGGTGAGGGGGCCGGTCACAGGAACCGGGCTCCCACGACGCCGGCCGCCAGCCCCGCCGCCAGCCAGGCGCGCTGCCGCCGAAAGCCGCCCTTGTCATGGAGCAGAATTCCGGCCGACACCGCCCCGCCCACGAGGACAAGGCCTCTCGACGCGGCGGCGTCGAGAGGCCAGGCGGCGGCGAGCGCCCCTATGACCCTGCGGCCGATGCCGACGCCGGCCGCGGTCAGCGCGGCGCCTCGCGCGAAGTCCATGACCACCGCGAGGGCGTGCCGTGCCGCCACGACGCTCGGCGCGACCGACCCCCACGACGCGTCCGCCGTGGCCTCCGGCGTCAGTCGGGTGTTCAGGGCCCGCTGGAGAGACACGGAGGCGCCGCCGAGGTGCCCCCACACCAGACCGAGGGCGACCGCAATCGGGAAGGCGCCGACATCCGGGAAGGGGGCGGCGGCGCCCACGGCGACCACCGTCGCGGTAGAAGCCTCGGGGAATCGAGCGCCCCCCGTTGGGAAGGAGACCAGCTGATACAGCTCGAGCGTCGCCCCGATGGCCACGCCTGCCGACACGTCGCCGAGGAGCCAGCCGGCGAGCGCGCCCGCGACAAGCGGGCGAGAGACCATGAACTGTCCTACCGCGGTGCCGTCCAGACCCAGGAGGCCACCCAGAGTGCCAAGTCGCAGGATCTCCATCCGTTACGCACTCACTCCTCGACCAGGGACGCCAGCGGGACGCGCGCCGTGTCCGGGAGGTCCCGGGCGCTGACCTCGACCCCGGACGCCGCGATCGCCCTCAGATCGTCGAGATCCGACTCCCCCAGGAACAGGTACGGGAGTACCTTGCGTCGACCCGTGCCGTGATGCAGGCCCCCGAGATTGACCTCCAGCCCGGCGAGCGCCGCGTCCCGGGCCAGGCGCCGGACCGACGGGATGTCCCGCACCAACAGGATGGTACGTGCCGGGTCGTCCCGCCACTGGTCGAGCCGCGCACGAGCCCCGTCGACCGTCGAGAATACGACCTCGGCCTCGCCCGACACGGCCAGCCTGTAGAACTCCTGCTCCCAGTCGCTCGCGGCGAGGTCGTCGTCCACCAGGACGTATCGGTCGGGTCGAAGCTCGTGGCCCCAGCCGAGGATCACCTGACCGTGGAGCAGGCGTTCGTCGACGCGGACGAGCACGATCGCCACCGGCCGCTCAGCCGTGAGGAAGCGTCGACGCCACCGCGCCCCGCCCTCGCTCGACCGCCCGGTTCGCGATCTCGGCGATCGGCAGATCCCGATGGAAGACGAAGTCAAGGAGCATCGGCAGGTTGACCCCGCAAACCACGGCCCGGTCCGCACGCTCCCGACACGATTGAAGCGCGGCCATTCCGCAGCTTCCGGACTGGAGGTCCACGAAGACGACGGCCGGGTCCTCTCCGAGCACCCGCTCGAGCGTGGCGCGGAGTTCCGTGGGTCCGAGGCTTTCGTTGGAGATCGCGTCGAGGGAATCGGCCGCGTCGCCGGCGATGCGGCGCACCGCCTCGACCATGGCGCGCGCCACGTCACCGTGCGCCACCACGACACCCCGCGCGAGACTACTCATAGTCCTGCTCGAGGTACTGTCGCAGCTTTCGATCGAAGGCCTGCGCGCTGTTCACGCCCGAGTACCTGAGCAGGTGGTTCATCGCGACGACCTCGGCGACGACCGTCACGTTCTTGCCGGGGTTCAGTGGCACGGTCACGCGCGGGATGGAGACGCCCAGGATCGTCTCGGCGTCCTCCTCGAGGCCGGTGCGCGAGTACTCGCGCTCAGAGTCCCAGAGCTCGAGCGTGACGATGACCTCGATGCGCTTCTGCTGCCGGATGGCCCGCACGCCGAACAGCGCCGGAATGTCGATGATCCCGACCCCGCGGATCTCCATGTGGTGCGCCTGGAGTTCGTGGCCACGCCCGATGAGCACGTCGTTTCCCTGCCTCGTCACCATCACGAGATCGTCGGCCACCAGCCGGTGCCCGCGTTCCACGAGATCGAGCACGCACTCGCTCTTGCCGACGCCGCTCTCGCCCACGAAGAGCAGTCCGACGCCATACACGCTCGCCAGCGAGCCGTGCAGCGTCGTCGAGGGGGCGAGAGAGACCTCGAGAAAGGGCTTGAGAAGCTGAAAGAGTTCCTTGGTGGCCTTCCGCGACCGCAGGATCGGCACCTGGTGACGGTTGGCCGCGTCGACGAAATAGTCGGGAACCGCCTGACCCTTCGAAACGAAGACGGTCGGCACGTCGATGGCGAACAGGGCGTCGAGCCTCGAGGCCGCCTCGTCACGACCCAGGCTCGCGAGATACGTCATCTCGGTCTCCCCGAACACCCACATACGTCCCGTGGCGACGCGAGCCATGTACCCGGAGAGCGCCAGCCCCGGGGAAGTGATGTCCGGGTCGAGGGCCCGGCGGTCGAGGGGAACGCCCTCGTTCACCACGTCCAGCTCCAGGATCTCGCGCTTGGCGTCGACGATCTCCCGGATGGAGATGCTCTTGCCGGTCAGGAGATCACTCCTCGGCGAGCCGCTCGGAGAGGGGCGGCGCCTGGTGGTCGCGGCGCCGCTCGCGTTGCTCCTTCAGGATGCGACTCAGGCGCTCGGAGACCTGATCGAGCGCGGTACGAAAGGACTCGCCCTCGCCCCGCGCGTTGACGTGGGGTGCTCCGTCGATGTGCACCACGACCTCGGCCGTCTTCGACCGCTTGCCCTCGGTGAACACGACTTCCGCCAGGGAGGCCCGCGGCTCGAACTTGGACAGCTGAGCGATCTGCGACTCGGCGCGGTCCCGCGTCTTCTTGCCTACTTCGCAGTGCCGCTCGGTGATGGAGACCCGCACGTGACCCTCTTTCGATTCAACGTCGTTCTGGAGGCGATCTGGCCGCTCCGGGAGGAGCGGGACGTCGGAGGCCAAAGTTACCGTGGGGTCGCCGCCCCGACCACCCGGTTGAGGACATCCTCGAACGCGTCGGCGGCCGCATCCCAGGTGAAGCGCTCGGAGAAGCGTCGGGCCTCCCGCCCCATCGCGTCGCGGCGTGCGGGATCCTCGATCAGCGAACGCATCGCCGCGGCGAGCGCGTCGGGGTCGTCCGGAGGCACCAGCAGTCCGGTCACCCCGTCCACGACCGATTCACGCAGGCCGGGAGCGTCCGCGGCGACCGAGGGCGTTCCGCACGCGGCGGCCTCGAGGTTGGAGATCCCCCACCCCTCCTTCTCGGACACGAGGACGTGTATCCACGCGGTCCGCATGAGCTCGAGCTTGTCGTCTTCCGACACGTATCCGAGAAAGCGCACCCGGTCGGCGACGTCGAGCAGGCCGGCGAGATCATGGAGTTCCTCCGCCTGGTCCCCGGTGCCGCCCACCAGCAGCTCGACGTCGGTGCCTGCCTCGCCGAGCCGCGCGACGGCCTCGATCACGAGGTCCACGCGCTTGTATCTCTTGAGGCGCCCCAGGTACAGGATGGTCGGGCGATCGAAGCGCCGCCCCGCAGGCTCGGGCGTGAAGCGCCGCACGTCGATGCCGTTGGTGACGACCTCGATCTGCCCGGCGGGTAGGCCGCGCTCCGCGAGGTCCGCGCGTGTGCTCTCGGAAACCGCGATGGTCGGCACGTCGCGAAAGACCCTGGGGATGGGACGTTCGAGGAGCCAGGTGGCGGCGGCGAGCGGCGCCGGCCCCGCATGAAACGCGGTCGTCCCGAAGAGGTGGTGGCAGAGCAGCACGACCGGAGCGTCGGCCCACCAGGGCGTGAAGAGCGGGACCTTGTTCAGGTCCTCGACCACGATATCGAAGGCCATCCCCGACAGGTGGCGCCGGTAGTACCGAGGCCCCGCGAGGGAGAAGGTGTGGCGGCGGCCGGCGCGATGGACCTGGATCCCGTCGAGCTGGGCCCGCGAAGAGCACCCGGCCCACCCCGAAACGAGCGCCGTGACCTCGTGGCCGCGGGCGGCGAGTCGGCCGAAGACCTCGTGCAGGTGGGTCTCGGCGCCACCCGACTGCGGATTCTCCCGGTCGAGCCAGTTGACCACGAGAATCCTGAGCCCGGACTTCACCCCTGCCCCGATCGCCTCTTGTAGAGGGCATCGAGCACGCCGTTCACGAAGCGGGGGGACTCGTGGCCCCCGTACGATTCGGCGAGACGGATCGCCTCCTGGATGGCGACCTTCGGCGGGACGTCGTCGTGCATGAGCAGCTCGGCGGCCCCGATGCGCAGGACTCCTCGGTCGATCGAGGAGAGCCGGTCCAGGCTCCAGTTGTCGAGCGCGCCGCGCAAGGCCCCGTCGATCTCGCCCAGGTTGGCGTCGAGGGTCGTCAGCAGCTCGCGGACCATGGGAAGCCGACGCAGCGCGATGCGACGGTTTCCCGTCGTCTCTACCAGAGCGTCGCGCAGCGAGCCTTCGCGGCCCCCGGACTCCCACCGGTAGTGGATCTGGAGCGCCCAGGCCCGCGAGCGCGACCGGTCGATGCGCTCACGGCGGTCGAGCCGGGTCGCACTTCCCGGCCCGGTCGGGACCCCTCCGGCGGGGGCGCTCACGACGTCCCGCGCAACGACCGGTAGACTCCGATCATCTCGAGGGCGGCGACGGCCGCCTCGTACCCCTTGTTGTCGCGGCCGCGACCCGCGCGCGCGAGCGCCTGCGCCCGGTCGTCCGTGGTCAGCACGCCGAACAGCACGGGCACGTCGGCCGAACGCGCGACGGCGCCCAGCCCGAGCGAGGCCTCCTCGCATACGTAGTGGAAGTGCGGGGTCTCACCGCGGATGACGCATCCGAGCGCGATGATCGCGTCGAAGCGCCCGGATTCGGCCGCTCTCGCGGCCGTCTGCGGCAACTCCCAGGCGCCGGGCACGCGGATGACGGCCGCGTCCTCGTCCTGCCCTCCGTGCTCCCGCAGTGCGGCGCGGGCTCCCTCCACGAGGCTGTCGGTGATGTCGGCGTTGAACCGCGACGCGACGATCGCGACCCGCAGGCCGGACGCGTCGAGCCCCCCGCGCAGCGCGTCGATGTACGATCCGGTGGTGCTCACAGGAGGTGTCCCAGCTTGGAGCGCTTGGTTTCGAGGTAACGGACGTTGTGCTCGCCCGGTTCAACGTGGAGCGGCTCGCGCCCGGTGATCTCGATGTCGTACCCGTCGAGACCGACGATCTTCTTGGGATTGTTGGTGAGCAGACGGATCGAGTGGAGGCCCAGATCGAGCAGGATCTGCGCGCCGATGCCGTAATCGCGCAGGTCGGGCTGGAAGCCGAGGGCCTCGTTGGCCTCCACCGTGTCGAGACCGGACTCCTGCAGGTGGTACGCCTTGAGCTTGTTGCCCAGCCCGATGCCCCGACCCTCCTGGCGCAGGTACACGATCGCGCCTGCGCCCTCGTCCTCGATGCGCCGCATGGCCGCTTCGAGCTGCTCGCCGCAGTCGCAACGAAGGGAACCGAAGACGTCACCGGTGAGGCACTCGGAGTGCATGCGGACGAGCACGTTGGCCTTGCCCTGGAGGTCGCCCTTCACGAGGGCCAGGTGCTCCCGACCGTCGAGCACGCTGCGGTAGCCGATGACCTGGAACTCACCGGCCGCCGTAGGCATGTGCGCGTTCGCGATGCGCTCGACGAGGCGCGTCCGCCGCAGGCGGTAGGCGACGAGCTGGGCGACCGTGATGAAGCGGAGGTCGTGTTCCCGGGCGAAAGCCTCGAGCCGGGGTCGGCGCGCCATCGTGCCGTCCGCGTCGAGGATCTCGCAGATCACGCCCACGGGCGGAAGTCCCGCGAGCTCGGCGAGGTCGACGGAAGCCTCGGTCTGCCCCACGCGCCGCAGCACGCCCCCCGCCTTGGCGCGCAACGGAAAGACGTGCCCCGGGCGTCGGAGGTCTTCCGGGCGCGTGGCCTCGTCGGCGAGAATCTGGATCGTCGTCGCCCGGTCCTGGGCGCTGATGCCGGTGGTGACCCCGAATCGGGTGTGGGCGTCGACCGAGATCGTGAATGCCGTTCCCTGGGGGTCCGTGTTGCGATCGGTCATCAGGGGCAGCTCGAGCTGGTCGGCCCGTTCCGGCGTGAGCGTGACGCAGATGAGCCCGCGACCATACTGGGCCATGAAGTTCACGTGGTCCGGGGTGACCGCGGAAGCGGCCATGACCAGGTCGCCTTCGTTTTCCCGGTCCTCGTCGTCGGCGACGATCACCATGCGCCCGAGCCGGATGTCTTCGAGGGCGTCTTCGATGCGGTCGAATTTCGTTTCAGACATTCAGGGCCGTCCCCGCTGTGCGAGGAGCCTCGCGACGTATTTGCCGATGAGATCGCCCTCGACGTTGACGAGGGCGCCGGGACGGAGCGTCCCGAGGTTGGTGTGCTCGTGGGTGAACGGAATCACGCCGATACGAACCCCGTCCGACGGAAGGAGTTCACTCACCGTCAGACTGACCCCGTTCAGGGTGATCGAGCCGTGCTCGATCGTCTGTGCGTGAACGTCCGCGGGGATGCGGAAATCCATCAGCCAGAAGTCGCCGTCCTTGATAGACTGCTCGAGATATCCGACTGCATCTACATGTCCCTGAACGAGATGGCCGTCGAGTCGCGCGCCCGCGAGAAGCGCGCGCTCGAGGTTCACACGGCTGCCGTCGCGGTACGTTCCGGCGATCGTTCGTTGCAGGGTCGTGCCGATCACGTCCACGGCGAAGGACGTCGCGTCGACCGCGGTCACGGTGAGGCAGGCGCCATCCACGGCGACCGAATCACCCGGTGCGAGCTCCGGCGCGAGCTCCGGCGCTTCAACCCGGAGGCGTCGCGTCGTGGCGCGCTCTTCCACGCGGAGCACGACACCGACGCGTTCGACGATTCCGCTGAACACGTCGGTCACCCCTCCTGCCGGTCGAAGACCAGCAGCGTATCGCGCCCGAACGCCTCAGGCTCCATGGCGGGCTGGAAGTCGCTCCACACCAGGGCTCCGGCATCCGCGGGAAAGGCGGGGACGCCGTCCTCCCCGAACGTCACCGGGGCGACGAAGAGGTAGAGCCGCTGCACCCGGCGCTCCCGGAGGAGGCTGTCGGCGAGCATGCGTCCCCCTTCGCACAGGATCGACCGGATTCCAAGTCCCCGGCTCACGCCGAGCACGGCTTCGAGGTCGAGCGCCTCCGGCGTGCCGGGTACCGGGTGCACGTGCGCGCCGGCAGCCTCAAGATGCTCCATGGCGGCCTCCGAGGCGCCCTCCCGGCAGAACACGTGCAACGGCGCGTCGGGGACGTCCCGCAGGACGGCCGCGCCGACGGGCAGCTCGGCATCGGGCAGCAGCAGGATCCGCCGCGTGGCCTGGCGCCCCGCGGGCACGAGGCGGACGGTGAGCCGGGGATCGTCGGCGACGACGGTCCCCGCACCGACCATCACGGCGTCGAAGCCGGTCCGGAGCCGGTGGACCTCCCGCTCGGCGTCCACGCCCGTAACCCGCGTACGCTCCCCGCTGGTCGCCGCGATGCGTGCGTCGAGCGACATCGCGAGCTTGAGCGCCACGAAGGGGGTCTCGTGCCGCGCCGCGTGCTGAAACGCGGGGTTCTCGGCTCGACCCGTCGCGGGCGACCAGACGGGGCCCACGACCTCCACACCCGCGGCCCGGAGCGTCTCCGCCCCGCCCCCCGACTCCTCGCCCGGATCAGCGGCCCCGTACACGACCCGCGTCACGCCCGCGGAGATGAGCGCTTCCGCACAGGGCGGCGTCTTCCCCTGATGGTTGCAGGGCTCCAGGCTTACGTACGCGGTGGCTCCCTCGGCTTCACCGAGCGCCCTCTCGAGGGCGACGATCTCCGCGTGGGGCCCACCGAAGACTTCATGGAATCCCTCTCCGACGACCCGCCCCTCACGGACGAGCACACACCCCACTACGGGGTTCGGGTGCACGCGTCCCCATCCGCGTCGCGCGATGCGCCGCGCCCACTCGAGGTGCGCCGAGTCCTGCGGAGACAGGATGCTGTGCGGAGCCATGGCATTCACGGGGTCACAGGACGAGCCGGACCGACAGGCTCCCGAAGGGAACTCCACCCTCCGGATCGAAACGGCCGGCATACGCGGACACCGGATCGGCCCCCTGCGCCCAACCGGCCTCGAGCGCGACGTTCAGGACGACGCCCCACGTCATCGAGGCACCACCGAAGTAGATCCAGCGGGACGACTCGAGGTCCGACGAAGAGGACGCGGTCCCCCCGCCGCCGTCCGAGACGTACGTGGTGGCCCGCCCCGAATAATCGTCGCGGCCCACCCCCGCGAGCCACTCCACGGCGAAGAGATCCTTGCCGATCGTGGCCCGCGCGGCGGTGACAGCGGGGTCCACCTCGAACGCTACCGGGTCCGTGCCGGCGCTTCCGAACCCGGCCGACCCCACCCAGCGGCGGGAAAGGGAGACGGACACGCCCGGGACCGTGAAGCCCTCTCGGAAGATGCCCAGCCGTACCCCACCGGTGAACGCCGTGGCGCCCCCGTCGAAGCCCTCCGACTCGGGCAGCATGGAAAACGCCGCTCGCCCGAAGACGTCGACGGACAGGAAGCCTCCGACCGTGGGCATGAGCCGAAAGCCGTCGAAGAGCCCGACCGCCCCGTCGACGTGGACCGAGGGGACGAAGAACGACCGTTCGCCGAGCCCCGCCGCGTCCGTCGGGTCGGGAAGCGACGCGTCGGCGACCGCCAGGCGGGCGCCGATGGTCAGGCGGGGTCCACCCCCGATACGCGTGGCGAGCGTCGTCGCCGTTCCCCCGATCTCCGAGCCGAGGCCCGCGAGCAGGCCGAGCTGCCCCTGCATCGCGCGGCTTCCGACCGCGGCGGCCGAACAGCGCGCGAGCCCTCCGCCCGCACCTCGGCAGGCGTTTATGAGGTCGTCGGGACTCTGGGCGCCGAGGGGCGGCGCGGCCGTGCCGACCGCGAGAACCGCGGAGGCAAGCCCGACGCGGGCGAGGCGGCGCGTCACCGGTAGGTGACCCCCGAGCCCTGGCAGATCGACCCGATCGTCCACGCGTCGACGCCACCGTTCCGGGCGGCGTCGATCACGGCCCTGGCGTCCGAGGCCTCGACGACCACGATCATGCCGACCCCCATGTTGAACACGCGGTCCATCTCGCCGAGCGCCACGCCCCCCGCGTCCTGGAGGGTCTGGAAGACGGCGGGAACCTCCCAGGCGCCGCGGTCCACGATCGCCCCAAGGCCCTCCGGCAAGACGCGCGGCAGGTTTCCCGGGATGCCGCCCCCCGTCACGTGCGCGAGCCCGTGCACGATCCGGTCCTCGAGCGGCCGGCGCAGCACGCCGAGGTAGCTGCGGTGCACGGCGAGCAGTTCCTCGCCCGCGCTCCGTCCGGTACCCGGAAGCTCGTCGTCCACCCCGAGCCCCATGACCTCGAAGACGATCTTGCGGGCGAGCGTGTAGCCGTTGGTGTGCAGTCCCGTGGAACCCAGGCCGACGAGGACGTCTCCTTCCCGGATGGCCGAACCGTCCAGCACGCGGTCACGCGCCACGGCCCCGACGATGAAGCCGGCCAGATCGTATTCATCCCGGGCGTAGAAGTCCGGCATCTGGGCCGTCTCCCCGCCCAGCAGGGCGCAACCGTTGTCCCGGCACGCGATCGCGACCCCCCGAACCACCTCCTGCACCACCGTCTCGTCCATCTCACCCGTGGCGAGGTAGTCGAGAAAGAAAAGTGGGCGCGCGCCCTGCACGAGAATGTCGTTGACGCAGTGGTTTACCAGGCATTGACCCACGGTGTCGTGGCGGCCTGTGGCGAAGGCGAGCTTCAGCTTGGTCCCCACCCCGTCGGCGCTCGACACGAGGACGGGTCCGTCGATGTCATCGGGGACCTGGTACAGCCCGCCGAACTGGCCGAGCTCGGACAGGGTGAACCTGTCACGGGTGGAGGCGACGAGGGCCCTGAGCCCCTCCTTGGTGCGCTCGGCCGCGTCGAGATCGACGCCGGCCGCTGCGTAGCTGAGTCCGTCAGACATGCTCTTCCACCGATACCTGGGTTTCGAACGCGGTGATCCGTCGGAACTCCTCGACCCGGCCGTGGACCGCGCGGTCGGAGAGGTCGCGGAAACGGTCGATGCTGAAGCGCTCGCACGCGTAGGAGCCGAGCGCGGAGCCGTACACCATGGCACGGCGGAGGTCGGTCGGCCGCATCGACCCGGCCCGGGCGAGATGGCCCATGAAGCCACCGGCGAAGGAGTCCCCCGCCCCCGTAGGGTCGAAGACCTCCTCCAGCGGATAGCCCGGGGCGTAGAAGAGCCAATCCTTCGCGAAGAGAATCGCGCCGTGCTCGCCCTTTTTCACGATCACCACCTCGGGGCCCCGCTCCTGAACCCAGCGCGCAGCCCTGAGGAGGTTGGCTTCACCCGCGAGCTGCCGAACCTCCTCGTCGTTCACCATCAGGATGTCCACGCGCGCCAGGAGCGCGAGCAGCGCATCCCGGTTTCCGTCGATCCAGAAGTTCATCGTGTCGCACGCCACGACCTGTGGCGAACGCACCTGGTCCAGCACGTCGTGCTGGAGCATGGGGTCGATGTTGCCGAGGAAGACGAAGCGCGCGTCCCGAAAGCCGTCCGGGATCTTCGGCTCGAAGTCCGCGAAGACGCCGAGCCGGGTCTCCAGCGTGTCACGGGTATTCAGGTCGTAGTGGTAACGGCCGGCCCAGAAGAAACTCTCGCCGCGGGCCCGCTCCACCCCGGACAGGTCCGCGCCTCGCGACGCGAGAAAATCCAGATCGGCCATCGGATAGTCGTCCCCGACCACGCCCACCACCTGGACGGGGTTGAAGAAGGTCGCGGCCGCCGCGAAGTACACCGCGGACCCGCCGACCACGCGTTCGGCCGCGCCGAACGGGGTCTCCACGGAGTCGAGGGCGACACTACCCACACACAGGATCGACATGCTATTCCTCGTTCTCCTTGTCCTCTCGGATCATGCGGGTCGGGGCTTCGATTCCGAGCAGCCCGAGCCCGTTGGCGAGCACGATCCGGACCGCCCCGGCCAGGGCGAGCCGGGCGGCCCGCAGCGCCGGGTCGTCGACCAGGACGGCGAGCTCGGGATTCCGGGTGGGGTTGCCGGCGTGGTACCAGGCGTTCGCGGCTCCGGCCGTCTGCTCCAGGTAGTCGCACACGATGTGCGGTGACGTGTGCTCCGCCGCTCGGGCGACGGCGAGCGGAAAGTCCGCGAGCTGCTGGACGAGCTCGCGCTCCAACTCGTGCGAGAGCAACCGGTGGTCGGCCGCACCCGCCTCGGGGCGATCCTGTCCGGGACCCGCCTTGCGGAAGATCGAGCACATGCGAGCGTGCGCGTACTGCACCTTGTAGACCGGGTTCTTGTCGGAGTGGTCGAGGGCCACGTCGAGGTCGAACAGCAGATGCGCGTCGGGTTTGCGCATCTGGAAGAAGTAGCGCGTCACGTCGACGCCCACCTGCTCGTACAGCTCACGAAGCGTCATACCCGAGCCGGCGCGCTTCGAGAACTTCACCTCTTCGCCGTCCTGGACCACCCGCACCATCTGGTGAAGCACGTACTCGGGGTACCCCGCCGGAAGGCCGAGGGCCTGGAGCCCGGCACGCACCCGGTCCACCGTGCCGTGGTGGTCGGAGCCCTGCACGTTGACGACCCGTCCGAAGCCGCGCTCCCACTTCGTCATGTGGTACGCGACGTCGGGCAGGAAGTAGGTCGGCATTCCATTGCCGCGGACCATGACGCGGTCCTTCTGGTCACCGAACTGCGTCGTCCTCAACCAGGTGGCCCCGTCGAGCTCGTACACCAGGCCCGTGTGCCTGAGCTCCTCGATCGTCTTCTCGACCCGGCCCTCCGCGTAGAGCGAGGACTCGAGGAAGTACTCGTCGAAGCGTACGCGGAAGTCTCCGAGGTCCTGGTCCTGCTCGGCCCGGAGCATCTTGACCGCGTGGTGGCGAACGGCGTCGAGCGCCTCGTCGGAGTCGTCGTCCAGGTACCGGTCGCCGACCTCCGCCACGAGCGCGTCCGCGACGTCCTTCACGTACTCGCCCCGGTAGCCGTCTTCCGGCACCGGCTCGTCCCGGCCGAGCGCCTGGCGGTAGCGCGCCCGCACCGACGACGCGAGCAGCTCCATCTGGCGACCGCTGTCGTTGTAGTAGAACTCGCGGTGCACGTCCCACCCGCTCCACTCGAGCAGCGACGCGACGGCGTCACCGAGCGCTGCCTGGCGTCCGTGGCCCAGGTGGAGGGGGCCGGTCGGGTTCGCGGAGACGAACTCCACCATGACGCGCCGGCCCTGACCGGCACCGGAACGCCCCCAGGCGTCGCCGGCCCGAAGGATGTCGTCGATCGCCGCGCCCACCGCCCCCGCGTCGAGGCGGAAGTTGAGGAAGCCCGGTCCCGCGACGTCGACGGAGGAGACGCCGGCCGCGGCCCGGTCGAGTCGTCCGGCGATCTCTTCGGCGATCTCGCGGGGCTTGCGACCCAGGACACGCGCCAGGGTCAGCGCGACGTTCGTGGCGACGTCCCCGTGCGTCGGATCGCGCGGGCGCTCCAGCTGGATCTCCGCATCCCCTGCGCCCATCTCCGCCAGCACCGTGGCGAGGGCGGCGCGGATCGAGTCGTTCGTCACGGTCACGCGTCCGACGACGCCGAGCCCTTCGAAGCGCCCGAGGAGGGGGAAGAGGACGACGACGACTCCCCGGAGGAGGAGGAGGACGCGTCAGAGGCGGATCCAGACGACGAACCCGCGGAATCACCCTTGTCCGCCGAAGCCTTCTTGCGGTAGTCGTCGGACCGGTAGTCGGTGATGTAGAAGCCTTCGCCCTTGAAGAGGAAGCCGGCGCCGCCCGAGATCTGACGGGACGCCTCGGCCCCGCAGTCGGGGCACTTCGCGACGGGCTCGTCCGTCATCTTCTGGAAGAGTTCGAAGCGATGGCCTTTGCGGCACTCGTAGTCGTACGTGGGCATGTTGGGGGCACACGGGATCGAACGGATCGCGGACGGGATCGGGAACCCCACCGCATGAGCCCTGCAAAATAGCGACGACGGGGAGGGGTTACTACCCGTCGTAGCTGCCCCACTCCGCCCGGAGCGCGTCGCTGATCTCCCCGAGCGTCACGCCCGCCTTCACGGCGTCGACAAAGTGCGGCACGAGATTGTCCGACGTTCCGGCCGCCGCGGCGATGGCCCCCAGCCGGGCCCGGACTTCGGCGTCGTCGCGGGAGGTGCGGAAGGCCTTCAGACGCCCGACCTGGCCCGCCTCCAGCGCCGAATAGTCGGGCTGCCCGATGCGCACCGGCCCCTCCTCCTCCCGGTGGACGTTCACGCCCACCACCGATCGGGCCCCGGACTCCACGTCCATCTGGAAGCGGTACGCGGCCTGATGGATCTCCTCCTGCATGTACTCGATGGCGCGTGAGGCGCCGCCCATCCGGTCGATCTGCTCGAGGTACTCGAGCGCGCGCCGCTCGATCTCGTCGGTCAGCGCCTCCACGTAGTACGAACCGCCGAGGGGATCGGCTGTGGCGGTGATCCCCGACTCGGAGGCCAGAATCTGCTGCGTGCGCAGCGCGAGCTTGGCGGACTCCTCCGTCGGGAGCGCGAGCGCCTCGTCGTACCCATTGGTGTGGAGCGACTGCGTTCCTCCGAGCGTCGCCGCGAGCGCCTGGATCGCGACGCGCACCACGTTGTTGAGGGGCTGCTGAGCCGTGAGGGTCGAGCCACCCGTCTGCGTGTGGAAGCGCAGCCTGCACGCCGCCTCCGAGGCGCCGAAGCGCTCTCGTAGCAGACGCGCCCACAGACGGCGCGCCGCACGGAACTTCGCGACCTCCTCCAGCAGGTCGTTGTGGGCGGCGAAAAAGAAGGAAAGCCGGGGAGCGAACGACTCGACCTCGAGTCCCGCCTCCAGCGCACGACGCACGTACTCCAGTCCGTTGGCGAAGGTGAACGCCACCTCCTGGGGCGCCGTGGACCCCGCCTCGCGAATGTGGTAGCCGGAGATCGAGATCGTATTCCAGCGCGGGATCTCCCGGGCGCAGAAGTCCATGACGTCCGTGATGAGCCGGAGGCTCCGGTCGACCGGGTAGATGTACGTACCGCGGGCGATGTACTCCTTGAGCACGTCGTTCTGCACCGTGCCGCTCAGCGCCGAGCGCGGCACGCCCTGTTCGTCGCCGAGCGCGACGTAGAGCGCGAGCAGGATCCCGGCGGTGGAATTGATCGTCATCGACGTCGACACCTCCCCGAGGGGAATGCCGGCGAACAGGCGCCTCATGTCGTCGAGCGAGGAAATCGCCACGCCCACGCGTCCCACCTCCCCGGAAGCCATGGCCGCGTCCGAGTCGTACCCCATCTGCGTGGGCAGGTCGAAGGCCACCGAGAGACCGGTCTGGCCCCGGTCGAGGAGGTAGCGAAAACGCTCGTTGGTTTCCTCCGCAGTTCCGAACCCGGCGTACTGCCGCATCGTCCACACGCGGCCCCGGTACATGGTGTCGTAGACGCCCCGGGTGTAGGGAAACGACCCCGGGCGATGCTCGTCGGGTCCGTAGATGCCCTCGACCTCGATCCCCGAGTCGGTGCGGATGGGCTCGCTCATGCGTCACCCTCCCGGGCACGGTCGGCGCCGTCGGGGTCGGACGCGCCCTCGTCGGGAGCGGCCAGGTCCACGAGCAGCTGGTCCTTTTCCACGGTCTGCCCTTCCTTCACGTGGATCTTGCGCACGACGGCGTCGGCGACCGCGGTGAGTTCGTTCTCCATCTTCATCGCCTCGACGATCACCACCCCCTGCCCGGCCTTCACGACGTCGCCCTCGGCCACCTCGATGCGCACCACCAGGCCCGGCATGGGCGCCTCGATCGGACGGGGGCCCGACGGGCCGCTCCCGGCCCCGGTCATCTGCCGGATCTCGCGCGTGCGCTCGTCCACCACCTCGGCCCGTATGCGGCGCCCCTGCAGGTGCAGGTCCCAGAACCCGCTTCCCGCCCTCCGGGCCGCGACCCGGTACGAGGCACCGTCGACGACGAGCGAGCGCACGGGGCTCGCCTCCAGCCGCTCGAAGTCCGCCCGGACGAGTCGCCCGTCGATGCTCGCCCCGTGCGGGCCCAGCTCGACCACGTACGTCCGGTCGCCCACGGTCACGTGGTAGATCACGAGGGTTCTCCCTGTGGGCCCGGCGTGGCGTCGTCGCGGCGCGAGAGCACCGCAACGGTCTCCACGTGAGCCGTCTGCGGAAAGAGGTCGAAGCCGGCCACGGCGTGGACGGCGTAGCAGGGTGCGAGCGCCCTGAGGTCGCGTGCCAGCGTTCCCGGGTCGCAGCTCACGTAGACGACGGTCTGCGGAGGATCGGCGAGGATCTGCGGTGGCACCGCCGGGTCGAGGCCCGCCCGGGGCGGATTCAGGACGAGCAGGTCCGCGGGCAGGGCCCCGGCGAGGTGATCCTCGACGAGACCCGTCACGAGCGCGAAGCCGTCCGGCGTTTCGGACGGCACCACCGCAGGGTCCGCCTCGATGCCCCGCACGGTCCACCCCACCGCGGCCAGAGCGCGACCGTAGACCCCGTCACCGCAGTAGGCGTCGACGGCGGTTCCGGGCTCGGAGCATCGCGCCGCGACGACGCCCATGACGTGCGCCCTCAGGAGCCCGGCGGCCTCCCGGTTCACCTGCTCGAACGCAACGCCACCCCCCTCCCCCTCGGCGCCCGCGTGCAGCTCCGCAACGCCGTCCGCCCCGTTCCGGGGGAGGTGCCATACCGCGCTCAGTGCGGGCACGTCGCGCCGGAGGGGCTCGGCGTCCCAACCCTCCTCACCGCCCTCCACCAGGAGTTCGGTGCCCGCGTCCGCGAGGCGCAAGGTCAGTCTGAGCCTTCCCCCCGCCGGGAGGAGGCGCGCTCCGTCCCCCCAGCCGGCGCGAAGCGCGGCCCACGTGGCGTTCAACCCGTCGTCGGCGAGGAGACAGGGCCCGTCCACGTCGATCACGTGGGCAGGCCGGCCCAGCGCGTGGTACCCGGCCACGACGTGGCCCCCGCGAAGACGGCGCAGGGTGAAGGTGACGCGACTCCGGTAGCCGTAGGCGCGGGGCGAGGAGACCACGGGCTCGACGGGAGCCCCGGTCACGCCGCCAATGCGCTCGAGCGCGTCGGACACGAATCGCCTCTTCCATTCGAGCTGGAGCTCGTACGGAACGTGCTGGAGCTGGCACCCGCCGCACTCGTCGTAGAACGCACATGGCGGCTCGACGCGCTGGGGTGACGCCTCGAGCAGGCTCAGGAGGGTGCCTTCGGCCCAGCGAGGCCGGCTCTTCACCACGCCGACCCGGGCCCGGTCTCCGGGCGCGGTGCGCTGCACGAAGACCACGCGCCCGTCGGGGAGGTCGGCGACGCCAGCGCCACTCGAGGCCAGTGCCCGCACGTCCACGTCCACCGCCTCGGCCGAGCGGGGAGCGGGCCGCGCCCGGGGCCCGCGTCGCGTGGAGGGCCCGGTCACGGGCTTCCCGGCGCCGGGCTGCCGCCGCGACGCCACGCCGACATCGGAACGCTTCCCTCCGCCCCGATGCGCGGTGCGCGGTGCCGACGGTGCTCGTCCTCGAGCAGCGCCGCCGCGATCGCGGCGGCGGCGGTTTCGGCCCCGGCCTCCTCGGGCTCCAGGAGCGCGGGGTGCTCCTCGAGATAGCGGATGCAGAAGTCCCCGGATGCGAAATCGGGCTCGTCCATGACCCGGAGATGGAACGGTGCGCACGTCTCGACCCCTGCGATCACGAGCTCGCCCAGCGCGCGGCGCATCCGCGCGATGGCGGCGGCCCGGGTAGGCGCGTGCACGATGAGCTTGGCCAGCAGCGGATCGTAGTGGAGGGCCACCTCGGTGCCCTGGACGATGCCCCCGTCCCAGCGCACGCCCGGGCCCGACGGAATCTCGAGCTGCGTCACCACGCCGGTGGAGGGCAGGAAGCCGCCGAGGTGGTCTTCGGACGTGATCCGGCACTCGATCGCGTGGCCGCGCAGCAGGATGTCCTGCTGCGCGAAGGGGAGCTTCTCGCCCGACGCGACCCGGAACTGCCACTCGACGAGGTCGATGCCCGTGACCAGCTCGGTGACCGGATGCTCGACCTGCAGGCGCGTGTTCATTTCGAGGAACCAGAATTCACCCTTCTCGTAGAGGAACTCCACGGTCCCCGCACCGCGATAGTCGACGGCCTCGGCCGCCCGGACCGCGGTCTCGCCCATGCGCGCGCGCTCGTCGGGCGTCAGGACCGGAGAGGGTGCCTCCTCCACCAGCTTCTGATGGCGCCTCTGGATGGAGCACTCCCGCTCGGCCAGGTGCACCACGTTGCCGTGGGCGTCTCCGAGGACCTGGATCTCCACGTGCCGCGGGCGCGCGAGGTAGCGCTCGAGGTAGACGCTCCCGTCGCCGAACGCCGCCATCGCCTCCCGGGACGCGGCCTCGAAGGCCCGCCTCAGCTCTCCACGCCCGGAAACGACGCGCATTCCCTTTCCGCCGCCGCCCGCGGAGGCCTTCAGGAGCACGGGAAAGCCGATCTCCTCCGCCGCCCGCTCGGCTTCCGCGGGGTCGGCCACCGCCTCCGTGAGCCCGGGCACGATGGGCACGCCGGCCGCGGCCATGCGCCGCCGTGCCTCCGTCTTGTCGCCCATGGCCGCGATCGTATCCGCTCGGGGCCCCACGAACACGAGGCCCGCTTCCTCCACGGCACGGGCGAAGTCGGCGCGCTCGGCCAGGAAGCCGTATCCGGGGTGGATCGCCTCCGCCCCGACGCGCTTCGCGAGCTCGATCAGCCGATCGGATCGGAGGTAGCTCTCCGAGGACGGCGCCGGCCCGATCTCGTACGCCTCGTCTGCTTCCAGCACGTGCGGGGCGAGACGATCCGCTTCGGAGTGGACCGCGATCGTCCGAATGCCGCATTCGCGTGCTCCGCGGACGATGCGGACGGCAATCTCGCCACGGTTCGCGATGAGAACGGAGCCGATCACGGGAAGATCCGGGGTCGAGGGAGGGTGAGCCCTGAAACTTATCAGTCCCTCGCGGCCCCGGGAGTACCGCGGCCCCGGGCCGGTCTCGCACCGCCGCCGCCGGCACGGCCGGCCCGGGGCCCCAACCCTCCGGACCCCGGGCCGCCGCGCGGCGTCGTCAGGAGCCGAGTCGCCCCGTAACCGACCGCCGATCGCCGTCGCGCACCAGCTCGAAGTCGATGTTCTCCTCCTCGCCGTAGCTCGACAGGATCCGGCGGAAGCGGTCCGGGGTCGAGACCACCCGCCCCCCGATGGCCGTCACCACGTCCCCGGGCCGCAGTCCGAGCGGGGTGTCGGCGTCCACGTTGGCCACGAGCACACCCTCCTCGACCCCGAAGTAGGCACCCAGCCCGGCGTTGAGTTCCACGAGCGCGAGCCCGTCGCGGGCGCCGCCGCCGAACCACTCGACGGCACCACGCCCGGGGGCGAGGACACGCATCCGGTCTCTGAGTTCGTCCACGTCCACCCACGGCGCCGCCCGGCCCCGACGGCCCGGGAGGTCGGCTGCCTGGACCGAGGTCGTCTGGCGTCGCCCGTCTCGGAGGTACTCGACCTGCACGTCGGCGCCGGGCTCCACGTCCCGCAGGATCGCCATGAGACGCTGAACGGGCGCCGACTCGTCCAGATCGAAGTCCCGTTCCGCCTCCGCGCCCAGCGACGCGACGAGCGAGGCGCCATTCAGACTCGTGATCACGTCGCCTGCACGCAGCCCGGCCTGCTCCGCCGGTCCCCCCTCCATGACGTCCCGGACGAGCACGCCCTCGGCATCCCGGCTCGCCCCCTGGGCGGGGTCGAGCGAGATGCCGAGCCGCGGCCGTCCCCTCTCCAGCTCGAGACGCGCGAGCATCCCCTCCACGTCCGGCATTCGGAAGCATGTGCACCGTTCGATCGGGTTCCCGTCCGCGTCCACGCAGCGGCAGGGGCTCTCCTCTTGCGCCCGTGCCGGAGCCACGGCGACCAGGAGCGCGGCGAGCACGAACATCATCATCCCCATCTTCGTCTTCATCTTCGCATCCCTCCGGGGTGGAATCGTCCGATACGACCGATTCGATGCCGAGGGGGCCCGGGCGGGTTGCCCGCCCGATCCGTCAGAGCGGGATGTTGCCGTGCTTGCGGGGCGGATTCGCGTCACGCTTGTTGCGGAGCATGTCGAGCGCCGAGATCAGACGCGGGCGCGTATCCCGCGGATCGATGACGTCGTCGACGAAGCCCCGCGCCGCGGCGATGAAGGGGTGCGCGAACTTGTCGCGGTACTCCTGGATCCGGGCGTCGGTGGCGGCCTGCGGGTCGTCGGAGGCGGCGATCTCCCTGCGGAACAGCACTTCCACCGCGCCCTTCGGACCCATGACCGCGATCTCCGCCTGCGGCCACGCGAGGTTCACGTCACCGCGGATGTGCTTGGAGTTCATGACGTCGTAGGCGCCACCGTACGCCTTGCGCGTGATCACGGTGATCTTGGGCACCGTCGCCTCGGCGAACGCATAGAGGAGCTTCGCCCCGTGGCGGATGATGCCGCCGTGCTCCTGGGCCACGCCGGGCAGGAATCCTGGAACGTCCTCGAGGACGACGATCGGGATGTTGAACGCGTCGCAGAAGCGCACGAAGCGCGATCCCTTCACCGAGGAATCGATGTCGAGGACGCCGGCCAGGACCGCGGGCTGGTTCGCGACGACGCCGACCGCATGCCCGCCCAGGTGCGCGAAGCCGACGAGGATGTTGCACGCGAATCTTTCGTGCACCTCGTAGAACTCCCCTTCGTCCACCACATGCCTGATCACCTTCCGCATGTCGTAGGGATGATTGGGGTTATCGGGCACGATCTCGAGCAGTTTCTCGTCCCGTCGATCGTGGGGATCGGTGATCCCCGCGTCCGGCGGGAGCTCGCGGTTGTTCTGCGGCAGGAAGCGGAGCAGGTCCCGCACCGACGCGAGACACTCGGGCTCGGAGTCGCAGGCGAAGTGCGCCACGCCCGACCGGGAGGCATGGACGTCGGCGCCGCCGAGACCCTCCATGTCGATATCCTCGTGCGTGACCGTCTTCACCACGTTCGGGCCGGTAACGAACATGTAGCTCGTGCCGCGGACCATGTACACGAAGTCGGTGATCGCCGGCGAGTACACCGCCCCGCCGGCGCAGGGGCCCAGGATCACGCTGATCTGCGGGATCACGCCCGAGGCCGTGGTGTTGCGCAGGAAGATGTCCGCGTACCCCCCGAGGGAGACGACCCCCTCCTGGATGCGCGCGCCCCCGGAGTCGTTCAGCCCGATGATGGGCGCGCCGTTCTTCAGGGCCATGTCCTGCAGCTTCACGATTTTCTCGGCGTGCGCCTCCGACAGCGATCCCCCGAAGACCGTGAAGTCCTGGCTGAAGGCGTACACGAGGCGTCCGTGGATCGTCCCGTACCCCGTGACGACCCCGTCGCCGAGGATCTTCTGGTCCGCGAGCCCGAAGTCGGTGGAGCGGTGCGTGACGAAGCGGTCCAGCTCCACGAAGGACCCCTCGTCGAGGAGCAGCTCGAGGCGCTCGCGCGCCGACAGCTTTCCTCGCTCGTGCTGGGCGCGGATGCGCTCCGGGCCTCCGCCCTGCTCCGCTTCCCGGGCAAGCTCTTCCAGCCGCTGCAGCTTCTCGTGGATCGACATGGCTCAGACCTTCGCGACGCGAGTCTCGACGAATCTCATCGCTTTGGGTTCACGGGGAATCCCGCGGGCTCCGGCACGGGCACGCGGTCCTGGATGCGCACCACCTGGATACTTCGGGAAACGCGTCCGTCGACGACCGACCAGACGCCGGTCGCGCCCTGGAGGCCGCGGAGTCCGGCGAGGGCCGCGTTCACCTGCTCGGGGGCGATCCGACCGGGCCGCAGGGCCGCCAGCAGGATCAGCGCCGCGTCGTACCCGAGGGCCGGCGTCGGCCCCACCAGGCTTCGGCGATAGAATTCCTCGTACGCCTGCCGGAAGCGCGCATCGCCGTCGTCCCCGGGCCGTCCACCCACCGCGGCGGTCGCGACCACGCCGGTGGTCAGACGTTCCGCCACCGCCTCGAGGGTCCCGGCGTCGGTCCAACCGGACGTGCCTAGGATCTCGATGGCGAGCGTGTCGAGCCCGAAGTGGATCAGCTGTGGCGCGATGAACTCGACGTCCTCCGGCGGAATCGGGAGAAAGATCGCCGCCGGCTGAAGCACTTCCATCCGCAGCGTGTCGTCCTCGCTGAGCGCCAGCGCCGCGATCTCGTCCTTCCGGAGCGCGTCGCGCGCCGCGAGGATCTGCGGCTCGAAGAAGGTGGCGCCGGCGTCGTAGGCGAAGCGTCCCACGAGCGGCATGCCCAGGGATTCGGCCATCGCCTCGAAGGCGTCGGCCTCGAGGCGTGCACCCGGGGTCTCGGGGTACACCATCGCGATGCGCTGGAAGGCCCGGGACGCGGCATACCGGGCGATGGCCTTCGCTGCGTCCGGCTCCGGGCCCTCGAGGGAGTACGCCGCGGCGCCTGCCAGGTCGGCGCTACGGGCGGTCGGCGAGACGATCGGAACGGTTCCGGCGCGGGCCCGCGCGCCAGCCACGAGCATCTCGTCCTGGAGCAACCCGACGATCCCGGCGACCCCGTCCGCCTCGAGTTCCGCCACGGCCTGCGCGGCAACTTCGGGATCACCCTCGGCGTCACGGGCGACCACCGTCACGGCGACGTCGTCGCCAAGCACGGTGGCGGCCGCCAGCTCCACGCCCTCCGCAACGAGCGTCGCGAAGTCGGCCATCGCCGGAGGCCCCCCAAAGGGCAGCACCAAGCCGATGCTGAACGCCGTGACGCGGCCTCGACCGGCAGGGAGTTCACCCCGAAGCACGCCCTCCGCCCAGGCGAGCTCCTCGCCCGTCGCACCTCCCCGAACCGCCCGCCGCGCATACTCCTCGGCGTCGGCGAGGCGGTTTCCCCCGAGGAGGCTCACTGCCAGGCGCACCTCGGCGAGCGGCGCCAGGGGACCCGCCGCCGCCCCGACCCCGTCGACGACCCGACGGAGCTCCTCGAGATCGAGCGCATCGGCGGCGTTTCTCGTCGCCTCGGCACCCTGCTCGAGCTCCGACACGGACGCCGAAGCGTCGATGCGCAGGAGCCGGTCGAGGGCCCGGGCGGAATCACCCGCTGCCGCACGCGCCTGGAGCAACCTCATGCCCGCCGCGCGGGCATCATCCGGCGGGAGCAGCGAGAGGTAGCGCGCGGCCGCCGCGTCGGCCGCGTCGGCATCGCCGGTCTCCAGCCTCGCTTCCGCCCCGAGCCGCAGCGCCTCGCCCGACGCTTCCGACGCCGCGAAGCGCTCGAGAATCCGATCGGTGGCCCGAACCACGTCGAAGAAGCGCCGGGCCTCGAACGACGCCCGGGCCTCGGCCAGCAGCGCCTCCGCCTCGCGGCGTTCTCCGGCCGTGAGCCCCCCCGGCGACACCACGACCGGCGGCGGCCCCGGAGCCGCCGCAGGAGAGCCGCTCGTCGTCCGGCATCCGGACAGCGCGACCACGACCAGGCAAAGGAATCGCCCGGACGCGATACGCGTCCGGGCGACCCGTCCAGCAACCCTCATCGAGGACCTCTCGAGCGGGGGGTTCTCGTCATCCGGGGCTACTCCTCCTCTTCTCCGGCTTCCGCCTCACCGGCCTCGGACTCCGCTACCGATTCTTCCGCGTCGGCCTCCGCCGCCGCGGGGGCGGCCGCAGCCGCGGACACAGGGCCGGCACCCGGCGCCACCTGCTTGCCGGACCGCGACGCCTTCGGGCGGACGAACTCGTCGTCGTCGTCGGCCTCCGCCGCAGAGGCGGCCGCAGCCGCGGCCGCGGCGGCTTCGGCCGCGGCGATGCGCGCGGCCTCGATCTCCTCGCGAGACTTCCGAGGCGGCACCTCGGTCACCTCAAGCACGATCCGGCGGTTGGCCGCATCCGACTCGAGGACACGCAGCGAGACTGAGTCACCGGCCCCGTAGTGCTCCTCGAGACGCGACCCATCTTCCACGCCGGTGTGCGACACGGGGACGAAGCCCTCGATGTCGTCTCCGAGGTCGACCACGACGCCCTGCTCCTGCACGCGGACGACCTTGCCCTCGGGCTCCACGCCCGGCGCGAGACGCTCCGAGATCAGGGGCCACGGATCGTCCTGGAGCTGCTTGACGCCCAGGCTGATCCGCTTGTTCTCGGCGTCCACGTCCAGAACCATGACCTCGAGCTGCTGGCTCTTGTGGACCAACTCGGAGGGGTGCTCGACACGACGGGTCCAGCTCATGTCCGAGACATGGACCAGGCCGTCGATGCCCGGCTCGATCTCCACGAACGCGCCGAACGACGTGAGGTTGCGGACCGTACCGGTGAGCCGGGTGCCGGTGGGGTACTTCACCGGCAGCGCCAGCCACGGGTCCTCCTCGATCTGCTTCATCCCGAGAGAGATCTTCTCGTCGTTCGGATCGACCTTCAGCACCACCGCCTCGATGTCCTCGCCGATCGACACGACCTTGGACGGGTGACGCACGTTGCGGGTCCAGGACATCTCGGAGATGTGCACCAGACCCTCGACGCCCTTTTCGAGCTCGACGAACGCGCCGTAGTTGGTGATCGAGACCACCCGGCCACGGACGCGCGAGCCGACCGGATACTTCTTGTCGATGTCCGTCCACGGATACGGGAGGAGCTGCTTGAGCCCCAGCGAGATCCGCTCGCGGTTCCAGTCGATGTCGAGGACCTTCACGTCGATCTTGGAGCCGATGTCGACCACCTCGGACGGGTGACCGACGCGACCCCACGACATGTCCGTGATGTGGAGGAGGCCATCGAGTCCGCCCAGGTCGATGAAGGCGCCGAAATCGGTGATGTTCTTGACCACACCCTCGCGCACCTGCCCGACGAGGAGCTCCTTCACGAGGGTCTCGCGCTTCGTCTCGCGCTCGGCCTCGAGGATCACGCGGCGCGACACCACGATGTTGCGGCGGCGCTTGTTGAGCTTGATGATCTTGAACTTGTAGACCTCGCCGATGAGGTCCTCGATGTTCGGCACGCGGCGGAGCGCGATCTGCGACCCCGGGAGGAAGGCATCGACGCCCATGAGGTCGACGGTGACGCCGCCCTTGATCTTGCGGACGAGCGTTCCCTTGACCGGACGGTCGGCCTCGTGGGCCTCGCGGATCTTCTCCCACACGCGCAGGAAGTCGGCCTTCTTTTTGGAGAGCACGACCACACCGTCGTCGTCTTCGAGGCTCTCGAGCAGGACCTCGACCTCCTCACCCTCGGTGGGAGGCTCCTTGAACTCGTCGAGTGCGACGGAGCCCTCGCTCTTGAAGCCGAACTCCAGGATCACCGCCGCATCCGAGACGCGGAGCACGGTGGCGTTGACGATCTCGCCCTCGCGGAAGGCCTGGAAGCCGCCGCTGAACTGCTCGAGCATCGCCTCGAAATCGGCCTTGGAGGTCGAGAGGACCTCCTCGCCGTACGGGTCGAAGAACAGCTCGGGGGAAATCCCCTCGGGAAGATTCATCCGGGCCACGGCGGCGGCCTTCTCGGCTGCTTCGTCGGCCGCGGCCTCCTCGGCAGAAATCGTGGTCACCTCGCCGGTGAGGGCGTCGACGATCACCTCCTCGCCCTCGGCGAGGTCGTCGTCGGAAACATTGGCGTCCGTGATCTCGGACTCGGCCTCGGGGGCCGGATTCTCTTTGTCTGTCATGGTCTCTCGGGGCTCACGCGGAGTGCGGAGCGCGCTCTGTGCCGAGGCTCAAGGGGGCGAGCGTCGGGTTCGGGTGGAAAAAAAAGAAAGGCCGAAGCCTTTCAGCGGATACCGGGAGACGCCGCAAAGCGGTTGTTCCCCAGCCAAGGAAAGCTAGGCGGGGCCTCGAAGACCGTCAACCGAACGACGTCGCCGATCGCGGCCAGGCTCAGCCGGCGCCGGTCAGCCGCTCCACCAGGGCCACGATCGCATCGACCTGCTCTTCGAAGTCGAGCCTCGTCGTGTCGATGAGGTGCGCGCCATCGGGCCGGCGCAGCGGTGAGTGCTCACGCTCGGAGTCGTGCCGATCCCGTTCAGCGATGGCGATCGCCTGCGCGCGGACCTCCGCGTCCGACGGCTCGGCCACGCCCTCGTCGCGCAGACGCCGGCGCGCGCGCTCCGAAAGGTCCGCGACCAGGTAGATCTTGATGTCCGCCTCGGGAAAGACCTCCGTCCCCATATCTCGCCCGTCGGCCACCAGCCGCCCGTGCCGCCCCGCCTCCCGCTGGAGCGCCATCAGGGTGGCGCGCGAGGGCGCGAGGCTGGCCAGGTGGGCCACCCGCGTCGTGACCTCGGGCGAGCGGAGCTCGTTTCGCACGGCCTTCCCCTGAACGAAGACCTCGAAGCCCGACGCCCCGGGCTCCACCCGCACGTCCAGGGCTCGCAGCTGCGCCTCGGTCAGTGCGTCCCACTCGGTCTGCGGAATGCCCGCCTCGAGGAGCGCGAACGTGAGCGCCCGGTAGAGTGCGCCGGAGTCGAGGTGACGGAACCCGAGTCGGTCCGCGACCGCGCGGGCCGTTGAGGACTTCCCCGACCCGGCGGGACCGTCCAGGGTCACGATGGGGTCTCGAAGCGGGGTCATGGACCTCCGAGCTGTTGGAGTAGCGCGGCGAAGCCGGGGAAGCTGACGTCGGCCACGCCCGGGTCGTCGACCTCGATGTCCGATCCTGGCAGGCGGCCCAGTACGCCGAACGTCATGGCGATGCGGTGATCGTGGAACGCCCGCACCCTTCCGCGCAACGGGCCTTCCCCCCCGCGCACGGTCAGGCCGTCGGGCTCCTCCTCGGCCTCGACTCCCACGGCTCGCAGGTTCGCGACCATGGTCGCGATCCGGTCGGACTCCTTGGCCCTGAGCTCGCCTGCACCCCGGATGCGTGTCACGCCCTGCGCGCGCGCTCCGAGCGCCGCCACGAGGGGCAGCTCATCGATGAGCGAGGGCACTTCGTCGGCGCCGACGTCGGTCGCCCGCAGCATCCCCGCCTCCACCGTTACGTCGCCCACCGGTTCGCACGCCCCTGGAGCGCTCGACGGCTCGACCCGGACCCGCGCGCCCATGCGCTGGAGGACGCCAAGGAACGCGGTGCGCGTCGGGTTGAGGCCGACCCCTTCCACGGTCACCCCCGCCCGCGCCCCGCCGAGCGCCGCGAGAGCCAGGACGAACGCCGCGGACGAGATGTCGCCCGGCACGGCGAAGTCGAGCGGACCGATACGCTCGGGAGGGTCCCGGAGCTCGACACGCCATCCGCCGGCCGTCGCGTGCGACACGACCGCCGCCCCGACCGCGCCGAGCAGCCGCTCGGTGTGGTCACGCGAGCGGCGAGGCTCGGTGACCAGCACGAAGGCTTGTCCGGTCAGCCCGGCCAGCAGGAGGCTGCTCTTGACCTGCGCGCTCGCCACCGGACTCGTCCATTGGAGCGGCTGGAGCGGGTGGCTACCCCGGACCGTCATGGGAAGTCGCCCGGGCGCGCCCGGGTGCTCGAACGTCGCCCCCATCGCGCGAAGGGGGGCGGTAATCCGCTCCATCGGGCGCGACCGAAGCGAAGCGTCGCCGTCGAGCGTGGCCATGAGGCCGGCACCCGCCAGGACGCCGGCCAGCAGGCGCGTGCCGGTCCCGCTGTTACCCAGGTCGAGGGGGCCGTCCGGCGCGCGGAGTCCCCGCAGGCCGCTGCCGCGGACCACGATCTCGGCTCCGTCGCGCGGGAGGGCCGGAATGTCCGCACCGAGCGCGCGCAGCGCTCCCGCGGTCGACTCGGCGTCGCCGCCGGGCAGGACGCCCGACAGGCGGCTTTCCCCGTCCGCCAGAGCCGCAAGGATCAGTGCACGCTGGCTGAGCGACTTGTCTCCCGGGACCCGCACGGTCAGCATGCCGCGCTCCCCTCAGCCCGAGCCCGCATCGGGACCGATGACGTAGAGGAGGCGCACGCCTCCCAGCACCGGATCGTCCTCCACGGCCGAGAGGAAGCGGGCCTCGCGCTCGCGGTGGTCCTCCAGCCCCGTGAACGGAACCTCGAGGCGCAGGAGCCCGCGGAGGAGGCCGTCGCCGCGTATGCCCGAAATCCCCATGGACGTGACCGACCCGAAGACCACCTCGGCGAGTTCACGAGCCCTCCACTGTGCGGCGCGCACCTCCCAGCGAGCCCGGGTCTCGGCGGGTGACCGTGCGCGCTGGCCGAGCGCCGGGTGATCGGGATCGGCCGCGACCTGCAGGCGATGCATCGGGGGAAAGGAGGTCATGCCTGTTCCGCCGTCTCCTCGGAGTCGGCCCGGAGTGGCACCTCCACCACGAGCCCGTCCCGCGCGACACGGGCCCCCTCGAAGGCCCTGCGGGCCTCCTCCTCGAGGGGCCGCGGATCGTCCGCGTAACGCGCGGACAGGTGCGTGAGCCAGAG
Source organism: Gemmatimonadota bacterium (assembly GCA_030827315.1). GTDB lineage: Bacteria > Gemmatimonadota > Gemmatimonadetes > Longimicrobiales > Gaopeijiaceae > UBA2589. Next base: position 130,317 of record JAURER010000001.1, on the reverse strand, counting down.
GGCGCCAACCCCGGCCTCCGACGCGACCTGCCCCGCTTCCAGGGCGGTGCTGTGGTGCGTCTGACGGGCGCGAACCGCCTCGTCCTCGCTGAAGGTCGCCTCGTGCACGAGAACGTCCGCGCCCCGTGCCCGCGCGACGGTCGCCGGGCACGGCCGGGTATCGCCGGCGTACACCACGAGTCGGCCCGGGCGGCGCTGGCCCACCAGGTCGGCGCCGCGGATCACACGCCCGTCCACCTCGACGTCCTCCCCACGGTGGAGCCGCCCGAAGAGCGGGCCGTCGGGGACGCCGAGCGCGCGGGCCTGCTCGACGTCGAAGCGCCCCAGGCGCTCTTCCTCCACGAGGGCCCACCCCACCGCCGCCGTTCCGTGTCGCACCTCGAACGCCTCGATGCGGTATCCGTCCCCCGCGAAGCCCTCCCCGGGTCCGCACTCGACGATGTCGAGCGGGAAGCCGACCCGCTCGTCGCCCAGCTTCACCACCGCGTCGAGGACCGGCCCGGCCCCCCGGGGCCCGAAGACCGTCATCGGCTCCGCGCGCCCCTGCAGGGCGAGCGTGCGGACGAGTCCGGTGATGCCCAGGATGTGGTCGGCGTGCGTGTGCGTCACGAAGATGGCCTGGACGCCGAAGCCGCTCTGGTAGCGCATCATCTGGCGCTGGGTCCCCTCGCCGCAGTCGAACAGGAAGAGGTCTCCCTCCCTCTGGACGGCGATACCGCTGACGTTGCGCCCGACCGTGGGGCGGGCGGCGGCGGTGCCGAGGAAGGTGAGGCGGATCATCGAAGGACCGGTTTCAGGGCGCGACTGGCCAACTTAGCCCGCCCCCGACCGATGCGGAACGCTCCGCGGGCCCGCCGCGAGGCGCCGCGGCACGGCGGCGGCGGACCGCCACCCCCCGCTACCAGAGGCGAAGCTGGACCTGGAAGATCCGCCCGGGCTGGGGGAGCCCGCACTGATCGAACACGGCGGCGTCGGCCACGTTACGCACCGCGGCGGACGCCTCCACGCGGCTGAGCGCGCCACCCGACCGCATGCCGAACAGGCGCCGCAGCGTCACGTCGAACACGCTGCTGGACGCCAGCGGCTCCAGCCCCCCGACCTCCGGGTTCTCGCACTTCTGCCCGCTCATGTACCGCAGGTCGCTCCCCAGCCAGAGCCGGGCCGGAAGCGGGACGGTCGCGCCCAGCTTCCCCGCGAGCGCGGGTTCGTACTCCAGCTCGACTTCCGTACCGTCCGCCTCGAGGCCCTTCACGTCCTGGACCGTGAGGTCGCCGGTGACCGTGGCGCGCCCGAAGGTCGCCACGGCGAGGACTTCCGCCCCGGTGCCCCGCACCTCGTCCTGGTTCACGCGCTGGAACCGCCGCACGCCGTCGGTGCTCTTGACGGAACGCCGGACGATCCCGTCGGTCAGCCTCTGGTGGAAGCCGACGACCTGAACCTCGCCCAGCGAGCCCATCGCCGTGAACCCGGCCTCCACCCCCAGGAGCGCCTCGGCCCGCAGCCCCGGGTTCGGCTCGAAGCGCCCGAGAGCCCCCGAGTACAGCTCCCTGAGCGACGGGAAGCGGGCGCGACGGCTCGCGCTTCCGTGCACGAGCAGACCGTCCGCGACGAGCGAGGTGATGCCGGCCCGCACCCCGTAGTCGGAGATCCGGCCCCGCTCCGGCTTGTCACCGGCTTCCGGGGTGTCGGCACCGTCCAGCGCCCCGCCGAGCGACAGGCTCGTCGAGCCCTGGCTCCCGAGCCGGAGTTCGCTCTCGGCGCCGAGACTCCAGAGACGCTGGCGGTATCCGGCCGCGCCGCCGGGCGTCAGGGTCTCGTCGTGCGACACGTCGGCGTACGTGGCAGAGGCCCTCAGGTTCGCCCGATCGCCCAGCGTGTGCTCGCCGAGGAGTCGCGCCGTGAAGACGAAGTCGTCGGAGTCTTCCCACTCCGCCACCGTCGTGTAGCGCTCGTCCGTGTACGACTCGATGAGCGTCGAGCCTCCGTCGAAGCCGAGCGCGAACTCGAGGTCGCCCGTGCCCCTGCCGGTCTCGCGGTGTCCGGTGCCCCCCGAAAGCGCAGCGACGACGCGTTGCTGGACGGGGTAGCGCCAGAAGCGGGGGGCGATCTGATGCGCCTCCGGCGGGACGCCGCGCTCCACGTCGTACCCCGAAACCGAGAGCGCCCCCCACACGCCCTCGTCGGCCCGGTAGCGCGCCGTGAAGAAGCCGTCCACGCGCCGCGCGTCGCTGTTGAGCCGAAGTGCGTCCGCGTCGACGAGATACTCCGCGGTCAGATCCGGGGCGGTCCGGAGGCCGTCCGCCAGCGGAAGACCCCGGCGGTCCGAGTACCCCGCGCCGGCCCGGAACACCCACTGGTCGTCCGTGTCGTCGGCGAGGTAGCCGGCGGCAGCGGACACCTGGGTGGCGCCGGTCCGATCCACCGAGATGCCGGCGGTCACCGGATCGACAGAGACGGCCCGCTCCTGAGAGCGGGCCACGTCCACGGCCACGACGCCGCCCAGGGTGTTGGGCCCGTAGAGCACGGACGAGAGTCCCCGCACCAGCGTCACGTCGTGGGCCGCGGTGAGCGGGATAATCGACATGTCGGTGCGGTGATCCCACCCCAGCGTCAGCGGCACGCCGTCGAGAAGGATCGAGACCTGCCGGTCTTCGGACCCGCGCAGAGCCGGCTGGGCCTCGCCGCGGCTGTTCGTGCGGATCTGAATGAGCGGCATCGTCCGCAGCACCTGCTCCATCGAGGGAGCCGGCGGGGCCCCGAGCGAGTCGAGCTCGATGACGACGCTGCTCGACCCCCCGCTCGTGATCGCAGGCTTCGCCACGGTCACCATGATCCCGGTGAGGATCCGGAGCGAGTCCCGCGGGACGGAATCACGCGGATTCTGCGAGGCCGCACCGGCAGCGGCCAGGAGCGAGCACAGAGACCCGGCGCAGACGGCGCGCAGCGCCCTGGGCGGCCACGTCAGGGACTCGAATCGGGACATCACGGGCTTCCGTTTCGCGATGGGCGGCCTTCCACGTGCGGCGGGAAGACTCGGGACGGCATGCAGCATACAGCGCGCGCGGGCTGAAAGGTTCTGCGCACTGGATCCTGCACAACCGTGAGGGTCACCGGAAGCTCCGGTTTTGTTGACCCTCGGGTCGCGGGGTGCCGCGCCGCGGCCCGGTTGGACAGGCCGCCTCCCGGCGGATATGATGCCCGGGTCCAAGCTCATTCGGAGGTCGCATGCACAGCCGTCGCTCGTTTCTCGGTACCGTGTCCCTTCCCGCGGCCGCGGCCGCGGCAGGCTTCTCCCTTCGCCCCACCGAGCTGCGTGCCGAGGCGATCGACATCGCCGCGGAGCTTGCGAGACATCCCGGATCGGCTGCCGACGTGGTGGACGATGAGAGCTTCTGGATGACGGTGCAGCAGGCCTTCACCGTCGACCGCACGCTGGTGAACCTCAACAACGGCGGCGTCAGCCCTGCCCCGGCCCTCGTCCAGGCGGCCATGAAGCGGCACCAGGACTACTCGAACCTGGCACCGACGTACACGATGTGGCAGATCCTGGAGCCCCAGCGCGAGGCCACCCGCGAGCGCATGGCCCGGCAGTGGGGCGTGGACAAAGAGGAGGTCGCCTTCACGCGCAATGCGTCGGAGAGCCTCCAGACGCTCCAGCTGGGCTACGACCTGCGGCCCGGCGACGAAGTCCTGACCACGACGCAGGACTACGGCCGGATGATCACGACCTTCCAGCAACGGGAACGCCGGGAGGGCATCGTGCTCCGGCAGATCCGGATTCCGGTCCCCGCGGAGGACCCGGCCGAGATCGTGCGGCTCTTCGAGGAGGCGATCACGCCGAAGACGCGGATGATCCTCGTGTGCCACATGATCAACCTCACGGGCCAGATCCTGCCGGTCACCGAACTCACCGCCATGGCCCGGCGCCACGGGATTCCGCTCGTGATCGACGGTGCCCACTCCCTGGCCCACTTCGACTTCGACCTGGGTGCCCTGGACGTGGACAATTACACGTCCAGCCTGCACAAGTGGCTCTTCGCCCCGCACGGCACCGGGTTCCTGTACGTGCGCCGCGACCAGATCGCCGACGTCTGGCCGCTCATGGCCGCCCCGGAGACCCAGAATCACGACATCCGGAAGTTCGAGGCCATCGGTACGCATCCCGAGGCTCCGTACCTCTGCATCGGCGAGGCGCTGTCCTTTCACCAGGGCATCGGACCGGCACGCAAGGCCGCCCGGCTCGTCTACCTGCGGGACTACTGGGCCAATGCGCTGCTCGAGCACGACAATGTCCGGCTGCACACGAGCCGAAAGCCCGGCCTCGCGTGCGGCATCGCGAACGTGGAGATCGTCGGCCTCGAGCCCAACGCCGTGCGCGACTACCTGTGGGACCGGCACCGGATCATCACTGTGAGCATCAACCACGACGAGTTCCGCGGCCTGCGCATCAGCCCCAGCGTGTACACGACGCTTTCGGAGCTGGACCGCTTCGTCGACGTCATGAGCCACGTCGCCCGCAAGGGAATCCCCGCCTGAGCCCGCGAGGGACCCACCGTCGGCGACGCCCGCGCCGCCCCCCCCGGGGGGCGTCCGGCACGGGCGTCGGTCTCGCGGCCATCGTGGCCCTCGGGGTCGTGTCGGCAGCCGCTCCGGCGGCGCTCCGCGCGCAGGCGACCTTCACGGTACACGACGTGATGTCGTTCTCCTTCGCGTCCGGCCTCGTCGCATCGCCCTCGGGCGACCGGATCGCCTGGGTCGAGAACGCCGAGGGCGAGCGAAACATCTGGGTCGCGGCCGGTCCCGCGTGGGAGGGACGCCCCCTCACATCGTATCGAGGTGACGACGGTCAAGAGATTACGTCTCTAGAATTTACACCCGACGGCAACCGTCTCCTCTACGTGCGTGGTGGTGCGCCGAACCGGCAGGGTGAGGTGCCCGACCCCCTCTCCACCGTGGACGAGGAAGGCCGCGCGGTCTGGGTCGTCGCGGTCGCCGGCGGCGAGCCCCGCCAGTTGGTCGACGCCGGGGGCTTCTCCCTCTCCCCGGACGGGGCCAGGATCGCGTACGCGCGCGGCCGCGATATTCACGTCGTCACGCTTCCGACCGACGCCGTCCCGCCGGCTCCGGGCACCGCGGATGCCGCCCCGGCAACCGACGCCGGGCCCGAGCGTATCGCCCGCATCCGTGGCTCGGCGGGCTCCCTGACCTGGTCCCCCGACGGGACCCGCCTGGCCTTCGTCAGCGGCCGGGGCGATCACGCCTTCGTGGGGGTCGTCACGCCCGGAGCCCCCGAGGTGAGATACCTCGACCCCAGCGTGGCGAACGACGGCTCTCCGGCCTGGAGCCCGGACGGGCGGCGGATCGCCTTCCTCCGGATTCCCAACGAGCGGGTGGTCCACATGTTCGCGCCGAAGCGCGAGGCCCTCCCCTTCTCCATCCGCGTGGCCGATGTCGAGACGGGGCATGCCACCGAGGTGTGGAAGGCGAACGAGGGCGTCGGCAGCGCCTTCAGCGGCATCGAAGCTGGAAGCCAGCTGTTCTGGGGCGCCGGTGACCGGATCGTCTTCCCCTGGGAGGGTGACGGGTGGAAGCACCTCTACAGCGTCCCTGCGACCGGCGGAGCGGCGACACCCCTCACCCCGGGCCCCGGCGAGGTGCAGTTCGCGACCCTCGCGCCGGACCGGCGGACCGTCCTGTACGACGCGAACCACGAGGACATCGACCGAAAGCACGTCTGGCGCGTTCCGGTCGAGGGGGGGCGAGCACAGATCCTCACTCCCGGCGATGGCCTCGAGTGGGGCGCCGTTGCCACGTCTGGAGGGGCCGTCGCCTTCCACGCCTCTTCGGCCACCGAGCCCGCACACACCCGGGTCCTCGTCGACGGGGCGGCGCGCCGCGTCAGCCCGGACCTCCCGGCCACGTTTCCCTCGGACCGCATGGTCAAACCCGAGCAGGTGATCTTCCGGGCCTCCGACGGGATGCGGATCCACGGCCAGCTCTTCCTGCCGCCGGACGCGCGGCCCGGCGAGCGGTACCCGGCCGTGCTCTTCTTCCACGGGGGTTCGCGCCGACAGATGCTGCTCGGGTTCCACCACCGCGGCTACTACCACAACACCTATGCGATGAACCAGTATCTGGCGAACGCCGGATACGTGGTGCTCTCAGTCAACTACCGCAGTGGCATCGGCTACGGGATGGAGTTCCGGGAGGCCCTCGAGTACGGCGCAACCGGGGCGAGCGAGTTCAACGACGTCATGGGCGCGGGCCTCTACCTTCAGTCGCGCCCGGACGTCGACCCCGACCGCATCGGATTGTGGGGCGGCTCCTACGGCGGATACCTCACCGCGCTCGGACTCGCGCGTGCGTCCGACCTCTTCCGGGCCGGCGTGGACATCCACGGCGTGCACGACTGGAACGTGGTCATGAACGGCTTCCGCCCCGACTACGAGCCGGAGGACTACCCGGAGTTCAGCCGTCTGGCATTCGAGTCCTCGCCCATGGCGTTCCTCGACGGCTGGCGCGCACCGGTCCTGATCATCCACGGCGACGACGATCGAAACGTCCCCTTCAGTGAATCCGTCGACCTCGCCGAGTCGCTCGCGAAGCGCGGCGTCGAATACGAGCAGCTCGTCTTCCCGGACGAGGTGCACGGCTTTCTCCTGCACCGGAACTGGGTTTCGGCGTTCGCGGCCTCCTTCGACTTCTTTCAGCGCAGGCTTTCGGCACGGCCCCTCTCGGCCCCCTGACGACGCGCACCCGGACCCACGATGACCGCCCCGCTCCTCCTTGCCGCGCTGCTCACCCTCCACGCTCCCGGACCCCGATCGTACCCCTGCGTCGAGGACGTACGCGAGCCACGCCCGGTGCTCGAAGCCGACGACGCCCTTCGGACGCTCTACCAGAGCGGTCGTTCGTATGACGACTTCCTCGCCAGCGCCGACCAGCGGGTGGAGCTGTGGCACGCCAACACGGCGAGGTCCGAAGACATCGACGCCGACCTCGTGCGCCGGGCCCGGGCGGTGGGTGGCACGTGGCGCCTCCTGGCGGTCGCGGTCGCCTCGTGCTCGGACTCGGTGAGCACCATTCCGTACCTCGCACGCCTGGCGGCGCTGGTCGACGGGCTCGATATGCGGATCGTCGACAGCCGGGCAGGCCGCACCGTGATGGAAGCGCACCCGACCCCGGACGGTCGCCCCGCCACGCCGACGGTCGTGCTCCTCGACTCGGAGTGGGACGAGGCCGGATGTTTCATCGAGCGTCCGCATGCTCTCCAGAGCTGGATCCTGGAGAACCCGGACGGCATCGCCCCGGGTGAGATGGTGGCGCGCAAGATGGTGTGGTACGCCGAGGACGCCGGACGCCGGACCGTCGAGGCGATCGTGGAGGCCATGGAGGCCGCCGCGGCCGGCGACGTCGTCTGCCGCTGACCCCTCGTGACCTCGCCCCCGCGCGCCCCCGGGCGCACGGGTCGGCAGAGTAGCCCCGCCCAACGGTACGGTAGGCCGGAACCCGTGCGGTCCCCGGGTGTTGGTACGACCGTGCTGCGCCGTAGATTGCTGCATCGCGTGCCCCCCAAGTCCGCGGGAGACCCTCCATGATTATCCGCCGCGCCCCCGACATCCGGTCGTCCGAGATCACGCCTGAGAGCGTGTACGTGAACCGTCGTCAGTTCATCAGGGCGGCTACGGCCGCGGGTGCCGTGGGTATGGCACTCGGCCCGCGCGCGTTGGCGGGCGAAGAAGCCGCGCAGAGCCAAGAGATCCCGGCGCGCTTCGCCCGCATGACCTCCGAGCTCGACGAGCCGCTCAACACGTACGAGGACGTCACGACGTACAACAACTTCTACGAGTTCGGCACCGGCAAGGCCGACCCGTCCCGTAACTCGGGCGCATTCCGCCCGAAGCCGTGGAAGGTGCGCATCGGCGGGGAGTGCAACAGACCCGGTGAGTACGATCTCGACGACCTCCTGGCGGGCGTCACCCTGGAGGACCGGGTCTACCGGCTTCGCTGCGTGGAGGCCTGGTCGATGGTCATTCCCTGGTACGGCTTCCAGCTCTCGACGCTGATCGACCGGGTCGAGCCGACCGGCAACGCGAAGTTCGTGGTCTTCACGACCGTCGTACGCCCCGAGGAGATGCCGGGCCAGCGGGCGCCGATCCTGCGGTGGCCCTACATCGAGGGGCTGCGCATGGACGAGGCGATGCACCCGCTCACGCTCCTGGCCACCGGCGTCTACGGGATGGACCTCCCCAACCAGAACGGGGCCCCGCTTCGGCTCGTCGTGCCGTGGAAGTATGGCTTCAAGGGCATCAAGTCGATCGTCAGCATCGACTTCGTGGAGGAGATGCCGCTCAACACCTGGAAGCAGCAGAACTCCTTCGAGTACGGCTTCTACGCGAACGTCAACCCGAACGTGAGCCACCCGCGCTGGAGCCAGGCCCGCGAGACGAGGCTGCCCGGGCTGTTCAAGAACCACGAGACGCTGATGTTCAACGGGTACGCGGACCAGGTGCAGCACATGTACGCGGGCATGGACCTGGAGCGGTGGAAGTAGCACCCCCACGCCGATGACGGCCCAGCGCGCGGTGCTCGCGCTCAAGCTCGCCCTCTGGGTCGGAGCGCTCGCGCCCGGCATCAGGCTCGTGCACGGCGTCCTCACGGGCGGTCTGGGAGCGAACCCCATCGAGATGCTCACGCACTGGACCGGGATGACGGCCCTGGTGCTGCTGATGATCACCCTCTCGATCACCCCGCTCCGCCGTATCACCGGCTGGAACCCGATCATCCGGCTGCGGCGTCCCGTCGGGCTCTTCGCGTTCTTCTACGCGCTCGCCCACTTCGGCATCTGGTTCGTGTTCGACATGGTATTCAATGTCCGCTGGATGCTCGACGACATCGCCGAGCGGAGGTTCATCACCGTGGGCATGGCCGCGCTGCTCGTACTCGTGCCGCTCGCCGTGACATCGACGCGCGGCTGGATCCGTCGGCTCGGGAAGCGCTGGGGGAAGCTCCACCGGGGTGTCTATGTCGCCGCGACGCTCGGCGTCGTGCACTACTACTGGCTCGTGAAGGCCGACGTGCGGCTGCCGCTCGCCTTCGCGGCGGGCCTCGCGGTCCTGCTCGTGGCGCGGCATCCGAGGTTCGCGGCGCCGAGACCCGCCCCCGGCGGCGGCCGGTCAGCGGCTCAGCGTGAAGAGGACGATGTTGATGCCGAGCGCGTACGCATCGGGTGAGAACGCGAAGAAGAACGCGTCGTCCTCTCCCTCACGCTCCCACCCGTCGGCCACGTCCGTGTTGTGGGTCATGATCACCAGCGGACGGCCGCGCTCGTCGAAGATGGCGCGCAGGTGCGGCTCCGAGCTCGCCTGCCCCTGCTCGGAGGTCTCGCGTCCGCCGCTGCGGCGCCAGAACTGGATCGAAGGGACCTGCGGAACCGCGGACACCTCGTAGAGCGCCTCCAGGATCATGTGCCCTTCCTCGACGTCCACGATCGCGAGACCGGGCAGGACGCGCCCGATCTCGGCGGCCCAGGACTCCCAGGCCCACGGGCCCCAAAAGTCGTCGACCCAGAGGGTGCCGCCCTTCCGGAAGTACGTGCGCAGCCGCTCCACCTCGTCTTCGCCGAACCGCGCGGTGCCTACGTCGGACGCGAAGAGGAAGGGGCACTCGAAGAGCTCGTCCTGCCCGGGCCGGACGACCGCGAAGCCGGGCTGGCCGTCGGCCCACACCGCGGTGGGTACCGTCGTGAGCTCGGCGAGGCGCTCCATGAAATTCCAGTCGGACCCCGGGTAGTCGGTGTTCCACCCGTGGCCCATCGGTTCACGCCGCACGCTCTGGTAGAGCAGCCGGCAGAAGGTGAAGCGCCGGTCCGTGACCCCGTTGGCCGCCGACGGCAGGCCTTCGCGGTGCGGCGCGGATCTCCATCCGCCCCCGCCCCAGAACCTCCGCGGTCGCTCCTGGAAGCCGGTCAGTAGCGCCACGAGCACAAGCGGGAGCAGGGTGAGGCGGAGCGCGGCGTGGCGGCGTAGCGAACGCTCCTTGGGCAAACGCATCCTCGACGGGCTCGGGAGATCGATTCGGCATCATACCGCGCGAGGGTGTAACCAGCCAAAGAACCGGAACTTCCTCACCACGTCACGCTATCATCTCCGCTCAACACTTCCCATAATGCCCCGGGTCGCCCGAAGCCGGGCCGGAATCGTCCCCACGACAGCTCGAGGAGCAACTCGACCGAATGGCACAGGGCATCACCGCACTGCTGAAGAAGATCGTCCTCTGGTTCGACACCTCCGCCGTCGACCGTGAGGCGATGACCGACACGACGGTCGTCGACTGGTACCGCGTCATCCCCTTCATCGCCGTTCACGCAGCCTGCCTGGGCGTCGTGTGGGTCGGGTGGAGCTGGACGGCCATCGGAGTCGCGGCCGCGCTCTACGCCGTGCGCATGTTCGCCATCACGGGCTTCTACCACCGCTACTTCTCCCACCGGTCGTATCGTACCTCCCGGGCGGCGCAGTTTGCCTTCGCCGTCATCGGCGCGTCGTCGGCCCAGCGCGGCCCACTCTGGTGGGCGGCGCACCACCGGCGACATCACCGTCACTCCGACACGGAGCACGACGTGCACTCGCCGCGGCACCACGGCTTCTGGTGGGCCCACATGGGGTGGATCACCGCCCCGGGCAATTTCCCGACCGCCCTCGAGGAGGTGCGGGACCTGGCGAAGTTCCCGGAGCTCCGCTTCCTCGATCGCTTCGACGTGCTCGTGCCCTTCGCGCTGGCCGCGGCGCTCTTCGTGCTCGGCGGCGCGCAGATGCTGGTGTGGGGCTTCTTCATCAGCACGGTGGTCCTCTTCCACTGCACCTGCTTCATCAACTCGCTCGCCCACCAGCTCGGCACGCAGCGCTACGACACGGGAGACGACAGCCGCAACTCGCTCCTGCTCGCGCTCGTGACCTTCGGCGAGGGGTGGCACAACAACCACCACAAGTACCCGGGCTCCGCTCGTCAGGGCTTCTTCTGGTGGGAGATCGATCTCACGTACTACGGTCTGCTCGCGCTCCAGAGGGTCGGCGTCATCTCCGATCTGCGACAGCCGCCACGCCGCGCCTTCGAGGCGACCTGAGCGCGCTCGTCCGATGAGGATCGCCATCGTCGGATCGGGGGTGTCGGGCCTGGTGGTCGCACACCTCCTCCACCGGGATCACGAGGTGACCGTGTTCGAAGGGGCGGACCGCATCGGCGGTCACGTGAACACGATCGACGTGCCGCGCCCCGGCGGTGGCGTCGATTCCGTGGACACGGGCTTCATCGTCTACAACGAGCGCAACTACCCGCTCTTTACGCGGCTTCTGCAGCGACTCGAGGTGAAGACGCACCCCTCGAACATGAGCTTCAGCGTCCGCTGCGACGCCAGCGGACTCGAGTACAACGGATCGACCACCGCCCAGCTCTTCGTCCAGCGCCGCAACCTGCTGAGTCCCTCCTTCCTCCTCATGCTGAGGGACATCCTGCGGTTCAACCGCGACGCCGCGGACGCGCTCCGTTCGGCTCCGGCCGACACCACGCTCGGCGCGTACATCGAGTCCGCAGGCTACGGAGGTCGCCTGGCCGAGCACTACCTGCTCCCGATGGGCTCCGCCCTCTGGTCCGTCCCGAGGAACCAGGTGCTCGAGATGCCCGCGGCCTTCTTCGTGCGCTTCTTCGAGAACCACGGGATGCTCACCGTGGACGATCGGCCCCAGTGGCGGGTCGTGTCCGGCGGGTCGAACCGGTACGTCGAGCGTCTGGTCGCACCGTTTCGCGACCGCATCCGCGTGGGCACGCCCGTCCGGCGCGTCGCGCGCGCGGCAGACCACGTCACGGTCGATGGGGAGCACTTCGACCACGTCGTGCTCGCCTGTCACTCGGACCAGGCCCTGGCCGTGCTGGCCGACCCGAGCCCGCTCGAGCGCGACGTGCTCGGGGCGATGCCGTACCAGGCCAACGACGTCGTGCTTCACACGGATACCTCGGTGCTGCCCCGCCGCCGTCGCGCCTGGGGTGCCTGGAATTACTGGCTCCGGGGGGCGCCGTCGGAGCCGGCGACGGTGACGTACAATATGAACGTGCTCCAGTCCCTCTCCGGCCCGCGCACGTGGTGCGTCACCCTCAACGCGACCGACGCCATCGACCCGTCGTCGATCGTGTACCGCACCACGTACCACCACCCGGCCTACACGACGGAGGGCTTCTCCGCGCAGGAACGCCATGCCGAGATCAGCGGCGTCGGCCGAACGCACTTCTGCGGAGCCTACTGGGGATACGGCTTCCACGAAGACGGCACCCGCAGCGGCGTGCGCGTGGCGGAGTCCTTCGGGGCGACGCTGTGAGCGCCCGGGCGGGCGAGGGCCCGCGCCTCAGAAGCGCCGTGTACCGGGGCACCGTGACGCACGCGCGACACGCTCCACGTCCGCATGTCTTCACCTACCGGGTCTTCATGATGTACCTGGATCTCGACGAGCTCGACCGTGTCTTCGACGGGCGATGGCTCTGGTCCGTGCGCCGCCCCGCGCTCGCCCGCTTCCGCCGGGCCGACTACCTGGGCGACCCGACCGTGCCCCTCGCCGACGCCGTCCTCGATCGGGCGGAGGAGCTCACGGGTCGACGCCCGGCGGGGCCCGTCCGGATGCTCACGCACCTCCGGTACTTCGGCTACATCCAGAATCCCGTCACGTTCTACTACTGCTTTTCCGCGGACGGAGCGCGCGTCGAGACGATCCTGGCCGAGATCACCAACACGCCGTGGGGCGAGCGGCACACCTACGCCGTCTCCGCCGACGGTGCGCCCGCCCGCCCCGGCGACGCCGCCACCGACCGGAATCATCGGTTCGAGAAGGCCTTTCACGTCTCGCCGTTCATGGACATGGACCACGAGTACGGCTGGCAGTTCACGGCGCCGGGCGAGACGCTTCGGGTGCACATGGAGAACCGCGACCCGTCCGGGAAGGTGTTCGACGCTTCGCTTTCGCTGCGGCGGCACGAGATCTCGGGCGCCTCGCTCGCGTCCGCCCTCGCGACGTACCCCCTCCTCACGGCGCGCATCGCGCTCGGCATCTACTGGCAGGCGTTGCGGCTCTGGCTCAAGCGCACGCCGTTCTTCCCACATCCAGCACGACGAACTTCATGAGCTTGATCGACGGAATCGCAGAGCGCGCGGTGCGCTCCGGACTCGCAGGACTTCACGAGGGTCGCCTCACGGTGACTGCCGACGGCACCTCGAGGGCGTACGGATCCGGCGACGGGCTGCACGCGCATGTTACGGTTCGGGACCCTGCCTTCTGGCGTGCGGTGGCGCTTGGCGGCCACCTGGGCGCCGCAGAGTCCTGGGTCGCGGGCGACTGGACGACCCCCGACCTGACCGAGCTCGTTCGACTCTTCGTCAGGAATCGAGAGATCCTCGACGGCCTCGAGACCGGACCCGCCCGCCTCGCGCAGCCACTGCGCAAGGCGCTCCACGCGTGGAACCGCAACACGCCCGAAGGCTCGAAGCGCAACATCCGGGCACACTACGATCTGGGCAACGACTTCTTCCGGCTCTTCCTCGACGAGACGCTCACCTACTCGGCCGGCGTGTTCGAGCGACCCGGCTCGAGCATGAAGGACGCATCCATCGCGAAGTACGACCGCCTGTGCCGCAAGCTCGCCATCGGGCCTGACGACCACGTGGTGGAGATCGGAACCGGTTGGGGAGGCTTCGCGCTGCACGCGGCGGGCACCTACGGCTGCCGCGTGACGACCACGACGATCTCGCGCGAACAGCACGCGCTGGCGACCGAGCGCATCCGGGATGCCGGGCTCGAGGAGCGGGTCGAGGTGCTCCTGCGGGACTACCGCAACCTCGACGGGACGTACGACAAGCTCGTTTCCATCGAGATGATCGAGGCTGTCGGGCATCAGTATTTCGGGACCTACTTCCGGCGCTGCGCGGAGCTGCTTCGCCCGCACGGGCTCGCGGCCATTCAGGCCATCACCATCCAGGACCGGTTTTACGAGAGCGCCCGCAGGGAAGTCGACTTCATCAAGCGCTACATCTTCCCAGGGAGCTGCATCCCGTCCGTGTCGGCGCTTACCGGGGCCGCCGCCCCCACCGACCTCCGGCTCGTGCACTTCGACGACATGACGCCGCATTACGGGGAGACGCTGCGCCGCTGGCGCCACCGCTTCCTCGACGCGTGGGAGTCGATCGCCGCGCTCGGCTTCGACGAGCGCTTCCGGAGGCTGTGGGAGTTCTACTTCTGCTACTGCGAGGGCGGTTTCGACGAGGCGGTGCTCGGCAGCGTCCAGTTCCTCTTCGCCAAGCCGAGGGCTCGCGTGCCGGCCCCGGCAGACCTCCCCCAGCCGGTCGCGCTCCCGTCGATGGCGGTCGCATGAGCGGGCTCGCGATCCACCTCGCGGAACGGGGTCTCGTCCCGCTCCCCGTGCTTCGCCTCGGCGTGCGCCGCCTGCTCCAGCAGCGCCTGCGCGAAGCGGGGTCGGGCCCGTCGGTCGACGAATTCTCCTCGCAGCTCCGGAGCGGCCCGGTGGCCCTCGTTCCGGAAAAGGCGAACGAGCAGCACTACGAGCTGCCCCCGGAGTTCTTCGAGCTCTGCCTCGGCTCGCACCTCAAGTACAGCGGCGCGCTCTGGCCGGAGGGGATCCGGACACTCGACGAGGCCGAACGGGCGATGCTCGACCTGACGTGCGCTCGCGCGCAAATCGCGGACGGCATGCAGATTCTCGAGCTCGGCTGCGGCTGGGGCTCGCTGACCCTGCACATGGCCCGCACGTACCCGAACGCGCGCATTACCGCCGTATCGAACTCCGCGCCGCAGCGTCGCTTCATCGAGTCCCGGGCGCCGGGGAACGTGACCGTGATCACCGCCGACATGAACGACCTGGCGCTCGACCAGCGCTTCGACCGCGTGGTCAGCGTCGAGATGTTCGAGCACATGCGAAACTACCGCGAGCTGCTCCAGCGCGTGCGCGGCTGGATGAAGGACGACGCGCGTCTCTTCGTCCACGTCTTCTGCCATCGCCGCTTCGCGTACCCGTTTGAAACGGAAGGCGACGACAACTGGATGGGGCGCTACTTCTTCACCGGCGGCATCATGCCGGCCTTCGATCTCTTCCGCCGTTTCGAGGACGACCTCGTGATCGAGGAGGAATGGGCGGTGAATGGCGTCCACTACGGACGCACGGCGAAGGCGTGGCGGGAGAACCTCGAGGCCCGGCGAGACGAGATCATGCCCGTGCTCCGAGGCACCTACGGGGCCGACGCCGCGCGGTGGTACCACCGCTGGCGCCTCTTCTACCTCGCGTGCGAGGAGCTCTTCGGTTACCGCGAGGGCGAGGAATGGCTCGTCGGCCACTACCGCTTCCGTCCTGCAGAGCGCGGACCCGCGGCGACTGTGTAGGGACATTCCCTCTTGTGGGGGGACGCGCGGCCGCACGATCGTGCCGGCTGGAGCTCTCAAGCGCGCCCGCGCGCTGCCGCGCGAACCCTCCAGAGACCGGCGGACTGCCCACCGTCGACCCGAGTCGATAACACGTCCGGGCTCCGGGTCGCAGAAGGCGAGCTTCTGCCCAGCACTGTAGTGCAGATCGACAACACGGTCGCATCTACCGCAGGATCGACGCCGTGCTCACAGGGCGGGACCGCAGCGGAGACTTCTCGCACCTCGACGAGGCGACGAGCAACGCCACCCGGGAGATCCTGCGCGCCACGAAGCCGGACTTCGCGGCCATCGTGAAGTGAGCGCCTACTCGTCGAGAGCGTTCACGTCGACGTGCGCACCGCCGTCGTGGTCGATCGTCACGCGCACGGACCACGGCTGACAGCAGACCTCGCAGTCCTCCACGTACTCCTGCGTCTCGCCGCCCGAAGCGTCCAAGAGGAGTTCCACGCTCTCGCCGCAGTAGGGGCAGTAGACGATCGTCGCTTCGGCGAGTTCGGCGTCGAAGGCGTCGCCGTCGTCGCCGTCGTCGCCGTCATCGCCGTCGTCGCCGTCGTCGCCGTCATCGCCGTCGTCGAGGTCGTCGCCGTCCAGGAAGTCGAACACGGCGGGCCTCAGGCGAGCACGACGGTACCGGCGGTACCGGCCACGAGATCCTCGAGGCGGTCGAGCGAGCCGATCACCGCGGGGTGCCCGGTCGCGTCGGTGAAGTCGCATGCGGCCTCGACCTTGGCACCCATGGATCCCTCGGGAAATCGCAGCGCGCGCAGCGCGGCGGGTGTGGTCCTCTCGATCAAGCGCTCCTCGCTCGTGCCCCAGTCCGTGAATACGCCCTCGACGTCCGTCGCGAGCACGAGGCAGTCGGCCCGAAGCTCACGAGCGAGCAGCGCGCTCGCACGATCCTTGTCGACCACGACCTCCGCACCCGCGAGGGTACCATCGGGAAGGTACATGGTGGGAATCCCCCCGCCACCCGCGCAAATAACGACCGTGTCCTTCTCCAGCAGCCATTCGATGATCCGCCGCTCGAAGATGCGTTTCGGACGCGGCGACGGGACGACGCGGCGCCAGTGCTCCCCGTCAGGGGCGACCGTCCATCCTCTCTGCTCCGCGAGCGCCCGTGCCTGAGCTTCCGTGTAGACGGGACCGATGGGCTTGGTCGGCTCGTGGAATGCCGGGTCGTCGGCATCGACCTCGATCATGGTGAGGACCGTCGCGAGCGGCTTCTCGAACGGGAGCACGTTGCCCATCTCCTGTTCGATCACGTACCCGATCCAGCCCTCGCTCTGGGCACCGAGGATGTCGAGCGGCGTCGACTCGCCGGTGTCCAGCGCCGCGGCCTGCAGGGCGAGCAGTCCGACCTGCGGCCCGTTGCCGTGCGTGACCACCAGCTCGTGCGCCAGCGCCAGCGGGGCGAGCGCCTGGGCGGCGGCCCGCACGTTCTTGCGCTGCGCGCCGGACGTCATGGGCTCGCCCCGCCGCAGAAGGGCGTTGCCGCCGAGGGCGACGACGACTCTCACAGGCTCAGCCGAGCGTCGCCACCATGATGGCCTTGATGGTGTGGAGGCGGTTCTCCGCCTGGTCGAAGACGATGGAGTGCTCCGACTCGAAGACCTCTTCCGTGACCTCGAGTCCGTCGAGGCCGAACTTCTGGAAGATCTCCTCTCCGACCTTGGTGTCCCGGTTGTGGAACGCCGGCAGGCAGTGCATGAACTTCGCGTCGGCCTTTCCGGTGGCGCGCATGACCTCCGCGTTCACTTGGTAGTCGCGCAGCAGCTCGATGCGCTCGGCCCACACGGAATCCGGTTCGCCCATCGAGACCCAGACGTCGGTGTGCACGAAATCCGCCCCGGCGACGCCCTCGTCGATGCGGTCCGTGAGCGAGATCCGCCCCCCCGTCTTTTCGGCCAGCGCGCGACAGCGCTCCACCAGCGCCTCACCGGGCCACAGCTCCTTCGGCGCCACCACGCGGAAGTCCATTCCGAACAGGGCGCCCCCCACCATGAGCGAGTTCCCCATGTTGAAGCGGGCGTCGCCCAGGTAGCAGAACGCGGTCTCCCCCAGCGGACGTGCCGAGTGCTCGCGCATGGTCATCACGTCGGCCAGGATCTGCGTCGGGTGGAAGTCGTCGGTCAGACCGTTCCAGACCGGCACGCCCGAGTACCGCGCGAGATCCTCGACGGTCTCCTGGGCGAAGCCGCGGTATTCGATCGCATCGAACATCCGCCCGAGCACGCGCGCCGTGTCCTTCATCGTCTCCTTCTGTCCGATCTGGGTACCCGTCGGGCCAAGGTAGACCGCATGAGCGCCCTGGTCCCACGCGGCGACCTCGAATGCGCAGCGCGTGCGCGTGGACCCCTTTTCGAAGATCAGCGCGATGTTCTTCCCCGAAAGGCGCTTCGTCTCGGTCCCGGCGTGCTTGGCCGCCTTGAGTTCGTCCGCCAGATCGATGAAGTGGATCGCCTCCTCGGGCGTGAAGTCGAGGAGCTTGAGGAAGCTGCGACCACGCAGGTCGACACTCATGTTTCGGTTCTCGGAAAGGGTCTCTGGAAGGGGATCAGATCGGATCCCGGAGGAGCGGGCAGGTCATACAATGTCCTCCTCCGCGACCCCGGCCAAGCTCCGCGCCGTCGATCTCGAGCACCTCGATGCCGGCGTTGCGCAGCTTGCGGTTCGTGTACTCGTTCCTGGAATATCCGACGACCACGCCCGGCTCGAGGGCGACGACGTTGTTGCCGTCGTCCCACTGCTCCCGTTCCGCCTGGTACTCGTCGCCGCCGGTGGTGACCACCCGCAGCTCGCGAATCCCCAGGGCGTGCTTGACCGCGTCGAGGAAGTCCGGCTCCCGGGTGACCTCGATCGTTCCCTCGCGGTCGCCGGGCCGGAGGCTGAACGCCACGATCCGGTCGACCACGGTCGGATAGACCGTGACCGCGTCGCGGTCGAGGAAGGTGAAGACGGTGTCGAGGTGCATGTGCGCCCGGTCCTTCGTCATCTGGCACGCGATCACGCGGTCGGCCGCGCCCTGCGCGAAGAGGCTCTTGGCGAGCTGCTCCGCCATGACCGGCGTGGTGCGTTCGCTGCACCCGACCAGGACCGTCCCGTTGCCGATGGGCATGACGTCGCCGCCCTCGAGCGACGAGTACCCGAAGTCGTCGAGATCGAAGCCCGTGCGGCGTCCTCCCGGAGGGAACCAGCACTCGAACTGGGCCTCGACAAAGGCGGGGTGGTGCCGGTAGATCGCTCCGACGTTGACCACCTCGAGCTGCCGGACCTTCGAATACATAGGGTTGAGCGACACACCCCCGTAGATCCAGCACGAGGAGTCGCGCGTGAAGAGCGAGTTGGGCAGCGGCGGAAGCACGAAGTCCTTGCTCGTGTACATCTGCCCGGTCAGGGAGCGCGACATGTCGAAGTCCGGCATCTCGGTCGCCGCCAGCCCGCCGATGAGGTGCCGCGCGAGCCGGCGGGACGCCATCTCCATGAGGTAGTGACGCAGCTCGTCGGCCAGCCCCACGCCCACCGTCAGCTCGTGCACCACCGACTCGACGATCTCCTCGCGCGCCTGGAGCGAGTGCTCGAGGGTCTCCGCGAGCAGGTCCTGAAGCTCGAGGACCTCGATGCCTCGGTCGCGCATCAAGGCCACGAATTGATCGTGCTCCTCCCCGGCCTTCCCCACCCACAGGACGTCGTCGAAAAGCAGCTCGCTCGCGTTCGAGGGCGTCAGTCGCTGCAGACTCAGGCCCGGACGGTGCACGAGCACCTTCCGGAGATGCCCGACCTCCGAACCGACGTGAAAGCCGCTCATCGCCCGACCCTTACATGCGCTCCAGCGCGCGGCGCACGGCCTCGTACGCGTTGATCACCGCACCCGTCACCGAGAGGGTCCCGAAGGGCACGGGATCACCGACACCCGGCCGCGGCACCGTCTGGTCTCCGTGGTCGACGGCGGATTCCAGCAGGATGCGCCGCACCTCCGCCGCATCGAGCTCCGGAAAGTAAGCCAAGAGCAGCGCGGCGACCCCGGTCACGACGGGCGACGCCATGCTGGTTCCGTCTTCGCGCTCAACATCCCCGCCGGGCACCGTCGACAGGATGTCGACGCCCGGCGCGAAGACGTCGACCGACGCCTGCCCGAAGTTGGAGAAGGCCGCTGCGAGGCTCTCCTCGCTCCAGTTCGCCGCGCCCACCTCGATCCAGAGCTCCGCACGGCCGCCGTCGGCGTAGAAGGGCGAAGGGAAGTTCGCCTCGACGTCGATGTCCTCCCCGTCGTTGCCGGCCGCGTGGATCATGAGCACACCCCGCTCGTCGGCGTAGCGAACCGCCGCGTCGACGAGTTCCTTCTGGGGCGAGAACGACTTGCCGAAGCTCATGTTGATGACGTGCGCGCCGTTGTCGACCGCGTAGCGGATGGCGTTGGCCACGTCCTTGTCGCGCTCGTCCCCGTCGGGGACCGCGCGGACGGTCATGATCCGCACGCCGGAGGCGATCCCATCGAGGCCGATGCCGTTGCCGCGCACCGCGCCGATGATGCCCGAGACGTGCGTCCCGTGGCGGGCGTCGGGACCCATCACGTCCCCGTTGCCGTAATCGGCGTCGGAGCCGTCTTCGGGATCGTCTCCCACCACCGTGCGCGGGTTGAAGTCGGGGTCGAACCCGTACGCACGGAGTCCCTCGTACGCCTCGCGGGCCTCCGGAATGTCGGCGGGGGTGATCCCGGCCGCCGCGAGCTGGAGGAAGATCTGTTTGGCCTGGGCGAGATCCGGCCGTACTGCCGGGAGCGCCTCCACGCTCGCCACCGTAGGCTCGTCGCCCGCTCCCGCGCCGCGCAACAGGGGAAGAGCGAACGCGTACGCGGCGTCGATCTGGTCGAGCACCTCGAGCG
This sequence comes from Gemmatimonadota bacterium, assembly GCA_030827315.1. Classification (GTDB taxonomy): domain Bacteria; phylum Gemmatimonadota; class Gemmatimonadetes; order Longimicrobiales; family Gaopeijiaceae; genus UBA2589. The sequence continues at coordinate 109,962 of JAURER010000001.1, read as the reverse complement.
TCTGATCGACCTCGCCCTTCTCCGCCTGGTAGGCGTCGGTGATCTCGTCGCAGGTCAGCCCCGCCGGCGGTGCGCCGCCGTCGCGACAGCGCGCGTACAGCCGGGTGATCTCCATCGTCTCGGGACCGACGTTCCTGCCGTCGGCCCCACCGATGAAGTTCCAGCCGTAGACGTCGTCGACGAATCCGTTGCCGTCGTCGTCGCGTCCGTTGCCCGGTGTCTCGCCAGGGTTGCGCCAGAGGTTCTCCCGGAGGTCGACGTGCGCGGTGTCGACGCCCCCGTCGATGACGGCGACCACCACCGTGCGCGCCGGAACACGACCAGCCAGGAGCTCGTCGTACGCACGCGCCGCGCTCACGCCGGGGACGCCGTCCCCTTCGAGGTCGAGCAGCTGCCACGCGTCGGGGGCAGCGGCGAGCGGCGCGGGGGTCTCGACCGCAGCGGGCGCCACCGCGGCGGCGCTGGACGAGGAGCGCCCGTCGGGTGAGGCCCCCTCGGTGGAAGGCCCGGAAGACGACGGGCCAGGCGCGGTCGGGGCGGGCGTAGCGGACGCGCAGGCGGCGAGCAGGAGAGCGAGCGGAAAGAGTGCGGCGCGACGGGACATGGAACGCGAAGGGACGGAGAAATCGGGGAGGACGCGAAGGCCAGAGGACACCGAAGATACACCTGCGCCGGCCCGTGTGCCGCGCGCGGGCGGGGGCACGGTCGCGGACGACCGCCGCGGACCCTAGCTTGCCGGTCCTCGTACCCGCCCTCGACCAGGGAAGATCGCTCGATGCCACGCCGAAGACGTCCGGCTCCCGCGCGGGGGAGGCGGTTTGCCCCCGGCGCCCTGTGTGCCCTGTTCGCCGCGGGCCTCGCGCTCGGCGGCTGCGGGTCGCCTCCCTCCGATGGCGCTTTCGCGACGAATCCGTCGTCGGGCGATCCCGGAAGCGCGGATGCCGGCGCGCTGCAGTCGCGCCTCGCGACGCGCCTCGACGCGCTCGATGCCGTCACGACGCTCTACGCGAAGCACCTGCCCACGGGCCGGGAGGTCGCCGTGCGTGCCGACCTGCCCATGAACACGCTGTCGGTCATCAAGATTCCCGTCATGGTTCAGGCATTCGCCGATCACGAGGCCGGCCGACTGGACCTCGACGCGCGGCACACGGTCACGCGTGACGAGCTCAGACGCGGCAGCGGACTCGTGCAGACCTTCGCGCCGGGCCTCCAGCCCACGCGGCGTGACCTCGTGCGCCAGATGATCATCACGTCGGACAACACGGCGACCGACATCATGATCTCCGCGGTCGGCCTCGACCGCGTCAACGCCCTGCTCTCCGGGCGTGGATATGCGGAGACCCGCCTTCGCATGACCACGGGTGATCTCTTCCGTGAGGTCTGGATCCGCGCGGACCCCGCACACGCCGAGCTCACCGATCGCGACGTCTTCGAGCGCGGCTTCCCCGCGGACGCTGAAGCCTCGGCGCGCTCCTTCGTTCTGGAGGGCGACTCCACCCGCTGGCTCGGACGGACGACGGCCCGCGAGATGGCTCGGATGCTGGAGGAGATCCTCGGAGGATCGCTCGCCTCGGCCGAAGCGAGCGCCGAGATGATCGACATGCTCTCGGGGCAGTTCTATTCCAGTCGCCTGCCCCAGCGAGTCCGATGGCAGGGGGTCGGTGTGGCCCACAAGACGGGGGACTGGCCTCCCATCGCCGGCAACGACGTCGGCATCCTGTTCTACGAGGGCGGCCCCACCGTCGTCGCGGTGTTCACGAACCAGAACCAGGGCGACTTCTTCGAGCTCGAGGCAACACTGGGCCTCGTCGCCCAGGACATCGTGGAGGCGTGGCGCTGAGGGGTCACGAGCGTGAGGCGCCCCTTCTTCCTCGACCCGGGGCGCTCGGCGCCGAAGGGGTCCGGCCTCGCGGACCCCGAGCCCCCGCGTCGGCTCAGGCGCCTGCCCCCGCCGCCTCGGCCAGCGCCCGAAGCAGCCGAGTCCGCAGGTGCTCGGCCCGGCGACCCGTCCGCTCGGACAGCCGGTCGATGGCGTCCACCGCGTCGGCGCCCCGGCCGGTTTCCAGGTAGGCCAGCACCGCGACGTCCATGAGAAGGTCGGGTGGCACCCAGCGCCCCCCCAGCGCCACGCGGCGGACGAGCTCGTCCGCCGCCGCGGCCACGCGCGGCCAGTCGCCCAGGGCGTATCCGTGCATGAGGTCGACGGTCGCACGGGCTTCGACGGGCGCCTCGCCCCGGTCGAGGAAGTCGTAGACGTTGCGGTAGAACGTCGGATCCACCCACCCGGTGGTGCCCCAGTGCAGCGCACTTTCCGCACGGACGAAGCCCGACGCCCAGGTTTCCCAGCGGCCGAGCTGGACGCTGCTGGCCGTGAGCAGGAAGAAGGTCTGGAGGTGGATCAGCTCCTCTTCCCACTCGGGGAACTCTTCTGGCGCGATGCCGCCGCCGGCCTCGACCGCGCCGCGCAGCCAGTTCCCTCGCTCGAAGAGGAGCGCCGACGCCAGGCCGTAGGCCGGGGGGATCGCGTACCCGTGGCCGTCCAGGCGGCGACCCGCGAGGTGGCGGCCGAGGTCCACGCGACTGATCGCGAAGGAGTACGCGCCGGCGGCGGCGTCCTGATCGAACCGGGTCCGCTCCGATCCGAGATCGAGCACCGGATCGAAGTCCGAGTTGACCCGCACCCCGCGGTCGAGCACGGGGCGAAGCGTCCGACTTTCGAACAGGAGCAGGGCCTCCATGTGCTGCGGCAGGAAGGGCGGAGCCCCGGTTGTCCTCTCCCGGAAGCCCTCGGTCGCAACCACGGACCAGTCCGGCTCGGGCAGCGTGTCGGCGGTGGTCGCGACGATCACGACGTCGGCGTCCCCCACGAGGTAGGCGCGCCAGGCGGGAAAGACTCCGTCCATCGCCATGAGGACGGACAGGAAGAGGTCGTCGTCGAGCTCGTAGATCTGCACCCACTGGCCGAGCACGCCCCCCTCGGCCATCGCATCGGCGACGCGCTCATAGAACTCCCGGGTGAAGAGGCCGGCCGTACCCCGAACCCAGGGATTGCTGGGTTCGGCGAAGAGGAGGTCGAAGCGCTCCCGGCGATAGGAGAAGTACGACCGGGCGTCGTCGAAGGCATACGAGACCCGCGGGTCCTCGAAGGCGGCCCGGTTGGCCGGCCAGAAGACGAGCGACGCCTCCACCATGAGCGGCTCGATCTCGATGGTGACGAGTCGCTCGACCGCCGGGCTCGTAAGCAACGAGGTCGTCGTGATGCCCGAGCCGTGACCGACATTGGCGACGGAGCGGGCCGCCGGTCGGTGGGCCAGCGTGATCGCCGGCGCGAGCACCTGCGTCGTGTAGTCCCTGCCCTGCGGAATCGGAAGGACCGGGAGGGTGTCGCGGCGGTCCATGATCCAGCGGGGTCCCACGGAGGCATCGGGCTTCCCGTTCGTGGCCAGCACGATCACGCCGTCCGAGGTACCGACGTGCGCCGATACCGTCGCCGTCCGCCCGTCCTGGTAATACAGACTCAGCCATTCCTCGTCTCCACCGACTTGGCCGCGCCGGAACACCCCGCGGGTCACGACGGCGGGATTGAAGTCGACGAGGGCCGTGACCCCGACGAAGAGGGCCACCGCGGCCGCGCTCGACGCCACGGCCGCCCGCGCTCCCGCCCCGCTCCACCGGCCGGACCGCTCCAGGAGCCAGATCCCGAGCGCCACGTCGAGGGCGGCGCCCGCGGCGACGAGCCCCTCGAGCCCCAGGAGTGGCAGGGCGAAGAGCCCGGCCACTCCGACCCCGAGGACGGAACCGAACGTGCTGAAGGCATAGACCCGCCCGATGGTTCGCTCTCCGTGCCCCGCCCGCATGAGGGTGCCCGCGATCAGCGGCAGCGTCATGCCGGCCAGGGCCGTGGCCGGGAGCATGACCGCGAGGCTCAGCCCGTAGCGCCCGACGTTGAACGCGGCGTAGCCACCCTCCCGTCCGGGAAGAGTCTGGATCATCCACGCCATCACGTCGAAGGAGGCCAGGTACACGGGGAGGGAGAGAAGCGCGGCAAGCCCCATGAGCAGCTGGACGCGCCCGAGCAGGCGCACGGGATCCGGGGACGCATCGCTCCGACGCCGGATCGCCCAGGCGCCCAGCGCGATCCCGAGGATGAAGGCGGAAAGCATGATCTCGAACGCGTGCGTGGCGCTGCCCAGCACCAGGGACAGCATGCGGATCCAGCCGATCTCGTACGCGAACGACGCCACCGCCGTGAGAAGGGCCACCGTCAGGAGCACGGCCGGCAGGCCGGGTTGAGTGGCCCCCGAGAAGCCGCCCGACCCTCGGCCGTCGGCTGCGGCCCGCGCGGTCGGATCGGCGTGTTCCCCCCCCGTGCCCCCGGCACCGCTTCGCGCGGCGGGTCCATGAGACGCAAAGACCAGCGTGGCGGCGGCCAGGTTCAGGACGGCCGCGGCCGCGGACGTCCCGGGCAGACCCAGCCAGCCGATCAGCCAGAAGCCCGCGAGCAGGACGCCGGCGGCCCCACCGACGGTGTTGAGCAGGTAGGCGAGCGCCACCCCACCCCCCGGGCGACCGGCGTCCCGGCGCACGAGTCCGGCGGCCATGAGCGGGAACGTCGCGCCCAGCACGATCGACTGCGGCAGGATGAGCGCCCCCGCGAGCCCCCACCGGAGGGCGCCGACCCACGCCGCGCTTCCGACGGCCGGGAAGAGCACGTCGTAGCTCAGCGCGGTAACCTGTACGAAGAGGACGTGGAAGGCGACGCCGGACAGGGCGAGAAGTCCTTCCGCGCCCGCGTACCAGCGCAGCGGTTCGGCGAGCCGCCGGGAGAGGTCGGCGACGGCGAGGGCGCCGACTGCCATGCCGCCCAGGTAGACGGCCAGCACCAGCACCTGCGCATAGGCGCCGTGACCGACGAAGAGTCCGAGGTACCGGCTCCACAGCACCTCGTAGACCAGTCCGGCGACGCCGGACAGGAAGAACGCCAATCGCACGGCGAAAAGTCGCGTCACCGGGCTTCCCTCGTGGGGTGAGATCGCGAGCGGACGAGCCATGATCGCGCCGAAGTCTCGGTCGTCCAAGGCGGGCGGTACAGAGAACAATCCTTTGCAGCCGCGTCGGCTTACATCAATATTGAAGGGGTGCGTGGCACGGAGCCTGGTGAAACGCCGACGCGAGCCTCAGTCCTTCCACGAGCGGTACTCATGCGGCGCAGAGCAGACGGATTCACGCTGATCGAGCTGATCGTCGTAATCCTGATCGGTAGCATCCTGACCGGGGTCGCGCTGTCGAGTTTCAGCAACGTCCAGACCCGGTTCGCCGTGCAGGGGGCGAAGCAGGCCTACATGACGCTCCACCAGCGGGCCCGCTCCAAGGCGGTTGAGTCTGGCGAGACCGTCATTCTGGTGAACTGGGCCAGCGGCGACTCCGTCGCGCTGCTCGTGCGGGACGGCGCCGACTCGGTATGGTCGGACCAGACCCACTTCCGGCGCCAGTTCGACGTCGACGTCCGGACCCCGGGTGACGTGACCTATGTCATCTGCATGACACCTCGAGGATACGCCGACTACAACTGTGGCTCGTGGGGCGCGATCAATGCCGCCAGTCAGGCAACCTTCGCCGACACCTTTCGCGTCCAGTTCTGGCTGAGCGCGGACTCCGCGAGCGTCCTCGTGCTTCCCATGGGGCAACTGGTAGGATGACGACGAGGGCTGGCGCCCCGCGCCTCGATCCCGCTCCGGGCGTGCCCGAGCGAGTGGTGTCCCCCCGAGCGGGCTTCTCGCTCGTCGAGGTGATCATCGCGATGCTGATCCTCACCATCGGCGTGCTCGGCCTCGCGACGACGACGGCGCACATCGTCCGGCAGATCACCCTGGGCGACCTCATGACCGAACGGTCCGTCGCGTTCCAGACCGTCATCGACCGCCTGCAGGCGTTGCCCTACGACGACGTCGGGTCCGGCACCGACGTCATCGGCGCCTTCGACCTCCGGTGGACCTCGATTCCGGACGGCCCGCAGTCGAAGATCGTGCGCATATGGACGCGCGGACCCGGGGTCGGGGGTCAGACCTTCCCGACCAACGACCCGGTCAGGGTCGACTCCTTCGACTTCAGGGTGCTGCGACGATGACCGGCGGACGCAACGGCTTCACCCTCGTCGAGCTCCTCATGGTCACGTTGCTCGGATCGCTCGTCGTGCTGGCCTCGATGCAGATACTCATCACCAACCGGCGCACGTATACCGCCCAGTCCGCGGTGATCGCGGGGCAGCAGGCGACGCGCATGGCCGTGGAGGTCCTCTTCGCCGAGCTGCGTGAGGTCAGCCCATCGGGCGGAGACATCCTGGCCATGGACGACGACTCCATCCGCGTGCGCCTGATGAGGAAGTTCTCGTTCATCTGCGACACCGACTGGTCTGGCGAGCCGAAGGTCACGGTAGTGAAGAACGTCGCCCTCGCGGGCGGGGACACGCTGATGATCATGGGGGGGACCAACCGCTTCGCCCCGGGCGACTCCGTGTTCGTCTTCGCGGACAACGACGAAGACATCGATTCCGACGATGCCTGGATCTCGGCCAGCATCACCGCCATGGACTCGTCGGACGTCGTGTGCCCCATCGACAGCATCCCGGCCATCCAGCTGACCTTCCAGGGACAGGGGGCCCTCTTCGAGGCCGACTCGGTGGGCATCGGCGCCCCCGTGCGGAGCTTCTCCGCCTACACCTTCGGCACCACGACGATGAACGGGGACGTGTACCTCGCCCGTCGCGACGCCGGCGACTACATCCCGGTCACCGGACCGCTGGCCGACACGGATGGGCTCGAGTTCAGGTATCTCGACCGCTTCGGCAACACGACGAGCGACGACGAGCAGGTCGCGCAGATCGAGGTGGTCATCCGCACGGGCTCGGAGGTGCTGAACTCCCTGGGCCGAATGGTCTCGGACTCGGTCCGGGTCTCGATCTTCACACGCAACTAGCGAGTCGGACGCTGCGTCCCACTCCGGGTGACGGTTCCATGACATCCAACGACCAGAGAGGCTTCGCTCTCCCCACCGCCATCGGGGCGCTCGTGATCATCGGGGTCCTGATCACCGCCGGCTTCTTCATGTCGCAGCAGGAGCTCCGCATCGGTGTGGCGAGCCATCACGCCAACATGGCCGTGAACATCGCGCAGGCCGGCGCGAACGAGGTCATGGGTAACTGGAACGGATACCAGCTGGGCAACATCGCCGTCGGAGCCGACACGACGATCACGGACACCGTTGCCACGGGCGTCTGGGAAGTCTCGATCCGCAACGCCAACAACTTCGTCTACTTCCTGACGTCCAGGGGGACCGTCACGGAAGGAGGCGCGCGGTGGGCCGGAGCCAGCCGTACGATCGGCATGGTGACCAAGATGATCTTCGCCAACATCGATCCTCCGGCAGCGCTGACGACCCGAGGCCAGACCGTGGTCAAGGGCAACGCGCTCGTCGACGGCACGAACACGACGCCCCCGTCCTGGGAGCCGTACTGCGGATCGTTCACCACGAACGACACGACCGGCGTCCTCACCAACGACACGTCCATCATCTCGACCAGCGGCAAGGGATCGATCAGCGGAAGTCCGGCCTACGAGCAGGACGCCGGCATCGTGGACTCGACGTTCACCAACTTCGGCAACATGGACTGGGCCGAGCTCACGACACTGGCACGGGCCGAAGGCAAGGACGTCACCGCCGTCGGATCGACCATCAACCAGACCATGCCGGCGCTGACGGCCAGCGGGCGGTGTAACGAGGCGGAGCTCACGAACTGGGGCGACACGATCCCGACCGCGCCGTGTGGGTCGTACTTCCCGCTGATCTACCACGGTGGCCCGGTGCTGCGAATCCAGTCGGGCGGCATGGGCCAGGGCATCCTGCTGGTCGACGGCACGCTGGATCTGCGCGGCAACTTCCTCTTCTACGGCATCATCATCGTCCAGGGCGACTTCGAGACCCAGGGCAACGGAAACCGCATCATCGGCGCGGTCATGGCCTCCAACGGCCTGCTCGACGATCAGTCGATCACCGGCGGCTCGCAGATCACGTATTCGCGTTGCACCATTCAGCGCGCGATCCTAAACAACGCTTCGCTGTCCAGGGCTCGTCCGCTCCAGCAGCGGAGCTGGGTGGACCTGACCGCCGTCGCGAACTGATGCAGCCGCGTTCCGCGCCGGACGATGCACCCACCCAGCGAATTTCGTTGCATCGACGCCACAGACCATGGTGATCGCCGACCAGCCCAAAACCTCGTCGATCGCGCCAAGTCGCTGCCCTGCAACAATTTATGACTTCAGTCAAACCCTGTGCCAACCTGGCCCAGTCCTTGCAGCTTAAAGGAGCTGGATCTAGCATAGTCCGTCCGGGACCTCATGGCCCCGGACCACGAAGAGCATCATCGCAGGGGAAGGTGGGCATGAAGACGCTGATGAGAGGGGCCACGATCGCGATAGCCGTGAGCGTGCTGGGGTCGGCAGGAGCCGCTGCGCAGCTCGTTTCAACTCCTCCGAATTGTCAGTCATGGGACAAGGCGACCGGACTCTGGACGGACTGCGCTGGCGCGTTCTCGGGGAACACCACGACCCAGCAGGCTCTCATCCTTGCGGAGATCGCTGACCGACAATGGCTCGCGAGCCCGTACTGGGTCTCCAAGACGGAGACTCCGTCGGGAGGGACGACGGGAACGATCACGTTCACCTCTCCCCTCTCCGACTTCGTGCTCGCGTTGAAGGCCGGGAACTCCTTCAGCCTTTATTACTTCGCCGGCACGCACTCCTCGATCAACTTCTCCACGGTCGGCTCGGGGTGCTCGGAGGGCTGCAGCTCCCCCAATGGGCTGTCTCACTGGGATCTCTACGGCGGCACGGCCGTCCCCGAGCCCGGCACCCTGCTTCTCTTCGGCACCGGCCTCCTCGGCATGGCCTTCATTCGCCGCCGCGAGGACGTCGCCTGACCGGCGAAGCATGACCTGACGGGAGGCTTCCCCCCCCGCACACTCCGAGAGGGCCCCGGCATCCGCCGGGGCCCTCGTTCGTTCTGCCATGATCGACGCCAGCCCCGAGCCCCGGGTGGGGGCGGTAGGGGCAATGTCTCCCGGCGGGCCGCCCAGTCGGGCCCCTGGCCCGATCTTCAACCGTCGTGGTGGACGAAGCCCTGATACGTGCAGGACGGTGCACTCGTGTGCGATTGTGGATCCGACTCGACCTACGGCTATCTGCGCACGGACGCGACGTACCGCGAATTCGAGCTAACGTTCGAGCTTCAGCAGGAAGCGGACGGCAACCGTGGCGTCTGCTTCTGGTCCACAGTCGACGGCGTCGTCATCCGTGGATGGCCGGCCGAGGTGGCGCGACCCGGCCTCCTCTCCGGTGGCATCTACGAGTCCTACGGACGCGGCTGGCTCGTGCAGCCGGCCACATCGCCCGCGGACCCACGACAAGGGGAGGCAACAAGTAGCGCTGGCGCAATCGAAGGATCACAGGTGCCCACCGACCTTCCGCGGACGGGCCGCTTTGCCTCGGGCACGACCCCGCATCTCGCGTCGGGGCCGAGCCCTGCGTGGGTTGGGACGCGCCCGACGCTTGGGGAAGACCCGATCTCAGCGGGCTCTCCTCCGCACCTCCGGATCGAGCACCCCACGGACCCACCGGCACACCTCGGACCCGGAAAACGGTTTGAACAGAACGCGATCCGCGCGCCGCTCGAGCTCGGCGACGACCAACGGGTCCTCGACGTACCCTGTCATGAACAACACGGGAGTGTGCGGAGTGATCTTCTTGAGTTGCTCCGCGAGCTCCACTCCACCCATCTCGGGCATCACCACGTCTGAGAGGACGAGATGGATGGTCTCTGCCTCCGAGCGGACCTGTTCCAGCGCCGCCAGTCCGTTCGCAGCGGCCAGGACGCGGTAGCCCGACCCTGACAGAGCGCGAACAACAAAATCTCTCAACTGTTCGTCGTCTTCCACCACGAGAACCGTCTCATCACCTGCCATCGGGACCTCAGGCGTGGGCTCGTCAACCGTAACTGGCAAATCCGCCAGCGGCAGCCAGATTTCCATCGTGGTACCCTTTCCGGCAGCGGACTGAACGTGCATGGAGCCGCCGGCACGGCTCACGAGCCCGTACGCCGTGGACAAGCCAAGACCGGTGCCAACCCCCATCGGTTTCGTCGTGAAGAATGGCTCGAAGATCCGGCCGGCGATCGCCGGCTCCATCCCCGACCCATTGTCCGTAACCGTCAACTTCACGCCGGACACCGCATCTTCGTTCTCACTTCTGCCTGGTGCCGCCTTGGTGGAGATCCAGATGGTGCCCCCCAAGGGCATCGCGTCTCGAGCGTTGAGCATCAGGTTGAGGAGCAGCTGTTCGACGTCGCCGGCAGCGACTGCGACGGGATACGGACCTTCGCCAATTTCGGTCTTCACCGTCACGTTTGCTGGAAGCAAGGGGACCGCAAGTTCCTGCAGTCCGATGACGACCTCGTTACAGTCGCTTATTTCAGCGCCTGATCCTGACCTCCCGCCGAACACCAGAAGTCGACGCGTCAACGAAGCCGCGCGCTCTGTGGCTTTAGAGATCTCCGAGAGGCTCTTGGGGAGCGGTCCATCGCCACCGACCTCATCTTCCAGTAATTCCAGGTACCCGCGGATTACCGTAAGCAGGTTGTTGAAGTCGTGGGCTATGCCGCCCGCCAACCGACCGATCGCCTCCAACTTCTGACTCCGACGAAGCGCGTCTTGCCTGTCACGCTCCTGCGTGACGTCCTGCGCGAACATTTGAAAAACTACCTCGTCGCCATCGTCGCCGGCCACACGCACCGGCCCTCCAGAAAGGCGGACCGTAAGGGAGCTCCCGTCGGCCCGAACCCAACTCATATATTCGCCCTCCACCCCTTTCAACTGATCGGGTGATTTGGCCCCCGACGCCATGACTTCCTCCACGACCTCGCCGCGCCCGCGGGAATCCCCATAGAGCGCCGCGGGGCCGGCTTCGATCAAATTCTGGGGAGTGTCATACCCCATCATCGACACGAACGCGGCATTCACCTCGAGGAAACGCCCGTCAGGGGTCGACGTGTAGATGCCGACGGACGCACTATCGAACAAATTCGCTCGTAGCGTCAGTGCGCGGACTTCGCTTTTCCGTGCCTCGACCGATTCGTTCAACTGATCGAACACCGCAACCAGCTCCGAAGGAACACCCGAAGGAATCTGGATCGTCTTCCCCGCCGACGCCTGGCGGATGCCCTGGACGGCTTCGTCGCGCCACCCGTCGATACGGCGTATCAAGTACCCTGCGATGAGCAAGGCGGGCACCAGGACGCCGAGGGTAATCGAGAGGTTCGCCAGCCATTCACGCCAAGCCGGAACAAGCACGGCCGCCTCCGGGAGACCCACGTACACCGTCCATCCGGAGGGTAGCTCCACCTGACCCCAGGTGCGGTCGACACCACCTATGTCGGGGCCAGAAGCGAAGGCCCGGCCCTCACCCAGCGGCTCGTCCGAGCCGGTCATTGCAGGAAGCCTTCGCCCGATATGACGTTTCGCGTCGTCGGATCGTGCGATCACTACACGATCGGACGAAGCGACGGTCACGAGGAATCCTTCCGGCTGGACGAGGCCACCGAACAACCCGATCAGTTCGATCTCCGCCACGAGCGCTCCCCCAAAGTCGCCCGAAGCCGACGTCAGAGGGACAGCAAAGGGCAGGACCCACGTGTTGGTCGAGGGGCTTTGAAGGGGGTCGCCGACACGAAACCTCGGCCGCACCCGAAACTCGTCCCACCAGTGTGGGGCCGCGTGAGGCAGCGAGTCGGCGAGCTCGAGGTAGGCGCAGAGGACCGATGCGTCCGGTCCTGTCAACACCACGTTGTCGAAGAGTGGATAGACCTCGACGATTCGGGCGACCCGGCGTTGGCACCAGCCGGATCCTGCAGGGTCCACGCCTTCGGAGAAGACGTCCCTCGAGACCACGCCCGCCATGGCCACCAGCAACTGTTCGATCCGTTCCAGCTCTCGCTCAATTCCAGCAGAGGTCGCCTCCGCCATGTGCAGAGCCACGGAGGCCGCGTCGTTCCGCGCGTCCTGTAAGCCACGCACGCCCCACCACGCTTCAATGATGATCAGCGGACAAACGAGTGCCATCACCAGCGTGATCAGCCAATGCTTCACAGACCGACCGGACGGCCTCGCGGAGTTTCGTGGAACGTTGCTCATTGGTGGCAGGCGACGGGACGGGGCAAAGGCCATACCTGTCACCGAACGTACAGGTTTAATGGACGCGGTACCAGAGACCGACCTGCCGCCTCTCCTCGCTTATGAGAGCGCCGTGGCTGACCAGCGTCGCATGTCGGTCCGGCACCAGAGCCTATGTAGTCGCGGCTTCCACGCCTGTGGAAGCGGAAATCCAAACGCCGTCGCGACGCGACAGTAACGCCAGGATGGGGTCAAGGGCCCGCGCGATGCTCGGGTGGGCGGGGAGGGTGGGACCGGGCGGTGGCGGATGGAGCGGCGATGCGGGGCGGATCGAGAAGCTCGCGAGACTGCATGACATGCACGAAGTCCGAAGCCAGGAACGACGACCCCACTTCCCCGAACCGGTTGATTTCGGGGCTTCCCGGCACAATTACGGCACAATCTGCCGATGGAAGGCAGTCTCTCCCGTCGAATTCAACACCGTAACTCGTTGTCCCACTGCAGTGCCGGGGGCGGGGCTCGAACCCGCAAGCCTTTTCAGGCGGGGGATTTTAAGTCCCCTGTGTTTACCGATTTCACCACCCCGGCGCAGGCCTACATGATACGGCTCCGGCAACCGTTCACACACCGGTCGCGCGACGAGAGCCGAACTCGCCGACTCCCGGACGCGACCCGGGCCGGCGCGCGGCGGAACGGAAGGATGCACGGCGAGGTCGCGTCGATCAGCCGGCTCGGTACCGATGTCCGCCATCCTTGGCCACTCGCAGAGGCTGGTGTTCCCGCGCGGTCGGCGTGCGCCGCGTCTGCTTCGCACACCCGGGAGCATTGAGTCCGGTCGCCACGTATCGTCTGCCCTTTGAGGCCGTACGCCCGCGCCAGGCCGCATGAATGCATGTACGAACTGAGCCGTCTGCCCGCCGGTAGGAGAACGGCCCTTGACCGCCTTCGACCGCCAAGGGGGCACGCATCCCGGACGAAGGATTCCGCTCAAGAGATACCCAATGATCGATTCATGGTGGGTACCGCGTTGCGCCAGAATCCGGAACCGCTCACTGTGAGCGCCATGAGCGCATATCGAACCTCGACCCGACGCGAACGGGCCACGCGACCCGTGCACCCAGACCGCACGGAGCGACGCGTGCCCCGGGCGACACTGACGAGCACCGAAGCCGCCAGCCTCTTCGCCGTACACCCATCGACGGTGAAGCGATGGTGCAACGAGGGGGACCTTCCCTCGGAGCTCACCCCGGGCGGGCACCGCCGGATCCGGGTCGACGACGCCGCCGGTTTCGCGCGAGACCGCGGCATTCTCACGGTGCTCACACCGTTTCATCCCTTCGAATCGCACGTCTGGAGCGCCTTCCACGCCATCGCGACCGGGAGCTCCTACGGGCCGCTCCATGCCCTGGCCCTGCAGTGGGCCCGCCGCGGTGATTTCGAGCGGCTCGAACAGCTCTATCTCGCCCTGGGCCGTGCCGACTTCATCTCCTTCTGCGACTTCTGCGACCACGCGGTCCGGGGCCTGCTCGCCGAAGTCGGCGAGGAGTGGGAGAAGGGGCGCATGCGCGTCGGCGACGAGCACATGGTGACGCAGGCGATCACCGCGGTCCTCCAGGTGCTGCGCCGCGAGTGGCAGCAGGAGCGGGCCGCCACCCGCGCAAGGTATGGCGCCGAGGCCTCGCGCCCGAGGCAGCCCGTGGCCGTGGTCGGAACCCCGGAGGGGAACCACCACGCCGTCGGCGCCCTGTGCATCCGCCTGCTCCTCGAGCGCATGGGTTGGCGGGTCTTCTACCCGGGCGCCGACGTGCCGATTGGAGATTTCGGGGTCATTCAGATGAGCCGGGAGGCCGACCTCGTTTGCATCTCCCTCCCACCCGGCGGCTCACTCGGCGACGTCGCCCGCTGCCTATCGACCCTGGCGGCTCGATATGATCACGCCCGCCCGTTCTCCGTCGCATTCGGCGGGTCGACCACCCTCGCGCTCGAGGGCAGGATCGAGGAGCGGCCGTTCCGCTCGGTTACGTTCCATCACGACTGCGCGAGTCTTCGCGAGGCCCTCGAGCGGGACCTCGAAACCCTTCAGGGAACACCATGACCCCCCGTCCCTCTTCCGGCTCCCGCCTGGAAACGTCCGGCCTCGTCGTGCTCGTGGCCTTCACCGTGATCGCGCTACTCGGGTACGGGGTCTTCGCCCTCAGGCCCCAGAATCTGGTCGGAGTCCCGTACGCTGCGGAGTTCTTCGCGATCTCGTTCCGGTTTTTCGCGCAGCTCCACATCCTGCTGTGTTTCGCCGCGCTGGCCATCGTGCTCGTGTCACGGACGGGCCTGCGCTGGCTTCCGGCGCTCGTGGCCGTGTACGCCCTCAGCTTCACCTCCGAGCACCTGGGCACCGGCTACGGGATCCCGTTCGGCGGCTACTCGTACACGACGCTGCTCGGCATCCGTGTCGGGCCGCGCGTGCCCGCGCTCATTCCCCTGAGCTGGTTCCTGATGGCCCTTCCGTCCTGGGTGATCGCGCGGGCCGCATTCCCAGGAAGCCGCATCGCCCGGATCGGGCTCGCGGCCTTCGGTCTGGTTCTCTGGGACCTGGCCCTCGACCCCGCCATGAGCTCACTGACGTCCTACTGGCGGTGGGAAGAGACGGGCCCGTACTACGGCATGCCCTGGATGAACCTCGTCGGCTGGTACGTCACCGGCCTCGCGCTCATGGGCGCCATCGAGTTCCTGGCGCGCGAAGGCGCGCTGGACGGGCTTCCCGTGAGGTGGATGCTGACGTACTGGGGGGTCGTCCTGCTGATGCCGATCGGCATGCTAGCCGCCGCGGGGTCGTGGATGGGAGTCGTCACCACGCTCGTCGCGGTGGGCGCGACGACCGGTCTGGTGCTGCAGCTCCGGGCGGCGGGCGTCGGGTCCGTTGTCGCCACCCCGGCTTCGTTGCCAGACAGGCTCCACGCCGCGGCGGCCGAGGGTTCGCCCGAGGCCGTAACGGTGCGCGTGTGATCCCGGGTGGCATGGTCGCGGAGCGCCGTACGCGTCCCGCCCTCCCCGCTCGTGACTCGTCCGCCGAGAAACTGCTGCGCGAGGGACTCGCGCAGGCCGCGGAACGTATGGCCGCCCTCGGGCTTCCGACACCGCACCCCGAAGGCAAGCTGCTGAGGCCCCTCTTTGCGCTCGCCATGGTGCCGGCCGATCGCTGGGCCGATCTCGACGAGAGATTCTGGACGGGGGCGCTCGCCATCCAGATGGTCCACGAGGCATCCCTGCTCCACGACGACGTGCTCGACGCCGCCACCGAGCGGCGCGGTCGGCCGACGGTCGCCGCGGAACAAGGCCTGGGCAAGGCGCTGGTCCTCGGTGATCACTACCTAACGGCCTCGTACCGGGCCGCGGCGGCCACGGGGTCGTTCGAGTTCCTGACGCTCTTCGCCGAAGCGGTGGAACGCACCGTCGCAGGCGAGATCGCCCAGGGTGCGGCCGCGGGCACCGTCCTCACGCTTCCCGAATACGAAGCCGCCATCCTCGGGAAGTCCGGCGAGCTGTTCGGCGCCGCGGCGATCCTCGGTGGCACGGTCGCCGGTCTGGGCGAAACGGAGCTCCGGCACTGCCTCGGGTGCAGCTTCGGCAGCCTGTATCAGCGCATCGACGACCTCCTGGACTACTGCACGCGGGCCGACACGGGCAAGCCCCCGCTCCAGGACTATCGGCAGGGCAAGTGGAGCTGGGTGCTCGAGCTCGCCGGCGTGGAGTCCTTCGGGCTCGAATCCGGCGAGTTGACCCAGGCGATCTTCGGCCCTCGGCGGGACCGGCCCTCGGCAGCTCGCACGGCGCTGGAGATCCTCGGAGACCGCCAGCGCGAGCTGCTGGTGCACTCCGTGCGCGCCGGCGCGGACGAACGCACGCTCGGGGCACTGCTGACCCAGTGCGTCGACGCGGCCGCCCGCGCCGTCACCGCGGAGGAGGTCGCGCTGGGATTCGCCGGGCCGACTCCGGGTGCCGGGTCGATGCCGCATCTCCGGGCGGTCGGGGGCGGTCACGGAGAGCTGTCACTGGCGGAGGCTGACGTCCGCCGGCAGGCGGAGGCCCTCGGTGGTCCGCGCGAGTGGGCGGCATACTTCGGCGAGCACGCCCGCACCTTTCACCTTGCCGCTCGGCTCTTTCCGCCGAGGGAAGCGGGCCTGGTGGCCGGGCTCTACGCCTACTGCCGCTTCAGCGACGACCTGGTGGACGACCCGGAGGGTCACCCGGAACCCGACATGCTCGCGCTGCGGCTGCAGGCGTGGAGAACGCTCAGCCTCGCGGCGTACGGCGGCGCGGAGACCGGCATCCCGTTGCTCGATTCCGTCATGCCCGAAGCCCGTGCCAGGGGGGTGTCCGAGCTGTACCCGCGGGCACTTCTGGACGGAATCGCGATGGACCTCGAGCCCCGGCGCTATGTCAGCTGGAACGAGCTGGAACGCTACACCTTCGGGGTCGCCGGGGCCGTAGGTGGCTGGATGACCCAGCTCTTCGGTCTCCACGACCCTGATCTGCTCGAACGCGCGCACGCACTCGGGCACGGGATGCAGCTCACCAACATCGCGCGGGACGTCGGCGAGGACTGGCAGCGCGGCCGGCTATACCTTCCGGAGGAGCTGCTGGCCGGACACGGGCTCACGCCGCGGCAGATCGGGGAGATGGTTCGGCAGGAGCATCCCGTCTCGGAGGCATACCGGTCGGCCCTCGGGGAGCTTCTGGCACGGGCGGACGCGCACTACGAGGTGGCATGGCCCGGCATCCGTGCCCTCCCCCCCTTCTTCCGCCGTCCGGTCGCCGCTGCTGCCGCCGCCTACCGGGGCATCCACCGCGAGATCCGAAGGAACGACTTCGACAATCTCACCCGACGCGCGCACACGTCGACGGCGCGAAAGGTTTTGCTGGCTGGCTTCGGTCTGCTCGACGCCCGACGCCCCTCCTGAGGAGAGCACTCCGCCGATGAGCGAGACGAAGCAGACCCCCGGTGCGGACAGCCGGCGCGCGGTTGTGATCGGGAGCGGCTTCGGCGGGCTCGCGATCGCCATCCGCCTCCAGGCCGCAGGCCTGCGTGTGACGCTGCTCGAGAAGCGCGACCGCATCGGAGGCCGGGCGTACCAGCTCGAGGACTCGGGTTACACCTTCGACATGGGTCCGAGTCTGATCACGGCGCCCGAGATCATCGATTCGATCTTTCGCGCCGGAGGCCGTCGCCTCACCGACTACGTCGATCTCGTGCCGCTGGACCCGTTCTACCGGATCTACTTCCACGACGGGACCCACATCGACTACGTCGGTGACCTCGAGCGCATGCGGGCCCAGATGGCTCGATTCGACGAGAAGGACGCAGACAACCTCGACAGCTTTCTCGACAGGACCCGTCCCATCTACGACGCCATCATCGCGGATCGCCTCGGGTCGAAGCCCTTCGACACGCTCGCGTCGATGCTGCGCTTCATGCCCACCATCTTTCGCTTGAAGGCGTTCCTGCCGGTGACGATGTTCGTGAACCGGTTCTTCAGGGACTTCCGTCACAGGTTCATCTTCTCGTTTCACCCGCTGTTCGTCGGTGGAAACCCGTTCCGCACCCCGTCGATCTACCTCATGATCCCGTACCTCGAGCGAGAGGGCGGCGTGTGGTTCACCCGGGGCGGGATGTACTCCGTGGTCAGGGCGATGGGTCGACTCTTCGAGGAGCTCGGTGGCGTGATCGAGACGGCGGCCGAAGTCGAGCGCGTCCTCGTGGAGGGCGGAAAGGCCGTCGGCGTGCGCGCCGGTGGAACCGAGTATCGGGCGGACCTCGTCGTGAGCAACGCGGACCCTGGTCACACCTACCGGCATCTCGTCGACGCGAAGCACCGTCGGCACTGGAACGATCGCAAGCTCGATCGCCAGGACTGGGCCATGAGCTGCGTCCTGCTCTACATCGGCACGAAGCGTCAGTACCCTCAGCTCGAGCACCACACCCTCATCCTGACCGAGCGCTACGAGGGCCTGCTGACGGACATCTTCGACCGGAAGATTCTTCCCGACGACTTCTCGATGTACCTGCACGCACCGACGCGCACCGACCCCGAAATGGCGCCTCCTGGCTGCGAGAGCATGTACGTACTGGTACCCGTCGCGAACAACCGTTCCGGGATCGACTGGTCGACCGAGGGACCGGCGTTCGCGGACCGGATCATCGACTACCTGGAGGCGTGGGGGCTCGATGACTTGAGAGCACAAACCGAAGTCCTGCATATCTTTACACCTGATGACTTCGCGTCCGATCTCAATGCCACACTGGGCAATGCCTTCGCCATCGAGCCGAAGCTGTTCCAGACCGCTTGGTTCCGGCCCCGGAACCGCAGCGAGGACGTCGAGGGCCTGTACCTGGTCGGTGCGGGCACCCACCCCGGGGCGGGCGTGCCGGGCGTGATGCTCAGCGCCGAGACGACCTACGGGTGCATCGCCGACGACCTCGGGCTGCCTCCTCAGTGGGACTGGGCCGAGCCCGCGACCGTGGCGCTCGACCCGTCGTTGCGGGTGCGGACCGTCGCATCGCTCGACGAGCCCCGTTCCACCGGGTCACTCCATGCGGCCGAGCTGGAATCGTAGCGACTCCTCGACACCCTCGTAGAAGAAGTCGAAGCCGGCGCGCGCAGCCTTCTCCGGCATCACGCGCTGCCCCCAGAGGAGCGCCTCGGTCCCGAGGTCGCCGAACAGCGCCTTCACGGCCAGCGCCGGAACGGGGAGCACGGTGGGACGGCCGAGCGCGCGGCCCAGAGCGGACGTGAAGACGGCGTTGGTGACGGGGTTGGGCGCCGTGGCGTTGACCGGTCCACGGAGGGTGCCGTCATACAGCGCATGGTGCATGAGCCCGACCAGGTCGTCCAGGTCGATCCAGCTCAGGTACTGCTTGCCCGACCCGAGCCGCCCACCGGCGCCGAGCTTGAAGGGGAGGAGCATCTGGCCGAGTGCGCCACCCCTGGGCGAGAGCACGACCCCGATTCTCAGGCGGACCACCCGAAGGCCGGCTCGCTCGGCCGGCTGCACCGCCCCCTCCCAGGCCCGGCAGACCTCGGCGAGGAAGCCCTTGCCCGAGGGCTCGCTCTCGTCCACCACCCGATCCCCGCGGTCACCGTAGTATCCCACGGCGGAAGCCGAAATGAGCGTCCGCGGCCCGTCACGCATCGTGGCCAAGGTGCGCGCGAGGAGCTCCGTGCCACGCGCGCGGCTCTGCTTGATGGCCCGTCGGCGCTCGTCCGTCCAGCGCCCGTCGGCGATGGACGTGCCCGCGAGGTGAACGACGGCGTCCACGCCCTCCAGGTCCGCGGGGTCGAGCACGCCCGCAGCGGGATTCCAGAAGATCGTCCCCTCTTCAAGCTTGCGGCTGTCGCGAACGAGGGAGACCACGCGATGCCCGCCGGTCGTGAGGAAGTCCCGGAGGCTGGCCCCGACGAGCCCGGACGCGCCCGTGATCGCCACCTTGAGTCGCTTGCGCTCGGCGAATGCGGCGTGCCGGGAGAGGTCGGTAAAGAGACGCTGGTACCGAAAACGGAACAACCGCTCGAGCTCACCACGGATGAGCGACGGAGCGAACGCGGCGCCGGCGGCGCCAAGGGGGGGCTCGACGTCGATCTCGTCCTGGGCGACCGTCCCTCCCCCGTCGCGGGGGAGGAAGGAGTGCGTGTGGACCCAGCTCTTCATCGGCCCGCTCACCTGCTCGTCCCGGAACTGCCTTCCGTAGACGTAGTCGCGGTGCCGCAGGTCCCAGCGGAAGCTCGTGGGGCCCCGCCTGAGCCGGAGGCTCACCTTGCCGCCGTCCTCGATCCCCCCCGAGCGGTGCAGCACCTGGACGTCCCCCCACGGTGGGGTGAGGCGCTCGAGTGCGCCGGGCCGCTCGTGCCAGTCGAAGACCTGCTCCGGCGTGTGGTGCGGGAGCTCGGTGCGGAAGGTGAAGCGCATGGATGGCCGCAGGCCGTGTTCAGGGGCTTGTCCGGGTCCGACTACCCGTGAGCATAGAGGGAGTTTACCGCGTCGCACGGCCTCATGCGAGCCATCAGGCGAGGAGCCATGCGGCGAAGAGTGACGGGACGATCTGGACGGTGAGATTGTCGAGTCCGTGGGTGCTTATGGCCTCCGTGGTGGCCGCGACCAGCCCGCAGGCCAACCACCCCCACCACGGGGCGTCCCCAAGCGAGCCGAGGGCCGCCGCGGAGCCGGCGCTCGCCATGAGGAATACCGCGAAGGACCCCTCCAGGGTGCGCGTGGCCGGCACGCCGGCGAGCGAAGGCACCCGGTACGGGTGGCGGCCCCAGCGCGCCCCCACGGGCTCACCGACCGCATCACCCCACCCGGCCGCGAGGTACCCCACCGCGGCATGGGGCCCGGCGAGGAGGGCGGAGGCGAGTCCTCCCACGGCCGTCGTGACGAGCGGGACGAGGATGAAGAGGGAGCGATGTGGCCGGTCGGAGTCCCGCGCGAGCGCCTCGTAGAAGCCGTCTCCCTCCCCCCTTCGGACGGCTGCCAGGACGAGTGCGGCGATCACCATACCGAAGACGACGGTACCGGCGAGGTCCCACGTGGCGTGCACGACGGCGGCCGCGGTGAAGATCGTGAAGTGGAACACCTTTCGCGTGTAGGCGACCCGGACACCCCGGACCCGAAGCCGCGCAACGACCCATGCCGCGCCCCCCCCGAGCGCCAGTGCCGCCGCGCCGACGACGGCGATGGTCACGGGAGACGGGAGCATCGCCCGGAGGAGGTCGGTCACCGGACCCGGCCCTGTGTCTCTACGTCGAATCCGCGACCCGTCATGGGCGGGGGATTTCCGGCCTGGTCGATCACTACGCCTCCTTTCCCGAGGCAGCCAGCGGAAACGAGGCGACCAGCAGCTTCCGGAGCGCCTCGGGAGCCCCGGCCAGGTCGCTGTGAAGCGTCGCGAGGTCCGCGATGATCTGACGCTCCTTCTCGTTCAGGGCGCCGTGCGTGACCACCAGCGCAGGGAGACCCGTGTGAAGGCGGTCCGCCCGGAGCTCGAGCAGGGAAGGCAGGCCCGGCAGGCCGTCGACCTCGAGATCCATCACCACCGCGTCCGGCCCCAGTTGGCGGATCCGCGCCATCAGATCGCCGCCCTCGCAGACCGAGGGCTCCAGCCCGCACGCCCGGACGACCGCCTCCATCGCGTTCCGGGACGCCTCATCGGCCATCATGATCATGACGCGACCGCCGCGCTGCCGGCCCAGATTGCGCCAGAGCACCCGGAGCAGGTCCTCCCGCTCGAACGGCTTGGTGATCAGGTCGACGGCGCCGAGCAGCTTCCCTCGCCCCTCGTTGGCCACGACGCTGATCACGACCACCGGAATCGCCCGGAGTGCCGGATCCGACTTCATGTGCTTGAGCAACTCCCAGCCCGTCACGCCCGGCATGATGAGGTCGAGCGTCATGAGGTCCGGACTGTGCTCCCGAGCCAGGCGCAATCCCTCTTCGCCGCTCGCGGCCGTGAACACCTGGCAACCGAAGTCCTCGAGGAAGTGCGAGATCAGCACTCGGGAATCCGCGTCATCGTCGACGACCAGAACCTTGAAATCCGCCCAGGTGGGGCGCGGTGCCGGGGGGTGCCGCTGGTCGTCGGTCCGCTTCTTTCGGGCGGGCTCGCCAACCTTGGGCACTCCGGCGCCGGAGGCCACCGGTGGGGGCGCCTCAGCCTGGCCGACCGCCTTGGGGACATGGCCTGCGTCCGATTCGGCGGGGCGAACGGCGCGCTCGACGCGCTGTCCCATGACGATACGGAACGTGGACCCCTTCCCCTCCCGCGACTCCACGATGAGATCGTAACCCATCAGCAGACAGATCGACCGCGAAAGCGCGAGTCCGAGTCCGGTTCCCCCGTACTTCCGCGACGTGCCGGCCTCCGCCTGCTGGAACGCCTCGAAGATCGCCCCGAGCCGATCCGCCGGAATGCCGATGCCGGTATCCTCGACGGCGATCGCCGTCGGCGTTCGCCCGTCGGACGCGACCTCGAGGCGCACCGTGACCGAACCCTCGTGGGTGAATTTGAGCGCGTTGCCCACGAGGTTGATGATCACCTGCTTGAGCTTGGCCGAGTCGGTCGCCACCGGCGCGACGTCGTCCGGCATGTCCGCCTGGAGCCGCACGGCCCCATCCTTCGCCCTGGCCTGCCCCTCGAGCTGCTGGACCGTTTCCACGCACAGATGCGCGAGGTCGACCTCTTCGATGATGAGCTCCATCCGGCCCGCCTCGACCTTTGCGAGGTCGAGGACCTCGTTGATCAGAGCGAGGAGATGCTTGCCATTGGACAGGACGCGGTTCAGGAATCCGAGGTCCTTCTCGTCGAGCCGCCCGTCCTTGTTCTTGCGAAGGACATTCGTGAATCCGATGACCGAATTGAGCGGCGTCCGCAACTCGTGACTCATGCTGGCGAGAAAGTCGCTCTTCGCCTTGTTCGCCGCCTCGGCTTCGTCCTTCGCCATCTGGAGAGCCTCCTCGGCGCGGACCCGCTGCGTGACGTCCTTGCCGAAGAAGACCGCACCCGACACGCCTTCCATGGAGTGGATCGGGTTGGCGTAGAGTTCGAAGTACCTGAGCCGTCCGTCGACGTAGTCCGAACGCACCGCGACGTGACGCTCCCCGGCCAGCGTGCGGTCGTAGAGTTCACGGTACCACTGGGCGTCCGCGGCGTCGGGGAAGACTTCCGATGGAAGCAATCCCGCACGGGGCTCGCGGTTGGTTCGGGCCTCGACCGCCAGCGAGAACGCCGAGTTGAGCGTGATGAGGCGGTGGTCGCGATCGACGGACCAGATCGAGTCGCCGGTGTTTTCGACGAGCGCTTCCAGGTTCCGCTGAGACTCGTCGAGCCTGCGTTCCGCGAGGCGCTGCTCGGTGACGTCGCGCAGAATGCTTTGCGTCGCGACGGCCCGGTCACCCACGATCTGCGCCTGGGTGCTGCCGGAGAGGATCACGAGGCGCCCGTCGGCGGCCACATACTCCGTGTTGAAGCGGCGCGGCTCGCCGCCGTCCAGCACGCGTCGCAGCTCGGCCTCGAGCGCCGGCCGGTGTGCGGGGTGCACGACCTGAAAGAGCGTCATGCGGTCGAGGTCGTCGTCGGAGTACCCGAGCGACCTCTTCCAGGCCGTGTTGACGTACAGAAAGCGTCCGTCCGGCGCGACGCTCTGAATCAGGTCGTTGGCATTGTCGAGGAAGCGCTGGAGTCGCTCGCTCGTCTCCTTGACCGCGCGCTCGGTCTTCGCGCGGAAGTCCACCTCCCGGGCGAGCGCGTCGTTCGACTTGGTCAGGGCACCGAGAACGAGCGCCTCGCGCGTGAAGGTGGCGTGCACGCTCGTGAGGAGCCCGACCAGAATCGCCAGATAGCTGACGACCTTCAGAAGATGTGCCGCGAGGAACATGGCGTCCGACAGTTGCCGGGAAAACGCCATGTAGGCCCCGTCGACCATCATCGCAACGATCAGCGACACGAGGAGCCAGTGCTCGAACTCGTCCCTGCGCCAACGGCCCTTGCGGTAGAAGCCCACGAGGGCGAGCAGGAAGAAGATCGCCGGAACGGCTTCCCCCGGGCGCCACACGGACCCGAGGCGCGCCAGGAGCGGCAGCTCGGCCAGGTCGAAGAAGAGGAGATTGGCGATGGTCAGCGCGAGCGCGGTCAGGTAGACCGGAATTTCGGACATGACCTCCTCGCGAGACTCGCGGACCTCCTGGCGCCACGCGAGGAGGCTCATGAAGAGGAACACCGAAAGAAAGACGCGCCCCGCCGTCCAGGTCCAGGCGTACAGGGCGGCCTCCGCCTCGACGTCACCCCACGTCCGTCGCCACACGATCCACGGCGTCGTCCCGATCACGTGGTTCAGATCCAGGATCGCCGCACCGAGGAAGCCGCACCCGATGAGCAGGAAGGTCGCCTGCTTGCGGCTGTAGTAACGCACCAGCGACAGGGCTCCCACGATGAACGCCAGGATGGTGCCCAGCGCCTCGATCACCGTGTGGATGGTGCCCCCCCCATCGGAGTGGACCACGCCGGGCCTGCCCTGCAGCAGCAGCGAGCCGCCCACGAGAATCAGAAAGACGGCTGCGTAGAGGCCCGAGTGCTCGAGGGCCCGTTCCGGACCCAGTACGTCGTCTTCCGTGGAGCCGCCCGCGAGTGCGACAAGGTCGACAGCCGCCTGGCCGCGGAGGGTTCCCGTGCCCGCTCTCAGCCCGTCGGGTTCAGGCAACGTTCGATTGCCTCGATGAGGATGTTCTCATCGATGATGGGCTTCGTGACGTAGTCATCGAAGCCGATGGACAGGTATTTCTCGCGGTCACTCGCCATGGCGTGGGCGGTGAGCGCGATCACCGGCAGGCCACGCAGAGCGTCCTGCTCGCGCATCCAGGCCAGCACTTGAGTGCCGTCCATCTCCGGAAGGGAGATGTCGAGAAGAACGACATCCGGAACGTTGCCGGGCAATCCGGCGATCGCCTCCACACCGGTCTCGTACTCGGTGAGGTCGTAGCGGTCCTCGAGGAGGGCCTGCACGAGCATTCGATTGTCCGGATTGTCTTCTACGACCGCGACTTTCGGATTCATGGCACCTTTCAGGACTCGTCTATCACTTCCAAGGGCCGCGTCTTTTCGATCGACTCCAGTTCACCGATCACCGCCGCGTAGGCCACTTCCATCTGCGGCAACAGCGCGCGGAGCCGTTCATGCTGTCCATCGAGCGCGGCACCCTCGACGTCCGTGGCGAGCGTCCGAAGATGCTCGGCGCCTATGTAGGCGGCGCTGGACTTCAGTGAGTGCGCACCCCGCTCGGTTTGGCCGGAATCGCTGTTCGCCACCCCCGCACGGATCTGATCCATCCTCATTCCGGAGTTCTTGAGGAACAGCCGCACCATCTGAGAGGCGCGCTTGTCGCCACCCCACTCCTCGAGACGTTCGAGAGCCCGAACGTCGATCACACACGGTTCGGTCATGTCGGGTGGAAGGGGGGAGTCACGGCTCGACAACTTAGTTTAAGTCCCCGGTTAACGGGGTGCCATTCTTTTAAGCGCCGAGCGCACCGCGGATCGCACGCACGCCGGCCGCCGGTCCCTGCGCGTGGCCGTACACCGCCGAGCCCGCCACGAGTACGCTGGCCCCGGCCGCCGCGAGCGCGGCGGCGTTCGAGACGTCGACTCCTCCATCCACTTCGATCAGCGCGTGAGATCCGATCTCGTCGAGCATGGCCCGGGCGCGACGGACCTTGCCGGTACTGGCCGGGATGTAGGACTGCCCGCCGAACCCCGGATTCACCGACATCACGAGGAGCATGTCGACATCCGCGAGAATGTCCTGGACCGCCTCGAGCGGGGTCGCGGGATTCAGCGCGACGCCGGCGCTCACACCGAGCTCCCGGATCCGGTGGATCGTCCGGTGCAGATGACGGCACGCCTCCTGATGGACCGTGATCACCGCGGCACCGGCGCGCGCGAAGTCCTCGAGATAGCGGTCGGGATCCTCGATCATCAGGTGAACGTCGAGCGGAAGGCCGGTCGCGCTGCGTGCGCCGCGCACGACGACCGGCCCGATGGTAATGTTCGGAACGAAGTGCCCGTCCATCACGTCGACGTGAATCCAGTCGGCCCCCCCCGCCTCGACGGCCCGGATCTCTTCGCCGAGTCGCGAGAAGTCGGCCGAGAGGATCGACGGCGCGATCTTCATCGGTCTCGCCGCATGAGACGTACCCCGTCCGCGGCCGCGATCACCGCCTGGTCCGCCATTCCGAGAAAGAGACCCGTGTCGACGACTCCCGCCCGTGCCGCGAGCGTCCGTTCCAGCGCCTCCGCGTCCTCGATGCCGCCGGAGAAGGCGCAGTCGAGGAAGAGGTTCCCGTTGTCGCTCCAGACGGGCTCGCCGTCCAAACCCGTCCGCAGCGCGACCGAAGCGCCGAGCCTCTCGAGAAATTCGACGTGCGCTTCCCACGACCACTCGACGACCTCGACCGGCAGGGGCGACCGAGTGCCAAGGCGCGTGACCAGCTTCGTGTCGTCGGAGATGATGATCAGCCGCGTCGAGGCCTGGGCGACCATCTTCTCCCGAAGCAGCGCGCCACCGAGCCCCTTGATGAGGTCGAGACCAGGCGAGATCTCGTCGGCGCCGTCGATGGTCAGGTCCAGGCGCGGGTGATTGGAGAGTTCGACCAGCGGGATGCCCAGGTCGCGCGCCTGACGTTCGGTACGGAGCGAGGTCGGCACGCCGACCACATCGGTCAGGCTTCCCTCGGAAAGGGCCTCCGCCAGGAGCTCCACCAGATGCCGCACGGTGCTGCCCGTACCCAGGCCGAGAATCATGCCGTCGCGCACCTCGGAGAGGGCCGAACGGGCGGCGTTTCGCTTCAGCTCTTCCAGGTTCACGCGCGGTTCCGGCACGGGACGCTCGACGAAGGTGACGAGGCGGATTCCATCATACAGTCCATTCCGTGCCCGAATGTACGGAGGAGGGGGAATGCGTTCCAGCACGGGCCTCCGCGACGCGAGCGTGCGCGTCGGCGAGCTGGGTCCGCACGGCGCGTGCCGACGTCCCCCCCGCGGCGTCACGGGCGTCGGCGGAGGCCTCCCAGTCGAAGACCTCAAAGACGTCGCTCGCGAAGTTCGGGTCCTCGGCCCTGAAGTCGTCGAGCGTGAGTTCGGACAGGCGCACGCCGCGCTGCTCCGCCCGACGGACGAGACGCCCGACCACTTCGTGCGTCGTCCGGAACGGCACGCCGCGCCGAACGAGATAGTCGGCGAGATCCGTGGCGAGGAGCTGCGCATCCATGACCGCAGACATCCGCTCGGGACGGAAACGGGCGGTCGCGATCGCGCCGCGCATCGCGGGCAACGTCAGCTGGAGCGTGTCGACCGTGTCGAACAGCGGCTCCTTGTCTTCCTGGAGATCCCGGTTGTAGCTCGTCGGCAGCCCCTTCAACAGGGTGAGGAGCGACATCAAGTTTCCGACCAGGCGCCCCGACTTGCCGCGGGCCAGCTCGGCCACGTCGGGGTTCCGCTTCTGCGGCATCAGGCTCGACCCGGTGCTGAACCCGTCGGAAAGACGCACGAAGCCGAACTCGACGCTCGAGAAGAGGACGAGATCCTCGGCCAGCCGGGAGAGGTGCACGCCGATCATCGAACCGGCGAAGGCGACGTCGCAGATCCAGTCACGGTCCGAGACCGAGTCGACCGAATTTTCGCTCACGCGATCGAAGCCGAGCTCGGCCCGCAGCGCCTCGCGATCGATGGGGAAAGGGCACCCCGCGATGGCGCCGGATCCGAGCGGAAGCACCGCGGCCGCGGCCCGGGCCGCGCGAAGGCGCTCGACGTCGCGCAGGAGGGGGAAGAGATGGCTCAGGGCCCACTGCCCCGCCCGTATCGGCTGGGCCTGCTGCATGTGGGTGTATCCGGGCATCATCACGTCGGCGCCCCGCTGGGCAAGCCCGTGCAGCGCGTCGCACAGGTCGAGCACGAGCGAGGTGACTCGGTCGACCGCACCCATGCCGTAGAGTCTGACCCCCGTGGCGGACTGGTCGTTGCGCGAGCGACCCGTATGGAGTTTCCCCGCCACGTCGCCGGCTTCCTCCCGGAGCATCCGCTCGACGACCGAGTGGATGTCCTCTTCCGTGGCGGAGGCGAGCCCCTCGCGCTCGATGCGGTCCGCGACCCTCCCCAGACCAGTCAGGATCGCCTCGACCTCGTCGTCCGCAAGCACGCCCGCCGCCCCGATCGCCCTTGCCCACGCGACGCTCCCCCGCACGTCTTCACGCCACAGGCGCTGATCGACGCCGAGGCTCAGATTGAGGGGCACCATCTCCGATGCCATGCCCTCCTCGAAGCGTCCTCCCCACAGGGAGGCTGCGTCCTTGGTCGTGTCGGAAGTCATGCGTACGGAGCGTGGAGGGTCGTCCGGGCTGCGGCGCCCGCGTCGTGGCTAAAAAAGAAGAGAACCGGGGGTCAGGAGACCGACAGCTTCCCGCCAAAGCGCCGGGGGGCCGAATGCCCCGAAATCCTGCCCCCGGTTCCCTTTCGATGCCGGGACCGGATCATTTGATTCGATGAATGAGCATAAATATTCACTAAGAGTGCATCCAGTCAACCGTCATGCCCGGCCATCGATTCGAGACGTGCCTGGACCTCAGGCAGGAAGACCGGATCACGCAGGATGATCAGGATCGTATCGTCCCCGGCGAGCGTCCCGAGCACTTCGGGCCACTCTTCCCAGTCGATGCCGGCGGCCACCGTCTGCGCACCGCCCTTCATCGTGCGAACGACCAGAAGGTGATCTACCCCTTCCGCACTGTGGAAGAGCGTCGGGAGCAGCGATTCGAGCGAAGGCGTGCTGTCCCATTCCTCCGGAGACGAATAGAAGCCGACCCCGTCCGCGCCGGGGACCTTCACGAGCCGGAGTTCGCGCATATCGCGTGACAGCGTGGCCTGGGCGACCTCGATGCCCCGCTCCAGAAGGAACTCCCGCAGCAGTTCCTGGCTCGTGACCCGGTGGCTGCGGATCACCTCGACGATGTGCTTGTGGCGATCGCGCTTGCTCATGCGAGCACGCGTTCGACGAGGCCGCGCACGCGTTCCGGCTCGAAGCCGAGGCTACGCTCAACCTCCTGCCCGTCGTTGAACAGGATCAGCGTGGGGATGCTGCGAATCCCGTACCGCACGGAGACGTCCGGGGCGTGGTCGGTGTCGACCTTCACCACGAGCATGCGCCCGATCTTCTGGTACGCGATCTCGTCGAGGAGCGGCGCCACCATCTTGCACGGCGCGCACCAGTCCGCGTAGAAGTCGACGAGGACGGGAGCCGCCGATGCGAGGACGGTCCGGTCGAAGTCCTCCTGGGTGACCTTCACGGGACGGTCGAGCAGCATCGGCCTGGAGCAGTCCCCGCACGTCGGACGTTGCGCCGCACGGCTCAGGTCCACGCTGTTGAGCTGGCCACAGAAGCCACACCGCAGCGTGACGCCGTGAGCGGACGGCGAACTCTTGGTCACGACCTTCCCTCCCCCTGCAGGGGTTACCTCCGACTGCGTTCCGGCCCGGGGAGCAATAGACTGCTCCCCGGGCCGGTCGTCCAGCATGATCGAATGTCGAACAGAACGCGGATTACTAAATCGCCGACCGACTAGAACGAGTACTGGAGCTTGAAAAGGGCCAGCCGTCCGATTTCCGGCGCTCCGACGAACTCGCGGTGACGGTTTCCAAACATGTTGTTGACCGTCATCGAGAAGATCAGTCCGTCATACCTCGGAATCCGATACGCGAGGTTCGAATCGAACACGAGATAAGAGTCGACGTCCCCGACGTAAACGCCGGAGTTCATGATGAAACCGTCGGTGTAGCGTCCACGGGCGCCGATTTCGAACCCGGATTGAGCATCCGCATACCGCAGCCCGAGCGAGCCCTTGTTCCTCGGCGCGTTCAGAGCCACGTCAGCCGCGCTGGTGCAGGCGCCGTCACCATCCACGTCGAAGCATTCGTCACTCACGTACGAGTACGCCCCTGACATGGTGACCTCTTCAGTCAGGAACGCCTCGAAGCCGAAGTCGGCTCCACTGAACTCCACCTCACCGAAGTTTCGATAGGTCAGAATGAGGTCCGAGTTCTGACGCTGATCCGGCGCGACCGTCCCGAACGGGATTCGGGCCGCCGTGGTTGCGATGCTCCCAGCGATGGCCTGCGCATACTGCAGGGGCACACCCGCGCCGACGAGACGGGTGGTGACGAACCGGGCGGCGTCCGGGCCACTCAAGAACACCGTCGGGGTCTCGACCCGCAGAGGCCCGACGAAATCCTCGATCCGCGTCTGGTAGAGCGACACGTCGAACTTGAACCGCTTTGCGAAGATGCCCTGATAGCCCACTTCCAGCGTGTTGTGAATGGTCGGAAGCATCCTGCTGACGTTGCTGACGCCCGGATCCGGCACGAAGGGGACCGACGGATCTTCCGAGTTGAATCTCAGGAGATAGGAGCCGATGTCCGAGGCCGAGGGCGACCCGACGATCGTCGCGAACTGCTGCGGGGTGAGTCCAAGCAGCCCGAGGGTGGCCTGCAGGCTCGCGCTCTGAAGCGCACCCCCAATCACGACGGTGTTCCAGAAAACGGTCCCAGTCGCCGGCAGTTGCGCCTGATTGCCATTGAAGGGCGAGTACATGCAATAGTTGTTCACGCCCCCGGCGCAGGTGTCGTTCCACGTGTATCCGGTCGACGGCACACCCACTGCCTGCACGCGATATCCGACCCCGGGGATGATGGGAATGATCCCGGCCGTGAGATCCAGGAAGAGATTGTTGGAAGTCGGCGTGCTGAAGGACCGGTTGAAGGTGCCACGGAACGCCTGGCCCGGAGCCGGGCGATACACCAGCCCTGCCCGCGGCGACATGACCGGATCCTCCAGGTGCTCGTGATCGTCCATCCGGAGCGCGCCGATCAGATCGAATTTCGAGCCCAGGTGGAGCGTTGCGCTGACATAGCCTCCAACTTCCAGGGTCTCGTCGGTGTCCTCATTGGCCCCGTTGATCGTCCCGAGGGTCTGGGGCGTCGTCTGGCTATAGTCCACCCCCGCTACCAGGTCGACAGCGCTTCCGAGAGAGAAGCTGTACTGCGCCTGAGCCGCGAGCACCGAGGATTCATCGACGATCGGCGCTCCCGTCCGGAGCAGATAGGTGCCTCCGGCATTCGACTGGTTCATGAACGCCTGGGCGAAGAGCCCCCCCCGTTCGAACTGGACCTGACCGAAACGATAGGTCCAGTCCTGCGCCTGCCCCGCCCCGAGGCCCGTGAGGTCGATGGAGTTTCCGAGCGAATTGGTGCCCAGGGTGACCTTGAGACCGTCGGTGGAACCAGCCCAGGGCCGGTAGTCCAGCCTCATCTCACCGCCCCAGCGCTCGGAGTCGAAGTCCCGGGCGCCGATCTTGAGCGTGTCCGACCGAGCTCCCGCAGCGAGCGCCGTCGCGCGCGCCGCTTTCTCCACCGGATCGATGTAACGGAAGTCCGTACCCGTGAAGTACTGACCGGTCACCTTCAGTCCGAGCTTGTCATTGAAGCGGAAGTTCTGACGGAAGGCGCCGGTGAAGATGCCCTGGTCACCCGCCGACACGCTGACGGTCGTGCCGGGCTTGTCGATCGGAGACGAAGTGATGATGTGCATGACGCCGCTGGTCGCGTTCGGACCGTAGAGCGCTGACGCGGGTCCGAGGAAGACCTCCACACGCTCGACGTCCAGCGTCGGCGCGGGAATCATGTTGTAGGCGTTCAGGCGGAGCGAAGGTACTCTGGCCCAGCGATTGTCCGTCATGACCAGAAGGGCGCCTGAGAAGACGTTGTTGAATCCCCGGGTCACGGTGTTGCTCTGGTTCACCCCGGTTTGCACGACATCCACGCCCGGCATGTCCTTGACATAGTCGACCACGGTCGGCGCAGCGCGCACCTCGATCTCGTCCGCCGTGCGAACGTCTGCGGCGGTGGGAAGCGACTGAAGGCTTCGTTCGGAACGCTGGCGTCCCGCGGTGACCGTGACGCCCTCCAGGGCAATCTCCGTGGTGACCAGCAGAACGTCGACTTCCGCCGTCCCTCCCGCGGGTACGTCCACGGTGAGCCGCTGAGACGCATAGCCGATCAGCGTGACCGCAAGTGTGAGGCGCCCGGCCGGCGCACGGATCGAAAATGCACCCTGCGCGTCCGAGAGCCCACGGCTCTCACCCGCGAAGGAAAGCTCGGCCGAGACGAGGGGCCTGTTGGTGGCCGCATCCCGGACCGTTCCGCGAATAGTGCCGTCCTGAGCCGCACCGGCGGAGACAGCGAGGAGGGAGAGGACCAAGGCGCCGAACAGGGCGCGACTTGCCAGCTTGTTCATAGCATCCCGTGGGTGAGAGAGGGCATCGAACGTCGCGGAATTCTACCAGCACGCCTAACCTCCCGGCAATCTTTACGTTACCCTGGCGAAGCTCCCACATTCCTTCAAGCTTACCGGATGATTCCCGAAGACTTCACCCGTCCTCGCCTCACCGAGGCTCGCGCTCGGATCCGTGATCACGTGGTTCGAACGCCCGTCACGCGGAGCCCGGCACTTTCCGACGCCATGGGCGTCGAGGTCTTCCTCAAGCACGAAAACCTGCAGACAACCGGGGCCTTCAAGGCACGGGGGGCCCTCAACCGCCTTCTTACGCTGTCGCGCGAAGCTCGAGCGCGCGGGGTCGCAACGATCTCCGCCGGGAACCACGCTCAGGCGGTAGCCTGGGCCGCGACAGCGGCGGGTGTACCGAGTGTTGTCGTCATGCCGGAGCACGCGTCACCCCTCAAGGTGGAGCGGAGCCGAAGCTACGGCGCGGAGGTCATCCTGCACGGCGACGCTGCAGCCGCCTTCGTCCGGGTGCGTGAGATCTGCGAGCAGCGAGATCTGACGTTCCTGCACCCGTTCGACGACGCAGAGGTCGTCGCAGGGCACGCGTCGTGCGGCCTCGAGATCCTCGAGGATCTGCCGGACGTGGGGACCGTCGTAGTTCCGGTCGGCGGAGGCGGCCTGGCATCGGGCATCGCCGCTTCGCTCTCAGCCGCCGGGTCGAATGCAGCGCTCTGGGGCGTGGAGCCCGAGGGAGCTTCGGCCATGCACGCCAGTCTGCGAGCGGGGCACGCCGTGCAGCTGGATTCCGTCAGGACCGTCGCCGACGGGTTGGCGCCACCGATGGCAGGGGTCCTGAATCACGCGCTGCTCGCGGAGCGGGCGCGAGGTATCGCGGTGCTCACCGACGCGGAAATCGTGCAGGGACTGGCGCACCTCGTTTCCTCGGGCGAGCCGATCGAACCCTCGGGGGCGGCCGGCGTGGCCGCGCTCCTCGCCGGGAAGATCCCCCACCTCGGAGTCGGACGGGGTGGTCCCGTGGTCGTGGTGATCAGCGGAGGTAACGCCGAGACGACCGCGAACCTCGAACTTATCGGACGTTTCGGGTAGGTCGCGCCGCTACTGGAGGTCCACCAGCTCGAGATCGAAGATGAGTGTGGCGCCCGGGGGCACGTCGCCGGTGCCGCGCGCGCCGTACGCGAGATGCGGCGGCACCACGAGCCGCCGAATGCCCCCCCGACGCATGCCGACGATCCCCTCGTTCCACCCCCGGATGACCTCGCTGCCGCCCAGACGGGTATGGTACGGCTCGCCCCCAAGGTTGGCGTCGAACACCGAACCGTCGGGAAGGCGCCCCACGTACTTCACCCAGACCCGGCTGGTGCGCCGCGCCGCAGGTCCGTCCCCGACGACGATGTCCTGCAGGTAGAGACCCGAGGCCGTCTTCTCCATGGCGGACAGGTCCACGGAGACTTCGGGAGCGAACACGAGATCTTCCGGGTCGGACGATGGGAGCGGGCCGGTGTCGCCGCGCGGGCCGCCGCCGCACGCACTCGCCACGGAGGTCAGCACCACGGCAATCACCACCCCCCCCTTGCTCACGACCGCCCTCCCATGTCTCCGGCTGCTCGAACGCGACGCGCGCATCGACTTCACCGTCGCGACGACACGGGCGTCCGGAATTTTCGTCGGATCGCCAGCGGCAAGGTCCCGTCTTTCGCCGACCGTTTCACCCGATCGAGCCCCCCGGAGGGTTCAGCCCGCGGCCTCGATCGCCTTGAGCGCCTGCACGGTCGACGTGACGTGTTCCGCGCTGGTCTTCAGCGCAGCCTGCTCCGCGTCATCGAGCTGCACTTCGACGATCCGCTCCAGACCGTTGGCGCCCAGCAGGCACGGCACGCCGAGGAAGAGACCGCTCATTCCGTACTCGCCCTGGAGCCACGCGGCGCAGGGGAGGATGCGGCGCTTGTCCTTGACGATGGCCTCGGCCATCTGGACCGCCGCCGCCGCCGGCGCGTAGTACGCGCTGCCCGTCTTGAGGTAGGCCACGATCTCGCCGCCGCCCTTTCGCGTGCGGTCGACGAGAGCGTCGATGCGGTCCTGCGCCATGAGCTGCGTGAGCGGAATCCCGCTGACCGAAGTGTAGCTCGCGAGGGGCACCATCGTGTCGCCATGCCCACCGAGCACGAGCGCCTGGATGTCCTCGATCGAGACGTCCAGCTCGAGCGCGATGAAGGACCGGTACCGGGCGGTGTCGAGGACACCCGCCATCCCGATCACCCGCTCGCGCGGGAAGCCGGTCGTTTCGAGTGCGACCTGCGCCATCACGTCGAGGGGGTTCGTGACTATGATGACGATCGATTCGGGAGCGACCCGCTTGATCTCCTCACTCACCGAGCGGATCACGTGCGCGTTCGTCTTCAGCAGGTCGTCGCGGCTCATCCCCGGCTTGCGGGCGATGCCGGCCGTGACGATGAAGATCTCCGATCCGACACACTGCTCGTAGTCGTTGGCGCCGTAGACGCGGGAGTCGAATCCCTCGATGGGCGCGCTCTCCCACTGGTCGAGACCCTTGCCCTGCGGGATGCCCTCGGCGATGTCGACGAGGATGACTTCCTTGGCCAGCTCCTTCTGAGAGAGGAGCTGCGAGCACGTGGCGCCCACGTGCCCAGCACCGACGACGGTGATCTTCTTCGCGCTCATGAAAAACGTCTGCTCCGCGGCAGGGTGTCCTGTGGATTCCGGGCCGATCCGCGCTCGGTCGAGGCGGACGAGCCGGGCACGCTCGGTCGTGTGCCCGCAGGAGTATAACGACGCTGGGAGAGAGGTCTACCCGCCGGTCTGCGACAGGGCGACGAGGCCGCCCGAGCCGGCAGCGCTCCCCTGGATCAGGTAGTGCCGTTCGGGCTTCGTACGCAGCGTCTCGACGATATGCGGCACCAGGTCTTCGCCGGCCCTCAGCGGGTCGCGGAGATTCGTCTGGAGCGCACCGAACAGACACGGCCGCAGGTGTCCGTCCGCCGTGAGCCTCATCCGGTTGCACCGGTCACAGTAGTTGTGGCTCATCGGCGTGATGACGCCGATGGTTCCGGGCGCGCCCGGGAAGCGGTGATACAGCGCCGGGCCATTGCCGAACGGCCCCTTGACCGGCTCGAGAGCGTCGATGCGTTCGATGCGGCGCAGCGCTTCGGTGCAGGAGATGAACTGGTTGGCGCTCAGATCGAGATTCGCGCCTGTGGGCATCATCTCGATGAAGCGCACGTGCCACGGACGCTCGCGGGTGATCTCCGCGAAGTCCTCGATCTCGTCGTCGTTCTGACCACGGATGAGCACCACGTTGATCTTGATGGGCGAGAATCCGACCCGCTCGGCGGCTTCGAGCCCCTCCATGATCTTCGGGTACGAGCCGGGGCGGCGCGCGATGGCGTCGACACGGTCGGCACGCAGCGAGTCCAGGGAGACGTTCAGCCGTTGGACCCCCGCGCTTCGCAGGGCGTCCGCGTGTTCGGCCAGGAGCACAGCGTTCGTGGAGAGGGAGAGGTCCTCGATCTCGGGCACGGCCGCGATCATGCGCACCAGGTCGGGCAGGTCGCGGCGCACGAGCGGCTCGCCCCCCGTAATCCGGATCCGGCGGAGTCCCATGCCCGCCATTGCCCGGACGATCTGCTCGATCTCCTCGTAGGTCAGGAGCTCGTCACGCTTCAGCCAGGTGAGTCCCTCCATCGGCATGCAGTACACGCACCGGAGGTTGCACTTGTCCGTGACGGAGACGCGGAGGTACTCGACCCGGCGGCCGAACTGGTCGATCATGCCACTTGCCCCCCGCCCGCGGTGTGCGATCCACGTCCGGCGACGGGGCGCTCCCTCGCGGAGGGGTCCATCGGGGCGCCCGTGCCGGGCGGCACCGTGCCCGGAACCCACTCGACCCGGCCGTCCGCATAGTGCTCCTGCTTCCACACGGGCAGCCGCTTCTTGATCTCCTCGATCACGTAGCGGGAGGCGTCGAACGACTCCGCCCGGTGCGGGCTCGAGACCGCGATCGCAACCGAGACCTCGCCGATGTCGAGCTCGCCGGTGCGGTGCACCACGGCGAGTCGGTCGGTCCCGAGACGGGCGGCCGCCTCATGCGCGATCTCGCGGAGAACGTCCTCGGCCATCTCGTGGTAGGTGTCATAGCGCATCCCGCTCACCGACCGGCCGTCGGCGTGATCGCGCACGACGCCCACGAACAGCACCGCGGCACCGTCCTCCGCGGACCCGACCCGCGACAGGACCTGGGCCGGATCGATGGGCTCGGGCCCGACCGCGGCATGGATCAACGGCGTCCCATCCCGGTCAGCCGCCCGCGACGGGCGGAATGAACGCCACTTCGTCGTCGGCCGAGAGGGGCTCGTCGAGGAAGGCGTAGGTACGATTCACGGCAACCGCCGGCTCGGCCGGAAGCCGATCGAAGGGCGCGCCTCGCTCACGAAGTTCCGAGACGAGGTCCCCCACGGTTGCGCCCTCCCTCAGCTCCACCGCGAGGCCACTGTGACCCACGAGGTCGCGGTAGGCCGCGAAGAAGAGTGCGTTGACCGAGATCGGCACGGGAGCGCGAAGGGATGTGGGTTGCGAGGACTACCTAGATAGGGGCACCCCGAGCGGCCCGTCAACGTTCCCCCGCGGGCCACCGGGACGGCGCGGGCGGTCACTCGGGTCGCCGCCGCGCAGCGCGCGTATGCGCCTGCCCATCTCTTCGCGCAGCGCCTGAAGCCTGAGAACCTGCGTCGGCGTGAGCACCTCCAGGAGAGCCGCCTGCTCTTCCTCGAAGAGCGCGCTCTCCTCCTGTCTCAGCTCGGAGAGCCGCCTGAGTAGCGCCGCCGCGGCCTCGTCGTCCGCCCCGCCCTCGATCATGACGGCCTCCACCCGGCGCCGAGTGGCCATCTCCGACCGCCGGATATCTGCACGACGCTCCTCGAACCGCCGCATCACCTCGCCGAGCCGCGCGGACTCCTCCCCGGAGAGCTCGAGACGCTCCTGCGCGAGGCGCGCCATCTGGGCGCGCACTCTGCGCTCCATCTCCTGACGGCCCTGGGGCGGCCCTCGCCGGCCCGGCGGATTCTGGGCGGCCAGGGGAGCCGCCACGCTCGCTGCGATCGCGGCGAGCACCAGTGCCAGCGACGCCCCGCGACGCAGGCGCGCAAATGAACCTTCCCAACGTATCCTCATGCCGCACCTCCTGATCCACCACCGATTTCCGACGTAAGATCCTCCAGAAGCTCCACGAGCGCCTCGTCCGAGAGCGCTTCGAACTCGGGCACACCCGCCAGCAGCCCGTCGTCGCTCAGCCAGAGCTCACCTTCCTCGAACTCGGACGCCAGGCCGAGTCCCGCCGCGACCCCGAGGGGCCCGGGCTCCGAAGCGACCCCGATGCCCACGGCGAGGGCCGCAACCGCCGCCGCCGACAGGCCCCACCAGGGCCGTGTCGCACGGGAAGATCGCGGCCGGACCGCCACAACGACGCGATCCGCCAGCCCCGCCGGCGCGGTCACTCGCCCGGAGAAGAGGATTCGCACGAGGTCGAGCTCCTCCGCACAGTCAGCACAGCGCGCAACGTGGTCCTCGAAGTCCCGGCTCCCGTCGGCCGGCACACGCCCCGTCACGCGATCCGGCATCATCTGCCGGACTTCCGCACATCGAATCTGGGTCATTCCATCAACTCCCTGAGTCGGCGGATGCCGTGGAAGTAATTCACCCGGGCCGCACCCTCGCTGGACCCGACCACGGATCCGATTTCCCTGAAGCTCATTCCCTCTTCGATCCTGAGTGTCACGGAGAGTCGCTGCTTCTCCGGCAGCTTTTCCAGCTCCGCCCTCGCCCGTGCGGCCTCCGACTCCGTCACGGCCCGCTCGGCGGGATCTGGCTGGACCGACGCGACCTCGGTGGCGGCGTCCAGCGACGCCTCCTTCCGGCGTTGACTCCTGCGGAAGAACCCCCGGGCCTCGTTGGCCGTGATTGCGACGATCCACGTCCTCAACGATGCGTCTCCACGAAAACCGTCCAGGGAGCCGAAGGCCTTCACGAAGGCGTCCTGAACCACGTCCGCGGCAACGTCCGGATCCCTGGTAAGAGACAGGGCGACCCGGTAGGCGGCATCGATGTGCCGACGCACGAGTTCGTCCTGAGCGGCGGCATCGCCGGTTCGTGCGTTTCGAACGAGCTCCGCATCGGACATCTCCGCCCCGGTCCGCCGTTCCTCACTCACCAGTGATTAGACGGGCGCGGCGTGGAAACGTTAAAGGGCCCGGCGCGGCACCGCCGGGCGGAGTCTCAGTAGCCGGCCTTGTCCAGGCGTTCGACCCGGGCCCGGAGGTGCTTGGAGGGCTTGAAGACCGGCACGGATCGGGAGGGCACTTCTACGGAATCACCCGTGCGCGGATTCCGGGCCATGCGCGTCTTGCGCTTGCGGACCTTGAACGTGCCGAAGCCACGGATCTCGATGTTCTCGCCGGTGGCGAGGGCACGCTTGATGGCGTTCAGAAATCCGTCGACGACGAGCGCGCAGTCCTTCTTGGTGACCCCAGGACCGATGGCTTCGGCTACCTGCTCGACCAAGTCTGCCTTCGTCATTCTCCCTCCAAGACCGTTGCCCGGCGCGCTCTCCGCCGGAAGGGGTGAGACGGTAACAAGCGTGCACGGAGGCCGCAAGCCTGCTGGAGTCGTTGGGGGAGAGCGACTTGCGGCGATCGATCGACCCACGCGTCCGCAGAGACCCGACCGCGGGTCACCGAGCCTTGCCGGCCTCCATGAGGTCGACGAACTGATCGAACAGGTAGCGGCTGTCGTGAGGCCCGGGCGCAGCCTCCGGATGGTACTGCACGGAGATGACCGGAAGCTTCCGGTGGCGCACGCCTTCCACGGTACCGTCGTACAGGTTGACGTGGGTCAGCCTGAGGCCCGGCGCACCCGGAATCTCGTCGCCGTCGCCGCCCCGCACCGCGAAGCCATGGTTCTGCGACGTGATCTCGACGGTCTGCCGATCGAGGTATTTCACCGGGTGATTCCCGCCGTGATGCCCGAACGGGAGCTTGAAGGTGCTCGCGCCGAACGCCCGACAGATCAGCTGGTGGCCCAGGCAGATGCCGAAAACGGGTACGCCGGCCCCGGCGAGCCCGAGAATCGCCGCCTCGGCCTTCTCCACGGCGGCCGGATCGCCCGGCCCGTTGGACACGAAGAGGCCGTCGGGCGGCGTCGCGAGAATCTGCTCGGCCGGCGTGTCCGCGGGGATGACCGTCACCCGGCACCCGCGTTCGGCGAGGAGCCTGGGCGAGTGCGCCTTCACCCCGAAGTCGTACGCGAGAACGTGGAATCGCTCCTCGCCGACGGCGGGCACCTCGTATGGCTCGCCGGTCGAGACGCCGCACGCCAGGTCGAGCCCCTCCATGAGAGGCTGCGCCAGGATCTCCCGCAGAAGGTCGTCCGCGTCGTGCCCGGCGGGGGCGATCGCGCCGCGCATCGCGCCTTCGGAGCGGATGTGCAGCGTGAGCGCCCGCGTGTCGACATCGGCGATGCCGGTGATCCCGTTGTCGCGGAGGTATCGGTCGAGCCCACCCTCCGACCGCCAGTTGGAGTCGAGCCGCGCCGCCTCGCGGACGATAAAGCCGCTCACTTGGGGCAGCGGCGACTCCCGGTCCTCGCTGTTGACCCCGTAGTTGCCGATGAGGGGGTACGTCATCGCGACGAGCTGCCCCGTATACGACGGATCCGTCAGGACTTCCTGGTAGCCGGTCATCGAGGTGTTGAACACGACCTCGCCGAAAGTGACGGCCTCGGCACCGAGCCGGACACCGTCGAACCGGCGACCGTCCTCGAGCAGCAGGTAGGCGTTGCGGTCCAGAGCGGCTCCTCGGTGAGATCCGGAGGTGGGACGCGGCAGCGTCGCACTCGATCGGGCAAAGCTACCGGTGTCGGAGACCGGGTCAAGCCGTCTTCCGGCGTGCCGCCGCAGGGTTAGGTTGCTCTTCCATGGACATCCTCTACATCCATGCCGACGAGTCGTGCCTGGGCAACCAGAACAAGGGGCGCGCGAGTCCGGGCGGCGCCGCGGGCATCCTCGAGATCTGGCGTGACGGCGCGTGGGAACGCCGGGACTACTGGATTTCCGAGGCCGACACCACGAACAACA
The DNA here is from genome assembly GCA_030827315.1 of Gemmatimonadota bacterium. GTDB lineage: Bacteria > Gemmatimonadota > Gemmatimonadetes > Longimicrobiales > Gaopeijiaceae > UBA2589. The sequence continues at coordinate 69,720 of JAURER010000001.1, read as the reverse complement.
TCATGGCGCTGCGCAGCGCGATCGAAGTTCTGAGGCGCCTGCGCCGCCCGTGCCGCGTCGTCTTCACCTCCGACAGTCAGTACCTGGTGAAGGGGATCAACGAGTGGCGGCACGGCTGGAGGCGGGCCGGCTGGAAACGGAAGACCGGGACCATCGCGAACGTCGAGCTCTGGCAGCGGCTCGACGAGCTCCTGGGTCGTCACGACTTCGTGGCGAAGTGGGTACGTGGCCACGAGGGACACCCCGAGAACGAGTACGCGGACTTTCTCGCGACGCGGGCCGCGGCCGACCAGACCGACTCGGACGGGTTCGTGCCCTCGGGTTTCGAGGCGTGGCTCGAAGGCCGGCGCCGAAAGGGGCACCTGGTCGACTACACGGAATTCGCCCCGCCCGAGGAGCGCTTTCCCGGCTGAGTCGGGCCCGTGCCAGCACGCGAAACGGCCCGAGTCGCAGCGAGCTGCAACCCGGGCCGCCTCTGTCTCGAGGGTCTGAGGCGAAGGTCACGTCCTTCGTCCAGTCACCCTGCTGCGCTGGCGGGATCGAGTCCGTTGCCTGGGCCCGCCTTCGTGAAGGCGGCTGGACCTGTCTCCCTTGCCTCCGTTGCCGTCGCGCGGTCCGCGACCGGAGGTGCCCCGAGCTCGTTCCGTGGGGCTGTTCGTCGGGGGCCAGCGACCTCCCCCGTCGGGCTCACCGGATATCCCAAGCTCCGGATCACCGTGTCACCGCTGCGCCGTCGCGCCCGGCAACTCACGTTTCGGATTCCTCGTGAGGGATGACCAACGCCATCGAACTCGAAGAGCCGCATCCGAACCGTGATCGATAGATGCAGTCCGCGGCCGCGAAAGGCAACCCCACGCGGCGGAAACGGATGTCGATGGTGAACACACGGCGCAAATCGTTGTTTTTCAACGCTTTGCGATAGCCGTCATCCGTTTCTTCGTAACGTGTTCGGGGAACGCACAAACATATGAATCCACCGGCGGCCCCGTTCCGGATTTCGGGGATCGTACCATCGAGAACTTGAGGAAATCCCGACGCGCCCCCCCGGGTCCCCCCGGTGTCAGCCGGTTTTTACTGTTGTCCATCCAACAGGAATATCGTGTCCGAACACACGAGCGAAGTTTCGGACGAAGGCGGTCCGAACCAGCGCGGCCTCGGGGGCCGAACCGAGTTCACGTGCGAGCGACGTCACTGTGCGGTCCCGGATCCCGCACGGTACGATGGTTTGGAAGTAGCTCAGGTCCGACGTCACGTTCAGCGCGACGCCGTGCGAGGTGATCCACCCCGACGAAACGCGCACCCCGATGGCGGCGAGCTTCCCGAGCTCCGTCCAGACGCCGGTGCCCGACTCGCTGCGGGTCGCCGCCACTCCGAAGTCGCGCGCGACCCCGGCGAGGACGTCCTCGAGATCCCGGAGGTACCGGTGGAGATCCTTCCGATCCGGCTTGAGGTCGAGGATCGGATACGCGACGAGTTGACCGGGCCCATGGTAGGTCACGTCCCCTCCCCGCCCCACGTCGAAGAGCTCGATCCCGCGACGGGCGCGCTCCACCTCGTCCACGAGGATGTGCGCCGCGTCCGCGCTGGATCCGAGGGTGATCACATGCGGATGCTCGAGCAGCATGAGTGTGTCGGACACCTCCCCGGCGCGGCGACGGCCGACCAGGTCGCGCTGGGCTTCGAGCGCCTCGCCGTACGGAACGGTGCCGAGGTCGAGAACGGAGAGGGGGCGCCGCATCGTCACGCTCGGCGAGGCCACCCGCACCAGCCCGGTCGCCACCGCCGGGACACCCTCCGCCGCCGTCTCGGGTGCGTCGCGCGCGCATGCGGAGACGCCCCCGCAAGCCGGACGGCTCCGGGGGCGTCGCTGGCGGGCGGCGCGCAGACGGTCACGCGTCCTCGGGGAAGCTCTCGAGCATCTCCTTGAGGCGGGACAGGAAGCGCGCTGCATCCGCGCCGTCCACGATGCGGTGGTCGTACCCGAGCGAGAACAGCGAGCGCTTCCGGATCGCCATCGAATCGGCGCCGGTCTCCGGGTCGGTGACCACGACGACCCGCTTCTCGATCGAACCGGTGCCGAGAATCGCGGAGGTACCCTTCGGGATCACCGGAAGCCCGACCATCGTGCCCAGCACGCCGGGGTTGGTGACCGAGAAGGTCGCTCCCTGGATCTCGTCCGGGCTGAGCTTCCGGTCGCGGGCCCGGGTCGCGAGGTCGACGATCTTGTTGCCGATCCCCACGAGGCTCAAGTGGTTCGCGTCGCGCACCACAGGTACGATGAGGCCGGGGTTGAGGTCGACCGCCATCCCGAGGTTCACGTTGCCCCGGTAGATCACGTTGTTCCCCGAGACCGCGGCGTTGACCATGGGGAACTCCGTGAGCACCCGCGAGATCGCCCAGGCGACGAAGGCCGTGTAGCTGACCTTCGCACCCTGCTGAGCCCACTTGGCCTTCATGTCCGAGCGCACCCGGTCGATGGAGGAGAAGTCGATCTCGATGAACGAGTGCACGTGGGGAGCCACGCGCTTGGCGAGCACCATGTGCTCCGCCGTGAGACGACGAATCTTGTCCATCGGCTCGACGCGGTCCGCCGCTCGTACCGGGTACTCCGGATGCTGGACCTCGCGGTAGAACGACGCCCAGAGGTCCGTGGGCGCCCCCCGGCTCACCGCGGGCGCCGGCGCGGACGCCTGCGGCGCGGGAGCCGCGGCAGCCACCGGGGCCTGAGCCGCGGCGCCACCGGTCTCGATGAACCCGAGGATGTCCTGCTTCGTGACGCGGCCCGCATGCCCGGTCCCGGCGACGGCGGCGATGTCCACACCGTGCTCTTCCGCGATCTTGCGGACGACCGGCGTCGATCGCGTGCGCAGTCGATCTTCGGCGCTCTCGTCGCCACCGGCGACCGGTGCCGCCGGTGCAGCCGGAGCGGCGGGTGCGGCGGGTGCGGGCGGTGCCTCGCTCTGCACGGGCGCGGACGGCGCCGCAGGCGCAGCGGCCACCGCGGCCCCGGCCTCGGTGTCGATGTACGCTACGACCGTTCCGACCTCGACCGTCTCCCCTTCCTGCACGACGATCTCGACCAGGGTCCCGGACGACGGGGCGGGAATCTCGGCGTCGACCTTGTCCGTGGAAATTTCCAGGATCGGCTCGTCGCGCTCGACCGCATCGCCGACCTGCTTGAGCCACTGCGAGACGGTGCCCTCGGCGATGGATTCACCCATCTGGGGCATGGGAACTTCAATCCGAGCCACGCTCGATCACTCCGCGTTGGTTTAGTAGGCCGCAAGATACCGGGACGCCTTCACGACGTCTTCGGTCTGCGGTAGAAAGTAATCCTCCAGCGAGCCTGAGTAAGGCACCGGCGCATCGATCGCGGTCACGCGCAGGATCGGACCGTCCAGCCACTCGAACGCCTTTTCGTTGACCCGCATCGCGATCTCGCCCGCAATGCCGCCCGTGCGGGTGTCCTCGTGCACCACGAGGAGGCGCCCCGTCCGCCGGACGCTGCGGACGATCGCGTCGTCGTCCAGAGGCAGGAGCGTGCGCAGGTCGATCACCTCCACCGACAGGCCGTCGTCCCGATCCAGACGCTCGGCAGCCTCGACGCTACGGTGCACCATGGCGCCGTAGGTGACGATGGTCAGGTCCCTGCCTTCGCGCACGGTACGGGCCTCGCCGAGCGGAACGACGTAGTCTTCGTCGGGAAGGACCTCACGGAGCGCCGGAGCCCGGTAGAGCGCCTTGTGTTCCTCGAAGATGACCGGATTGTCGTCCCGGATCGCCGCCTTGAGGAGACCCTTCGCGTCACGGGGGTTGCTGGGATAGACGATCTTGAGACCGGGCGTATGGAAGAACGCCATCTCGACGTTCTGCGAGTGGAATGGCCCTCCCCGGTTGCCTCCGCCCACGGGGCCCCGGATAACCAGGGGCATGGGGCCGGCACCCCGGTACAGCGACGTCGCGATGTAGTTCGTGATGACGTCGTAGGCCGGGGAGATGAAGTCCATGAACTGGATCTCGACGACCGGGCGGAGCCCCATGTGTGCCGCACCCGCAGCAGCGCCGGTGAAGCCGCCCTCGGCGATCGGGGTGTCGATGACCCGGTTGGCTCCGAAGTAGCCGAGAAAGTCGCGCGTCACCTTGAAGGCGCCGCCGTAGACGCCAATGTCTTCACCGAGCAGGAAGACGGACTCGTCTCGCACCATCTCTTCGAACAGGGCTTCGCTGATCGCCTCGAGGAAGGTGACGGGCTCGCCCCGCCTCGTCTTGAGCAGGTGCTCCGGGATCGCGAGCCGGGTCATAATGCTCCCTCGGCGAGTGCGGCGCCGGGATGGAGGGCGCGGGTCCACGGGGCGGGAAGCTCCACGTCGGTATAGACGCCGGGCACGGCATCGCGGCCTTCGGGCACGGGCTCGGCGCGTGCCTGCTCGGACGCGGCGGTGCACGCCCCGGCGACCTCGGACTCGAGGGCATCGAGCTCCTGGGTCGTCGCCCACCCGCTCTCGAGCATCCGGGTCCGGAGCACCCAGGTCGGGTCCGCGGCGCTCCCGTCGACCGGATACCGCACCTCCACGAGCCGCGTGCCGTCTCCGGCGCGCGCGAGGCCCGTGGCGCGGCGAATCGAGTCGAACACCGCGAGCGCGTCTGCTGCGTCGACGGACTCCGAGCCGATCCCGTATCCGGGACCCTTGGCTTGGAACGTCGACAGGCGGGAGCTCCTCGGAACGCCGCGGTTCGATCCCCACTCGTCGTTCTCGACCACGAGCACCAGCGGACATGACTGCGCAGCCGCGAAGTTCACACCTTCGTGCCATGCTCCGGCCGCCGAGGCCTCGGCGCCGTAGAGGACGACGCCCACGCGGTCCTCGCCCCTGAGCCGCATGGCCAGGGTCACCCCGGCCATGACCTCGATCATCGTACCGTGCGAAGCCAGGGGTCCGACGAAGCCCCGGGAGAAGTCCAGCCAGCTCCCACCTGCGTCGCGCCCACGGGTCGGGCCAGTCGCGCGGCCGAGGTGCTGCCGGAAGAAGTCGACGAGGTCCAGGCCGAAGAGGAAGACGGCCCCTGCGGAGGACCCGGAGAGCACCATGAGATCCCCGGTCCCGTCGTCGGCCCGGCGAAGCGCGAACGCGGCGGCGGCCGCGACCTCGCTCCGCCCGGGGCGGGAGGCGACGGAGGTCTCGAGGCTCCCGGTTCGGTGCAGGGAATCGAGGCTCGCGTCGGCGCTCTTCGCCAGGACCAGGGCTCGGTAGAGCTGGTGGAGTTCCGCGCGACCGAGACCGTGCGCGTCGTGCTCAGCCATGGGTGGAGGGAAAACGGGAACGGCGGACCCCGGAAGGTCCGCCGTCTCGGGCTGCCAGGGACACCTCTTCGCGGTCCGGGCGCACGGGGTCAGTTACCGTCGTTGCCCGGATTTCCGCTCTCGTTGGCGTCACCCCCGGCCGGCGGGTCGCCGAGGCCGGGAAGGACGGGTTCGGGCGCGGTCTGCGCGGCCGGTGCATTCACCTGGATCACCGACTCCGGGGCGCGGGCACGCGACGACATGATGGACAGCACGAGCGCGAGGACCATGAAGATGGTGCCCGCAGTCCACGTCGAACGCGTGAGCACCGTGGCGGCCTGCCGTCCACCGAGCACGCCGTCCGCCATCGTGCCCCCGCTGCCGCCGACCGCGGCGAGACCGCCGCCCTTGCCGGACTGCAGAAGGATCACGACCGAGAGAAAGATGCCGTCCAGGACGAGGAGGGCGAGTAGAAAACCGTACATCGTGGTCACGTCTTCCGTCTGAGTAAGGCGTTAAACGTCAACGGGGCACGAGGGGGTGTCAACGGGGCGCCCGGCGGCCCTCATCCCGCTGCCCGCGCGATGGCGGCGAAGGACGCGGGATCGAGACTCGCTCCTCCGACGAGCACTCCGTCGACCTCGTCGGCCGACAGCAGTTCCGCGGCATTCCCGGGCTTCACCGAGCCGCCGTAGAGCAATGGCACGTCGGCCGCCGCTGGCCCCAGCGCGTCGACGAGGCGCGCCCGGATGGTTGCGTGGGCCTCGGAGGCGTCGGCGGGCGTGGCCGTCTCACCGGTACCGATGGCCCAGACCGGCTCGTACGCGACGAAGAAGCGGCGGTCCGCGGAGGTCAGGGCCGGAAGCGCCGCGTTCAGCTGGCGCAGGACCACCTCGTCGACCCGCCCCGCCTTACGTTCGTCCAGCGTCTCACCGACACACAGCACGGGGACGAGCCCGTGTCGCCGCGCGGCGCCCACCTTCAGCGCGGTGTCCCCCTCGGACTCGCCGAAGAGGTGCCGGCGCTCCGAGTGCCCCACGAGCGCGAATCCCGCTCCCGCTTCGACCGCCATGGGTGCCGACGTCTCACCCGTGAAGGCCCCCTCGTCCATCCAGTACAGGTTCTGGACACCCACGCCGACGCGGCCGCCGGCCCGCTTCGCGGCGCCCACGGCAGCCTCGATGGCCACGGCGGGCGGAAAGACGACGAGGTCATGCCCGTCACCGACGCCGCTCAGGTCCAGCGCGTCGAAGAACGCGCGCGCGCGCGCCGGACCCATGTGCATTTTCCAGTTTCCCGCGATGACGGCCATCACGCGCTCCGGTCGGTCAGGGATTCCACGCCGGGCAGCACGTCGCCGGCCAGAAGTTCCAGCGACGCACCGCCCCCGGTCGATACGTGCGTGAGTCGGTCGACGACCCCTGCACGCTCCGCGGCCGCGGCCGAGTCGCCGCCCCCCAGCACCCCGATGGCTCCGTCGTCGCACGCCGACGCCACCGCGCGTGCGACCTGCACCGTACCTTCGGCGAAGGGAGCCACCTCGAACACCCCCATCGGGCCGTTCCAAACGATGGAACGGGCGCCCCGGACCGTGTCGGAGAAGCGCTCCCGAGTCACGGGACCGATGTCAAGGATGCGATCGCCAGGGCCCACGTCCTCGCGCGCAACCGCGCGCGTGACGGCGTTCGCGTCGAGTTCCGCGGCCACGATGCAGTCCACGGGAAGAACGAGACGCTCACCCCCCTGCTCGATCAGCCGCCGTGCGAGCTCGATGCTGTCCTCCTCCACGAGCGACGCCCCGGTGTCGAGCCCGAGCGCGCGAAAGAAGGTATTGGCCATGGCGCCGCCGATCAGGAGCCGGTCGACCCGGGGGAGGAGCGCGGAGATGACCCCGATCTTCGAAGAGATCTTGGCTCCCCCCACGATGGCGACGAACGGGCGCTCGGGGTCGCGCAGCGCCTCTTCCAGGAAGCGGAGCTCGCGGGCCATGAGATGCCCGGCGACGGCCTCGCCGCCACGCGCAACCATGGCTTCGGCGAGCCCGGCCGTGGAGGCGTGGGCTCGGTGCGCCGCCCCGAACGCGTCGTTCACGAAGAGGTCCCCGAGGGCGGCCCAGGACGCGGCCAGCCCCGGGTCGTTGTCGGTGTCCCCGGGGAGGAATCGCGTGTTCTCGAGAAGCGCCACGGAGCCGTCAGACAGCCCCCCCACGGCCGCGGCGGCCTCAGGTCCGTCCGGGTGAGGCACAAACCGCACCGGGCAATCCAGCAGCTCGTCGAGCCTCCGCGCGACGGGCGCGAGCGAGAAGTCCGGGCTCGGCTTTCCCTTCGGACGGCCGAGGTGCGAAAGGAGCACGACGCGCGCGCCCGCTTGGGTGAGCGTCTGGATCGTTTGGAGAGACGCGCGGATGCGCTGGTCGTCGGTGATCTCACCGCCCTCGATGGGCACGTTCAGATCCGCGCGCACGACGACCGTGCGGCCCCGGAGCGACGCTGCGTCGATCTCCGAAAGTGTCTTCTTGTTCACTGTGGAGGATAAATCTTCCCCAGGTCGTCGACGTACGCACGCCCTTCGGGCGTGAGTTCCGTCCTCTTCGAGGAGACCCAGCGGACGAAGGTGATGTCGGGGCCGCTGCCGTAGTCCCAGAACTCGGTCAGCCGGCCCGAGCCGTCGTCGACGATGTGGACGTTGTCGGGTCGCCCGAAACGTACCCACACCTCGCCCGCATCGCCAAAGGGCGTACCGAAGCGCAGACGTGCGAAGGCGGCCCGCGCGAGGTGCTCGACCCAGCGCGCGTCTCCGGCCTCGGACGCGCCACGGCCCCGCGTCCGCCAGTAGTCGTCTTCCCAGGCGGTCCGCTCGGCCGGCGCCAGGCGCACGTACAGGGCGCGCTCGGCGCTTCCGAGCAGCTCGCGCAGGTCGGTGAGATCCGCCGCGTCGGCGTGCGGCATCCGCTCCAGCGCGGCTTCGAAGTGCTCCCGCGCCTCCGCCGCGCGGCCGATTTGCTGCAACGCCAGGCCGGCGAGGAGGAGGCCGTCCGGGTGCCCGCCGCTGACGCGGGTGAACCGGCGCGCACCGGACAGCACGTCGTCCCACCGCTCGTACATCGCGAGCGTCACGAGGAGATCCGTGTTGGCTCCGACGTGGGCCGGATACACCTCGATGGCCGCATGCAGCGAGGCCATCATGAGCGAGAGGTCACCCGCGCTTCCCGTGTTCGCCGGTTCGTAGCCGCCCCCGAATACGTGGGCCATCGCGGTCGGACACAGGTAGTTCCATGCCACGAGACGCTCAACGCTCGCGTACCCGGCGCCGGCGCCACCCGAGAGGCGCGCCGCCGGGCACTGCGCCCCCGCGAACGCCTCGGAGCGCACGCGCCCGACTTCCCGGCTCCCGAGCCAACGGTCACGCAGCAACGATCCGCGCTCGAAGTGCAGCTCGGCCACGAGCCACGCGTCCGTGAGCGATGGCTCACGGAGCGTCATTCGGAGCCCGCGTTCGAAGAGTGAGCGCGCTTCGCCACGGAGTCCCTGGCGGATGCGGATCCGGCCGAGGGCCAGCAGCGACGCCGGGTTCTCCATTCCGAGGTCGATGGCCTCCACGAGCGCGCCGCTCACGGCTTCCCGCCACTCGGTCGGCGCCATGCGGCCGGAAGCCTCCCCGCGCAGGATCGACGGGGCCGGCCCGTACCGCCGGGCGACGTCGGTCTGCGAGAGGGCCGCTTCCAGGAGGGCTGCCGCCCGGTCACGCGCCGACGCGTCCGCGTCGGCGATGTCCCCGGCTTCGGGCAGGCGCTCGAGGTCGAGTGGCTCGCTCAGCTGCCACCAGTCGGCCCGCGGGACCGTCGGCAGACTGAGTGGATCCACCAAGGGCTGCAGGATACGACCGGGAGCATGCGCCTCGGTTGGGTCGGGCTCGAACAGCACCGGAAACTCGATCCACGTGGCCACCGGACGTCCATCCTGCAGGGCGGGCGTGAACACGAAGCCGGGCGCTGCGCGCAGGGCCGCGTCGTCGAGCTCGTCCACGCCGCTGGAACGCGAGATCCCTGCGTCCACGGGTCGGCCCCGGTCGTCGACCCAGAGCCGCAGCCAGACGGTACCACCCACGCCCCGCCGCTGCAGCGCGAGCGGGTACACCGACTGCAGGAGTTCCTCCGTCGCGACCCGGCCGAGCATCTCCGGGGCAACCATGACGGGCTCGTTCGACGACGCCGCGGGGCCGCTGGCCGGAGCCACGGCGGCCATGGTCGCCGGCTCCGTCCCTGAAGGCTCGCGCCGGCTGATACGCTCGGCGGCCCCCGGCTCGGTCACCTCCAGCTTGGCCTCGTCGGGTGTCGGTGTTCCGGCCTCGACGCCGGGGCGACCGATCGAACCGATGAATCGCACGATGGAGGCGCGGGCACCCGGCACCGCCGCTCCTCCGACCAGCAGCGCGACCACGGCAGCGGTGGCCAGGTGCCGGGACCACGGCGCCGACCGACGGACACTCTCTTCGGCCCAGGCGCGCGCGAGTTCGGAGCGCAGTTCGGGACCGAACGACGGTCTCTCCTCGCATCGGAATGCCGAGAGCTCATCGTGAAGTCCGCGCAGCTCCTCGGGAAGAGGCTCCTCACTCGGATGCCTTCGTTCCATCATCTCGGATCCATCGACTCGGGGGCCGACCGCTCCACGGAAATCCTGAGTCGCTTCAACGCGCGGTGCAGACGGACCGCGACCGCGTTGTTGCTGATCCGCAGGTGCTCGGCGATCTCGGCGTTGTCGAGCCCCGCACCGAAGCGCAGGCTCAGGATCTCCTGATCGGCCTGGCGCAGCGTACGGCTCCCGTTGAGGAGCTTCTGGATGCGTTCCTGGCGAATCACCCGCTCGTCGTGCGAGGGGACGTCCGCGACGAGATCCGGTATGCTGTCCAGTGACACGTGGAGGGAGCCTCGCCTCTGGAGCGCGCGCAGATGGTCCGTGACGGCGTTGCGCGCGATGCGAAGCAGCCACGTCCGCGGCGCGGCCTTCGCCTCGTCGTAGCGCGGGAACGACTTCAGCGCTTTCATGAAGACCACCGAAGTCACGTCCTCCGCCGCCTCGCGTGTCGCCACCCTGAAGCGGACGTAGCGGTACACCGCACTCCGGTGCTCCACGTACCACGCCTCGAAATCGCTCGGGAGCGGTGCTTCCGGGCGGGCGTGCCGCGGCTCGGCCCCTTTCGGGGTCACGTCCTGTTCCGTTCGCATCACCCCCCTCTTACGCCACCCCCGCGCCAGGGGTTACACACGACGTCCTACAGGCGCGACCCCACGTAGCGGACGAGGTCGACGACGCGCGTGGAATAGCCCCATTCGTTGTCGTACCAGGACAGCACCTTGACCATGCGGCCGTCCATCACGGACGTCGAGAGCGCGTCGACGATGGAGCTCCGCGGGTCGGTCGTGTAGTCGATCGATACCAGGGGCTCGTCCGAAACACCCAGAATGCCCGCCATAGGCCCGTCGGCCGCGGCCCGGAAGGCCGCATTGACCTCCTCGGCGGTGACGTCCCGGTCGAGCTCCGCGACCAGGTCGACCACGGAGACGTCGGCGGTCGGGACGCGGATCGCCATCCCGTCGATCCGACCCTTCACCTCGGGCAGCACCAGGCCGGTGGCCTTCGCGGCCCCGGTCGTCGTCGGAATCATCGACAGGGCGGCGGCACGGGCCCGGCGCAGGTCCTTGTGCGGCAGATCGAGGATGTTCTGGTCGTTCGTGTACGCGTGGATCGTCGTCATCAGCCCGTGCCGGAACCCGAACTCCTTCGTCAGGACCTTCACCACCGGCGCCAGGCAGTTCGTGGTGCAGCTGGCGTTCGAGATCACATGGTGGCTGTCGGCGTCGTACCGGTCCTCGTTGACGCCGAGTACGATCGTGATGTCCTCGTTCTTCGCCGGCGCCGAGATGATCACCTTCTTCGCCCCGGCCTCGAGATGCATGGCCGCCTTGTCCCGGGCGGTGAAGATGCCGGTGGCCTCGATCACGACGTCCACACCGAGCTCGCGCCAGGGGAGCGCGGACGGGTCCCGCTCACTGAAGACCTCGATCTCGTCGCCGTCCACGACCAGTCCCTTTTCGGAGAGTCCGACCTGGCCCGGGTAGCGCCCGTGCACGGAGTCGTAGCGCAGCAGATGCGCGAGCGTGGCGTTGTCCGTCAGGTCGTTGACCGCGACGAAGTCGATTTCGGTCTGGCCGGACTGCTTCGCACTCCGAAGCACGTTGCGTCCGATGCGCCCGAAGCCGTTGATCGCTGCGCGGATCGCCATAAGGTGGAATCTCCGATTCTACAGGGTGATGGACCGGTTCAAGGTGACTCCCGAATTATAACCGTATCCGACCTCTCAGGCGGCCCTCGCACGGGCATCGCCCGGGGCCGCCGTGGGAAGCGCCCGAGCGAAGGCGCCGAGGGTCACGGAGCGAGCGCCCGCACCCGAAAGAACGACCGCCGCGGCACCCGCGGTGGCGCCCGTGGTCAGCACGTCGTCGACGAGAAGGACGTGACGCCCGGAGATCGCATCGACCACCTCCGGATTTCCGGCGAACGCTTCCCGCACGTTCTCCCGTCGGGCGTCGGGAGCGAGGTCCGTCTGGGAAGCCCCCTCGCCGGGACGCAGGAGGGCGTCGATGCGCGGCGTGCCGAGGCGGGCCGCCACCCGGTCGGCGAGGAGTGCGGCCTGGTTGTACCCCCGCTCATGCTCGCGCCGGCGCGTGGTGGGCACCGCCACGACGATCGACCCGGGTGCAGCGTCAGGCGCCAGGGCGCCGGCGATGGCATCACCCATGAACGGTGCCAGACCGCTCCACCCCCCGTACTTCAGTGCGTGCACCAGGTCCGAGGCCGGTTCGCGAAGGACGAACGCGAAGCGCGCCCGGGCGAGCGCATCCGGCCACGCGCGGCACTCGAGGCAGTCCGGCGCCGGGGCACGCCCCGTACCTCCGGGTCTGTGGCAACGGGGGCAGCGCGGCCAGCTCGGAGGGAGCAGGCGCGCGCGACACCCCGGGCAGAGGCGCGGGCGAGCCGCCGCGTCGGCACCTCCGGCGCGCGGGATCCAGCACCGGCAGACGACACATCCGCACGGGAGAAGGAGGTCGAGGAGCGTAGCCACGATCTCGCGTCGGATCGCCGTGCCCGCCGTCAGGTCCCGACCACCCCTACGGCCGCGCGCATGGCGTCGATCGGCGCTTCGCGCCCCCACCAGCGCTCGAACGAGGCGGCGCCCTGCTGGACGAGCATCTCACGCCCGTCGGTGCTGCGGACGCCGGCGGCTTCCGCGGACCGCACGAAGGGCGTCACGTGGCGGCCGTAGATCAGATCCATGGCGGCGCCGGCCCTCTGAAGGATCTTCAGGTCGAGGGGGGACGGGTCGTTGGTGTCGAGCCCGAGGCGTGTCGCATTGACGACAAGGTCGAAGCTCTCGCGCTCGAGTTCGCGGAGAACCGGTACCACGCGGGTTCGGTCACCGCCGATCCGACGCGCAACAGCGCGTGCGCGATCCTGCGTGCGGTTGAAGATCAGCACCTCGTCGGATCCCTCCTCGAGAAGGCCCAGCAGGGCCGCCCGAGCCGCGCCCCCGGCCCCGAGAAGGAGGACCCGCATGCCTCTGGCGTTTCCCCCGATGAAGGCGCGCAGCGCCCGGCGGAAGCCGTCGACGTCGGTGTTGTCTCCGTGCAGCCGACCCTCCTCGTCGCCCCAGAACGTGTTGCATGCACCGGTCCGCCGGACGGCTTCGCTGCGGACGTCCAGCAGACTCGCGGCCTTCTCCTTGTGCGGGAGCGTCACGTTCCCTCCGCCCCCGGCCCGGGCGAGCCCCTTCATGAAGCCGACGAGGTCGTCGGACGCGCACCGGACCGCCACGTAGATGCCGTCCACACCGGCGGCCTGGAAGGCCGCGTTCTGGACCTCCGGAGAGGCCGAGTGCGAGATGGGGTCTCCAAGGAGTGTCAGGACCCGAGTCGTGGCAGTGACGTTCATGGGGTCACCACCGCTTCGAGACGTTCGAGGGCCCGCCGCACCAGCCCTTCGAGAACCCGGAAGGTCTGCCCGTATTCCTCGTCCGAGCCCCCGATGGGATCGGGCACCCCACCCCACCCCGGGTCGGCGTCGCCCGGCGACGTGAAGTCCGTGATGAGCGCGGCCCGCTCTCCCGCGCCGAGTTCCGCGACGCGCGCGAGGTGCGACGCGGACATCGTCAGGATGAGATGAGCGGATTCGAGGAGCTCCCGCGTGACCAGGTTCGCCTCGTGCGCCGACAGATCGAGTCCGTTCCGCGCCGCCGTCCGGAGCGCGCCGCCCGAGGCGGGGCTGCCGTCGAACGCGCCCACGCCGGCGGACCCGACTTCGACCTGCGACCAGCCGAGCTCCTCGATGCGCCTGCGCGCGATCGCTTCGGCCATCGGACTCCGGCAGGTGTTGCCCGTGCACACGAAGAGGACCCGGAACGGGCCGGCTTCAGGGGGTCGTCGCATGGATCTCCGGGATCACGCACCGCAGCCGCCCAAGGGGAACCGCCCCTTCGCGCAGCACCACGGGCTCAGGTCGTGAACAGTCGACGACGGTGGAAGGCGCCGACGACGGGAGGGTGCCGAAGTCCAGAAGCCACACCTTCGGCGCACCCAGCCGCTCGAGAATCTCGCGCGCATGACCGCCCGATGTAACCGGGGGCTCACCCGGCACGTTCAGGCTCGTAGAAGTGAGCGGCGCGCCGAGCTCCCGGACGAGGCGGCGGGCCACCGGGTGGGGTGAGACACGCACGCCGACTGTGCCGGAACGAGGATCGCGGACACCGGCCGGAAAGATCCGGTCCGGATCGGGCAGGACCAGCGTCACGGAGCCGGGCCAGAAGGTCTCCGCCAGCGTCTTCGCGGCCTCCGTCCAGACCAGGCCGGCAACCGCCGTCTCGGACTCGACGAGCGCGATGAGCGGCTTGTCGGCCGACCGTCCCTTCACCTCCCGAACGGCCGTCACCCCCGCATCGGTGCAGGCGCCACCGAGCCCGTACACGGTCTCGGTGGGATAGGCCACGGCACCGCCCTCCCGGAGGTGCCGCACCACCACGGAGAGGTCCGCCCCGGGGTCCGCGCGAAGGTCGAGGGTCCTGGGCCGGGCGCTCACCCGCGCGTATCCCCGGCCGCGCGAGCCCGCAGGATCGCCTCGGCCACCTCGACGTCGGCGGCCCGGGTCACCTTGAGGTTGCTTCCGCCGTCGTCGACCATCCGTACCGGCGTACCGGTCGACTCCACGAGGGCGGCGTCGTCGGTGGCGTCGCGGGCACCGCGCGCGTAGGCCTCGCGCAGAACGCCCGCGGGGAAGACCTGCGGCGTGTGCGCGTGCCACAGTGCGGAGCGGTCGGGCGTGCCCGTGATGCGACGTTCTGCATCGACCTGCTTCATCGTATCGACGGCCGGACAGCCGGCCACTGCACCCTCCCCGCGGGCCGCGGCTTCGATGCAGGCCGACACGGTCTCCTCGGTCACGAGCGGCCTGGCCGCGTCGTGAACCGCGATGACGGTGACGTCCTCGGGCAGCGCCGCGAGGCCGCGTGCGACGGACTCCCCGCGGGTCGCGCCACCCTCGACGACGCGAACGCGGGCGTCGAGGGACAGGAGCCACGCGGGTGGCGCGGCCGCGTCGTCGGCCCCGAGGGCGACGGCGACGCACACCACGCGAGGGTCGGCCAGGAACGGTCGCAGGGCGTGCCCAAGCAACGGCTCGCCGGACAGTTCGAGGAAGGGCTTGCGCACCCCACCCATCCGCCGGCCGCTGCCGGCCGCGGGGATCACAACGCCGACACGGACGTCGCCGGGCGGTTCGAGGATCCGACCCACGGTCGCCCTCACGGACCGAATCCGCCGCCCTTCCCCTGCCCCGACCCCGGGCCTCCCGCGAGCACGGAATCGAAGCGGGTGTACGCCTTCTGGAAGTACAGGGGCACGACGCCCGTCGGTCCGTTTCGCTGCTTCGCCACGATCAGTTCCGCCTTACCCTCGAGTTCCCCGCGATCCTCCGCCGGAGCGTAGTACTCCGGGCGGAACAGGAACATGACGACATCGGCATCCTGCTCGATCGAACCGGACTCGCGGAGATCAGAGAGCATGGGACGCTTGTCGGTGCGGCTTTCCGGTCCGCGGCTCAGCTGCGACAGGGCGACGAGGGGAACCTCCAGCTCGCGGGCGAGCGCCTTCAGGCCGCGCGAGATCTGGCTGACCTCCTGCACGCGCGACTCCGACGAGCCCGTCCCGGACATCAGCTGCATGTAGTCGATGACGACCATGCCGAGGTCGCTCCCGTTCGAGCGGAGCTCGGACTGGATCCGGCGCGCCTTGGCCCGGACTTCGAGCACGTTGCTGCCCGGCTGGTCGTCGATCCAGATGGGGGCGGTGTTGAGGTGTCCTGCGGCCGCGCCCAGCCGGTCGTGCTCCTCGCGGGAGAGCTTGCCCGCGCGAAGACGCTGGGCGTCCACGCGACCCTCCGCACAGAGAAGCCGCTGCACCAGCTGGGACGACGACATCTCGAGCGAAAAGATCGCCACCGGTCGCTGATTCCAGATCGCCGCCGTGGCGGCGACGTTCAGCGCGAAGGCCGTCTTCCCCATGGAGGGGCGGGCGGCGATGATGCACAGGTCTCCGCCCTGGAGTCCCGTCGTCATGCGGTCGAGGTCGGTGAAGCCCGTGGGAACGCCGGTGATGGCGGAGCCCGCCTCCTGGAGCCGTTCGATGCGCTCGAACGTCTCCCAGAGAATGTCCTTGATCCAGATGAAGCCACCGCGCTTCTGGCTCTCCGCGACCTGGAAGATCCGCGCCTCCGCATGGTCGAGGAGCTCGTCGACGCTCCGCTCGCCCTGTTCATAGGCGTCCCGGATGATGTTGGAAGCCTGCTCGATGAGGCGGCGCAGGAGCGCCTTGTCCTTCACGATCTTCGCGTGGTACTCGATGTTGGCCGCGGTCGGCACCGCGTCGACGAGCTGCGCGAGGTAGTCCAGTCCGCCCGCGGCATCCAGTTCGCCCGTGTTCTTGAGCTCTTCCGCGACGAGGATCGGGTCGATCACGTCTCCGCGCTCGAACAGGCGGGCCATCGCACGGTAGATGCGCCGGTTGCCTTCGCGGTAGAACATCCCCTCCGAGATGATCTCGAGCGTCGTGTCCACCGCCGCCCGATCGATCAGCATGCCGCCTAGAACGGCCGTCTCGGCCTCCAGGGAGAAGGGCGGCGTGCGGTCGAACGCATCGCTCGGGAAGGCGGGCATGTCGAGCATCGGGCCTCGGAAACGGGTGGGGGCACGCGAGGGGGTGGGAATTCTAGCGCGTCCGTACCCCCGCGTCACTCCGACCGCCGACGCCGCCGCGCGCGGGCGGGACCGCGGACGGCCTAGGCGCCGCCGGCGCCGTCCATCACACCCCGGAGCAGCTGCAGATCGCTCCAGAACGCCCGGGTCCAGTTCGGGTTGCGCAGGAGCGCCGCGGGATGATAGGTGACGACGAGGGGTACCCCGTGATAGCTGTGGACGGTGCCCCGAAGATCACCCAGGGAGACCCGCTCCCGCCCCGTGAGCAGCTGGCCGGCGAAGGAACCGACGGCCAGCAGCGCCTCCGGACGCACCAGGTCGATCTGCCTGCGCAGGAAAGGCGAGCACGCCTCGATCTCGTCGGGCAGCGGATTTCGGTTCCCGGGCGGGCGACACTTGAGCACATTGGCGATGTACACGGACTCGGCACGGCTCAGCCCCACGGTGGCGAGCAGAAGGTCGAGGTACTTGCCCGCGGCCCCGACGAAGGGAAGCCCGGTCTCGTCCTCGTTGGCCCCTGGGGCCTCGCCCACCACCATGAGACGGGCCTGCGACGGCCCGTCCGAAAAGACGACCTGGGTGCGTCCCTCGGCGAGCCGGCAGCGCGTGCACGCCATGGCCATCGCGCGGAGATCGTCGTACTCCTCGGGAAGCGCCGGTGCCGAGGCGGAACTCGTCGCTGGACGTGCGGCCACCGGCGTCGCGGAGACGGCGGGAGGCGGGACGGTGGCGCGGCGCGGCGCCCTCGTCAGCATCGACAGGGCCTCGGCACGCGTCATCCCGTCGAGAAAGACCTCGGTCGCGCCCATCTCGAGACGCTGCCGGAGCAGCCGGGCGGCTTCCTCCCGGGACATGGCCCCGCCGGCCTCCTCTCCGCCGTCGGGACTCACGCTTCGCCTCCGGCAGTCTCGACGACGGGGTGTAGCAGCCGCTCCACGCGATCGAGGATCTCCTCGGCCACTTCGTCCTTGCCGAGCAGGGGGAGCGCCTCGACCGACCCCTCCGCCCCCAGGAGCGTCACCCGGTTGGTGGCGACGCCGAAACCCGCGCCTTCCTCGTTGGCGTCGTTGGCCACGAGGAGGTCGAAGCGCTTTCGCACGAGCTTGCCCCGTGCGTTCTCGACCAGATCGCCCGTCTCGAGCGCGAACCCGACCGCGATGCTGCCGGGCCGACGGGCCGGCACGGTGTCGAGAGCCACGTCCGGGTTCGCTTCCATCTCGACCGACATCGCCGCGCCTTCGGATTCGCGCTTGATCTTCTGCGCCCGCGGACCGACTGGACGGAAGTCGGCGACGGCCGCCGCGAAGACGGAGACTTCGGCGGTGCCGATGAGCCCCGAGACGGCCTCATGCATCTCGACTGCGGTTTCGACCGGGATCACGTCCGTGCCGTACGGGTGGTCGAGCTCCGACGGCCCGGTTACGAGCGTCACGAGGGCGCCGCGTCGCCAGGCGGCCTGCGCGATGGCGTATCCCATGCGCCCGGACGAGCGGTTGCCGACGTAGCGCACGGGGTCGATGGGCTCCTGCGTGGGGCCGGCGGTGACGAGCACCCGACGCCCGTCGAGGTTCGGCGAACGGCCCAGCGCCCTTCCCACGGCCTCCTCGATCTGCCAGGGCTCGAGCATCCTGCCCGGACCCTCCCCTTCCCCGACGGCGAGCGCCCCCTCGACCGGACCCGCGACGTGGTAGCCGAGCCGGTCCCGCAGGTGGACGAGGTTCTCCTGAACCTGGGGGTGGGCGAACATACGGTCGTTCATGGCGGGGCAGATCACGACCGGCGCACGTGTCGCCAGAAGCGTGGTGCACAGCAGGTCGTCGGCGCGCCCCTGGGCAGCCCGAGCGAGGAAGTCGGCCGTGGCCGGCGCGACGCACACGACGTCGGCATCCCGACCGAGACGAACGTGCAGCGCGGCGCCTTCCGCGGAAAAGAGATCGGTCAGCGCGCGGCGCCCCGTGACCCCTTCGAAGCTGAGGGGAGCGACGAACTTCTGCGCCGAGTGCGTGAGGACGACGTCCACCTCGGCGCCGAGCCGGGTGAGGTCACGGGCGACTTGGATGGACTTGTAGGCGGCGATTCCTCCGGTGACGCCCAGCACGACCCGCCTGCCCGCCCACGGGCGGCGCGGAGCGAGTGGCTGGCCGGTCACCGGGGCTCTCGCGGTCTGCTACTCTTCGCGACGCCGGCGCTTGACCAGGCGAAACTCGATCTGCCCCGAGGTCAGGGCTTCGAGCGCGCGGGTCGTCAGCTTCTTGTCCTCGCCAATCGGCATGGCCTCGCGGGGAAGAGCGTTGAGTTCGCGCGTGTACTTCGCGGCCACCAGCACGCCGAGATACTTGCTCTCGGTGCCCTCGGCGACCTCGTTCGGGGTGAAGACTCGCATGGGTGTGTCCTATTCTCGTTCTTGCTGCTGCACTTGTGGGTCGTAGTCCTCGTCGAGAATCCGGGTGATCTCGTTCCGGAAGGCCTCGGCGTCCTGCGCGGGGGCCGCCGGCGCGACACCCATCTCGACGATCCCCCGGATCTCTTCGAGGCACTCCTCGAGATCATCGTTCACGACAACGTAGTCGAACTCCGGCACCGCCTGAAGCTCGACCAGGGCCGAGCGCAGCCGTCTGGCGATGGCGGCCGGCTCCTCCGTCCCCCGCCCGGTGAGGCGGGCCATCATTATATCGACGGACGGCGGAAGCACGAAGATCAGGCACGCTCCCGGTACCGACGCGCGGATCTGACGGGCCCCCTGGACGTCGATGTCGAGCACCACGTGCTCCCCGCGAGCCGAAGCGGCGTCCAGCTCGGATCGGGGGGTTCCGTAGAGCCGGTCGTGCACGCGCGCCCACTCCGCGAACGCTCCCCGTTCGACACGGCGTTCGAACTCGTCCTGGGTGAGGAAGTGATAGTCGACGCCGTCCCGTTCCCCCGGCCGGGGGAGCCGTGTCGTGGCCGAGACGGAGAAGACGTACCGGTCCGAGTCGTCGACGAGACGATGCGCCAGGGTCGTCTTTCCCGTGCCGCTGGTGGCTGCGAGCACCACCGGCGCCGCACCCCGGGGCCCTGCCCCACGCTTGAGGTCGGAGACGGTCACTCCACGTTCTCCACCTGTTCGCGGATGCGCTCGAGCTCCTCCTTGAGCGAGATGGAAGCCTGCGCGAGCTCGGCGTCGTTGGCCTTGGACCCGACGGTGTTCGCCTCGCGGCCCATCTCCTGCGCGAGGAAGGAGAGACGCTTGCCGACGGGCTCGGAGCCGTCGGCGCCGAGCGCTTCCCGGAAGAGCTCTACGTGCGAGCGGAAGCGCACGACCTCTTCGTTGATGTCCCACTTCTCCGCGGCGTAGGCGATCTCCCGGGCGAGCCGTTCCTCGTCCACGTCCACCTGGGCGGAGAGCTCGCGGACGGCGGTCCGGAGACGGTCGCGGTGTTCGAGCAGCCGTTCCGGCGCCCGTGCCTCCACCCTGTCGAGGAGGACGGTGATCGCGTCGAGCCGCGCCGTGAGGTCGGCGGCCAGCCGCTCGCCTTCGGACTCACGCATGACCCGGCACGCGGAGCCGGCCTCGGCAGCCAGCTCCGCCACGAGCTCGGGCTCGACGCCCGCCGTCCGGTCGACGTCGGGCGTGCGGAAGACGTCTCCGAAGCGCATCAGCATCGCGAGGTCGGCCTCCCCGGACAGATGCAGCTCGTCGCGCAGCTGGTCGAATGCGGCCAGGTACGCCCTCGCCCTGTCCATGTCGACGGTGGTCGCTGGAAGGGCCGGTACCGTCGAACGGTCGATGGAGAGGAAGGCATTGACGTGCCCCCGGGTCAGCTGGGTCCGGAGCGCGTCGGCGATCGGCTTCTCGAAGCGATCGAAGCCGGAGGGCGTCTTGATGCTCGTGTTGAAGAACCGGTGATTGACCGTTTTGACCTCGAGGCGGAGGCGGCCGGCCGGGCTTTCCCGCTCGGCGTCCCCGTAACCCGTCATGCTTCGAATCATCTGTCGACCCCGTTCGAGGCTTCGTTTCGCATCAGTTCCAGAGGTCCCACCGAAGGGCGAAGAACGACCGCCCGTACGGCAGCAGCCGCTCTGGGTAGTACTGCAGTTGTCGCCGGAACGCGAAGTTGTCCATCCCGATCCAGAGCCGCACGGTCACGACCCGCACCTGGAGGCGGCCGTACCAGCTCTGATGGAAGGGGACCCGAACCAGCCCACCCACCGCCGGGTCCGCGTCGGACCCCGTCGCCACGAAGGTCAGCATCGGATCGTGGCCGCGCACGCCCACGGACGCCCACACCTCCAGGTTCCCGGTCTCCTTGAACACACGGTGGTACTCGAGGGAGCCCCGATAGATCTGCGCAGGAACATACGGCCCGTCCTGATCCCACCACTGGTACGAACCCTCGAGCGTGAGCCCCCTCATCGGCATCGGCAGGACCGCCATCGCTTCGTACCCGTTGCGGTACACGCCGGGAACTGCGGGCGATCCGAAGTCGAGTGCCGTACCGAAGGGGAGCGCCAGGTCCGACCGGGCGTACAGCGAAGCCCCGGCCAGCGTCACCCCCCATCCCGAGAGCGCGGTCCCGAGACGCCACGTCTCCCGCTCGGTGAGCGCCTCGGTGCCCGGGAGGACCCCGTCGCCCGGCGACAGCGGGGGCTCCGACTGATCCGCCACCGCGGCATCCCGGCTGCCGAACGTGCCCGTCTCGTACGCCCCGAACACCGTGAGGAGTGGAAGCGGCGAAAACCACGCCCTCGCACCGTAGTCGGAGACGGCGGTCTCGTTCCAGGTGGCGCTGGAATGACGCCCGGTCACGCCACCCCACCGGTCACTGGTGAACCCTCCTGCCACGTCGACGCGGCTCGCGGGAAGGTCGCCGGTGAAACGACGATAGGAGGCGTCGAGCCAGGCGCCCGAGCGCTCGACGGCGAGGGTGGCCCCGACCTGGTCGCGCCCCCCACCGAGCCGGTTGTCCCCGGTGGCTTCTTCCCGGGCAAGGGTGGAACGCGCTCCGTACGCCTGAAGGACGACCCCGTCGGCGAGCTTCACGCCGGCCCGCAGCAGCAGCTCGGTTCGCGCGGTGGTCGGCGTGAACACGGAGGCCTTGGTCTGCGCCGTCATCCGCCGGAAGTCGAAACCCACAGCGAAGCGATCCCGGGCGTGGACCTGGTAGCGCGCCCACGCACCGGTGCGGTTGCCCCCCTCCTGAAGGTCCCGTCTCCCGCGCGTGTCGAGGCGCTCGATGCCCACACCCAGGCTCCCCCTGAGCGCGGTGGGATCGGTGAAGACGCCGCGAAACATGTTGGTGTCGAGGTCGCCGGTGCCGGCCTCGACCACGGAGAACGGGCGACCGTCGTCGTACTCGTGCGACCACATGTGGACCACCATCTGCCCCATGGAACGGTCGAGCCTCACGCGGCCGATGCCCACCAGGCCGACGCGCTGCAGATCCACGACGCCGCCGTCCAGCGCGTAGACCTCGAACCCGTCACGGATGATGCGATAGCCTGCGCCGCCCTGGCCGGCCGTGCTGATCGCGGCCGGCGTTCCGTAGTCGCCGCCGAGGACGGTCATGACCCCCGGGAGCTCCTGGAAGAGCTCGGCCAGCGTGTTGGCGCCGGACGCCATGATGCCGTGGCGATCCCACTCCCATATGCCCGTCGCGAAGCCGGACGGCGGGCCCACCCGCGTGGCCGGGAAGTTGTAGAAGATCGTGTCGGCGGACGTGCTGTCGGCCGCGAGCGTGTCGGCAGCCAGCGAGTCGGCCACCAGCAGCGAATCCACGAGCTGGACCGTGTCGGGCGGCTCCTGGGCGACGGCCGGAGCGACGGCGCACGCGAGCATGGCGGCCACGAGGACCCCGAATGCTCCCGGACGCAGCCGCGCCCCGGTGCACGAGGGCACCCGGGGCGCGGAAGCGAGCCAGAAGCGGGGAATCACCCCGCGCGACTCCGAACCCATTCGACCAGCAGGCGCGTGGGAAACCCGAGCGCGCCCTTGCGCTGATACGGGAGCTTTCCCTCACCCCACGCGGT
Organism: Gemmatimonadota bacterium; assembly: GCA_030827315.1. Taxonomy (GTDB): domain Bacteria; phylum Gemmatimonadota; class Gemmatimonadetes; order Longimicrobiales; family Gaopeijiaceae; genus UBA2589. Next base: position 47,135 of record JAURER010000001.1, on the reverse strand, counting down.
GCCCGCGATGTCGAGGTGGGCCCACTTCGACTCGCCGACGAACTCCTTCAGGAACGCGGCCGCGGTGATCGACCCGCCGGGCCGGCCTCCCACGTTCTGCAGGTCCGCGGTAGGGCTGTCGAGCTGCTTGCTGTACTCGTCCCACAGCGGGAGCTGCCAGCAACGCTCCCCGGACACCTCCCCCGCCGCCCGCAGCTCGGCGACGAGCTCTTCGTCGTTGCCCAGCACGGCCGCGGCGTGGTGGCCGAGCGCGATCACGACGGAGCCCGTGAGGGTCGCGCAGTCGACCATGGCGGCCGGGTTCAGGCGCGAGCCCCAGGTCAGGGCGTCCGCCAGGATGAGCCGGCCTTCCGCGTCCGTGTTGATGACCTCGATCGTCTTGCCGGCCAGGCTCCCGATGACGTCGCCGGGCTTGGTGGCGCGCCCGTCCGGGAGGTTTTCCGAGGAGGGGACGAGTCCGACAACGTTGACCCTGAGGCCGAGTTCCCCGATCGCCTGCATGGCGCCGATGACCGCGGCGCCACCCGACATGTCGTATTTCATTTCCTCCATGCCGGAGGCGGGCTTGAGCGAGATGCCGCCGGCGTCGAAGGTGAGCCCCTTGCCCACCAGGACGAGGGGCGCGTCGCCCTCGGCGCCCCCGCGATGCTCGAGGATGATGAAGCGGGCCTCCTCCTCCGAGCCGCGCGACACGGAGAGGAGTGCGAGCATCCCCTCCGCACGCATCCGCTCTTCGTCCAGGACCGTAGCCTCCAGTCCCACCGAGCCCGCCATCCGCACGGCCTCGTCGGCGAGGTGCGTGGGCGTGGCGACGTTGCCCGGCCGGGCCTGAAGCGTGCGCGCCAGGTTGGCGCCGCGCGCAATCGCAGCGCCCACGAGCGACCCCCGGGAATACCCATCGGGGTCGGCACTCCCCACGAGGTCCGCCGAGCGGACGGCGACGGTCGGATCGTCCGCGTCCTCCGCCTTCAGCTCCGAGAAGCGCCATGCCGCGAGGCCGGCCCCTTCCGCCGCCGCCTGGGCGACCGCTTCGCGCGCGAGGTCGTCGACGGAGTCGAGGGCGATCGCCACGGCATCGAGACGTAGACGCTCGGCGGTCCGTACCGCGCGACCGGCGAACCGGCGCACGCCCTCGGCGTCGACCTTGTCAGCCTTTCCCATGCCGAGGAGGACGACGCGGGCCGGGCCATCCTCCGCCCCGTAGAGCACCGTTTCGTCACCCGACTTCCCCCTCATGTCGCCGGCGGCGAAGGCGCGCCGGACGGCGCCGGCCAGCGTGGCGTCGAGGTCGGCCAGCAGCCCGGACGCAGGATCCGCACCCTCGGTCACGCCTACGGCGAGCATGGGCGTGACGACGGATCGAGGGTCGGCGTCGACGTAGCGGAGCCGCATTGAGAGGTCCTCCTGGCGCGTGGTGGGCGTCGCCCGGTCGGGGGCAGCCCGAAAGTTTGGTCGATCGGGCTGCGGCTGGCCAGCCGCAGGCCCGCATGCGCGCTTCCCTAACCCGCGTGGGCCACGCCGTTCCCCGTACCCTCTGCGGTCTCCTCGATGAGCTGTCTCACCACCGCGTGCAGGTCACCCGTCTCGGCGAATGTGGCGAGCTGGCGATCCGCGCTCGTGCCGCGCTCCAGGATCGTAAACGCGTACTCGACCTCCTTGCGGCTTCCGAGATCGTCCAGGACGTCGTCGAGAAACCAGCCCACGAGCTCCTCGATGAGTTCCCTGGCCGGCCGCTCGGTCTCCCGGCCCAGATCCAGCAGCTTGCCTGACACCCCGTAGCGGACGGCCCGCCACTTGTTCTCGTCGATGAGCGAGAGCGGGTAGACGCGGAAGGTCAGGTTGTCCCGGCGAAGCTTCCAGAGCTTGGCCACGAGCGCCTGAATGATGGCGGCGATGCACACCGCCTCGTCGACGCGCGTGCAGATGTCGCAGACACGGAACTCGAGGGTCGGATACAGGTGATGGGGGCGGAGATCCCACCAGATCTTCGAGGGACCCTGAATGGCATTCGCGCTGATGAGCGAACGGACGATCCTCTCGTACTCCGCGTAGCTCGTGAACGTCGGCGGGATCCCCGTGCGCGGGAAGTTCCTCCACTGCACGCTCCGGTACGACTTCAGACCGGTATTCCGGCCCTCCCAGAAGGGGGAGCTCGTCGAGAGCGCGAGGATGTGCGGCAGGAAGTACCGCGCGACCTTCATCGCGTCGATGAGGAACTCCCGGTCCTCGATCCCCACGTGGACGTGCATGCCGAAGATCAGGTTCTTCCGGGCCAGGTCCTGCAGATCCTCCTCCACGCCCAGGTAGCGCTCCAGGGGCGTGATCCGCTGGTCGACCCACGACGAGAACGGGTGGGTCCCGGCCGCCAGGATGCGCAGGCCGTCCCTGGCCGCCAGCGTCGCCATCGCGCCCCGGAGGCGAAGGATCTCGTCCCGGATCTGCGCGGGAGTCTCGCACACGCCGCTCCCGACCTCCACGACCGACTGGTGGAGCTCGGGCTTGACCCCCTCGACCGTGACCTGTCCGTCGGCGTCGAGCAGCTGGGTGATGTAGGAGCTCAGCTCCCCGGTCCGGGGGTCGATGATCTGATACTCTTCCTCGACGCCCAGCGTGAGTGAGGGCTCCTTCATTCCTCAGCTTGGATAGGGGAAGTCACGCCCGGCATCGTGTCACACCGCGTCCACGATCGCGTTCAGCGTCGCGCTCGGCCTCATTGCCGCCTCCGCCCTGGCCGAATCCGGGCGGTAGTATCCACCGAGATCCTGCGGTGAACCCTGCGCTCGGTTCAGCTCGGCGAGGATCGTCTCCTCGTTGTCGCCGAGGGCGGCCGCAACCGGCGCGAAGCGCCCTGCGAGTTTCGGATCGACATCCTGAGCTGCCAGCGCGCGCGCCCAGTACAGCGTCAGGTAGAAGGTACTGCCACGGTTGTCGAGCTCGTGTACGCCGCGCTCCGGGGAGCGCGCGTACTTCAGGTAGTCGGCCGTCGCCGCGTCCAGGGCGTCGCCGAGGACGCGCGCGCCCGGGTTCGCGAACTGTTCGCCCAGGTGCTGCAGGGATGCCGAGAGGGCCATGTACTCGCCCAGGGAGTCCCAGCGCAGGTGCCCCTCCTTTTCAAACTGCTGCACGTGCTTCGGAGCGGAGCCGCCGGCGCCGGTCTCGAAGAGACCACCTCCGTTGAGCAGCGGGACGACGGAGAGCATACGCGCGCTCGTGCCGATCTCCAGGATCGGGAAGAGGTCCGTGAGGTAGTCGCGAAGTACGTTGCCCGTCACGCTGATGGTGTCCTCGCCGCGGCGGATGCGCTCCAGCGAGTAGCGCATCGCCTTCACGGGTGACAGGATCTCGATGACCAGACCGTCCGTGTCGTGCTCCCTGAGGTACGTCTCGACCTTGCGGATCAGCTGGGCGTCGTGGGCTCGGTCGCGGTCCAGCCAGAACACGGCCGGGGCGCCCGTGGCCCGAGCGCGCCGGACGGCCAGCCCGACCCAGTCCCGCACCGCGGCATCCTTCGTCTGGCACGCCCGCCAGATGTCTCCCGCCTCGACCTCGTGCTCGATCAGCACCGTCCCGTCTTCGGCCACGACGCGCACCCGACCCTCGGCCGCGATCTCGAACGTCTTGTCGTGCGATCCGTACTCCTGTGCCTTCTGGGCCATGAGCCCCACGTTGGGCACGCTGCCCATCGTGGATGGGTCGAACTGACCGTGCTCCTGGCAGTCGCGGATGACCGCATCGTAGATGCCCGCATAGCTCGAGTCCGGAATGACGGCCTTGGTGTCCTGGAGCCGGCCTTCCGCATTCCACAGCCGCCCGGAATCACGCACGAGCGGGGGCATCGACGCGTCGATGATGATGTCGCTGGGGACGTGCAGATTCGTGATGCCGCGGTCCGAATCGACCATGGCGATCCCCGGCCCCGCCGCGTAAGCCGCGCGGATGTCCGCCTCGATCTCGGCGCGCTCGGCCTCGGGCAGTTGCGCGAGCTTGGCGAGCACGTCACCGAAGCCGTTGTCGGGGTCGACCCCCAGCTCGTCGAGGGTCGTGCCGTGTTTCGCGAAGACATCTTCGAAGAAGACGCGAACGGCGTGTCCGAAGATGATCGGATCCGAAACCTTCATCATCGTCGCCTTCATATGCAGCGAGAACAGCACCCCCTGCTCCTTCGCTTCGTGGACCTGGCCCCGGAGGAAGTCGACGAGCGCGCGACGGCTCATGTACGTCGCGTCCAGCACCTCACCGGCCTTGAGGGAAAGCGGCGCCTTGAGCACGGTGGTGACACCGTCCTTCGCCACGTGTTCGATCCGGGCCTTCGTCGCCCCGGTCAGCGTCACGGACTTCTCGTTCGCGCGGAAATCGCCGGCGGTCATCGTCGCCACGTGGGTCTTCGAGTCCTCGGGCCACGGGCGCATGCGGGGCGGGTTGGCCCGCGCGAAGTCCTTCACGGACCTCGGCGCGCGCCGATCCGAGTTGCCCTGGCGCAGGACCGGATTGACGGCGCTCCCCTTCACCGCGTCGTAGCGTGCCTTCACCGCCCGCTCCTCGTCCGTGGCGGGCTCGTCCGGGTAGTCCGGGAGTGCGTATCCGAGGGCCTGCAGCTCTGCGACGCACGCCTTCAACTGCGGGATGGAGGCGCTGATGTTGGGGAGCTTGATGACGTTCGCCTCAGGCGTCTCCACCAGACGTCCGAGCTCGGCGAGGTCGTCGGAGACGCGCTGCTCGTCCGTCAGCACATCCGCAAAGACGGCCAGGACGCGCCCTGACAGCGAGATGTCGCGGGTCTCCACGGGAACGCCCGTCGCACCGGCGAAGGCGCGGATCACCGGAAGGAAGGCGTGCGTGGCGAGGGCCGGAGCCTCATCCGTCCACGTGTAGATGATCGAGGGAGAGGAAGGCATTCTGTCGTCCGAGGAGGTGACGGGCCGGGGCCGGGATCGTGGAGGCGGGGAAGATCACCCCGCGCGGCGGCCACAGTATAGGGACCCGACCGTCCGGCGTCGAAGGGGGTCGACACGGCGCCCCGGCCTCTCCAGGGGAGGGTGTCGCCCCGGATAGGCCTACGCGGCGGCGACGTCATGCCGGTCCCGGGCCGGCAGGGGCAGGCCGAGACATCGCGCCCCTGAGCCGAGGCCGGAGCCGCGGCACGCGGCCCGCGATCGGTCAGTCGCGGAAGAGGTCCCGGGCCTCGAGCCCGACCCGGAAGCGTCTCTCGACGACGGCCTGCCACCCGGCCGGCCTCGCGTCGAGGAGGTTGTCGACGCCGAGGACCATCCGAAGGGAGCTCGGCAGCTGCGCGGTGGCCTGCACGTCCAGCGACACGAACCGGTCCTGCCTGCCGATGACGGCCGTGATCCCGCTCGCGTCGGGGCCCACGATCGGGGCGGCGCCCGTTCCGCGGAGGCTGGCATGGACCAGCAACCCGTCCAGCACCGGAAGCGACCGCCCCGCGCGCACCCGCCCCGAGTGCTTCGCCCGCCGGTCGAGCGGCAGGTCGTCGTCCAGCGAGCGCGCGTCGAGATACGCGTACTCGGCCCGCACGTCCCACGCCCCGAACCGGCTTGAAGCATTCGTCTCGACACCGCGGGTGCGTGCACGGCTGAAGTTCCGGGGCGAATAGACGAGAAGCCCGCTCGGGTTGTTTCCGACGAAGGCGGACTCGATGAGGTCGTCGATGAGGTTCGTATATCCCTCGAGCCCGACGCTCACCCATGCCGACGGCGCCCAGTCCACGCCCGCCGTGACGTTCCACGAGGTCTCGGGCCGGAGGTCGGGGTTGCCCTGCACCGTGTACCCCGCGCCGAGGTTGGCGAAGTCCCAGGCCAGCTCCTTGAACGACGGTGCCCGGAAGCCCCGTCCCAAGACGGCCCGCATTCGCAGGCTGCTGTTGGGCAACGCCGTGACGCCGACGGTGGGCGAGGCCGTGTTGCCCCACCGATCGTTGAAGGTCGCGCGCAGGCCTCCGCTGATCGTGGCGATTCCGAGCGTCCAGGCGTCCTGTGCGAAGAGCTCGAACTGATCGTCGGCCGCACGATCCTCCAGGATCTTGTCCGGGGACTCGATCGCACGTTTCGACCCCTCCATACCCACGTCGAGACGATGCGCGCCCAGGGACGCACCGTACGCCACGGTGGCCTTCCAGTACTGCTCCTTCTGGATATTCTCGTTCGCCCCGGCGATGGGTGCGTCGCCCCGGGCGCTCCGATACAGGTGGTCGTAGTCCTGCCCGAAGACGCGAGCCGACCATTCACCCGGACCGTGCAGGAACGTCCCCTGGGTCCAGGCGGTCACGCCGGTGTTGTCGTTGAACCCCGAAAATCCCCCACCGACGGGCCACTTCTGTCGCTCGCGCAGGAACGACACGTCGGCGCGAAGCGTCACGCGATCGAAGCCGGCGTACCGCATCGTCGAACGGGCGTCCCACACGCGGGCGAAGGCGCCGGAGGCGTCGTCGAGACCGGGCACCTGATCCTGCTGCCGCCAGCTGCCCGTGGCCCGGTAACGGAAGTCGCCGCCACCCGACAGGGTGACGTCGGCTTCGTACCGACCGCCCCCACCCGAAAGCGCTCGTGCGTCCGCGGCGAAGCCCGCCTCCGGATCCGTCGTGACGATGTTGATGACGCCCCCCAGCGCATCGGAGCCGTAGAGCGAGGAGAGCGGGCCCTTCACCACCTCCACCCGGTCGACGGCCGCGAGCGACATGCGGCTCAGGTCCCGGTTCTCGAGCAGGGCGCCGCTGGCTGGCTGACCGTCGATGAGCACGAGCACACGCGACTCGCCGATCCCGCGGATCATGATGTTCGAACCCGTCGGCGGGGAGGACTGTGATTGCAGCCCCGGCATCTCAGCCAGGAGCGACTCCACGGACGGCGGGCTCTGCGCGCGGATCTCCTCGAGGGAAACCTGAGCGATCGGAACCGAGATCTCCGATCGGCGCTGCGCCCGCCCCGCGGCCGTGACCAGGACGGATTCGAGCTCCAGAGGGTCGGGCTCGAGCTCGATTCGCCAGCTCAGCGCGTCCGCCTCCGCGCGGCTCAGGGTGACCGTGCGATGTCCGAGGGAGCGCACCTCGATCCATCCATCCCGCCAGTCGCTTCGGAGCCGGAAGCGGCCGGATACGTCGGCCTCCACGCGTCCAACCGGGGTCGCTTCCGGCCCCTCGACCTTCCACAGGATCTGTGCCAGCGGTACGGCGGCCCCGGACAGTCGGTCGACGACCTGGCCGTCCTGGGCCGCGGCGGCCGAAGCGCCACCCAGCAGCAGAACCGTGAGGAGAGTGCCGGTGCGCATGGGTGCTAGCGGAGCTGCTCGAACCGTACTGTGGGGTGCCCGGACTCGCCGGAGGCGTTGTAGTAGTCGAGCACCTGGAACTTGTAGACCGCGTCGCCGACCTCGATCAGGAAGACGTTGAAGGTCGGCGAGAGGCGGTTGGCGCTCTCGATACCGTACCAGAAGACCCCGCCGGCTCCTTCGATGGTGCTCGGCACCGCCCCGCTGATGACCGAGAGGAATCCGGCGTACTTGGGCGCGTCGTCCGCCTTGGTGATGGCCGTGAAGTCTTCGGTCGCGTCGAGCGGGAACGTCCCGCCCGAGCAGCCCGCATTGAAGTCGATGACGAAGAAGGGGGCGACGGAGACGTCCCAGTTGCAGCCCCCGGGGGTCACCGTCGTGCCGGTTTCGAGATCGATGAAGACCGGCGCCGGCGGTCCCGGCGGGAAGGCCACGTCGACCTGCTGGATGGCCCCGAGCGTCCCACCGGCACCGTGGCGGCGGTATTCGAGCTGGATGCTACCGAGCAGTTCGCCGGCGATCGCCATGTCCGAGACCCGGAAGATCGCGGAACCACCGTCGGCTTCCTTCACCTTCCACGCCGCACCCGTGTTGGCGACCAGCGTCCTGGCGATGGGGTCGTAGCGGAACCAAGGCCCGCTCTCGTCTTCGACCAGATCATCCTGCACGAAGTTGACGCCGAGCGCGTCGTCCGCGCCCACCGCGTCCCATGCCGCGTCCGCATCCGAACGCGTGAAGTTGACCACGGTGGCGGAGTCGGCGTCGGCATTGTTCGCCAGGTTGAACCCACCCACGCCCCGCGATCCAGCCACGCCGCCGTTGAGCTTCACGGAGAATCGACGGAACGCGAGCACCCAGGCGTCCGAGTCCTGAGGATCGGCCACCGTCACCGTCCCGCCTTCGCCGTCGAAGGTCAGGTAGGTGAAGTTCGCGGGGTTGGTGGCGTCGAAGGTGAACTGCCCCTCGACAAGCTCGTCGCCCGGGCCGGTGATCTCCTCCTCGCAGCCGGTCGTGACCAGGGCCGCGAGGGTGAGGACGAGGAAGCGGAACGGTGATCGATGAAGCGACATGGTACAGCCTTTTCGAGTCTGAAATCCAAGGGAGTGACCTCGGATCAAGGCTCGAAAGACGCCGGAAGACGCACAATTCGGCGGACTACGGTGCGCTCACGGGTACTTCTACGTAGGGGGCTTTCGGCGGCGTGGTCCGGGTGCGGCCTGGGTCCGCTGCGTCGCGGGCGCGTGCCTCCGGTCCGAAGGAGCGAGGCGAGAGCACCGCCACCTCGTGCGCCACGCCGTGCGTCAGTTCATGCGAATAGGGGTGATCCAGTTGTAGTTGGCGATCCCGACGTACTGGCCGCACGCGAAGACGAGCAGGAAGAGTACGCCGGTCACGGTCGCGGTCGCGCGGTCCGCAGCGTCCAACCCCGCTACGTCAGCGCGAGCATCGCGGCGGCGGCGACGACGAGGAGGAGCGGGCCCGCCGCGGCACGCCACCGGCCCCACGCTGGATTCATGCGGTTCCGCTCCCCGGTTCGTGTCCCGCGCTCACGCCCTTAGATACGGCCGCGCACGGTTCGTGCGTCATGCCGGGCAATCGGAGGGGGGCGATGCGCATCCGCTCGAGTCGCGCCGGGCGACCCTGGCTTCGCACGGAATCTGTGGCGGCCGCGCTCCCCCCACTCGCTTGCAGCGCCATGGGTTTCGGTTTATATTCGGTATTATATTCGGTTTTTATTCGGGGTCCGATCCCCGGTTCCGATTCGTAGGTGGGCGTGTGGCGGGGTGGTGCGGGAATGCGCTCGGGACCGGGGATCGTCGTCTCCGACGACTTCTGAGGAAAGGCGTCCCGTCCAGTCATGTCCGGAAACCGCTCGAGCGCACAGCGTGGGATTCCCACCCACCCGGGCCGAGGGTGGGCCCAGGACGGCGCGAACACCAACGACTGGCTCACCTCCGCCGCCCCCGACACCGGCTGGGCCACCGGACCGGGATCGGGAACGGCCTTCCTCCACGCCCGGCCCCGGGCGACCGCGGGGAGCCGTCGGGCGCTTTGTCTCTGGCTCCCCACCTTCGAGCTCCGGCTCGAGCTCGTGCGCACACCGGAGCTCGACAGCACCTCCGTCGCCCTGCTCTCCCCCGGCGAAAGCACCCGCCGCACGATCTGGCAGGTCTCGGAACGAGCCCACGAGGCGGGCGTCCGTCCCGGCCAGCTCGTCTCCCAGGCGATTTCCCTCTGCACCTCCCTGACGCTGCTCGAGCCGGATCCGGCACACTACGACGCCGCGGTCGACACGATGCTCGAGGTCCTCACCGAGCTCACTCCGGTGGTCGAGCCGGCGGGCCGCGGCCGTGTCTTCCTCGGAACCGACGGCCTGGACCGGCTCTTCGGGGCACCGACCCGTCAGGTCGAGCGTGCACTGAGCGCGCTCTTCCGGGTCTTTCCGGCCCCGCTGGTCGCTTCGACGCGCGCGGGCATGGCACCGGGGAAGTTCGGCGCCTGGGTCGCAGCCGCCTCGGCCCGTTGCGGAGCACCCGTCATCGTACCCGAAGAGCGGCTCGAGGCCTTCTTCGCGCGATGCCCGGTCGGAGCACTTCCCGTGGACCCGCTGGTGGTGCAGCGCCTCGAGCGGCTGGGCATCCGAACTCTGGGGGAACTGCGACGGCTGCCCGAGCCCTCGCTGGTGGCGCAGTTCGGCGAGGACGGCCGGAACGCGCTGGCCTGGGCCACGGCCCGCCGGATCGATCCGGTGCGCCCCTGGCACCGCCCCCGCCCGATCCGGACGTCGCTCACCTTCGGCATGCCGGTGGGCACCGTCGAAACGCTGCACGGAGCCCTCGACCGCCTCGCAGAGCGGGCCCTGTCCCGACCCTCGCGCCGTGGCCGGAGCGTGACCGGCGTCCGCCTGGGCGCCCACCTGGAAGGTGGGGGATCTTGGTTCGTCGAAACCGCGCTGCGCGAGCCTACCTCGGACCGGGAGCGCATCGCCGCCCCGCTGCGCGCGAAGATGGCGATCGCACCGCCGCCAAGGGCCGTCGAGACCCTCCTGCTGGAGCTGACGAGCTTCGGAGCGCCGAGTGCGCAGACCGGGCTCTTCGACCGGAAGAGCGAGGGGGGACGGGCCACGGCCGGCACCGCGTTGAAGAATGGTGAAGTACCATCTTCGCTTAGAGATGCGATCAAGGAGCTCAAGTTACGTCTAGGTCACTCACCCCTCTTCCGCGTCGTGGAGGTCGATCCCTGGTCGAGGATCCCCGAGCGGCGCCACGCCCTGCTGAACTTCGACCCTTGAAGCCTCCTTCCCGGAACCCGGATCATCGCCCGCGCCTGAAGCCCCTCGGCCAGCCCCGTGCGGTGGACGTGCGCACCGACGAACACGGCGAGCCGGTCCACGTCCGTCTGCCCGGCAGGACGGCCCGGCGCGTCGCCGTCGTGCGGGAGCGGTGGCGCATCGACGACGAGTGGTGGCGCCAGTCGATCTCGCGCGAGTACCGGATCGTCGTGCTCGACGACGGCAAGGTGATCACGCTCTACGAGGACCTGTCCGAAGGCACGTGGTTCGTGCAGCGCGCCTGAGCCGGACCGGCCGCGACCGATCGGGGCATTCCGCCCCTCCACGCCGGTGCCTAACGTGCGTGGTCTCCCAATCCGACAACCACACGCCCGTGTCCCTCTCCGCTCCCCCCCTTATCGTCCGCGTCGAACCGCTACGCCCCCGCGGGCTGAAGGTGCGACTCCACCTCGATCGTGACGAACCGTTCGAGATCACCCTGGAGGCGCTCGAGCGGAGTCGACTCGGGGTCGGTGACCCCCTGCCCCCGGACCGCCAGAGCCAGCTGCTGGACCAGGATGCGGACATTCGGGTTCGCGACGCCGCGCTCAATCTCATCGCCTACCGGGCGCGGACCCGCGAGGAGCTGCGCACGCGGCTGCGCCAGAAGGGCTTCCCGCCTGCCCGAATCGACCCCTGCCTTGACCGACTCCAGGACAAGGGATTCATCGACGACCGCGCCGTGGCCGAGGCGTTCGTGCGGGACCGACTCCGGCACCGTCCCAAGGGGAAGGCGGCGCTCTCCTCAGAGCTCCGCCACAAGGGGGTGGACACGGAGACCGCGGGCAGCGCCATCGACCGCGCCTTCGACGACGCCGGAACGAGCGACGTGACCCTCGCGGAGGAAGTCGCCAGCAAGTGGGCCGCTCGCCAGGGCGCCGGCGTCCTCGAGGCACTGGCCTCCGACGTGCCATCCGCCGAACGGGACCGGGCACGCCGCAGGCTGCACGCATATCTGGCCCGTCGCGGCTTTCGGGGCCCCTCCCTCGGCGCCGGCATGGACCGGGCACGGGAGGTCGCACGCTCCGGTGAAGTTCGAGCCGACGCCCGCGGAGGCCGGACACCCTGACGTCGTCACGCCCCCTGTATTCCACGGCCCACGCCCTGCATCTTACGACATGTCTTTCCTGGGAAAGTCCATCCGCGCCCGGCGCGCCAGCGAGCGATCCGAAACCGCCGATCGCCTCGGGATCTCGTCCGGCAAGGTCGGCATGGCACCGGGCTCGGTGGTCTACACGGGAGACCGCCACGTCGACGAGGTCACGATCTCGACGATGACGTACACGGTGGAAAACGTCGTGGAAGTCGAGTCGGTGACGCTCGGAGCCCTGCGTCCGCCCACGCCCCAGGACGATGGCGTCCAGTGGGTCAACGTGGTCGGCCTCCACGACACGGATCTGGTCCAGGCTCTCGGCGACCACTTCGGCCTGCACGCGCTCCTGCTCGAGGACGTGGTCAGCATCGGCAGCCGTCCCACCTTCATCGACTACGAGCACCACGCGTTCATCTCCGCCAAGATGCTCTCCTGGAAGGGAGACCAGGGCGTCGAGACCGAACACCTCAGCCTGGTGCTCGGAGAGGACTACGTGATCTCGTTCCAGGAGCGTCCGGGCGACGTCTTCGATCACGTCAGGGCCAGGATTCGCACGCCTACGGCACGCATCCGTCGCCGGAACGCCCAGTACCTCTGGTACGCGCTGATCGACGCAATCGTCGACCACTACCTCTACGTCATCGAGGAGCTGGCGGCCCGTGTCGAACATCTCGAGGAGCGCGTCTGGGCCGATGACGACGACGCCGCGGACGTACCCCAGCGGGTCCAGAGCCTGAGGAGCGAGATGGCGGTGGTGCGCAGGGCACTCCGGCCGCTGCGAGACGAGATCGACGAGATCGCGAAGGAACCGCCCGACTGGTTCGACCCGGACATCCATCCGTTCCTCGACGACCTCCACGCGCACGTCCTTCAGATCGCCGACGCGCTGGAGTCGATGCGCGAGGCCCTGGCCGCTGTGATGGACGCGCACCTGTCGGTGATGTCGATGAAGACCAACGAAGTCATGAAGGTGCTCACGATCATGGCGTCCATCTTCATCCCGCTCACGTTCATCGCGGGCATCTACGGGATGAACTTCCAGTACATGCCCGAACTCAGCGCCCCCTGGGGCTATCCGCTCGTGCTGGCCGTCATGACGGCGGCAGGCCTGACCATGGCCGCCTACTTCAAGCGCAACGGATGGTTCTGACCTGATGCAGGATATCCGGAACGTGTTGGGCGCGGAGATTTTCCACATCGGCGACACGCCCGTGACGGTCGCGTCGATCGCGACGATCGCGATCATCCTCCTCGTGACCTACTGGGTGTCCCGGGGGATCCAGCGGGTTCTGACGCGCGCTCTGCTCCGCGGCGGACTGGGCGAGCAGGGCACGGTGACCACGGTCACGAAGCTCGTCCACTACATCGTTCTCTTCCTCGGCCTCACCGTCGCGCTCCAGACGGTCGGGATCAGCCTCACGTCGATCTTCGCCGCCGGCGCGTTCGTCGCGGTCGGCGTGGGATTCGCACTCCAGAACATCCTGCAGAACTTCGTGTCGGGCGTGATCCTGCTCGCCGAACGGTCGATCACCGAGCACGACGTCCTGCTCGTCGACGGGGAGATGATCCTGGTCGAGCGAATCGGCGCCCGTTCGACGATCGCGAGAAACCGGGACGACCAGCAGCGGATCATTCCGAACAGCAGCCTGGTGCAGTCCACGGTGGTGAACTACACCCTTTCGGACACCACCTACCGGATCCGCGCCCGGGTCGGCGTCGCGTACGGATCGGACATGGAGCGGGTCGAGGCCGCTCTGCATCGGGCCGCCGGTCAGGTGCTGGAACGGGACACCACGCGCGATCCGGTGACCCTGCTGCTGGAGTTCGGAGACTCGTCGGTCCTCTGGGAGGTCTCGATCTGGGCGAACGATCCGTGGGTCGCGCGCATCACACTCTCGGATCTGAACAAGGCGATCTGGCGCGTGCTCAAGGAAGAGGAGATCACCATCGCATTCCCGCAGCTCGACGTGCACCTGTCGCCCCTGCCCGGAGGACCGCAGTCCACGGCCTGATCCCGCACCCGACCCGCAGCACTTGAACCCGCCGCGGGTCTTGCGATGTTGAGACAGCCCTCCGAAAGGAGTTCTGCGATGCTTCGCAAGGCGAATCACGCTCCGGTCCGGCGCGCCGGCGCGGCTACGGCGACGGCCGCGCTCGCGGTGGTGGCCCTCTGCACCCCCGCCCCGGCGACCGCCCAGACCGCGCGGGAAATCCTCGAGCAGGTCGACCAGCTCCTGCGCGGCGAGTCGAGCCGAGGCCTCGTGACCATGGAGATCGATACCGAGCACTGGTCACGGACCCTGGACATGGAGGTGTGGTCGCTCGGCATGGACCACTCGCTGGTGCGCGTGCAGTCGCCGCCGCGCGAGGCCGGGACCGCGACGCTCAAGGCCGGTCAGGAAGTCTGGAACTACCTGCCTCGGGTGGACCGCACCATCAAGGTGCCCCCGGCGATGATGATGGGCTCCTGGATGGGGTCGCACTTCACCAACGACGACCTCGTTCGTGAAAGCAGCATCGTCGACGACTACGACGCCGAGATCAGCTTCGAGGGCGTTCGCGAGGGCGCCGAGATCTGGGAGTTCACCCTCGTCCCTCGACCCGAAGCCCCGGTGGTGTGGGGCAGGATCGAATACGAGGTGCGGAAGCGAGACATGATGCCGACGTCGGTGCGGTACTACGACGAAGGCGGCGAGATGACCCGCACGATGCGCTTCTCGGAATACCGGCGTCTCGGGGGCCGTCTCGTCCCGGCGCGCATGGACGTCGTTCCCTCGGACAAGCCGGCAGAACGAACCACTGTGATCTACCGCGAACTCGAGTTCGACATCGGGCTCGACGATTCGTTCTTCAGTCTCCAGAACCTGCGCGCCAGGCGGTGACGGCATGGGCTCCGGCGGACTCTGGTGGCGGGTGGCCTGGCGGAACCTGTGGAGAAACAGTCACCGCACGTGGGTAACCGCGTCCGGCCTCGCATTCGGCTTTTTCGCCGCCGTCGTCATGGTCGGACTCACGGACGGGATGACGGCCGAACTGGTCGAGAACGGGACGCGCCTCATGCTCGGTCAGGTCCAGGTCCACGCCTCGGACTACCTCCCCGAACGCAACATGCACCGGACGATCGGCGCGTACGACGGCGTCGACGTCGATGCGCTGCTCGAACGCATCGAGAACCACCCCGAGGTCGAGCACGCCGCACCGAGACTCTTCGGCGGGGGCCTCCTGTCTTCCGGTGAGCAGACGAAGGCCGGGCTCCTGCTCGGGCTCGACCCCGACCGCGAGTCGAGGGTCACGACCCTGCTCTCCACCGTGATCGCGGGGCGCCTCCCCGAGAGCGGCGCAGCCGAGGTGCTGATCGGGGAAGAGATGGCGCGGCAGCTGGCCGTCGACGTCGGAGACGAGCTGGTCGTGGTGGCACCCGCCGCCGACGGGTCGATGGGCAACGACCTCTACACGGTCGCGGGTCTCTTCCGCACGGGGACCCCGGGAGTCGACGCGAACTACGCCGTCCTCCAGCTGTCCGACCTTCAGTCCCTCATGGCGATGGACCCCGGTCGGATCCACGAAGTCGTGGCTACGGTCTCGAACTCCCGAGAGACACCCCGTATCGCGGGCTCCCTGGCCGGGTCTCTGCGCGAGCATCCGGTTTCGCTCGACGTGAAATCGTGGACCGAACTCCGCCCCGAGCTGTCCGAGGCCGTCGCGCTCATGGACTCGATGAATTTCGTCATCGTTCTCATCATCTTCGCGATGGCGATCTTCGGGGTGGCCAATACGATGCTGATCGGGTCCTTCGAGCGCCGCCGGGAGTTCGCGGTGGTGCAGGCTCTGGGAACGACGTCGGGGGCCGTGAGCCTGACGGTGATCTGCGAGGGGATCATCCTCGGAATCCTGTCTCTCACGGTGGGCGCGCTGGTGACGTGGCCCGTGATGGTGTGGTGGCACAACACACCGCCGGACCTGAGCAGCTGGTTCGAAGGGTTCGAGTGGAGCGGAGCTCAATGGCGCCCGATCCTGCGCGTTGAGTATTCGCTCGACGCGCCGTTGATCAGTGCGGTCGCGCTCCTGTTCACGACCGTCTTCGCGGCCCTCTACCCCGCGTGGAAGGCGACGCGGGTTCCGCCCGCGGATGCTCTGGCCGACCGATGAGGGCGTGGATCCTGATTCGACTCGCGGTGCGAGGACTCGGCCGCAACGCGCGACGGAGCGCGCTGACCGCGGCAGCCATGGTCATCGGCCTCGCCCTGCTGGTCTTCTCGCGGGCCCTGAGTGATGGAGGACACGAGCAGTGGATCGACTCGGCCGTGCGCATGAGCTCCGGCCACGTCGCCGTGCAGGCTCCCGGATACCTGGAGACGGGAAAGCTCGAGCACCGCATCGAAGCGGCCACCCTCGCGGGGGTCGTCGACGCCATCCAATCGATGCCGGCAGACCCGGGGGTGCACGCCTGGGCTCCACGGCTGACGGTGGACGGGCTCGCGAGCTCGGCCGCATCTGCGCTACCCGTCCTCGTCCAGGGCGTCGACCCGGTCCGCGAGGCTCGCTTCTCGCTGGTGACCGAGCGGCTTGTCGAGGGCAGGTATCTGGAGCCCGGCGACCGACTCCACGCCTTCATCGGCATCGAGCTGGCGCGTCGCCTCGAACTGGAGGTGGGGAACCGTTTCGTGCTCACGGCGCAGACGGCCTCCGGGGAGATCGAGGGCCAGCTCGTGCGCGTCGCGGGCGTCTTCCGAACGGCCGTGCTCGAGCTCGACGAAGGGCTGGTGCACATTCCTCTCGAGACGGCGCGCCAGTGGCTGGGCACGCCCGGTGCGGCGACGACCGTGGCCGTTCTCCTCGATTCGTCGCTGGAGACCGAATCCACGACCGCGTCGCTCCGCGAAGCGCTCGAGTCCGAACCCGGCGTGCGCGTGCTCGGATGGCGGGAAGCATCGCCGGACCTCGACTCCGCCGTCCGGATCGACGACTACGGCGACTACCTCTTCCACGGCATCCTGTTCGCGATCATCGCGCTGGCGATCCTCAACGCGGTCATGATCTCTGTGCTGGGACGGCGCCGCGAGTTCGGGATCCTGCAGGCGATGGGACTCACGGGTCACGAGACCGGCTTCGTGGTCTTTCTTGAGGGGCTGATGCTGACGGCGGTCAGCGGGGTGGTCGGCATGGTCCTCGGCCTCGTCTTCACCTGGGCATTCTTTCGTGATGGCCTCGACTTCAGCGCGTTCATCGAAAGCGAGATGTCGTTCTCGGGGAGCGTCATCGATCCCGTGATCGTGCCCCTTTTCCACTTCCGTCAGATCGTCGTGAGCGTCTGGTCCATCGCGATCGTCGGCACCCTGGCGTCCCTCTACCCCGCCCTCCGCGCGTCGAGACTCGACCCCGCGGAGGCGATGAAATTCGAGCAATGAGTGAAATCGCGGTCCGCACCGACGACGTCTGGAAGATCTACCCGCAAGAGCCGTTTCCCGTGGAGGCGGTCCGGGGTCTCACCCTCACCATCGAATCCGGCGACTTCGTGGCGATGGCCGGCCCGTCCGGCTCGGGCAAGACCACGGTCCTGAACCTGCTCGGCGGCCTCACGGACGCGACGCGCGGGCGGATCTGGATCGGCGACCGGGAGCTGACGGGCATGAGCGGAAAGGAACGGGCCCGGTTGCGACTGGAGCGCATCGGCTTCGTGTTCCAGGCGTACAACCTTCTCCCGGTCCTCACCGCGCTGGAGAACGCGGAGTTCACGCTCCTGCTGCGCGGGGTGCCCGCCGCGGAGCGGCACGCCAAAGTGCTCGAACTCTTCCACGAAATAGGACTCGAAGGTCTGGCCGACCGGCACCCCGGAAAGCTCTCCGGCGGACAGCAGCAGCGCGTCGCCGTGGCCCGGGCCGTGGTCGGCGACCCGGCCCTGGTGCTGGCGGACGAGCCGACCGCGAACCTGGACTCCGGTACGAGCGCCTCGTTGCTCGACACGATGGAGCGACTCAATCGCGAGCACGGCACCACCTTCGTCTTCTCGACCCACGACCCAAGGGTCATGGAACGCGCGCGACGGCTCATCACCCTCGTGGACGGTCGGATCGAGGCGGACGATCGTCGAGCGCCCGCGCGCGCCTGACCCGAGACGGCCGATGTCGACCCCGCGATTCTTCCAGGCGGCCGCTCTCGGGGCGCTCTGGCTGGCCTCGCCCATCACGGCGCAAGGCCAGCTCGAGGTCCGCGGCTACGCTCTGGGGGTGGGGTCCTACGCGGGTGACTCCGACCTCGTGGATGCCGGAGCGACCTGGTTCGGTCGAGGCCGGGTCATGCTGAACTGGGATCCCGGGGCGCTGACGTTCGAGGCCGCGTACGAGCACGTCCTCCAGCGGCAGCCGGCCGAAGGAGGATTCGGCATCACGACTCCGGGCGGGAGTCGGGTTTCGACCGACTGGCTTCCCCTCGACTGGGACCTCCACGAGTCAGGCCGAAGCTCGTGGCGTCACAGGTTCGACCGACTGGCGCTCCGCTGGACACGCGGGCCCCTCGAGGTCGGGGTCGGACGACAGACCATCTCCTGGGCGACCACGCTCCTCCTCACGCCGGCCGACCCCTTCGCCCCGTTCGATCCGTCGGACCCGTTCCGTGCGTACCGCGGCGGCGTGGACGCCCTGCGCGTACGCGCCTCCACGGGCCCGTTCTCGGAGATCGAAGCCGTGGTGCGCGCGGCGGAGACGCCCGCGGGCACGACCGTGACCGCCCTGGCCAGAGTCGCGACGTCGCGCGGTACCTGGGCCTTCGGAGGGTGGGGCGGCATGCTGCACGACGAAGCCGCGGGGGCCCTCTTCACGACGGGCGCCATCGGCGCCACCTCCATCCGAAGCGAACTGTCCGTGCGCCGTGACGCCGGTGGAGGGGCGGTACTCCGGGGATCGGCGGGACTCGACCGGTTCTTCCAGCCGGCCGGAAGAGATCTGTTCGCGATCCTCGAGGTGCAGTATGACGGGTACGGCGCGGCGTCGGCAGACAGACTTCTCGGGGTCGTCCAGTCTCAGGCCTACGGGCGCGGAGACCTGCAGGTGCTCGGGCAGTGGACGCTGGCGGCGCAGGCGAGCTGGCAGGTGCACCCGCTCATCGCCGTCGACGCGCTTGCGCTCACCAACCTTCTCGACCCCAGCGTGCTCGTCGCACCCGGCGTATCGTGGTCTACCACCGAGTCCGCGTCGACCCGCCTGGGCCTCTTCCTGGGCGGAGGCGCCGGATCGAGCGGCCCGTTCTCGCCAGGATCCGAGTACGGCTCGGTCCCCGCCATCGGGTACCTCTCGGGTTCGATCTTCTTCTGAACTGCGCCCCGGCCCCGCGCGATCCGAAGCCGGGGTGAATCCGTCGGCGCCTCGCCCACGTAGGTCCAGATGACCCGAGGAGAGACATGGCCACCAGGAAGTCACCGAAGATCGAAGTTCCGAAGGGCCCTTGCGACACCACCCCGCCGAAGCGTCCGCCCGAGCCGAAGCCGACGCCGCCCTGGGACAGGTCGGGTCCGGACCCCCTCAAGTGGCTGAAGATCGGAAAGAAGAAGTAGCGGTCGCGCGCCGGTCACCCCGACGCCACGGCCGCGCGGTACCTCATGCGGTCGCGGGGGCAGGCCGGCCGCTGGCCGGCACTTCGCCCGGCACCCGGACGCTGTACGAGTAGCCGATCCAGATCATCGTGAGCCCGATGAGCTCCATCACGTAGAGCACTTCCGTGTAGCCGAACCTCGTGGCCGTCCCGCCGATGCCCGGCAGGAGCGCACCGAAGGCGATGTAGCAGTTGCCGACGAACCGGTGTCGGAGGGAGGTGTCCGTGCGGTAGCGCCACGCCGACAGGGCGGCACCCCCGATGAGGAAAATCGCGGCGTACAGGTTCACGAACGGACTGAAGAGCCTCGCCTCCCGCCACTCCATGACGCGCCCCGTCAGCCGGTGCGGCTCGACGACGGACATGTCGATGGGAGAGAGGAGCACGGCGGTCGCGCCGGCCAGGACGACCACCCCGACCACGGACGCCATGACGTGGGCCGTCCGTCGGGGGAACATCAGGTACACCGTGCCCTGAGCCAGCGGCCAACCGCCGAGGAGCGCGCCGGAGATGTACCAGCTGCGGAAGATGACCTCGTTCCAGCCGAAGAGCGTCGTGAACCCCTCGGTGAAGGTACCGACGCCGTACAGCGTGATACCCATCGCCCACCAGAGGAGGTGCGGTGCGGGCCTTCGCTCGCGCCACCGTCGGAACACCACCGGCGCGAAGAGTACGGCGAGGATGGTGGTGAAGACCGGGATGTAGTGCACGAACGTCGGCATGATGCTTCCGCGAATCGGACGAAGGGTTCCACAGTAAGCTGGAACGGGTCGGCCACCGGCGAAATTCGGGGAAGTACGCCCCCCGCATGGGGAGAGTCCCGTAATTCGATCGGAGACGCGGCCCGCCCGGAAACGGAGGGTCGCCGCGCCCGGGCGCCTACGTCAGGTCCTGGTCCAGCCCGTGCTGAACGACGAATCGCGTGAGGCCCGCGACCGTCCGGATGCGCAGCTTGCCCATCACGCGCTCGCGATGGGTCTCGACGGTGCGGGGCGAGATGTCGAGGCGATCGCCGATCTCCCTGTTCGTCAGCCCGTCGGCGACGAGCAGGAGGACTTCCCGCTCGCGGGGCGTCAGCGACTCGAGTCGCATGCGCAGGTGTTCCGCCTCGATCTCCTTTCTGAGCCCCACGCTGAGCTGCTGCGTGACGCGCGCCGTGAAGTACTCGCGCCCCTCGTGCACCGCCTTCACCGCGTCGCGCAGCTCCGACGGCGCCACGTCCTTAAGAACGTATCCGTCCGCCCCCGCGCGTACCGCCTGGAGCACGTATTCGGGATCGTCGTGCATGGACAGCATGAGCACGCGCGTACCGGAGCCCTCGTCGCGCAGCGCTCCCGCCACCTCGAGGCCGGTGCGCCCGGGCATGTTCACGTCGAGCACGACGACGTCGGGTCCGAGCTCGCGGGTGAGCGCCAGCGCATGGTCTCCGTCTCCGGCCTCGCCGACCACCACCAGGCCGTCCACTCCCTCGAGCACCCCACGGATCCCCTGGCGCACGACCGTATGGTCGTCCGCAATCACCACCCGAAGTCCCGAGTCACTCATCGCACACTCACCTTGCTCGCTGTTCTCGCGTCTACCGAAGGCACGACCACCCGCACGACTGCGCCCCCCCCGTCGCCGTTTGCGATGGAAAAGGCGCCACCCAGAGCCGTGATGCGTTCCCGGATCCCGGCCAGCCCCCCCCGACTGCGCAGCCGTGAGGTCGCATCGGCGGGAAAGCCGGGTCCGTCGTCTTCCACCGTCAACGTGACACTCTGCGGCCCGGCGTCCAGCATCACCACGATCCGGCTCGCTCCGGCGTGGCGGACCGAGTTGGCGAGCGCTTCCTGCATGGCCCTGTACAACGCGGCTTCCCCTTCGGAGGCGAGCTCGGGAAGTGTTTCCTTCGGCGGCACGAACACGATCTCGATTCGGCCGGACTCATGGTAGTCCCTCGCGAGGGCGCGCAGGGAAGGAAGCAGGCCCAGATCGTCCAACGCCACGGGGCGCAGGTCGCGCGTCACGCTCCGGATGCTCTTGATCCCCTCGGCCAGCAACGTACGCGCTCTTTCCACCGCCGGGGCCACAGTGTCGTCGCTGCGTTCCGCGAGGACGCCTAGCTGGAGGTTCAGGGCGGCGAGCACCTGCGCGGTCTCATCGTGCAGCTCGCGCCAGAGCCGGTTCCGCTCCTCCTCGTGCTGATGGACCATGCGCGCCTGAAGGCGTTCGAGCTCCTCGGTACGCGACCGCAGGTCCCGTGTGAGGTCCTCGTTGGCCAGCGCCGCGCCGACCTGGTGCCCGAAGGCGAGAAGGAAACGGTTGTCCAGCACGGTGAAGGGGTCGCGCGCCTCACCCACCACCACCAGCGCGCCCACGACCACCTCGTCCGCGATCACCGGGAGTGCCGCGGTGTAGGCGTGCTGGTCTCCCGGCCTGCTCCGGTTCCGGCCCGCGCCGCCACGCGCGAGATCCCGGGACACGTGCGGGACCCCGTCGGCCCGCACACGCTCGACGCCACGCAGCGCCGCCGGCGGCGCGCCCTCGAACGGCCACAGCGCCGCGACGCCGGCGCCCTGCACGAAGCGGCCGCCCGCGCCCGTGGCGATCCAGAGCGCGGACCCGTGTACCCCGCGCAGGGAAAGCGCCCGTCTCAGCATGGCCTCGGCGAGCGGCTCCCCTCGGCGGCCGCCCTGCAGCTCGCCCGAGAGCGACGTCAGGCTGTTGAGTCCCTGGTCCAGATCCTCGAGCACGAGCAGCAGGATGCCCAGACCCGTCGCGATCTCGAACGTGACGTCGAGGTAGTAGCCCCAGGGGTTCCACGCCCCCTGCGCGCGAAGGATCGGGTAGTCGAGGTGATGGAGGGCCCAGAGGAAGAGGACGACGGCCAGGAAGCGGCCCGCTGGCGAATGCACCAGGCGGTCGTAGCGCAGGAAGGCCCAGCCGGCCGCCGCGGTGGTCAGGCTGAGGAACGCGATCATCGGCCCGGCGGCCCAGAAGAAGCTTTCGAGCACGTAGATGGCGACGAACGACCACGCGACCGGAAAGAGGGCGATCAGACCGAAGCCGCGCCGCCACTCGACGCGCTGAGCAAAGACGAGGGAAGCCCAGAGGAGCGCGGCGGCGGTCCATCCCGTGGCGACCTGGTGCCAGAACAGCCACGCCGTCCTTCCGGTGGTGAGGAAGGTGATGATGGCCCCGAGGCGAAGCGCGTAGACCGCCCAGGCCATGGCCCAGAGCCCGAAGTACCGACGACGATAGCGCCGGTTCAGTACTCCGCAGAGCACGACGAGACCGAGCGTCACGACGAGCTGCAGCCAGGCGGCGGCGAGCTCGGTGGTGGCGGCCGGGAGGGCGATGGACTGCATGGCTCGGAAGATCCCCCGAGGCGATGCGGGCGGCAACGGGTCGGCTCGAATCTTGGCCCGGGAGAGAGTTACTTTTCACGCCGGCGCATCCCGCCCACGCGGCCCTCCCCCCGAAGACGTGTTCGTTTCGAAATCGCCCCATGACCACGCTCGCCCCGACCGCCCCACCTTTCGCCGACCGCATCTCCCGAATCGGAACCGGGGCCGCGCACGATGCCGACGGCTTCGCCTCCTTCCTCCATTCCGGCGTCGGCCTGTCTCTGTAGCCGCCCACTTCCCCAAGCCGAAGAAAGACGATCAATGAGCCGAGCGTTCGGGCCCCGCAGGGCCGTGTGGATCGAAATCGACCGTGCGGACGAGGGAATCGCGTCGAGCGAATCCCTCGCCCTCCTGACGCGCCTCGACCTGATCTACCGGTCGCTGGTGACGACCCAGTTCAACTTCTCGCAGTCGGGTCATCCCGGTGGCTCGGTCTCCGCCGGTCACATCATGACCGGTGCTCTGTTCGCCACCATGCAGTACGACATCGGGGATCCGCTGCGGGAGGATCAGGACCTCCTGACCTTCGCGGCAGGGCACAAGGCGACCGGGCTCTATGCCATGTGGGCGCTGCGCGACGAGATGGTGCGCCTCGCCGACCCGGACCTCCTTCCCTCGGAAGACCGGCTCCGGCTACGCTGGGAGGACCTGCTGGGCTTCCGACGCAACCCGACACACCCGACCCCGCTCTTCCGGAAGTTCGGAGCGAAGCCGCTCGACGGGCACCCGACGCCCATGACGCCCTTCGTGCGCATCGCCACCGGTCCGTCCGGCGTCGGCATGGGCGCGGCGATCGGCCTCGCGTTCGGCGCCGTCGACTACTTCGGGAAGGATGCCCCGCGAATCCACATGCTGGAGGGTGAAGGCGGGCTCACGCCCGGACGCGTCTACGAGTCGGTCGCGGCCGCGGGCTCTTCCGGTCTGCACAACGCCATCTGCCACCTCGACTGGAACCAGGCCTCGATCGATTCCGACCGCGTGACACGCGAAGGTGACCGCGTCGGCGAATACGTTCAGTGGGATCCGATGGAGTTCTTCTATCTGCATGACTGGAACGTCGTGCACGTGAAGGATGGGTTCGACATGGGGCAGGTGCTCACCGGCCAGCGACGCGCCCTGGAGATCGACAACGGCCAGCCGACCGCGGTGGTGTACCGCACGGAGAAGGGCTGGCGCTACGGCGTGAGCGGCAAAAAGTCGCATGGTGGTGGGCACAAGACCGGGAGCGAGGGCTACGTCGACGCGATGCGTCCTTTGCTGGGTGATGCGGCCTTGGCGCTGCCGCAGGTCCGGGATCCGGGGGACCTCGAGGCCGTCGAGGCGGCGCACTGGGCGACCCTCGAGACCCTCCGTGACTTTCTGGCCCGCGAGGCCGACGACGTTTGTCACGAAGCGGCCCGACGGCTGCGCGTGGCGCGTGACGAGCTCGACGCCCGCGAGCGCGCGGCGCGTCCCGGGGCGCCGGACATCGAGGGGATCTACCGCGCCGCGGACCCCGACACCGTTCCGGCCGAGCTGGCTCTCGAGATCGGATCCACAACGCCCCTCCGGACGCAGCTCGGCGCGGTCCTCGGGTATCTGAACGAGAAATCCAACGGTGCCATCCTGCTCGGGGCGGCCGACCTTCTCGACAGCACGGCGATCTCGGTCGGCTCGAAGTCATTCCCGGGCGGATACTTCCACGCCGCGGACAACCCGGAGAGCCGGACCCTGACCCTGGGCGGCATCTGCGAGGACGGTCTCGCGTGCATCCTGAGCGGCGTGTCGGGCTTCGGACACCACTGTGGCGCAGGAGCATCGTACGGAGCATTCATCAGCCCGCTGGGACACATCCCCGCGCGCGTCCACGCGATCTCGCAGCAGATGAAGCAGGACGTGGCGCCGGGACGCTATGCGCCGTTCATCCTTCAGTGCGGCCACGCCGGCATGAAGACCGGCGAGGACGGCCCGACGCACGCCGATCCGCAGGCGCTTCAGCTGCACATCGAGAACTACGTGCCCGGCACGGCGGTGACGCTGACCCCTTGGGAGCCGCAGGAGATCTGGGCCCTCGTCGCGGCGTCGTTCCGCGCGGAGTTCGCCGTCATCGTGCCCTTCGTCACGCGGCCGGCCGAGCCCGTGCTGGATCGCGCCGCACTCGGCCTGGCGCCCGCCGCCGCCGCCGCCAACGGCGTGTACCGGCTGAGGGCGGCAGAGGGCGACCCGGACGTCACCCTGGTTCTTCAGGGTTCGGGCGTGACGATCGCCTTCGTCCAGGACACCCTCCCGCGCCTCCTGGAGGACGGCGTCAACGTGGAGATCCTGTACGTCGCCAGCCCGGAACTCTTTGACAAGCTCCCGGAGTCCGAGCGGAAGAAGGTCTTCGACGACAGCGTCGCGCGCCGGGCGATGGGCGTCACCGGCTTCACCCTGCCCACGATGTACCGGTGGATCCAGTCCGACCTCGGTCGCCGGCATACGATGCACCCCTTCATGAAAGGTCACTACCTCGGCAGCGGTGCCGGGGAGATGGTGATCCACGAGGCGGGACTCGACGGCGCGGGGCAGTACGCCCAGATCCGGAAGTACCTCGACGCGACGGCCCGTTAGCCCGAACGAACGGGTCCGCACCGGACCGGAAGAGAGATCCCCTCGCCCGAACGGAATGTCGCGTACGGCCCCAGGGCCGGGATCGTCGGCTCCGCGAAGCCGACGCGGGGTGCATTGTACCGGCCACGCTCCGCTCGCGTGACCGCGCCAGGGCTGCGACCTGACGCCGACACCGGGTGAGGTGCGGTGCCTCCGCGGCATCCCCAGCCTTGCCGCGCCCCATCGCTCACCGGACATTCACCCCTGCGCTGACACCCGCGCGCGGCCGCGCCTCGGCCGCTGGACCCTCGCACCAGGAGCAAGACCGTGAAGAAGGCGATCGCAGCAGCGGCACTGTTCGCCGTTCTGGCCACCTCTCCCCTCTCCGCCCAGAGCTCGAGCATGAGCTTCTTCATCACGAGCGCAGGCCCCGGTGACGGCGCGAACCTCGGCGGCCTCGCCGGTGCGGACCAGCGCTGTCAGGACCTCGCCTACGCGGCCGGCTTCGGGGACCTGACCTGGCGCGCCTACCTGAGCACGGTGTCGATGGGTGGCGAGGCCGCCGTGCATGCGCGCGACCGCATCGGCAGCGGTCCGTGGCACAACTACGCCGGCGACCTGATCGCCAGCGGGGTGGCGCAGCTGCACTCCGACGACGCTAACCTCACGAAGGAGTCGATTCTCACCGAGAAGGGCGCGATGGTGAACGGTCGCGGCGACACGCCCAACATGCACGACATCCTCACGGGCTCGAACCTCGACGGCACGGCGAATACCGCCGAAGGCCACGACGCCTGCTCCAACTGGACGAGCAACGGCGAGGGCAGTGCGCGTGTCGGCCACCACGACCGCCAGGGCGGCGGCGAGAACCCCACGTCGTGGAACTCGGCGCACGGTTCCCGCGGGTGCAGCCAGGAGAACCTGCAGGCCACGGGTGGCAACGGCTTCTTCTACTGCTTCGCAACGGACGCGAACGCGCCGTTCGACGCACTGCGGCGCGAAGACTAGACCGCGCACGTTCGGTGCTTCGACGCACACGCTCGACCCCGCGCACGCTGCTCATCGGGGCCCTCCTCGCGGGGGCCCCGATCGTTCAGGGGGCGTGCGCCGCGCAGCAGCCCGCGCGATCGACCGGCTATGGCCTCACGGCCGTCGAGGGGATCGAAGTGGGCCACCACACGCTCGCGGCACGGCCAACGGGGTGCACGGTGATCCTGGCGCGGGCCGGCGCCGTGGGGGGCGTCGATGTCCGGGGCGGAGCGCCGGGCAGTCGCGAAACGGCGCTCCTGGACCCCGTAAACACCGTCCAGCATGTCCACGCCGTCGTGCTCTCCGGGGGATCGGCCTTCGGGCTGAGCAGCGCCGACGGGGTGATGCGCTACCTGGACGAGCGCGATGTCGGATTTCGCGTGGGCAGCAAGGTTGTGCCCATCGTGGTCGGCGCGATCCTCTACGACCTCGGTCTCGAGGGTGACGAGAAGGTGCGCCCGGACGCTTCATGCGGCTACGAGGCCGCCTCGTCCGCCTCGTCCGGCCCGGCCCTCGAGGGGTCGGTGGGCGCGGGAGCCGGGGCCACCGTCGGCAAGATGCGGGGGATGGCGCGCGCCATGAGGGGAGGATTCGGAACCGCCTCGATCACCCTGCCGAGCGGCCTGACGGTCGCGGCGGCCGTCGCCGTGAACGCCGTGGGCGACATCGTGGACCCATCCACCGGACGGATCGTCGCGGGTGCCCGCGACGCGGACGGGACCGGCCTCGTCGACATGCGCCGCGTTCTTCGCGGAGACGACGGCTCGTCCGGCGCCGGCGCGGCCGGCGACTCCTCCGGGGCGGGCGCGTTCGCCAACACGACCATCGGCGTGGTCGCCACCAACGCCGTGCTCACGAAGGCCGAGGCCACCCGGATCGCGCTCATGGCGCAGGACGGACTGGCCCGGACGACGTACCCCGCCCACACGCCGAACGATGGCGACACGGTCTTTTCTCTCGCGACGGGCGCATGGTCCGGTGAGGCGGACGTCACGATTGTCGGCGCGCTCGCGGCGGACGTGATGGCCGAGGCAATCCTGCGTGCGGTCCGGCTGGCCGAGGGCCTCCCCGGCCTCCCCGCGGCGCGGGACATGGGGCGGTGACTCGGGGTCCCGAAGGCGTCGCCCTCCTTCAGCTCGGAGTGCTCGTCGCCTACTCCGCGGGGCTGGTTCTGCTCGGGCTCTGGATCTCCCGCGGCGTCGAGGGGAGCGGCAGCTTTTTCGTCGCCGACCGAAAGCTCGGCCCGGGCCTCGTGTGCGCCACCTTCCTGGCCGCGAACATCGGAGCCGGTTCCATCATCGGGGCTTCGGGGCTGGGGTACGCCACCGGCATCTCCGCCTGGTGGTGGGTCGGCTCCGCGGGCATCGGCTCCCTCCTCCTGGCGTTCTGGGTCGGCCCGCGCATCTGGAGGGTTGCCACCGCGGAGGGGCTCTACACGGCGGGTGACTACCTGGAACACCGCTACGGCAGTCCGGTTCGCGCGACCATCGCGTCGCTCCTGTGGCTGCTCACGCTCGTGATCCTCGCCGCCCAGCTCATCGCGATGGCGCAGATCGTCGAATGGGTCCTCGGAGCGCCGAGGTGGGTGGGCGCCCTGGTGGGCGGCCTGGTGATGACCGCCTACTTCGCGGCGGGCGGACTGCTGACGTCGGCCTGGGTCAACGTGGTGCAGCTCGTCGTACTGCTGGGCGGCTTCGCCGTCGGCGTGCCCATGGCGCTCTCGCTCGCGGGAGGATGGGATGCGGTCGTCGCCGCCGCCCCGCCGGACCCCCACTACCTCGACTTCTGGGCGCAGTCGGGCGTCGTGTTCTTCCTCCTCATCGTTCCCGCGTTCATCGTCTCTCCCGGCCTGCTGCAGAAGGCGTTCGGAGCCGCCAGCGAGCGGGCGCTTCGCGTCGGCATCGCGCTGCAGGGCGTCGTCCTGCTGCTCTTCGCCTTCGCGCCCCCGCTGGTCGGCATGATCGCCCGGGTCTACGCACCGGCGCTCGACAACCCGGAGTTCGCGGTGCCGACGGTCCTGACCCTCGGGCTGCCCGCGGCGTTCGGCGCCATCGGCCTCGCGGCGGTCTTCTCCGCCGAATTGAGCAGCGCCGACGCGATCCTCTTTATGCTCTCGACGTCCCTGTCCAAGGACATCTACAAGCGCTACGTGGATCCGGGCGCGGACGACGCGCGGATCCTGCGCGTCGCGCGGGCGGCCGCGGTCGGCGGGGGAGTCCTCGGGATCCTGCTCGCGGTGATCATTCCCACCGTCATAGACTCCCTCACCGTCTTCTACTCGGTCCTGAGCGTGAGCCTCTTCGTCCCCGTCGTGGCCGGCCTGCACACGCGGCGCCCGGGGGTTCCGGAAGCGCTCGCGGCCATCGGCGCGGGCGTCGCGGGCCTCTTCGCTGTGCGGATGTCGTCGCTCGGCGAGATCTCCGCGTGGCTCGACCCGACGGCGATCGGCATCGTCGCCTCGGCCCTCGCCTTCGTGTCGCTCTTCGCACTGCGCCGCGGAAAGATGCCTCAGAAGACGGCCTCCTGAAGCGACCCGACCCCCCCGACGGCCGGTGCGTACCGCTGGCCCGGGTCGGTGCGGACACCCCCGAGGGGCCTGGCCTGGCCTGAGCGGCCGCCTACGCGGGGGCGGCTGCCCTCACGGTCGGGTCCGAGTGCCACATCAGCCGCCGGACCATGAGGATGGAGGTGACTGTGGCGCAGGCCCCGCCCGTCAGGATGCCCGTCCACACGCCTTCGATCGAGCGACCGAAGACGTGCACCGAAACGTACGCGACCGGGACGCCCACGAGCAGCACGCGGATCGTGGTGATTAGCAGAGCCGGAAAGCCGTGCCCCAGGCCCTGGAGAATGCGGCCCGTGGTCATGCCGACGGCCATCATCGGGTAGGCGAAGATCATGAATCCGAGGTACGTCCGTCCGATCTCGATCGCGGTCGGGTCGTCGGTGAAGATGCCGAGGATGCTTCCCGATCCGACGAAGGCCGCGCCACCGATGACCGCCGCGAGGGTGATCGCCCACCGGTACGTGTAGAGAGCCGTCGAGCGCACGAGGTCGGGGCGTCCCGCGCCGGCGAACATTCCGACGACGGTGACGGCCGCTCCGGACAGGCCGAAGATCGGGAGGATCACGATCATGTCCACCTTGGACGCCGCGCCGTACGCCGCGACCGCGATCGCGCCGAAGCTGGCGAGGAGGCGGTTGTACAGCATCGTCCCGACGGACATCACCACCATGCTCGCGGCGATGGGAATGGCGAGCTGGAAGAGGGCGGCGAGCGTCGCCCTGCTCGGCCGGAGCGCCTCGATCCGGAGTCGCACGAACGCGTGCTCCCTCCGCAGGAGCAGGATCGCGAAGGCCGTGGCGGAAAAGAGCTCCGCCGCGACCGTGGCGAGCGCCGCACCCGTCAGACCCATCCCGAACACGAAGATGAAGAGTGCGTCGAGACCCAGGTTGACGAAGGTCGCGATCGCGAGCACGACCATCGGCGTCTTCGCGTCACCTTCCCCCGTGAGGATCGAGCGGAGCACCACCGACACGAAGAAAAGCGGCATCACGGCGGCGAAGACACGGAAGTACTGCACGGCCAGATCCGTGACCACGCCCTGCGCACCGAGGCGCTCGAGCATCCACCGTTCGGCCAGCAGTCCCAACACGCCGAAGGCCACGCCGAGCGCGCTGCCTACGGAGATCGCCGTCCCGGCTGCAGCGTCCGCGCTCGGCGCGTCCTCCCGTCCCACGGCCTGCGCCACGAGTGCCGTGACGGCCGTGCCGATGCCCATGGTGAGGGCCATGGTGAGGAAGACGAGCGGCGCAACGAAGGTCGCCGCGGCGAGCGCCTCGGTCCCCAGCGTCCCGATGAACGCCGTGTCCACGATGACGTAGACGGTGTTGACGGTCATCCCCGCGATCATCGGCACCGCCATCGTCCACAGTGCCCGCGTCGGCGCCGCCAGAAAGTGCTGAAGGCGTCGCGTCCGAGCCTCGGGACCGTGCGCAGCGGACATGGGTTCGTTCGGAGAGGTAGGGGGCGGTGCGGCCGACGAGCGGGTACGGTCCCCGAGACCCGGCGCGGCGAAAAGGTAATCGAAAGCCACCCGCGGGGGTGGCCTCGCCGCACCGAGACACCAGATTGCGGGCGCTCCCCCCGACCCACGAGGATCCCGCATGACCCCGAACGCGAGGCGATGGCCGCTCGAACTCGACGCCGCCGAGATGCGCGCCATGCTCGCCGCGGCGTCGGACCGGGTGATCGAGCACATCGTCTCGCTCGGCGAACAGCCCGCCTCGTACGGCACGGACGGCCGGGCCGAGGCGCGCGCGCTCGTCGAGCCGATGCCGGCCACCGCTACGGACTTTGACGAACTGCTCGACCTGGTCTTCGACCGTGCGACCCCCCACTCGTTCAACACGGCCGGGCCCGGCTACCTTGCCTACATTCCCGGGGGCGGCGTCTTCCCCTCGGCCGTGGCGGACCTGATCGCCAACGCGATCAACCGGTACGTCGGCGTCTGGGTCGCGGCTCCGGCGCTCGTGCAGCTCGAGCTCAACGTGATCCGCTGGTTCTGCTCCGCGATGGGGTTCGGCCACGGAAGCGGAGGGATCCTGACGAGCGGCGGCTCGCTCTCCAACCTGACCGCCATCGTCGCGGCCCGGCGCGAGCGACTGCCCGACGATTTCCGGACCGGCGTCATCTACACCTCGGACCAGGCGCACCACTCCGTGCGGAAATCCGCCGTGCTCGCGGGCTTCGCGGAATCCCAGGTGCGACAGGTCGCCACGAACGATCGCCAGGAGATGGACGTCCAGGCGCTGTGCGCCCGCATCGCCGAGGACCGGGCGGCGGGCCTCGAACCCTTCCTCCTCGTGGGCAGCGCCGGTACGACCAACACCGGGGCCGTGGACCCCCTCGACACGCTGGCCGACGTCGCGGATGCCGAGCGCATGTGGCTGCACGTCGACGGCGCCTACGGCGCATTCTTCATGCTGACCGGGCGTGGCCGCGCGGCGATGAAGGGAATCGAGCGAGCCGACTCCATCACCCTCGACCCGCACAAGGGCCTCTTCCTGCCGTACGGGACCGGGTGTCTGCTGGTGCGGGACGAGCAGGCCCTGCGCCGTGCGCACGCCACCTTCGCCGACTACATGCCGGTCATGCAGCACGACCCGGACTTCGTCGATTTCTGCGACCTCTCGGCCGAGCTCTCCCGCGACTTTCGCGGGCTTCGCGTCTGGCTCCCGCTGAAGCTGTTCGGCATGGACGCCTTTCGGGCGGCCCTCGACGAAAAGCTCGACCTCGCCCGCTGGGCCGCGGAGGAGCTGCGCACCATCCCCGACATGGAGATCGTCTGCGAGCCCAGGCTCTCCCTCACGGCGTTCCGCCTCGTGCCGGCCGGTGTCCAGGGCACGGCGCTCGACGACCTGAACCGCGACATCATGGCCCGCGTCAACGCGCGCCAGAACGTCTACCTCACCGGGACCATGGTCAGTGGACGCTTCGCCCTGAGGATCTGCGTGCTCTCCTTTCGCACGCACATGGACCGCATGGAGGCGTGCCTGCGGGATCTACGGGCGGCTGTGGCAGAGGTGCGGGGGGACTGACCCTCGGGCCGGGGGGTGTGTCACGCCCCCGGCAGCAGCACCACCTTGTTCCACCCCGGCTCCCGAGCAGCGAAGCTGCGATACGCGTCCACCCCCTGCGAGAGCGGGAGACGGTGAGAGATCAGCGTCCCGATCAGCTCGGCGTGCCGGCTCGCGAGCTCCAGCGAGGCAGGCATGTAGTGGCGTGCCGGGCAACGGCCGGCGGCGTAGCGAACGTTGCGGTCGTAGAGCTCGCCGGGTGACAACGCGAGGTGCGCCTCGGTGTGAACTCCGAGGGCCGCGATGCGGCCGCCGTGTCGGAGCAGGTCGGCCGCCGTCCGGCTCGCTGAGGCTGTGCCCACGGCCTCGATGGCCGCGTCCGCGCCCCTGCCCTGCGTCAACTCCCGCGCGACGGCACCTGCATCGCCGGTTTCGAAGTTTACCGGCGTGGCTCCGAAGCCCCGGGCCATCTCCAGGCGCGACGGCACGGCGTCGACGGCGAGGACGGCCCGCGCCCCCCGGTCGAACGCGGTGAGAATCGCCAGGAGCCCGACCGGACCGCACCCCACGACCGCCACCACGTCGCCGCCGGTCACGTCCGCGAGGTCGGCACCGAACGACGCCGTGGAGAGGATGTCTCCGGCAAGTAGCGCCACCGCCCCGTCGAGCCCCTCGGGCACGGCGACCAGCGTCGCGTCGGCCATCGGCACCCGCACGTACTCGGCCTGCCCACCGTGGAGTCCGCGCCCGTCCTGGACCCAGCCGAAGAGCTGACCCCGCTCGCAGCGGGCGGTCAGGCCGGTGCGGCAGTAGAAGCAGGTGCCGCAGTTCGTCGTGAACGGCGCCACCAC
Source organism: Gemmatimonadota bacterium (assembly GCA_030827315.1). GTDB lineage: Bacteria > Gemmatimonadota > Gemmatimonadetes > Longimicrobiales > Gaopeijiaceae > UBA2589. The sequence continues at coordinate 14,426 of JAURER010000001.1, read as the reverse complement.
GCGGTCACCCACGGTGAAGGCGGACACGTCCGCGCCTGCCTCGACGATCTCACCGAGCGGCTCATGGCCCATGACCGTGCCGACGTCGAGGCCCGCCTCACGCCCGAAGTACGGGTGGAGGTCGGACCCGCAGATACCCGCGGCCGTGACCCGCACGACGACGTCCGTGGACTCGACGATACGCGGATCGGGCACGTCCTCGAACGCGAGGGATTCGATCCCCTGGAAGGTGATGGCCTTCATCGGCTCACGCCGGCAGGTGGGTCAGAACGGGAGCCCGTCGTCCCCATCGTCCCCGTCCTGCCCCGAGGGCTCCGGCCACGGTTCGTCGGCAGCGCTGGGCGGCCCACCGGACGCCCCTTCCGACGCCCGCTCCACCTTCCACGCCTTCACGTCGGTGTACCAGCGGCCGTTGTATTCACGGCTCTGGATGTCGATGTGTGCGGTGATCGTCTCGCCGTGCTGGATCGCGAACTTGTCGATGGCGTCACCCCACTGCACGACACACACCTGCTTCGGGTACTGGCCCGGGATCTCGAGGATGAACTCCTGCTTCCGCCACTCGCCGTTGCGGCTGGTGCCGGACTGCACGGGAAGGAGGTCGATGACCTTGCCGGTGATCTGGAGAGACATGTCAGAGGAGCCGAAGATGGATGGGACGGGCCGAAAGGCGACCGTCGTGCGTGACGGAGGACCCCAACGCTGTCGAAAAGGGGACCGCCGCGAAAGGCGGGGGGCTTCCCGCCACATGTCCGACCGCTCGCCGGCGACGGCCGCTTCGCGGCCGCAGGCCGGCACGTGCCGGGACCGCGGCGTCGACGAAGGCTCTCCCGCAGTCCCACCCAGGCCTGCGAAAGCCTACATTTGGGATCCTCATTGTCCTAGCCAGACACACCCAAGCCGAGGCCCCCAGGTGAGCACCTTCGACGACCAGCTGAAGAAGATCCAGACCGCCCCCGGATTCATCGCTGCCCTCGATCAGAGCGGCGGGAGCACCCCGAAGGCGCTGGCTCAGTACGGCATCGGCGAGGACGAGTGGAACGGCGAAGACGAGATGTTCGCCGCGGTGCACGCCATGCGTACCCGGATCGTCACCAGCCCGTCGTTCAACGGCAACCGGATCCTTGGCGCCATCCTCTTCGAAGGGACGATGGACCGCGACGTCGAGGGGATCCCCACAGCGAAGTACCTCTGGGAGAAGAAGCACGTCGTTCCCTTCCTGAAGGTGGACAAGGGACTCGCGGCCGAAGAGAACGGCGTCCAGCTCATGAAGCCCATGCCCGAGCTCGACGCCACGCTGGAACGCGCCCGCGCCAAGGGGATTTTCGGCACGAAGATGCGCTCCGTGGTGAAGCATGCGAACGCGGCGGGGATCCAGGCCATCGTCGACCAGCAGTTCGCGGTCGGACGCCAGATCCTCGGCCACGGACTCGTTCCGATCCTCGAGCCCGAGGTCGACATCCACTGCCCCGACAAGGCGGAGGCCGAGAAGCTGCTCCGTGACGCCCTGATGAAGGGTCTCGACGCGCTCGAAGCCGACCAGAAGGTGATGCTCAAGCTCACCATCCCCGACGTGGACGGCTTCTACACGCCGTGCATCGAGCACCCCAGGGTGCTGAAGGTCGTGGCCCTCTCCGGTGGCTACTCCCGAGACGACGCCAACGAGCGCCTCGCCCGGCAGCCGGGCATGGTGGCCAGCTTCTCGCGCGCGCTCGTCGAAGGGCTCAGCGCCCAGCAGTCGGACGACGAGTTCGATGGCGGCCTCGACGCGTCCGTCGGAAGCATCTTCAGGGCGTCGATGAGCTGACGCGCGTCCGGGTCGGAGTCGTCCGCGCGCGTCGCAGACCTGCGTGCCCGAGCGGGGCCTCTCGACCCGCGTCGCGCGCCAGCTTCCCTCGCCGGTCCTCGTGACGCGCCACCCGAACGCCGAGCACACCGACGCGATGGACGTCCGAATACGCGGTGTGAAGCTGGAATACCGCAGGGTGCTGCCGCCCTCGGCGGGCGCGGCGACGTCCACGAGCATCGTGCTCCTGCACGAGGGTCTCGGATCGATGTCGACGTGGAAGGACTTCCCCGAAGCCCTCGCGCAGGCCACGGGCCGCGCTGTCGTCGCCTACTCGCGCCACGGCTACGGCGGATCGGACCCCGTGACGGCCCCCAGAAGCGCGGACTTCATGCACGCAGAGGCATGCGACGCTCTGCCGGATCTCCTCCGTGCGCTGGGTGTCCAGCGGCCGGTCCTCCTGGGGCACAGCGACGGCGCGTCGATCGCCCTGATTCACGCGGCGTCCGGACACCCGGTGAGCGGGCTGGTCCTGATCGCACCCCACGTGTTCGTCGAGGCACGAACCGTCGAAGGGATCACCGCGGCCCGCGCGGCCTTTCGCACGGGCGACCTGCGACGACGCCTCGCCCGTCATCACGATCATCCGGACGCCATGTTCGGGAGCTGGTGCGACATCTGGCTCGATCCGGCCTTCCGGAACTGGAACATCGAGTCCTGCACCGGGGAGATCGACGTGCCGATGCTGCTCGTGCAGAGTGAAGAGGACCCCTATGGCACGCTCGCACAGCTGGAGTCGATCGAGGCACGGGCCCGGGGGCCCGTTCACCGACGCGTGATGCCGGGTGGTGGACACGCCCCCCACGTCGAACATCGCGGGCAGGTGCTCGACGAGGTCGCCCGCTTCCTGCGGGGTCGTGCGCCGGTCGCCGACCGCCACGCGGCCCCGTAGCGTCCCGTCAGCACGCCGCGATGAGGATCTCGCGCTCGAAGCGCTCGTCGGCGCCCTCGAGACGCTCCTCGACCACCTTCACTGCGACCTGCCGCGCATGCCGCAGGTCGTGGGCGAGGAAGACGGTCGCCCTTCCGCCGCGTCCCAGCTCGCGCTCCAGGCGGTAGCGCCCTTCCAGGGCCTGGTCGAGCCGGTCCCGGAGGCGCACCCGAGCCTCCTCCTCATGGTTCCAGCACGTACTCCGTGGTGATCTCGATGGAGTCCTTCATGGTGCGGTAGACCGGACACCGGTTCGCGTGCACGCGGTGGACGCGTTCCACCGTCTCGCGCACGTCCTCGCCCGCCTTCAGACGGTACGTGACGTGGATCCGCCGGATGACGATGACCCCGTCCTCCTCTTTGTCCACCTCGCCGCGGACGTCGCCCGTGAGGTGGCCTTCGCTCGCCTTGATCCCGCGCGCCTCCAGCGCGCCTCCGAAGGTACCCGTCAGTCAGCCGCCGGTGGCCGCCATGACGTAGTCGAGGGTCGTCGTGATCTGCCGCTCGGGCTCCACCCCGTAGTGCTCGGCGATGGCGCTGTGCACGCCGAACTCCACCGGGCCTTCGTGGGCCGGGAGGTACGCGTGCCGGTAGGGGCCGCGAATGCGTTCGATGCGGATGTCGGCGGTGTAGACGGGTTCGGACATGAGATGCGGGGCTGGAAGAGAGGTCCGGCATGGTACGCCCGCCGAGCCCCCGGCACCACCCGCGGCACCACCGACGGGCACCGCCTGCACCGTCGGGCCCACGCACCGTGCGCGGCCCGCCCGGAGGGACACGGAATCGTTGCAGCGCCCCGATCTTCGGCTTATCTTCGGTTTCCGCGTTCCGTGAGGGGGCGAGGGAGCCGCGCAGCGGCTCGGACGAGGACGTTGTGAGGCGCGGAGGCCCGTTTGTCGATCCCGTACGTCGAGCTGCACTGCCACTCGGGGTTTTCCTTTCTGGACGGGGCTTCCCACCCCGAAGAGCTGGTCATGCGGGCCGCGGAGCTGGGCTACCCCGCCCTGGCGCTCACCGACCACAACGGGCTCTACGGCTCGATGGAGTTCGCCCGGGCTGCCCGCGAGGTAGGCGTGCAGCCGATCACCGGTGCCGAGGTCACGCTGCGGGAATGCTTTACCGGGGTACCCGAGCCCGAGGGTGGGCACCACGTCACCCTCCTGGCCGAGACGCCACGGGGGTACGCGAACCTCAGCCGACTCCTCACCGAGGCGCACATGGGCTCGGAGCGCGGCAGCCCGAGCCTCCCGCTCGCCTCCCTGCTCCACCGCTCCGAGGGCCTGATCCTGCTCACCGGGTGCGCGAAAAGCCCACTGTCCGCCGCGCTGGACTCCTCCGCGGCCGACGCCGAGGCCCTCCTGGGGCGACTCCTCGGGGCGTTCGGGCCCGGAAGCCTCTTCGTGGAACTCCAGGACAACGCCGTGAAGGGCGACAGCGCCCGCAACAAGGGGCTGGGCCGTCTGGCCGGCCGCATGGGGCTCGGCGTCGTGGCCACGGGCAATGTGCACTACCACCGCCCGGAGCGTCATCGCCTGCAGGACGTCCTGGTCTCCATCCGCAACCGGACCACGCTCGACGGCGCACACGGCGCCCGAAGGGCCAACCGGCTCTTCCACCTCGCGGCCCCCTGGGAGATGCGTCACCGCTTCCAGAGCCGTCCGGAAGCGCTCACGAACACGCTCCTCATCGCGGAGCGGTGCGCACACTTCGACCTGACCGAGGATCTCGGCTACGAATTCCCCGATTTCGAGGGATCCGAGCGTGGAGGGGCCATCGAGTCTCTGGCCGCCATGTGCCTGGCCCGTATCTCGGAGCTGTACGCGCCCGGTAGCGCGGAGGAGCGAGACGCGGAGGAACGCCTCCACAGGGAGCTCTGCCTGGTCGATCTCCACGGCCTCGCCGGCTTCTTCCTCGTCTACCGGGACATCATGGACCTGGCCGCCCAGGTCGCCCGCGAGGTACGCGGGGAGGCGCCGCGGGCGACGTCCGGACTCCCGGCGGGGCGCGGGCGCGGATCGTCGGTCTCCTCGATCATCTGCTACCTGATCGGGCTCTCCCACATCGATCCGGTGAAGAACAACCTCTTCCTCGGGCGCTTTCTCAACGAGGCGCTGCGCAGCGTCCCCGATATCGACCTGGACTTCCCGCGTGATATCAGAGAAAACTTGATCTTACGCGTGTATAATAAATATGGACAAGAACATACGGGACTCGTCTGCACCTTCCCCACCTACCGCCTGAAGTCGGCGGTCCGCGAGATCGGCAAGGTCCTGGACCTGCCGATGGGCGAGCTGGAGAAGCTCTCGAAGCTCGCCGAGCACCGATCCGCCTCGGGTCTCGCCGAGGAGATCGCCTCGCTTCCCGAGTTCAAGGACCGGGCCGACGGGCACCTCTGGAAGCTCCTCGGCGAACTCGCCGAGGACGTGGCCGGCCTCCCCCGCCACATCTCGCAGCACGTGGGCGGAATGATCATCTCGAGCCGGCCCCTCGTGGAGATCGTACCCCTCGAGCCGGCCGCCTGGGAGGGGCGGGTCCTCTGTCAGTGGGACAAGGACTCGTGCGAGGACGCCGGCTTCATCAAGATCGACTTCCTCGCCCTGGGCATGCTCTCCCTGGTCGAGGAGAGCATCGACCTGATCGCGGACCGGCACGGAGAGGCTCCGGACCTGTCGCGCATCGACTTCGACGACGAGATCATCTACGACCGGATCTGCTCGGGCGACACCACGGGCATCTTCCAGATCGAGAGCCGGGCCCAGATCCAGATGCTCCGGCGCACGCGACCGCGCAACCTGGAAGATCTGGCCGTCCAGGTGGCCATCGTGCGCCCGGGTCCGATCGTGGGCGGTGCGGTGAACCCGTACGTGCGCCGGCGCGAGATGCTGCGCGAGGTGCCCGATTACGAGGTCCCCTACCCCCACCCCCTCCTCGAGGAAGCCCTGGGGGAGACGCTCGGGGTGATCATCTTCCAGGACCAGGTCCTCAAGGTCTGCCAGGCCCTCGCGGGCTTCTCCGACGGTCAGGCCGAGTCCCTGAGGCGTGCGATGAGCCGGAAGCGCTCCAGAGAGGCCCTGACGGCCCACTGGGAGGAGTTCCGGGACGGGGCGGCCGCCAACGGGGTCGACGAGACCACCGCGCGGGAGATCTTCGCCCAGGTCACGGCGTTTTCCGAGTTCGGCTTCCCGAAGTCCCACGCCGCGGCCTTCGGGCTCCTCGCGTATCAGTCGGCCTGGCTCCGGCACTACTATCCGGTGGAATTCTACGTCGGGCTCTTCAACAACCAGCCCATGGGCTTCTATTCGCTCGACGCCCTGGGACGGGACGCCCGCCGCAACGGGATCCGGACACTGCTGCCGGACGTGAACCACAGCCGGGTGGAGTGCACTGCAGAAGGAAACGACCTGCGCATCGGGCTCGGCTTCGTGCGGGGATGGGGTGCGGAGATCGCCGAACGGGTCGTCAAGGAACGCGAAGCGCGCGGCCCGTATCGCTCACTGTCGGACTTCCTGCGCCGGACGCCGGCTTCGCTCCGGCGCCCGGCCATCGAGAACCTGATCTGGGTGGGCGGCTTTTCCGACTTCGGCCTCACGCGCCGGGAACTGCTGTGGCAGGCCGGTCTCTGGCTGGGCCCGGAGACGAACGACGACCGGACGGGCGGACGCGAGAACCACGCCCAGACCGAGCTCGCCCTCGACGATCCGTATGCCGGCCTGGCGTTCCCGGACCTCGAAGCCCACGACCGGATGATCGCCGAATACCGGATGCTGCGCTTCTCGGCCGAACTCCACCCGCTCTCCCTTCTGCACGGGGTGCTGCCTGCGGGAACCGTCGGGTCCGGGCGCCTCCCCGAGCTCCAACAGGGAAGCACCGTGCGCGTCGCGGGGCTGGTCACGACCCGGCAGCGCCCTGGCACCGCAAAAGGCTATGTATTTGTCCTGATGGAAGATGAACACGGTCACATCAACGTGATTGTGAATCCTGACATCTACCAGCGCGATCGTTCGGCGGTGCGCACGGAGCCCTTCCTGGCCGTGACGGGGAGGCTGCAGAAGGACGGCGCCACGCTCAACGTGATCGCGCACGAGATCCAGGCGCTGCGGGTCCCCGGGGCGCCCGTCCGACGACGAGGAATGTCCCGCTCGTACGCGACCTCGGAGGCCCGGACCGTAGCGTCCGCCGCCGCGGGAGAAGGGACCCCGGACCGCGAGCACTTCCAGGCGTCCCTCCCCGGCGCGATGGAGTACTGGGCCGACACCGAAACGTCGCCGACCGATCCCTACCGCTACCTCACGGCTTTGCGCCAGAGCCCCCCGGGTGTAAAGAACTTCGGGTGAGTGTCCGCCCGGGACGGGCGCAGGCTTCGTGGCCCGGGTGCACGACGCGGGTCAGCCCCCGCCACACCCCGAGTCGCGCGACCTCCCGGGAGACCCTGGTCGGCCTCAGCCGCCCCTCGGCCAGAAGTTGTTCCCCCGGTCGACGTCCGGCACGACCCCGTTCGGATCGACCTCGACCCGGGTCACCGGCCCCGCCGTGGCCGCCACCTCGATCTCGTACTCGCGGTTGCCCTCGAGCCAGTGGTCGACCGGAATGTCGTGGACGAAATCCATCCCGTTCGCCGTGCGAATGCGGACGGTCACCGGGTACGGTGCGAGGCCGCGGTCGATGATCCGCACGGTCGCTCCGCCCGCCGTCTTCGGCGTGACGGAGATCACCTCGTGGTCCACGGTCCACGTCTCGTAGTAGAACGAGGTCCAGAACCAGTCGAGATCACGCTCCGCGAAGCGCTCGAAGGTGTTGAAGAAGTCCCAGGGGCTCGGGTGCCGGTACGCCCACTCCGAGATGAACGCGCGGTACGCCTGTTTCCACGTCTCTTCGCCCAGGAGCTGCCGGAGCGCGAACATGAGCGTGGCCGGCTTGGAGTACGACGCGATTCCGTACCCCGGACCGGGCTCGTAGTAGTCACCGTGGCGCATCATGCTCTGCTCGAGCCCGGCCAGGGCGATCTGCAGGTAGGACCTGGCCTCCACGCGGTGGTGATCCACGCCCGGCCAGAGCGCCATCCTGCTCTCGTCCTCGAGGTACGTGGTCGAACCCTCGTCCATCCACGCGTGACGCTTCTCGTCGCTCCCGACGATCATCGGAATCCACATGTGGGCGATCTCGTGGGAGGTCACGTTGAAGAGGTCGGTGGGCTGCGAACCGGCGTAGGGACCGATGAGCGTCATCATGGGAAACTCCATGCCGCCGCCGATGATGTCGCCACCTTCCACCGACGTCATGTGCGACCATGGATACGGGAAACCCGTGTACTCCGAGTGGTGTTCGATCGACTGCTTTGCGTAGAGCCACTGTTCCTCCCACAGGGGCGCCCGGTCGCGCCGCCAGAACGAGTGGATCAGGACGCGCCGCTCCTCGCCCGCGCTGGCCTCGGACGCGGATTCGGCGGGCGCCTCGGCGGGTTCGCCTCCGCGCCCTCGTTCATCCCGCTCGACCGTGTCCGGTTCGAGGTCGACGCGAGCCCCGACCAACGCCGAGGTGGCGCTCCAGTTCTGTACGTTCGACGTGGTCCAGGAGAAGTCGCGTACGCGGCGGGCCGTGTAGTGGTAGGTGAGCCAGCCGCCGGTGCCCGTCGTCGTCACCGTGCCTGCTTCCCGCGACGCCTCGTCGGCGATCACGACCAGCGAGTCCGTCCGGGCGGCCGCGTCGATTCGTTCCAGCGTGATGGGCGACAACACCTCGCGGGCATTCTGGAGTTCACCCGTCGCCATGACGGTCCAGCCCGACGGAACGGAGAGCCGCACGTCGTAGTCACCGAACTCGTCGTAGAACTCGGCGTTGCCGAGGTAAGGCTGCTGACTCCAGCCGCGCAGGTTGTCGAACACGGCCACCTTGGGAAACCAGTACGCGACGAAGTACATCTCGCGGTCCGAGTGCCCCATGCGGCCGGCACCGTCCTGCGGGACCGTGAACTCCCACTCGATGTCGAGCTGGAGCGTGTCTCCCGGCTCGAGCCGGATGGTCGGGCTGACCTGCAGGATCGTCCCGTCGACCTGATACCCCGGCCCCTCCGCGGCGGGCCGCTCGCTCAGCGCTTCCCCGTCCGCCGCGAGGCTCCTGATGGTCACCCCGCCGGTGATCTCCTGGCTGTCGTAACGCGGGGACCCCTCCCTGTGAATGTTCTGGTGGAGGTGCAGGAAGACCGAGTTCAGGTTGGCGGGCGCAACGTGCGCGTACAGGATCTGGATCTTCCCGTCGACCCGGCCGGTCTCCGGATCGAGACGTGCCTCGATGTCGTACCCGGCCCAGTTCTGCCAGTAGTTGACGCCCGGGCTTCCGTCCGCGCTGCGCCACGCGCGTTCGAGGGAGCGCGCGAAGTCCGCGGGGGGCGTGACCGGCGCCGGAACCGCACGCAGCGGCATCTCCTGCGAGACGGCCGGACTCCCGAGCGCGATCATCGACGTGACCACGATCGTGGCGCGCAGGCCGGACACGAGCTTCCTCATCGGGGGTTCCTCTTTGCGTAGAATGCCATCCCGGCCCAGTCCGTGGCCGCCGGGAACATGTCGAAATACCGGTTCACCCGGTCCTCGCCCATGAACGGCGCGAGTTCGGTCCGTACTTCGCGCTCGAAGCGCGCGGCGTCCGCTTCCTCCTCCTCGATACCCGCCTCGATCGCGGTCCTCACTCGACGCTCCAGGGCGTCGAGACGCTCGGCGAGCTGCGCACGCCGGGCTTCCACGTCGACGTGGAAGCCGAAGTGCGTAGCGCCGAAGCGTTCGGGCCCGATACGCCCGATCTCGTCGAGCGTGCGCCTCCAGTCCGCCACGTTCACCGCGGGTGGCGGTGTCGGGGGGTGCTGGGGGCCTCCCGCCAGCACGATCCCCATGGCGTCACCGGAGAAGAGTGTGCCGTCGCGCTCGTCCAGATACGCCAGGTGATGCGCGATGTGTCCGGGCGTGGATACGGGCCGCAGCCCGGGCCATGGCCCAGCCGCGCCTGGATCCCAGGCTCGAATGCGATCTTCGGGCACCGGCTTCACCTCCCCCCAGAGACGGTCGTGGAGCGCCCCGAACGTCCTGCGCGTGCTCGCCACGAGGCGTTCGGGGTCCGCCATGTGTGACGCGCCATCCCGGTGGACGTGCACAACCGCGTGGGGGAAGACCTCCATGAGGTGGCCGCACGATCCCGCGTGGTCGAGGTGGATGTGCGTGAGCAGCACGTGCCGCAGATCCGCGCGACCGATGCCGTTCGCGTCGAGCTCGCCCACGAGGCGCTCCAGCGTGGTGGCAGGGCCCGGATCGATGATCGTCGGCTCGGGTGCGTCCAGCAGGTAGCAGCAGATGGCACCCTCGAGCTCGAGGTGCTCGAGGTCGATACCGAGGTGCTCGTTCATGTCGGTCGTCCGGTTCGAGTCATCGCGTTCGATGGGTCCTGCGGTCGGAAACGCGAAGGGGCGCCCGTCGCCGGACGCCCCTTCCCCGTTGCGGTGCGGGGAACGTCGACTCCCCGGGAGCGTGGCTCAGCCGCGATTCTCGATCGAGACGAAATCGCGCTCCGCAGCGCCGGTATACACCTGGCGCGGCCGGGCGATCTTCTGCTCGGAGTCCTCGAGCATCTCCTCCCACTGCGCGAGCCAGCCTACCGCGCGCGGAATCGCGAAGAGCACGGGGAACATCTCCACCGGGAAGCCCATCGCCTGATAGATGAGACCCGAGTAGAAGTCGACGTTCGGGTAGAGGTTGCGCTCGACGAAAAAGTCCTCGTTCAGAGCGATCCGCTCGAGCTCCAGCGCGATGTCGAGCAGCGGGTTGCGACCCGTGACCTGGAAGACCTCGTCGGCGGTCCGCTTGATGATGCTCGCGCGGGGGTCGTACGCCTTGTAGACCCGATGCCCGAAGCCCATGAGCCGCTCTTCACGCCTCTTCACCCCTTCCATGAAGGCCGGGATGTTGTCGACCGTGCCGATGCGGGTGAGCATCCGAAGCACGGCCTCGTTCGCACCGCCGTGCAGCGGGCCGTAGAGGGCGCCCATCGCACCCGCCATGGCCGAATACGGATCGGAATCGGCGGAGCCGATCACCCGCATCGCCGTCGCGGAACAGTTCTGCTCGTGGTCGGCGTGCAGGATGAAGAGGATGTCGAGCGCGCGCTCCAGAACCGGATTGGGCTGATATTTACGCGTCCCGACCCGGAAGAGCATGTTGAGGAAGTTCGCGGTGTAGGAGAGCTCGTTCTCCGGGTAATTGTACGGCAGTCCGCGGTGGTGCCGGTACGCATACGCGGCGAGCGTCGGCATCTTCGCGATGATGCGCACCACCTGCTGCCACCGCGAGTCCGGGTCGTGGACGTTCTTGGCCTCCGGATAGAAGGTCGAGAGCGCCGAGATCCCGCTGATCATCATGCCCATGGCGTGGGCGTCGTAGCGGAAGCCCTCCAGGAGCTCGGTGATGTTCTCGTGCACGTACGTGTGGAACGTCACGTCGTGGACGAAACCGTCGAGCTGAGACTGCGTCGGGAGCTCGCCCTTGAGCAGGAGGTAGGCGACTTCCAGGTGCGAACTGCGCTCGGCGAGCTGCTCGATGGGGTATCCACGGTACCGCAGGATCCCCTCGTCTCCGTCGATGAACGTGATCGCGCTGCGGGTCGAGGCGGTGTTCGTGTACGCCGGATCGTAGGTCATCATCCCGAAGTCGGTCTCGTCGACCTTGATCTGGCGGAGATCCATCGCGTGGATCACGTCCCCGTCGAGGATGTTGACTTCGTATTCCCTGCCGGTGCGGTTGTCACGAATGGAGAGGGTGTTCTTCCCCGAGCTCCGGTTGTCTGACATGGTCTCTCCGTTTGAGTCGGTCGTTTGCGCGGGACGACCGACGTTTCATTCCGCTACAGCCGAAAAATATACCAAGGTCCCCGGCCACTCCCAAGGCGTCGGGAAGGCTCAGTACCCCGCGTCAATCCGGGAGTTGCCCACGGCGCGCGGAAACACCGGCCGGCACCGGGCGACCGCCGTGCGGCCCGGCAGGAGGCCCGAAATGCCGAGGGCGGGATTCGAACCCGCACGCCCTTGCGGACAGCGGCTTTTGAGGCCGCCGCGTCTACCGTTCCGCCACCTCGGCCACGTCGTCGCGCGGCCGGGCTCGATTCTCATGCATGACTCCGAGCCCGGCCGACCGCAAACGTACGGCTGCGGAGACGGGGCACCAAGAGGGGGCCGGGAGGGTCGCCTGGAGTACGCCGGGCGGCGCCTCCGGGGCGAGTGCGGCGACAGGGGCGCCGTGGCCAACGTGTCCGACGCGGAGGTAGACCCAGGTGGAGGGCCGGGTCGCGGGCCCGCGACGTATCGCCCCCGGACGGGACATTCCGTCCGCGGGTGATCTTCGCGTGACCGGCGTGGGTCCCGCAGCGTCAGCCGTGGGGCGCCTCGAACAGCTCCGCGATGACGTCGAACGCGTAGCGCTCGAGGAGGTCGCGCAGGTAGGCAGCCACGTCGGCGTCATGCTCCGCCACGCCGTCGACGAGTTCGGCCAGTTCACCGGCGTCTTCACCGCGAACGGCCTCGCGCAGCGCGTTGGCGAGGGGTGGGGGCAGATCGGAAACACGCTCGGCATAGGAGGTCATGATGGCGTCCTCGCGTGGGAGATGGGACCCGGGTCTCTCGCCTCAACTCCCATGCAACAAGCCTGCCGGGAAACAGCGCGTCGCCGGCGCCCGCGAGGTACGGATCCTGGCGCCCGAGCACCTGACACGGACCGCCTCTTGAACGATCATTAGGGGCTGCGGCAAGCACGCTCGCGCGCGCCGGCCGAACCAGACCGACGAACCACACTGGAGCCAACGTGGCGGACCTCAGACGCGACCCTTTCGGTGCCCTCTCTACCGTCGACCTTCCTGAAGGACCGACGTCCTTCTTCAGTCTCGCGCGTCTGCAGGACGAAGGCGTGGTCGACTCCCTCGACCGCCTGCCCTTCTCGATCCGGATCCTGCTCGAGAACCAGCTCCGGCACGCCGGCGGTGGCTACGTCGCCGAGGATCACGTCCGAGCGGTCACGCAGTGGAGCCCGACCAACGCGGGCGCCGACATCCCGTTCATGCCTACGCGGGTCGTGCTGCAGGACTTCACGGGCGTGCCGGCCGTCGTCGACCTGGCTGCCATGCGCGACGGGCTCGAGGCGATGGGCGGCGACCCTTCCCGCATCAACCCCGTGGTGCCAGCCGACCTGGTGATCGACCACTCGGTGCAGGTCGACCACTTCGGCACGTCAGACGCCTTCCGGCTGAACGTGGAGCGTGAGTTCGAGCGAAACCGGGAGCGGTACGCTCTCCTGCGATGGGCCCAGGAGGCGTTCGACAGCTTCTCCGTCGTCCCGCCGGGCACCGGTATCGTCCACCAGGTGAACCTCGAGTACCTCGCGTCGGTCATTCACCGTCGCCGGCACGACGGCTCCTTCCTGGCCTACCCCGACACGGTGGTGGGGACCGACTCGCACACCACGATGGTCAACGGGCTCGGCGTGGTCGGCTGGGGCGTGGGCGGCATCGAGGCCGAGGCCGTCATGCTGGGTCAGCCCTATTACATGCTCATGCCCGAGGTGGTCGGGATGAAGCTCACGGGGGTCCTCCCCCAGGGCGCGACCGCCACGGACCTCGTGCTCCGGGTCACGGAGATGCTCCGCAAGCACGGCGTGGTCGGGCGCTTCGTGGAATTCTACGGGGCCGGCCTCAGCAACCTCAGTCTGCCGGACAAGGCCACGCTGGCCAACATGGCACCCGAGTACGGCGCCACCATCGGCTTCTTCCCCGTGGACGACTCGACGCTCACGTACCTGCGCGGCACGGGCCGGGACGAAGGCCTGGTCCGCCGCGTCGAGGCCGTCTCCAAGGAGCTCGGGCTGTTCCGCACCGACTCGACGCCGGACCCCGAGTTCACCTCGCGCCTCGAACTGGACCTGTCGACGATCGAACCCAGCCTCGCCGGGCCCAAGCGCCCGCAGGACCGGGTCCGGATGTCGGACATGCGCACGGTGTTCGAGCGCGACCTCCCGGGACTCGTGCCGGCGGGCTTCGAGCTTCCCGGCAGGGGTAATCCGGAGGGAGAAGGGCTGCCCCGGCCCGGCGAGAGCTGGGGAGGCGAGGGAGGCAGCGAAGCGGTCCAGCTCGCGGTGCGGCCGGACTCCCGGAGGGTCGTCGTCGACTGCGACGGCGAGCAGGTCGAGATCACGGACGGTACCGTCGTGATCGCCTCCATCACCAGCTGCACCAACACGTCGAACCCTTCCGTGATGGTGGGTGCGGGACTCCTCGCCAGGAAGGCGGTCGAAAAGGGGCTCGCGGTGAAGCCGTGGGTCAAGACGTCGCTGGCGCCCGGCAGCCAGGTGGTCACGGACTACCTCACCGAATCGGGCCTGCTTCCCTACCTCGAGCAGCTTCGCTTCCACGTCGTCGGCTACGGATGCATGACGTGCATCGGCAACTCCGGCCCCCTGTCCGACAACATCCACAGGGCCGTGGAGGACAACGGCCTCGTGGTCGCCTCGGTCCTGTCGGGGAACCGTAACTTCGAGGCGCGCATCCATCCCCTGGTGCGGGCCAACTACCTCGCCTCCCCTGTTCTGGTGGTCGCGTACGCGCTGGCGGGACGGGCCGACATCG
>JAURER010000085.1 GCA_030827315.1 Gemmatimonadota bacterium | reverse complement strand
TCGACCCACTCGCGGATCGTGTCGCGCACCATGCGCTCCTCTTCGGAGAAGAGAGCGTCGAGGTTGTAGAAGTCTATGCCTTCGAAGCGGGCCATCGGAGTCGTTTCCGTTCGTTTCGGGTGTAGCGCCGACCCGTTGGCCTGGCGCCTGGCAGCCGGCAACGCGGCCGGCGCAGAAATCTATTCGCTCGGTCCGGCTTCGGCAGAGGGCGCGCCGCTGTCCGCCGGGGGCACGGCTTCCACGGCACGCGCGTTCCGGAAGCGCATGGCGCCGTAGACAATCTCCCGCGCCACCTTCTGCCCGATCCAGACCGCGGCGAGCAGCGTCGCGACCCATCCCCCCGTCACGAGGTCGGTGGGTCGGATGCCGAACCAGACGTAGGCGGCGCAGGCCACACCGAAGAGGAGCCCCCCGATCCACCCGTACCAGGCCGCGCGTTCCCGCGCGCGGCGGCGGCAGGGGTCGCACCACAGCATCCGGTCCAGATGCATCTGATCGTAGACCTCGAGGCAACGCACGCACGTCACCTCGTCCGGGTACCGGTCGCGCCAGGAGACGCGCTCGCGCGTCATCTCCGGGCCCTCCGTACCCCTCCGGCGAACGTCACGCCAGCGCCTTCAGCAGCGCGTGCGTGAACTGCTTCGTCGAGGCGTTGCCGCCCATGTCGACGGTGCGCGCCTCGCCCGACCGCACCACCGTGTCGAGCGCGACCCGGATCCGGCCCGCGGCTTCGGGCTGGCCGAGGTGGTCGAGCATGAGACAGGCGGACATGAGCAGTCCCGTCGGATTGGCGATCCCCTGTCCGGCAATGTCGGGCGCGGAGCCGTGGACCGCTTCGAACATGGCGGCGTCCCTGCCGATGTTGCCCGCGGGGGCGAAGCCGAGCCCACCCACGAGACCCGCCATGAGGTCCGAGAGGATGTCACCGAACATGTTCTCCATGACGAGCACGTCGAACCGGTAGGGGTCGAGGACCAGGTGCATGGCGGTGGCGTCGATGATCCGGTCCTCCCACTCGATGTCCGGATAATCCTTGGCCACTTCGTGCCCCACTTCGAGGAAGAGCCCCTGAGTGTATTTCAGGATGTTGGCCTTGTGCGCGAGCGTGACCTTCCGGCGGCCGTGCCTGCGCGCGTACTCGAACGCGTACCGGCAGATCCGCTCGGCGCCGAAGCGCGTGATGATCATGACGGATTCGGCCGCGGCGCGTGGGTCGCCGTGCATGCCGATGTAGTGCTCCACGCCGACGTAGAGGCCCTCGGTGTTCTCGCGGATGAGGACCAGGTCGATGTCTTCGTACCGCCCACCGGGGACGATGGTGCGCACCGGCCGGACGTTGGCGTAGAGATCGTAGAGCTTCCGGAGCTCCACGTTGATGGAGCGGAAGCCCTGACCCGAGGGCGTGGTGAGCGGGCCCTTGAGAAGGATCCGATTCCGCTCCACGGAATCGAGCGTCTCCTGGGGAAGCGGATGCCGCACCTGCTCCAGGGCGGCCACCCCGGCGAGTTGCATGTCGTACTCGAGGTCGGCCCCGGAAGCCCCGAGGACCTCGAGCGTGGCGTGGGTCACTTCCGGCCCGATGCCGTCTCCGGGAATGACCGTGATCGTCTTCGTCATCGTCTGATAAAGCTCAGTTTGTACGTGAATTCGTTATGAGATTCGCCCTGCTCGACCACGTGCTTTCAGCCACCCAGATACCAGAAGAGCGTGCGCGAGAGATTCTCGACCGCGGAGGCGAGTGCGCGCGGATCGGCGTTGTCCAACTCCTCGCCCTCCTCGATCCCGAACCAGATCACGCGACCGGTCCTGGGCTCGACGAGCGCGGCGGTGAGCCGCACGCGCGGCCCCGACCCCGGCATCGCCTGGTTCGGTTCATAGCTGGCCGCAACCGGCAGCAGGATCGCGTCCGCCTCGACGAGCGCTTCCATACGGCGGAGGTACCCGAACAGCGGGTCCCCGATGCGGTCCACCTCCGCCTGCAGGAAGACGCCGACGGGGAGCCCCCGGGTACGCGTCTGGACCGTCGGAGACCGGCGCATCGCGTCCTGGATCTCGTTCTCCCTCACCCAGTCCACCTCGTCCCCGACGTCCGCGAGGGTGAAGGAGAGCTCCGCATCGGGATCACCCGCGACCCCGACCACCAGCTGCACGGGAAGAAGGATCACCCGTCTACCGCGCAGATCCGGCGGCACGCCGCGGCTCATCCCCGGCTCGGGGGGCGGGGATGCGCCGCAACCGCTCAGGACCAGCAGCACCGGTCCCAGCGCGAGCGCGGCGCGCACACCGTTCCAGCTCCGGGCGGGCCGGAGCCGGCCCCGTCCGGAGTCGAGCTTGGCAGGCATGCGGCGTGATCGTATGCGAAGAGTCGTTGGCATCACAGCACCGGAAGGTATCGACGGCCCGGGCCCGTTTGAACCTCGGGAATGCTGCCGCGTCACCCCTCGGAGCCGACGTCGGGATCCGGGCCCGAAGGGCCGCCACCCGGCCGCACACCCGACGCCCCGTCACCACCCCCCGCATCGGCGTCGAGCTGGATGGACGCGGAGTTGATGCAGTAGCGAAGCCCGGTCGGACGAGGCCCGTCGGGAAAGACGTGGCCGAGGTGTCCGTCGCAGACCGAGCAGAGCACCTCCGTGCGTGTCATGAAGTGGCTTCGATCGGTCTCGGTGCGAACGTGGCCGGATTCGGCCACATCGTAGAACGCAGGCCAGCCGCACCCGGAATCGAATTTGGTGTCCGAGGTGAACAGCGGCGTGCCGCACCCGCGGCAGAGATACGTGCCCTCTCGGGTCTCCTTGTCATAGCGGCCCGTGTACGCACGCTCCGTCCCCTTCTGCCGCAGGACGTGATACTCCATCGGCGAGAGTTCCCTGCGCCACTCTTCGTCGGTCTTCTTCACGCGTTTCGACATGCACTCTCCGGAATACGTGCCCGTCGGCGGCGGGGCGGCGACATCCCTCGCTCCGATCGCGACACGGGGCTCAAGCCTCCAACCCCGGGGCGGCCCGCGGGATCCGTGCCGTCTCAGCCATTGACACGACCGGCCCTGCACCGCCCTTTGGCCGCTCCTTCGAAGACCGACCAACTCGAAACGGGACCGCAGCGCGATGAGCGAGAGTCTGGTACGCCACGAAAAGTGGGACGAGATCACCCTCGAGAGTGTCACCCATGACATCTCGCGGCGCCTGTTCACGGGCGAACGGATGATGCTGGCGCACGTCCACCTGAAAAAGGGCGCCATCGTTCCCAAGCACTCCCACGAGAACGAGCAGCTGACCTGGATCCTGGAAGGCGCGTTGCGCTTCTGGATCGGCAACGAGGGCGAGCCCGGCTACGAGGAGCGTGTCGTCTCCGCGGGCGAAGTCATGTACATCCCGTCCCACGTGCCCCACAGGGCGGAGGCCCTCGAGGATACGTTCGACGTCGATGTGTTCAGCCCGCCCAGGCAGGACTGGCTCGATGGCACGGACTCCTACTTCCACGACCGTTGAACGCGTAGCCGGACTCCCATGGATTTCGGACTGAAGGGAAAGGTCGCGGTCGTCGCCGGCTCCAGTCAGGGTCTGGGCCGCGCGATCGCGGACGCCCTCGCCGCGGAAGGCGTGGATCTGGTGATCAACTCGCGCTCGCAGGAGAGGCTCGACGCGGTGAAGGCGGAAATCGCCGGGGCGACCGGCGCCCGCGTGGAGGCCGTCGCCACGGACCTGACCGTGCCCGCCGGGGCCGCGCGCCTGATCTCCGAGGCCGAGGCTGCATTCGGCCGGGTGGACATCCTGGTCACGAACACGGGTGGCCCGCCCGCCGGGAAGTTCGAGGAGCACTCCGCCGAAGTGTGGCGCGACGCCATCGCGCAGAATTTCGAGAGCGTCGTGAACCTCGTCCGCGCGGCCCTGCCGGGCATGAAGGAGCGGCGCTGGGGCCGGATCGTGAACGTGACGTCGATCACCGTGAAGCAGCCCGTGGCCCTCCTCGTCCTCTCGAACGCGCTCCGCGCCGGGGTGACGGGCTTCGCCAAGACGATCTCGAACGAGGCGGCCCCGTTCAACGTCACGGTCAACAACGTGCTGCCCGGATATACCCGCACCGAAAGGCTCGTCCATCTGGCGGAAGCGATCGCGGAGCGCGACGCTAAGAGTATCGACGAGGCCTACGCGGGGTGGGTCTCGGAGATTCCCATGGGCCGGCTGGGCGAGCCGGCCGAACTCGGCGCCCTGGCGGCATTCCTGTGCTCCGAGCAGGCATCCTACGTAACCGGACAATCGATCGCCGTCGACGGCGGCTGGATCAAAGGACTCATCTGATGTCAGGCTTCAACGAAGCTGAGTGGATCTGGAAGGACGGAGAGTACGTGGCTTGGCACGACTGCCGGGTCCACCTGCTCTCCACCGCGGTGCAGTTCGGGACATCGATCTTCGAGGGGATCCGCGCGTACGACACGCCGAAAGGTCCGGCGATCTTCCGTCTCGATGCGCACGTCGACCGGCTCATCGACTCCGCCAAGATCTACCGCATGCTGCCGCAGTGGTCGAAGGCCGAGATCAGCGAGGTATGTCAGGAAGTCGTCCGTAAGAATCAGCTCCGCGACTGCTACATCCGCCCGATGGTCCTGCGCGGCTACGGCACGCCCGGACTGTACCCCATGCACAGCCCGATCGAGACGTACATCGCGGCGTGGGGGTGGGGGACCTATCTGGGGCAGGACGCCCTGGACAGGGGTGTGGACGTCTGCGTCTCCTCGTGGCAGCGCATGGCCCCGAACACCTTCCCTGCGCGAGCGAAGGCCGGGGGTCACTACGTGAACGCCCAGCTCATGAAGATGGAAGCGGTCCAGAACGGGTACGCCGACGCGATCGCGCTCGGCCCGGGCGGCCTGGTGAGCGAGGGAAGCGGCATGAACGTCTTCCTCGTCGAGGACGGTGTCGTCGTCTCGCCCGTGCTCGACGGAACCTCACTCGTGGGCATCACGCGCGGCGCGATCATCCAGATGGCGAAGGACCTCGGCTACGAGGTGGTGGAACGGCCCGTCTCCCGCGAGTCGCTTTACTGCGCCGACGAGATCTTCTTCACGGGAACGGCCGCCGAGGTGACGCCGGTGCGGAGCGTCGACCGGATCGAGATCGGCGCCGGGCGTGCCGGCCCGGTCACCCTCGACATCCAGCGCTGTTTCCTGGAAACCGTGCGGGGCGAGAACGACGACCCCCACGGGTACCTCACCGTGGTCAAAGGCGTTGGGGCCGCGGTCTGATCCGCTCCCGGCGCACCGGAGATCGAGCATGTCCCTCGGGCTGATGCCGAAGGTCTTTCGAGGGCCCGGTCGGCGGCTACCGACCACGCTCGTGCTGGGTATCGGGGTCACCCTGGGCGCCCTGGCGTGCTCGAGCCCGGGCGCCGATCCGGACCCGGCCGTCCCCGTGGTCGAGCTCCCCTTCCCGGACGACCCCACCCTCT
>JAURER010000023.1 GCA_030827315.1 Gemmatimonadota bacterium | reverse complement strand
TAGATGAAGCCGGCGAAGAGCTCGAGGTAGATCACGAGGACGCCTCGGACACCCCGGTACGCCGGGCGATCGAGTAGAGTCGTCCGGATTCCGGCTCGGGGTAGGCATTCCAGCGCAACCACTTGTACGAACCGTCCCGGCAGAGGAAGCGGTTGTCGAACCGGATCGTCGGACTGCCGCCCGCGAGCTTCTCGATCTCGAGCAGGGTCGACGCCACGTCATCCTCGTGAACGAGATCGAGGAAGGGACGCGCGAGGAGCTCGTCCTGCGTCCAGCCGAGTTCCCGAGAGAACGCCGGGTTCACACGCTTGAAGTACCCGTCCGTCCCCGCGATGCAGAGCATGTCGATGGAAACCTCGAAGAACTTCCGGTATTCCGAGAGCAGGCCGACCTGCTTCTCGAGGGCCTCCGCCATCCCATCGAAGGTCCGGGCGAGCATGCCGACCTCGTCCTCCTGGGAGATGTTCGCGCGCGCCGCAAGATCCCCCGCCGCGATCTTCTCGGCGGTCTCGGCCATGCGGTGGATCGGCAGCGCGACGCGGATGCCGATGCCGGTTCCGAAGAGAATGGCGAAGGCAGCGAGGGCCAGCGCGAGCCGACGCATCTGCCCTCGGAATTCGGCGATGGGGCGTTCCTGCTCCGCCCGGTCGATCTTGACCGCGACGCCCCACCCCGTGGATGGGACGAGGCGCGTCGCGAGCAGGACCGGCGCGCCGCGGTAGTCCACGTACGTTTGCATGACCTCGGCGGGGCGACCTTCCAGCGACCGCGCCAGGGCATCGCCGGCGCCGACCGTGAAGCCCGAACCCTCTTGGCCATCCGGCGGGAAGCGGAGCGGGTGCAGGACGCGGGCCACGCCGGCTTCGTCCCGCACGACCACGATCGTCTCGCCGGTGTCGCCGAGGCCACTTTGGTTGCCCGACAGCTCCTCGATCTCCGTCGTGAGGAGCACCGCGCGGAGAACGCCGACGCGTTCGCCTTCCTGCAACATCGGAGCCACGAAGATCGCGAGGGGGGTCTCCGAACCCCGGAAAACGACCCCGGTGAAGCGGACGGCGGTCCCGTCCTCGGATTGCCCGACCGTGGGCTGATCCAACGCGGAGAGCGTGGTGGCGTCACCGGAGCTCGCTACGAGGCGTCCCATCGTGTCGTAAGCGCCGAGCGCCACGATTAGGGGTGATGCGGCCTCCGCGTCGACCAGGATCGCTTCGATGCGCTCCGCGAACTGGCTTCCACCCTCCCGCTTGAGACCGGCCAGGTTCACACGCAGCGCGGTTCGGCTGGCCACGAGTCCGACGCGGTCGCTCCACCCCGCCACGAGCTGTGTGACCGCGGCTTCCTTGAATGCCGCCAGCCCGTCGAGCTGGGCCGTGGTGCTCTCCCGGAACCGATGCTCCGCCGTTCCGTTCGCGATGAGACCGAACACCAGCATGGCCGTCAGCGCGACGGCCACCAGGGTGAAGACCAGCTTGGTGCGAATGTCCACGGCAGCGGCTCCCCGGCTACTCGCCGCCGAAGTGGAACTCGAAGCGCGGCGTGTACCTCGAGACCGAACTGTACTGGTCGGGCCAAGGAAGCGGCCAGCCGAGCATGTGCGCGGCGTGGCGGGTCCAGTATGGATCGAACAGGTGCGCCCGCGCGATCAGGCAGAGGTCCGCCCGCCCGGCCGCCACGATGGTGTTCACGTCCATCCAGGAGGAGATATTGCCGACCGCCATCGTCGATACCCCCACCTCCTGGCGCACGCGGTCGGCGAAGGGCGTCTGGTAGAGCCGGCCGTACACCGGCCGCTGATAGGGCACGGTCTGACCGGACGAGACGTCGACGACGTCGCATCCGTGGGCCGCCAGCATGCGCGCGACCTCCACCGTGTCGTCCGGCCCCACGCCCCCGGGAGCCCAGTCCACGGCACTCACGCGCACGCTCATCGGACGCTCCTCGGGCCACGCCGACCGGCACGCGTCGAAGACCTCGAGCGGGAAGCGCATCCGGTTTGCCAGCGACCCGCCGTAGGCGTCGGTACGCTCGTTGGTGAGGGGCGAGATGAAGGAGGCGAGCAGGTATCCGTGCGCCATGTGGATCTCGAGGAGGTCGAAGCCCGCCTCGACCGCGTACTCGGTCGCCCGCACGTAGTCCGCGACGATCGTCTCCATCTGCTCCCGCCCGAGTTCGCGGGGCGTCTGACTCCGGCCCGGGAAGTACGGGATCGGGGAAGCCGACACGATGTCCCACCCGCCCCGCTCGAGCGGTTCGTTGTCTCCCTCCCAGATGCTCTTCGTCGCCCCCTTGCGGCCCGCGTGACCGAGTTGCATCGCGATCTTCGCGTCCGTGTGCCCGTGAACGAAGTCCACGATGCGCTTCCAGGCGCCGACGTGCTCGGGCCGGTAGAGCCCGGCACACCCCGGCGAAATCCTCGCCTCGGCGGAGACGTCGGTCATCTCCGCGTAGACCATCCCGGCCCCGCCGACAGCCCGGCTGCCCAGGTGCTGCATGTGCCAGTCTCCCACCGTCCCGTCAACCGCCGTGTACTGACACATCGGCGACACGACAACGCGGTTCGGGACCACGAGGTCCCGAAGCCGGAACGGCGTGAACATCGGCGGCGGCGGCGGACGGCGGGGAAGCCCGACGCCGCTCTGCCGCTCCGCCTCGTCGGCGACCCACGCGTCCAGGCGGGCGAGAAAACCCGGATCGCGGACGCGCAGGTCCTCGTGCGTGATGCGCAGGCTCCGCGTGAGCAGGGTGAAAGCGAACTGGATCGGCGCCAGATCCATGTAGCGCTCGGTGGCCTCGAACCATTCCAGACTCGCCTGCGCGGCGCGCTGGAGCGACTCCACGGCCGGCTTTCGGTCCGCCTCGTACGCGGCGAGTGCGGCCGGCACGGACGCCTCCGTCCGAAGCGCCGCACGCAGCGCGATCGCGTCGATCATTCCCAGGCGCGTCCCCGACCCTATCGAGAAGTGCGCCGTGTGCACGGCATCGCCCAGGAGCACGACGTTTTCGGCGTACCACTTCGCGCACCGGATCGTGGGGAAGCTGCGCCACACGCTCCGATTTCCCGTCAGTCGATGGCCAGCGAGCTCCTCGGTGAAGAGCGCCTCGCAGTAGGCGAGGGTCTCCTCCTCCGTCGCGCCGTCCATGCCCGACGCGACCCACGCCTCTTCGGTGCACTCGACGATGAACGTCGAGTGACCCGGCTCGTACTGGTACGCATGCACGCGCCACAGACCGTGCGCGTTCTCCCGGAAGTAGAATGTGAAGGCGGGAAAGGGCTTCGTCGTGCCGAGCCACACGAAGCGGTTCGGCCGCCAGTCGAAGGTCGGTTCGAAGCGGTCGGCCCGAAGCTCGCGCACCCGCGAGTTCACGCCGTCCGCGGCCACGACCAGATCCCAGTCCGCCGCATCCACCCAGCCACGCGCGGGACCCTTCCCGACGGCGGGCACGGCTCCATCCACACGCAGCAGGGCAACGCTCCCCGCCTGGTCTGCGGCGGCAGCCGGCGCGGCGTCGGCGTCCACGAACCCCTCCACCTCGGTCTCGAAGCGCAGCTCCACACCGAGCGCCCGGGCCTGGTCCTGGAGAACCGTGAGGAGTGTCTGCCGGCTCATGCCGCTGAAGCCGTGGCCCGTCGAGCGGACGACCTCGCCACCGTAATGCACGTCGATGTCGTCCCAGTGGACGAAGTGATCGGTGATCGCGGCGTACGTCCCCGGATCGGCGCTCTCCACTTCGACGATGGTGGCATCGCTGAAGACGACCCCGAAGCCGAACGTGTCGTCGGGGCGATTCCGCTCCAGGACGAGGACCTCGTTCGACGGATCGGCGCGCTTCATGAGGATCGCGAAATAAAGCCCGGACGGACCGCCACCGACGACCAGGATCCTCATCCGAGCTCCGCCCTGGCGTCGGCCACCATCTTCCCCGCGATGATCAGGTGCTGGATCTCCGTCGTCCCCTCGTAGATGCGTAGCGCGCGCACCGAGCGGTACAGGATGTCCACCGGGTGATCCGCCATCACACCCCGACCGCCGAGGATCTGCACGGCGTCGTCGACGATCCGCTGGGCGGCCTCCGTGGCGAAGGCCTTGGCCATCGCCGCCTCGGTACTGATGCGCTCCGCACCCAGATCCTTCTCGTACGCTGCCCGGTACACCAGCATGCGGGCTGCCGTCAGGTCCATCGCCATGCGACCGAGCTTTTCCTGCACCAGCTGGAATTCCGCGATCGGCTTGCCGAACTGCTCACGGCGCACGGCATGGTCGAGCGCCTCGCGCAGCGCTCGTTCAGCCATGCCGCACGCGGCCGCCCCCACCGTGGGTCGGAGCTGGTCGAGCGTCGCCATGGCGAGCCTGAAGCCGCGTCCCTCGTCCCCGATTCGGTGGTCCGCGGGCACCCGACAGCCGTCGAAGGTGAGCTCGCCGAGCGGGTGTGGGGCGCTCATCACCTGCGCGCCGGAGAACGTGAGCCCCTCGGCGTCCGCCGGCACGACGAACGCCGACACGCCCCGGCTTCCTGCCGACAGGTCGGTCGACGCGAAGACGACGTACCAGTCGGCGATGCCCGCGTTGCTGATGAACCATTTGTGCCCGTGCAGCACGTAACCGTCGCCGTCGCGCTCGGCGCGCGTCGACATCGAGGCGACGTCCGATCCCGCGCCAGGCTCGGTGATCGCGAACGCGCTCATGGCCTCGCCGGCGAGCGCGGGCTTCGCCCACCGCGCCTTCTGGTCCTCCGTCCCGTCGAGCAGCAGCGGCGTGATTCCGAGTCCCTGGAGTGCCCATACGGAGTCGGCCAGAGGCGAGGCGGCTGCAATCAGCTCACGCGCGAGGCAGCACGCCCGCAGGTCACGCGCGCCGATCGGGCCGAAGACACCGCGTGCTCCCATGATGCGGAGCAGCTCGCGGGCCTCGACCCGAGCCGCGTCGTCGGTCGCCGCATGCGGCCGTCCGGCGAGATCGCGAGCCGCGAACGCGGCGACCGCAGCCCCCCACGCATGGTGGTCGGGTTCCAGGAATGCACGAACGGTGTGGGTATCCGACATGGCTGCGCCAGGCTCAGAGGAAATTCGGCGGGCGCTTCTCGACGAAGGCGTCGTACGATTCGCGGAAATCGGGGTGCAGCATGAGGGCCGCCTGGATCTGCGCCTCGGCTTCGAGCGCGCCGGCGAGGTCCATACTCGCTTCGCGGTTGAGCGCGTCCTTGGTGATCTCGATCGCGAACGACGGTCCCTTAGAGAGCTTGAGCGCGAGCTCGGTCGCCGCCGCCAGAGACTCGCCCTCGGGCACCACGCGGTTGTAGAGCCCGATGCGGTGGGCCTCCTCGGCCGAGATGAAGTCACCCGTCATGAGCAGCTCGCTCGCCCTGGCCAGCCCCACGATCCGCGGCAGCATCCAAGCCGCACCCATGTCGGCGCCGGACAGACCGACCCGCGTGAAGAGGTAGGCGATCTTCGCGTTCGCGGCTCCGATCCGCATGTCGCACGCCGTCGCGATAACGGCCCCGGCCCCGGCCACGGTCCCGTTGAGGGCGGCGATGACGGGCTTCCGGCAGCGCCGGATGGAGAGCACGAGGTCGCACGTCATGCGCGTGAACTCGAGCAGGCCCCGCATGTCGCGCTCGAAGAGCCGCCCGATGATGTCTTCGACGTCGCCGCCGCTGCAGAACCCTCGCCCCGAGCCAGTGACGACGATCACGCGGACCTCCGGCTCGTCATGCAGCGCGTAGAAGGTGTTCCGCAGCTCGTCGTACACCTCGAAGGTGAGCGCGTTGAGGCGTTCGGGTCGGTTCAGCGTGATGGTGGCGACGCCGGTTTCGGTGTCCAGGTCGTAGAGGAAGGAGCGAGGTTCGATCACGGTCAGGCCTCCGGATGCGGAGCGAGCACGGCGGTGGCCTCGATCTCGACCTTCGCGCGCGGATCCACGAGCCGCGACACCTCGACGAGCGCCATGGCCGGGAAGTGCTTCCCCATCCGGGTGCGATACACCCGACCGATCTCGGGGCGCAGGGCGCGGTACGCGTCGAGGTCGGTCACGTAGATCACCATGCGGCCGATGGAAGCCACCTCTCCCCCCGCGGCCCGCACCACCGAGAGCACCTTGTGAAGCACGAGGTCGAACTGCTCCACGAAGTCGTCGGTGATGACGTGACCCTCGGGCTCGGCTGCGTCCTGGCCTGCCACGAAGAGTACCCGCCCTCCCGCCGGCCCGAGCATCCCGTTGGTCCATCCTCGGGGTGCACCCAGCTCCTGGGGATCCACGCGCACATAGGTCATGGTACCTCCTTCCCGTCCAGGACGACGATCTCACCGTTGCGACCGTGTGCCTCTTCCCTGCACAGAGCCAGGATGGCGTCCGCGACCTCGTGTGCGCGCATCAACCGGGACTGACCGGACTCGGCCAGGAGCAGATCGAGCGCACCCTGCCGGTCCTTGCCGGTGTGGTGCATGATCCGCGCGATGGTCTCGTCGGTGAGCGGGGTGTCCACGTAGCCCGGGCAGACCGCGTTCACCGTGACGCCCTTGCCCCGTGACTCCTCGGCGAGCGCCTTGGTGAAGCCGACGACCGCGTGCTTCGCCGCGGTGTACGCGGTGATGTACCGGCCGCCCTCGAGCCCGGCCACCGAGGCGATGTTCACGACGCGTCCCCAGCGGCGTTCCGCCATCCGATCATACACGGCCTTCGTGCACAGGAACGTACCGGTGGCGTTCACGTCCATGATGTGTCGCCACTCGGCGAGTGTCACCCGCGACAGGGGGTTCGACGCGGCGGTGCCTGCGTTGTTCACCAGGATGTCGACACGCCCCATGGCGTCTCTCGCCGAAAGCACGAGGTCTCGCACCTGCCGCTCGTCGGTCACGTCGCAGCGGAAGGCGAACGCCTCCAGTCCCTCACTCCGGATCTCGGCCGCCATCTGCACCACCTGCGCCTCGTTGCGCGCCGCGAGCGACACCTTCGCTCCCGCCCGGGCCAGAGCGAGTCCGGCCGCGGCGCCGATCCCTCGCCCCCCGCCGGTGATGAGTGCGTTGTACCCCTCGAGTCCGCTCACTCGCTCTCCTCCACGATCGCGTCGGCCAGCAGCCGCCCCAGAGTCCGTATCGTCTCTCGCCCCTCGTCCGTGCTCGCCTCGGCGGGCCAGCCGAAGTAGGCCCGCGGTCCGCCGGCCTCCTCGAAGCTACCGTGTCCCGCTCGGATGGCCGTCGAAAGGCTTGCCGGATTGGGCTCCAGGGTGCGCGCCACGTCGTCCCGGAACAGCTCCGGGCGCTCGGCCAGCACGACGCTGCCCTCGAACCGCCCCGCGTGGCACGCACCCGTCCGGAACTCCTCGGTGAGCCGCTCGGCCACGCTCCGACGGGTCAGGTCGAGGAATACGATGCGGGCGCCCTCCGGGGGCTCGTGCGCGGCCGCCCGGAGCGAACCGAGGTGCGTGGGGTCCAGGTGCGCGTTCGCGATGGCCAACGTCGGGATCTCCTGCTTGACGAGAGAGGCGGCGATCCCGCGGATCAGGCCGGTCACGATACCCGGGTCCACGCTCACGGTCCCCGAAAAGCTATCCGCGAAGCACGCCGCAGTGTACCACAGCGGAGGCATGACCAGGGCGCGCCTGCCCGTCCCGTCGAGCTGCTCCGCGCACGAGCGCGCCATCGCCTCGGCGATGATCACGTCGGTACCGACCGGCAGATGCGGGCCGTGCGCCTCGACCGCGCCGACGGGGAGGATCGCGACAGCGTGGCGCCCCGCCACGTCACGGACGTCTTCCCAAGTCAGGTCTGCGAACGCGCGAACGGTCATCGATGCGGGGGCCGGAGGGCGAAGCCGGATTGACCTTCATTCTAGCGTCCCGGTATCGTCCCGCCATGACCTCTCGGCGCGCCCGCACCCTCAACGTTTACGACTTCTTCCTCGGTGACCGGATCCGTGAGGGACGCGCGGACCGTCGCGCGCTCCTCACCGAAGCCGGATCACGGAGCTACGGCGAGGTCCACGAGGACGCCGGTCGCTTCGCGGTTCTTCTGACCGATTCGGGGGTCGTTCCGGGTGACCGCGTCCTGATCGCCCTGCCCGACGGCGTCGACTACGTGGCCGCCCTGTTCGGCGTGTTCCGCGCCGGTGCGGTGGTCGTCATGGTCAACCCGCAGCTTTCCGCCGACCAGATCGCATACTTCTTCGACTACACCACGCCGAAGATCGCGCTCGTCGACCCGGAGGTGGTCGACGCCTTCGAAGAGGCCGCCCGCTCGGCCGAGCACCCGCCCGCGCTCGTCGCGGTGGGCGGCGACGCCTTCCGCCAACGCTTCCGTGCTTCGGCGTCGGACCCGCCGGTTCACCCGACACGCAACGACGACCCGGCGGTCTTCCTCTTCAGCGGCGGGACCACCGGACACCCCAAGGCGGTCGTGCAGACCCACGGCTCCTTCGCCAACACCACGCAGCTCTACGCAAAGGGCGTCCTCGGAATCCGGGAGGACGACGTCACGCTGTCCGTGCCCAAGCTCTTCTTCGGGTACGCCACGGGGTCAAACCTCCTTTTTCCCTTCTCCGTGGGTGCCACGAGTGCCCTCTTCCCGGAACGGTGCACGGCCGAAACCCTCTTCGAGAAGATCCGGACGTTCCGGCCGACGATCCTCGTCAACGTGCCCACGATGGTGAGCAACCTCGTGTCGCACGCGGACGCCGGCGCCCGGGATCTCTCCTCGCTTCGCCTCGCGACGTCCGCCGGCGAGGCACTCCCCGCGGAACTCCACCGGCGCTGGGACGAGCTCTTCGGTGTTCCGCTGCTCGACGGGCTCGGCACGGCCGAGATGTGGCACATCTTCATCTCGAACCGTCCCGACGACGTCCGTCCGGGCACGCTCGGCACAGTGGTGGACGGCTTCGAGGTCCGTGCGTGCGACGCGGAGGGACACGACGTGCCCGCGGGTGAGGTCGGCGTGATGCGCGTGCGGGGAGACTCCCTCGCGCTCGGGTACTGGCGGGACCGGGATAAGACCGATGCCGCGTTCCGCGACGGCTGGTATCTGTCGGGCGACATGATCTCGATCGCCGAGGACGGCACGGTCACCTACGAGGGCCGTGCCGACGACATGCTCAAGGTCAGTGGCAAGTGGCTGTCGCCCAAGGAGCTCGAGAACTGCCTTCTCGAGCACCACGCCGTGCGCGAGGCTGCCGTGGTTGGGCTGCGCACGCCGGAGGGTCTGGTGAAGCCGGGCGCCTTCGTCGTGCTCGAGCAGGGCACGGAAGGGAGCGATTCCCTCGCGGCCGAGCTGCAGGGGTGGGCGAAGTCGCGCCTCGAACCGTACAAGTACCCCCGCGAGGTCGTCTTCCTGGACGACCTTCCCCGCACGCACCTCGGCAAGGTCGACCGGGGCGCGCTGGCGCGGTCGCGTTGAGCGTGGGGGGCGCGGTCCGTGTCCCGCGGGCGGACCCGGCCGGCCGTGCGGATCGGTCGGCGGCGGCCCGGCGCGCCGGCCGGGCCGGGCCGACCTTCGCGCTGGTCGCCGCGTGCATCGCGGCACCGTGGGGCTACCGGGGCCACGAGATGGCGGCGCGTGCCGCCGTCGCGACGCTCCCGTCCGAGATGCCCGACTTCTTCCGCGAGGCCGGGCCCCGTCTCGAGTACCTCAGCCCGGAGCCGGACCGCTGGCGGTCGGGGACCCGATCCGCCATGGACGAGGCCTGGTCTTACGACCACTACATCGACTTCGAGCGTGTGCCGGACGCGGCGCTGCGGGCCGGCGACCGCTGGGCCTACCTTTCCGAGCTCTATCGAGCCGGCCTCCCTCGCCCCGAACGCGATGCGGGCTTCCTGCCCTGGCGCATCCTCGAACTCTACGAGCGCCTCGTCTCCGAGTGGCGGCGCTGGCACCGCGCGCCCGCCGGGTCCGATGAGCGGCGGTGGATCGAGTCACGGATCCTCGACGACGCGGGCATCCTGGGGCACTACGTCACCGACGGCGCTCAGCCACACCACACGACGATCCACTTCAACGGGTGGGACCGCGACACGGCGAATCCCGAAGGGTTCACCACCGACCGCGACTTCCACGCGCGCTTCGAGAGCGGCTTCGTCACGGCCCACGTACGCCCCCGGGACCTGGCGCGTCGGGTACCCGCGCGTCCCCGATCCATCGCCGGCTCCGCGCGAGAGGAAATCTTCGCGTTCCTCCTCGACTCGTTCGCCGCGGTGCCCGAACTCTACACGATCGAGCGTGACGTGGGCTTCCGCCCGGGCGCTCCCGCGGACCGCAGGGCCGGCGACTTCGCCGCGGACCGTCTGGCGGCGGGCAGCGAGATGCTGGCAGTCGTCTGGTGGTCTGCCTGGCTGGAGGGTAGCGTGCCCCGGGGTGGACGCTGAACCGGGGGCCGCGGTTCGAGGTGTGCCAGTACCCCTCTCGGACGAAAGAGCCGACGCCGCCTGAGCCTTCCTGAAAACGAGCGGAACCATCGACTTCGACGTCCTGCAGGATCGGATCACCGCGTGTCGCCGCTGCCCGCGCCTCGTCGCGTGGCGCGAGGAGGTGGCGAGAGAGAAGCGCGCCGCGTTCCGCGCGGAGACCTACTGGGGGCGACCCGTGCCCGCGTTCGGGGACCCGTCCGCGCGCGTCCTCGTGGTGGGGCTCGCCCCGGCCGCGCACGGCGCGAACCGCACCGGGCGCATGTTCACGGGGGACCGCTCGGGCGACTGGCTCTACCGGGCGCTGCACCGAGCGGGCTTCGCGAACCAGGCGGAGTCGCGCTCCCGTGACGACGGCATGGAGCTCGAGGGCGTGCTCGTCACCGCGGCCGTCCGCTGTGCCCCTCCTGCCAACAGGCCTTCGCCGGTCGAGCGGGACCGCTGCGCACACTGGCTCCGCGCCGAGCTCGACGCGATGACATCCGTGAAGGTCATCGTGGCACTCGGGAGTCTCGCCTACCACCAGACGTTCCGGCTCCTGGACGAAGCCGGTCGTTCGGTGCCGCGCCCGCGCCCGAGGTTCGGGCACGGCGTCGAGGTCGAAGTCGGGGGAGGTGTGAGCCTCCTCTGCTCCTACCACCCCAGCCAGCAGAACACCTTCACGGGGAGGCTCACCGAGAAGATGCTCGACTCGGTGTTCACCCGCGCGAGGACTCTGGCACGCGAACTCCCCTGATCAGGCGGCGCTCGCCCGGCGCGGCGACGGGACGTCCGACCCGATCGCCGCGGCCCCATGCCGCGAGGGCCGGGTGACACCGGAGGCCGGACGCCCCTACCTTGGCGACGTGAATTCGACCCGTCCCCGCCGACCCCCGAGCGCCCCGCCGATGGCACACCGTCCCCGATACCCTCGTCCCGAGCGACCCGCACGCTGCCGGGCGGTCACGTCACGCTGCATCGGTGGCCTTCTCGTCCTCGTCGGCGTCGTGCTCGGCGCACCGCCGGCGAGCGCCCAGCAGGTCGGCGGCGTCGAGCTCATGGAGCTCACCATCGCCGAGACCCACCGGGCGATGCTGGCAGGAACGCTCACCGCGAGGCAGCTCGTCGAGGCGTACCTCCGGCGCATCGACGCGTACGACCACGCGGGACCGAACATCAACTCGCTGATCCTGGTGAACCCCCGCGCCCTCCAGCGCGCGGACTCCCTGGACCGGGAGCTGCGACGGACCGGCGCGCTCACCGGGCCGCTGCACGGGATCCCGGTCATCGTGAAGGACAACTTCGACACGCACGACATGCCCACCACCGGCGGCTCGGCGTCGCTGGCCGGCTCGATGGCCGCCGACGACGCCTATCAGGTGCGGAAGATCCGCGAGGCCGGGGCCATCGTGCTCGCGAAGTCGAATCTGGCCGAGTTCGCCTTTACCGCCCTGGAGACGGTGGGCTCCATGCTCCCCGGGTGGACGTTCAACCCCTACGCCCTCAACCGCGTCACCGCGGGCTCCAGCGGGGGCACGGCCGCCGCCGTGACCGCCAACTTCGGCCTCGTGGGGCTGGGCTCGGACACCGGCAACTCGATCCGTGGCCCGTCGTCCCATCAGGCCCTCGTGGGCATCCGCTCGACCCAGGGACTCACGAGCCGGGACGGGGTGATGCCGCTGTACGCTCATCGAGACATCGCGGGCCCGATGACCCGCACCGTCGAGGACGCGGTGCGCGTCTTCGACGTCATCGCGGGCACCGACCCCGCCGACCCGGTGACCGCGGAGGCCGACGCCCGGCGCGCCGCGTCGTACCTCGACTTTCTGCAGCCGGACCTCGAGGGGGTGCGCATCGGCGTCATGGGGCAGATCGCCTACACGGAATCGGCGGACCCGGAGATTCTCGCGCGCTTCGCGGAGACCTTCGCCGTTCTGGAGCGGCTCGGGGCGACGGTGGTACGCGACTTCCACGTGGACAAGCTGGACGAGCTGCGCAGCGGGACCGGGTGCTCGCGCTTCCGCTACGACATCGAGAACTACCTCGCCGACATCCCGAACCCGCCGTACCGCACGCTGCAGGAGATCGCCGAGAGCGGGAAGGTCTACCGCACGGTGATGCCCACGGTGGAGCGCTTCCTCGATTTCGAGGGCACACCCGACACGAACGAGCAGTGCATCCGCGGGCGAGCCCAGGAAGAGCGCTTCCGCCAGGGGATGCGAGCCGCCATGGCCGAGTACGACGTCGAGGCGCTCATCTATCCGAGCTGGAGCAACCCGCCAAGGCTGGTCGGCGACATGGACACCCCGGCGGGTGACAACAGCCAGTGGCCCGCGCCGCCCACCGGGTTCCCCGCCCTCACGGTGCCTATGGGCTTCGTCATGGAAGGGACGCTCCCCGCGGGACTCCAGGTGCTGGGAGACGCGTGGTCCGAGCCGCTGCTCATCCGCATCGCGTACGCATTCGAGCAGGCGACGCACCACCGGAGGCCGCCGACGACGACGCCGGCGCTGGTTCGCTGATCCCGGAGGCCGGGAGGGTCAGTTGCCTCTCAGCCGCTTCAGCTCTTCCGCGAAGCCCTGCACCAGCACGAGATCGGCGGACACCTCGGCGGCGGCGTGGGACACCCGTACCCATGGTCCGTCGACGTTCGGAAACGGCACGTTGCCGGGTTCACCACCGCGCGGGTCACGGGGGGAGGATTTCCCCCGGCCGAAGGCGCGTCACGGGCCTCACGACGCTCCCGCGTCGCGACGGGGCTTGGCGCCGAGGGTAAAGCCGACGCCGCCCAGGCCCACGGTGCGGAAGGAGGAGACCCGGGTGAATCCCACGCCGCGGTGGGCGGCCTGGGAAAGCTCGTTGTAGCGCGACACGTGCGAGAAGACATAGGGCCTCCCGAGTTCGCCGGCGGCACCCGCCAGCTCCCGAACCAGGCCGGCCCACAGGCCTCTGCCTCGGAACGCCGGCAGGACGAAGGCATCGTAGGCGTATGCATGACTTGCCGGGATTTCGAAGCGGAGGGGCATCAGAGGCTCGCGTCGCTCATCGCGCACCGACAACCACTCGAAGCCCACCACGCCGCTGCCGTCCATCGCTGCGACGCACCGGTCCTGAAGAACCGAAAACCGCTGTTCGAAGAGGTCGCGAGGACCGCGACAGCGAGCCAGGTCGTCGACAGACTCGGGTCCCACGACACGGATGTCGAACCCTTCGGGCGCCGGTCTGCGCGAGACCGAGGCCACCGGCACCTCGTACACATCGAAACGCTCGTAGTGGACCCCCGGAATCCGCTGGGCGAGCGCACACAGATTCTCTTCGGGACTCCGCCGGATGGCGTACTCGAGATATCGACCGAGTGTCATCGTCCCCGTCATCATGGAGTTGCGGCCAGGCCCCGCCCACGACCTACCGGGCAAGCTAGGACGGTTCGGCGCGCCGTTCCACTTTGACGTCTTATCGGGCGGCAGGGCAACCCACGCCTCGTGGGTGAGCGGCGCCCGTCCGCGCGGCCCACCGGGATCGACCCGGGCACTGTCGCGGCCGGGGAGGCGGGCTTCCGATCCGGGTGCTACTGTGTGCCCTGAAGCCGAACCGGACTCGAACCCCTCGATGGTCATGGACAGACGTGATTTCGTGCGCACCACGGCGGCGGGCGTCGCCGTCGCGGCCACCCCTTCCGCCCTCGCCGGCGCGCCGGCCGTCCACATCCCCCGCTCCCGGCCGTTGTGCGTCTCCGACGTCAGCAGCATCCGCTGGAAGAACGGCGGGCCCGAGAGCGCCATCGAGCGTGCGTACAGGGGGATCACCGAGGGCGAAGACGTCCTCGACGCCCTCGTGGCGGGCGTGAACATCCCCGAGCTCGACCCCGATGAGCAGGGCATCGGGTACGGGGGGCTCCCCAACGCCGACGGCGTGGTTCAGCTCGACTCCTGCCTCATGCACGGGCCCCGTCGCTGGGCCGGGGGCGTGGCCGGGATCGAGGGCGTGCGCACGCCTTCGATCGTGGCCAAGGCCGTCGCCGAGCTCACCGACCACCACCTGATCGTCGGCAAGGGAGCGCAGGAGTTCGCCCGCTCCCTCGGCTTCGAGATCGAGGACGATCTCAACACGCCGCGCTCCCGGGCGCTCTGGCTCGAGTGGCGCCGGCGCGTCGATCCTTCCCACTGGCTCGACCCCGAGGAGCGCATCCAGGGACTGTCCCGGGCCGGCGAGATCACCGACCCCGACCTCATCCGTCGTCGGCGCGGCGGGGGCGGCGCACCGTTCGCTGACCCCGAGCACCTCGAGCGGCTGCAGGCGTTCCACGACGCCTCGCTGGCAGCCGGACTTTCCATGGTCGACGACGGTCTCATCGACCCCGAATCGTTCTGGGGCACCACGAGCCTCGAAGCGGTGAACGCCGACGGCGACATCTGCGGCGTCACCACGACGTCGGGTCTGTCGTGGAAGATCCCGGGGCGCGCGGGCGACTCGCCCATCCTCGGCGCGGGGCAGTACGTGGACAACGCGGTCGGCGCCGCGGGCTCCACGGGACGTGGCGAAGCGAACCTCTACAACTGCGCGAGCTTCCTCATCGTGGAGTTCATGCGCCAGGGGATGTCACCCAAGGACGCCGGTATGGCCGGCCTCCAGCGCATCAGAGAAAACACCGTGGAACCGCGCCTGCTCAACGAGCGGGGGCTCCCGAACTTCGACGTGCGCTTCTTCGTGCTGAACAAGGCCGGAGAGTACGCGGGCGTGGCGATGTACGGGACGGGGGAGTCGACGTTCGCGGTGTGCGACGAGAACGGCGCACGCGAGGAGGCGCTCGAGGGGCTGCTGGAAGGGAGTCCACGAGGTTGAGGCGGACTGCTCCCCTCCTCACATCACCAGGTTCTTCCGCAGCGCCTCGATCTCCTCGATCTACCGCGGGACGTCCGTGATGCGTACGAGCCCCTCCGGCGTGAGGATGTAGTTGTCCTCGATGCGAACGCCCACGTTCCGGTAGCGCGCCGCGGCCCCGCGGGCGTGATCGACGAGCTGCCGGTTCCGCGGCGTGTCGGGCAGCACGAGCGCGCACGCGACCCGCGACGCGACGGCGCACGCGCCACGGGCGGCGGCGGAACGGGAGACCGGAGAAGGCCGGCACGGCATGGTCGGACCTCGGCCCATCGGCGGGACTCGGGCGTCGGCGGGGATGGAGGTTCGCTCAGGGCGCCGGCTTCGTCGCCACCACCACCCCGATGGGCCCGGCCGCCCATACCTGCCCGGCCTCGAACCCGGCATCCCGGAGGGCGGCCAGCTCGACCTCGAGCGGCATGTAGGTGTCCTCCTCCGACCACTCGTCGAAGTGGGCGAACGCCCGCTCCTCCGAGATCCCCTGTCGCACCTGGTGGTCCGCCCAGTAGCGGAAGAGGCGCGCCTTCCCGGCCTCGTCGTCGGGCATGGTGGCATCGGCGTTCACGAACACCCCACCGGGGCGGAGCGCGGCGAAGGCCCGGGCAAAGAGCCCGGTCTTCGTCTCCATGGACGGGATGTGGTGCAGCGACAGCGACGCGGCGAACGCGTCGCACGGCCCGAAGGGCTCGTCGAAGGAGCGGAGGGTGAAGACGGCACGGTCGCCGAAGCGCTCCACGCGGGTCCGGGCCTGCTCCAGCATCTCGGGGTCCACGTCGAGGAGTTCGACGACGCCCACCTCGGGACGCTCCAGGAGGGCCTCGGCCAGCGCCCCGGTACCGGAGCCGAGGTCCACGACCCGCCCGGGGTGGACGGAGGCCACCGCCTCGGCGGCCGCCGAGAGCATGGTCTCGTACCCGGGAATCCAGCGACGGATGGTCGCGTCGTAGTCCGCGATCTCCAGGCGGAGGTGGCGGCGAACGGAATGGCTCATGGAGTGAGAGTCTCGCTCCAGTATTCGTGCGTCAACTCGACGGCCCGCATGTTCTCAGCACCGCCGGCGCATCCGGAGTCTTTGCAGTGCCAACACGCTACGGGCAGCGCGCCTTCCGGCCCCGGCTCTCCGACTACGACGACGATCCGGACGCGGCAGCGGGCATTCAGCCGCCGCGCGGCGGCGGGGCCGGAGGCTTCGGCGGGTTCGGCGGCTTCTTCGGCGGGGGGGTGGCACGAACGACGCGACCCGCGTCGTGATGAGCTTCCCCGATCACCCGGATCACATCCTCCTTTCGGGCGCCCTCGGCGGAGCCGAGACGCTGGCCGGCAGGCCGCAGGTCGTCGACTCCCGAGTGGGCGACGGGCACGTGGTGAGCTTCGCCATCCGGCCGTTCTGGCGCTGGCAGACGCAGGGCACGTTCTTCCTGGGCTTCAACGCCATCCTGAACTGGAACGACCTCGACGCCGACGGAAGCGGCGCGGGCCCGGTCACGGACGGAGGAGCGGCGCGCTGAGCGTCGTCTTGCCGCATCTGACGCATGGATCTAGCCTGACCCGAACGTCTCCACGCCCCGATCGAACCATCCGGAGTCCACCCAGCATGAAGTCTCTCCGCTGCGCGCTCGTCGCCACCGTCGCCCTCGCCTCGACACTCGTGTCGACCGCGCCCGCCGTGGCCCAGGCCCTGTCCGAGGCCGCGCTCGCCCGCCTCGAGTACCGCGAGATCGGCCCGACGCGACAGAGCGGCCGCTTCGTCGACATCGCGGTGCCGAGTGACGACCCGCACACCTTCTACATTGCGACGGCATCCGGTCACCTCTGGAAGACCACGAACCGGGGCATCACGTTCGAGGTGCTCTTCGACGAGCAGCCCGACGTCTTCTCCATCGGTGCCATCGCGGTCGCGCCGTCGAATTCCAGCGTGCTGTACCTCGGTTCGGGCGAGGCGAACAACTCGCGCTCGTCGTACTGGGGCAACGGCGTCTACAAGTCCACGGACGCGGGCCAGACGTGGACGAACGTGGGCCTGCCGATGTCCCAGCACATCGGACGCATCGTGGTGCATCCGACCAACGAGAACGTCGTGTGGGTCGCCTCCCTCGGACCGCTGTATTCCGAAGGCGGCGAGCGGGGCGTATACCGGTCCACGGACGGAGGTCGCTCGTGGGACCAGGTGCTCGCCCCGGAGGTAGAAGGTCGCACCATCGGCGTCGTCGACCTGGTCATGGACCCGACCGACCCGAACACGCTCTACGCGGCCAGCTACGACAAGGTGAGACTCCCCTTCACCTTCGACCTCGGCGGGCCCGGCAGCCGCCTCTGGAAGACCACGGACGCCGGTGACAGCTGGATCCAGATCGGGCAGGGGCTCCCCGAGGGGATGCTGGGTCGCATCGGCGTCGACGTGTACGCACGCGATCCGAACATCCTCTACGTGACCGTCGAGAACGCGAACAAGGAGGGCACGTCCGACGAGGACCGGCGCCGCGAGCTCATCGAGCACCAGTCGAGCAGCGGCATGATCGGGGGCGAGGTCTACCGCTCCGACGACAAGGGTCTCACGTGGCGGAAGGTCAGCCCGGACGGCCAGTCCATCGGAGGCGCCCCGGCGTACTACTACGGCCAGATCATCATCGACCCCAACGACGCCGACGTAGTCCACGTGCTCTCGGCCTCGTCGTGGGGCACGTACGACGGGGGCGAGACGTGGGAACGGCAGCCGCTGAACTTCGGCGGCGACGACCACGCGCTGTGGATCAACCCGAACGACTCGCGGCACATGATCCTCGGCTACGACCACGGCATGGGCATTTCGTACGACGCCGGCGAGAACTGGTACCACCCGGACTTCCAGTCGCTGGCACAGTTCTACGCGGTCGGCGTCGACAACTCGTATCCCTACCGGATCGCGGGTGGACTGCAGGACAACGGCTCGGCCATGGGTCCGCACACGAACCCCGCCGGCGGCCCCGTCTACTTCGAGATGTGGGAGCGTGTCGGTGGTGGCGACGGTATGTACAACGAGTTCGACTGGTGCGAGAACCGCTACCTGTACAACGAGTCTCAGTTCGGCCCGCTGCGCCGCACCGATCTCCTCACGGGCGAGGTGCGGGACATCCGCTACCAGGACAACGAGATGCGCTGGAACTGGGCCTCGCCGATCCTGGTCTCGCCGCATGACTGCGACGTGATCTACCACGCGGGCAATCGCCTGCTCCGCTCGGACTTCCGGGGCGAGAGCTGGGAGGTCATCAGCCCCGACCTGTCGAAGAACGACCCCGCGACGCTCACCACCGGCAAGGGTGGCGACGGCAACATCCAGTACGGCACCATCACCACCATCGACGAGTCGCCGCTGCAAGCCGGCGTGGTCTGGGTGGGCACGGACGACGGCAACGTGCAGGTGACCCGAGACGGCGGAAACAGCTGGACGCTGCTCAACGCCAACATCCCGGACCACCCCGATTACTGGGTGAGCCGCGTGGAAGCGTCGCATCACGACCCGGCCACCGCGTTCGTGACGTTCACCGGGTACCGGAACGACGATTTCCGTCCTTTCGTGTACATGACCACGGACTTCGGCGCCACGTGGCGCTCGATCTCGGCAAACCTTCCGTCGGGTCCGGTGAACGTGATCCGCGAGCACCACGCCAATCCCGACCTGCTCTTCGTAGGCACGGAGTTCCAGGTCTGGGTCTCCAACGATCGAGGCCGCCGCTGGACGAGCCTCAGGCTGGACATGCCGACCGCCGCGGTGCACGACATGAAGATCCACGAGCGCGACGACGACCTCGTGGTCGCCACGCACGGTCGTGGCATCTACGTCCTCGACATCGCCCCGCTCGCCGGGCTCACGTCCTCGGTCCTGGCGCAGGAAGCGCATCTTTTCCAGCCCGAGCCGGAGATCGACTGGATCGCTTCGGACCGGACCAACTATGCCTCGTCGAACTTCGAGGGCGAGAGCGAGGAGCCGGGCGCGTCGCTGTACTACTGGCTCAGGGGCGACGCCGACGTGACGCTCACCATTTACCAGGGCGGACTCGCCATCCGGCAGATCGAGGCCGAGGGAACGCCCGGCATCCACGTCGCGCAGTGGGACCTCCAGCGCTGGATCGAGAGATCGCCCGAGGAGCAGGAGCAGATGCGCTCCCGGCGCGGAGGTGGCGGCGGTGGTGGCGGTTTCGGCCGCGGCCCGTCCGCCGAGGACAGGATCCGCTACGACATCAGCGATGCCGCGCCGGGACAGTATCGCGTGGTCCTCACCGTCGGCGGCACGAGCCACGAGCGCACCGTGACCGTGATGAAGGACGAGTGGTGGAACGAGCGTTGACCACGCTCCGGGCGCGATGGGCGGCAGGGATGCTCGCGTTGGCCGTGCTCGGCCCGGCGGCGTGCGCGAACGGACCTGCCGCGACGGCCAGCGAGGTGCGGATCACGAATACCACCGACCTGTTCCAGTACGGCGCCCTGTCGCTCGCGGGAAGCACCGACTCGGAGTCCTACACGTGGCAGAACACCGGACCGCGGGCGCAGATCGACGTCACGCCCGCGCTCATGGGCGGTGGCGCGACGCTCACGGTCCGGGACGCGGCCGGCACCCTGCTCTACCAGGAGGACGTGCGCGATGACATCGACACGCTCAGCCCGCCGGGCACCCCCGGCGCCTGGTCCGTGCGCATCGACTTCGACAACACCGTCGGGTCGTTCACCTTCACGCTGAAGAAGCAGGACTGAGGGTCGGTCGAAGCAGTCTCGCCCAGACCCGGCCGTCGCGGATCAGCTCCACAGCTTGACGAAGCCCCGAACGTGCGCGGTTCGCAGTCGTCATGGAGCTGGGTTCGGTCTTCGGAAGGGGCTGGACCCGTCACGGTGGGGAAGAATTTCACTCCACACGCCCCCGGTAGCGCCGGACATTGGAATCGTGGTTCGTTCCCGCCCGGGGTCCACCTCGAGGTTGACCCTCGGCGTCGGCCGGCCCCACTTTGCGCGGCCCGCATGCCCGCCACGTGCCGCAACCCGACGAGACTCGCCATGAACACGCTCCGATCCCTGCTCGCTGCCGTCACCGTCGCGGCGACCGCCTCGCCCCTCGCCGCCCAGGACGTCCCGTGGACGCCGCTCAACCGGGGCAGCGACAACATCGACGTGCTCGGCCACCTGCCGCTCGGGCCGAGGCTCTCGGTGGCCGACATGGACGTCGAGCAGGAGATGAGCCGTCCCTACGTGTACGTGGCCCGGATGGTCTACGGCGACACGGGTCCGAAAGGAACGGACATCATCAGCATCGCGGATCCGGAGAAGCCCGAGCTGCTGTACCAGTGGCGGATCGAGAACCAGGACCTGCACCAGCGCACAGGTGGCATGGACGTGAAGCACTTCAAGTGGGCCGACCGGTACTACCTGGTGCAGTCGCTCCAGTTCGGCTCCGGCGGACCGAACACCGACATGGGTGCGGTCGTCCTCGACGTGACGGGCCTCCCCGACCCATCCACGGTGAAGGAGGTGGCGCGCATCCGGGAGCCCGAGATGCCGGGCGGCTTCCACAACATCTTCATTTACAAGCACCAGAACGGACGCGTCTATCTCTTCACGACCGCCAACGCCCCGGGGGCACTGATCTACGACCTGGGCATGATCGTCGAGGGGGACCTCGAGAACGCCCGGGTGGGCATGGTGCCCATCCCGGAGAGTCCGCTCGGGCAGGGCGGCGGCCGCGGGTATCACGACTTCTACCTCGGCTACCACCCTGACACCGGCGAGGACCGTTTCTACGGCGGCGGCACCGGCGGCTATTACATCTACGACGTGACCGACGTGACGAACCCGGAGCTGCGCATCACCCTCACCGGGGTCTCCGGCGTGAGCTACGGGCACACGTTCACGCCGAGCCCCGACGGCCGCTACGTGATCGCCGAGACCGAGTATCAGTATGCGCCCCTGCGAATCTTCGACCTCCAGCCGGCGCTCGAGGGTGAGACGCAGAACGTTCGGAACCCCATCTCGGCCTTCACCGCCGACTGGCGTCACCTGGTCCACAACCACGAGGTGCGCTGGCCGTACGTCTTCGTTTCCGGCTACCTGGACGGCCTGCAGATCTTCAACCTCCAGGATCCGCTCAACCCGGTGACCGCCGGGTACTACGACACCTACATCGGACCGCCCAACGAGGACCGCTACTCGCAGTTCAACGGTGCCTTCGGCGTCGACGTACGCAACGAAGACGGTCTCATCGTCATCAGTGACATGTCCACCGGACTCTGGACCTTCCGCATGGAAGGCTTCCAGGGGTGGAACGGCGAGGACTGGGGTTACCCGAACATCTCGTCCGCGCAGGACTGGAATCGGCCCGTGGTGACGCGCCCGATCAGTGACTGAGCGTGGGTCTCCGGCCCGTGGTCAGGCTCCGGCCCGGCCCCGCCTGACCGGGCCCCACCCCGCGAGCATCTTCCCTGCGGCCAGATATGCCGAGGGGTAGAGCACGATCTGCCCGACGACGAACCAGACCGGGTGACGAAAGCTCACCCAGTTCGCC
The DNA here is from genome assembly GCA_030827315.1 of Gemmatimonadota bacterium. GTDB lineage: Bacteria > Gemmatimonadota > Gemmatimonadetes > Longimicrobiales > Gaopeijiaceae > UBA2589. Next base: position 19,729 of record JAURER010000023.1, on the reverse strand, counting down.
ACGCTGAACGCCAGCCCGAGGCCCACGACGATGCCGGCGACGTTCTTCCGCGCATCCCGCGCCATCGACCCGGCCACGACCGCGCCGCAGAACGCACCCGCGACCTCCGAGGTCATCGCGAGGAGCCAGGCGGCCCGCGGCATGGATTGGAGGTATTCCGTCCAGGCCTCCGCGTGCGCGGGATCGAACGGGTCGAGGCCTTCGGGAAGGGGCCAGAGCGCCACCGACACCTGCTGGAGCGTCATGACGACGGCGCCCAGCGTCACGACGCCGAGCAGCACCGCTGCGACCATTCGAACCACGTGCTCCTCCCGTGGGTAGAGGACCGCGCGCCCGACTTGTCGGCTCGGCGGCCTCGGACTACGCTCAGACCATGACCTCCATAGTATCGCTCCTCGGACTCCTGGGCTCGCTGGCGCCGACGCTCGTCGCGGGGGCCACGCTACCGGCGGCCGCGTGCGTCGCCGGCCCCCCGTACTACGCCTTCGAGCTCCACACAACGAAAAACATCGCGGGCACGGGACTCGCCCGAGGAACCGCGGAGGTCGAGGTGGCGGGCTCGTCGCCCTTCTCCATCGCGCTCGCGCCGGACGGGAGCTACGTGTACGACCTGCACGTCGCACTCGAGCGGATGAAGGTGCCGCGCGAGGGGCAGCTCGTGGCCTGGGTCACGACGCCCGAAATCGACCGCGTGGTGCGCGTGGGTGCGCTCGACGCCAACCTCCGCGCGTCCGGCACCGTGGACTGGAACCGGTTCATCGTCGTGATCACCCTCGAGCCCGACGACGATCCGACCGCCCGGACGTGGTCCGGCCCCGTCGTCTTCCGCGGCATGTCGCGCAGCGGGATGATGCACACGATGGTCGGTCACGGAGCGCTCCAGCAGGAGAACTGCGCGGCCTACGGGTACGGCAGCTGAACTTCCTCCCCGACTCGAGCAGACGGGGCACCGTTGGCGCCCGGAAGGTGTAGAACGGCGCTGCTCCCACCGCTTGCCGGGCCGGGACGCACCCCGCCACCTTGCCCCACCCGCCACCCGCGCGGCCACCCCCGACCCAACCGATGGAGCCGATGAGGTCCCACGTCACCGCCGGAGCCCTCCTCGCCGCCATGGCGCTGGGTGCCGCCCCCGTGGACGGACAGCACGAGGGTCACGCCATGCACGGCATGAGCACGGACGCCGGGTGGAGAATGGTCCCCATGGATCCGAACATGCCGATGCTTCCCGGCCTCGAGGGCGCGGTGCCCGTCGTCGGCCCCTGGATGCCCGGGATGGGAATCGACGCCGCCGCGCTCCCCGAGGCGCGCCCGTCGCAGACCGTGTCGATGACCGACGGGGACACGCTCGACATCGCGGTCTCGATGGTCCGCCGGACGCTGGCCGGCCACGAGATGATCATGTTCGGCTACAACGGGCAGTACCCGGGGCCACTCATCCAGGCGCCGAAGGACGCCACGGTGATCGTTCGCGTCACGAACGACATCGAGATGCCGACCACGATCCACTGGCACGGCGTGCGCCTCGACAACCGCTTCGACGGTGTACCCGGCGTGACGCAGGCCGCAATCGAGCGGGGTGAAAGCTTCACCTACGAGGTCCACGTCCCCGACGCCGGCATGTACTGGTATCACCCGCACGTCCGCGAGGACGTGCAGCAGGACCTCGGCCTGTTCGGCAACCTCCTCGTCACCTCGCCCGACCCGGACTACTACGGGCCGGCGCACCGCGAGGAAGTGTTCGTCCTCGACGACATGCTCATCGACGATGAGGGTGCCCTGCCGTGGGGCGACAGCGCGCCGACCCACGCGCTCATGGGCCGCTTCGGCAACGTCATGATGGTCAACGGCGAGACCGACTACCGGCTCTCGGCCCGCCGGGGCGAGGTCGTCCGTTTCTACCTCACCAACGTCGCGAACACCCGGACGTTCAACGTCACGTTCGGCGGCGCGAAGGTGAAGGTCGTCGCCTCGGACGTGAGTCGCTTCGAACGCGAGCAGTGGGTGACGTCGGTGGTCATCGCGCCGGCGGAGCGCTACGTGGTGGACGTGCGCTTCGACGAGGTGGGCGAGGTGGCGATCGCCAACACGATCCAGGCCATCAACCACTTCCGCGGAGAGTTCTATCCGGAGGTGGATACGCTCTCGGTGGTGACCGTCTCCAGCGAACCCGCCGAGGCCACGGTCTCCGAGGCCTTCGACACGCTCCGCGAGCACGCCGACGTGGTGGCCGACGTCGAGTCCTTCCGGCGCTGGTTCGGCAGCGCGGCGGATTACGAGCTCGAGACGACCGTGCGCGTCCGGGACCTGCCGCAGTCGATCGTCCTGTCCATGGAGGCGGACACGCTCTACGTGCCGCCCATGGAGTGGAACGACGCCATGCCCATGATGAACTGGCTCTCCACTGCCGAGCAGGTCACCTGGATCCTGCGGGACCGGGCCACCGGTGCGGAAAACGGGGAAATCGACTGGCGGTTCGAGGTGGGCGACGTGGTGAAGGTCCACGTCTTCAATACCCCGGACTCGTTCCACCCCATGAACCACCCGATCCACGTTCACGGACAACGCTTCCTGGTCCTGTCCATGGACGGAGTCGAGAACGAGAACCTCGTCTGGAAAGACACGGCCATCGTACCGGTCGGCTCCACCATGGAGATGCTCATCGAGATGTCGAACCCGGGCGAGTGGATGGTGCACTGCCACATCGCCGAGCACCTACACGCCGGCATGATGTTCTCGTTCGTGGTGGAGGGATCCAACCGGTGAGGCCGCCGGTTCGCATCGCGCTCGGCGTGGTTGGCGCCGGGGTCACCGCAGCGGTGATCTTCTCCGCTTGGTCGAGAATCCTCGAGCGCCAGGCGATCCTCGACGAGATCAACCGCCTCCGCGACGACCTCTATCGCTCGCGGGTGGCGTCCGACCGGTGCCGCAGCTCCCTGCAGACGAGCGAGGTCGCGCTGCGTGAGCTGGGGATCTCAATCGACTCCCTTCGGGCCCGGGTCGACTCCTTCGAGGCTCTGGATCGTCGCGGGGTTCCCGGCGCCGAATACGAGGACTACCTCGTCGCGTTCGAAGAGTACAACGACTCGGTGGCGGTGTGGGACGGCCGCGAGCGCAGGTTGCGCACCACGGACGACGCGTGTCGCCAGACCATCACCGGACACAACGCGCGCAGCGATACGCTGCAGAAGGTGCTGGAGGCCGCGGGCATCACCGGCGGGTGAGGCCGGGGGTGAGCACGTCTACACCCTGAGACGATCCGGGGCCGGCCGGGCATTCGCCCGGCCGGCCCCGCTCGGCTCACCCCCCGGCGCACCGGGTGCGCGCGCCCTCTACCGGGAGGGCGCGCTCAGGGCCCAGCCCACACGGACGGTCCGTACGTGCGACTCACCGTCCACCGTGAGCGTGACGGTGTAGGTTCCCGGCGCCGCCATCGGCGCCGCTTCGGAACGACCGGGCAGCAGACCGCCCCCACCCCGGAAGCGTCGTCCGCGCCGGCCTTCCTCGGGAGGCCGCACCAACTCGGTCATGCGCTGCTGCAGCGATGCCTCACCGCCGCCACCACCCCCACCGCCGCCACCGACCGTCCCGCCTTCGGCCGGACGCTCCAGGAAGCGGCCGTCGGGCGTGAAGGGGAGCCCCTCGGCTCCGCCACCACCCCCGAATCCTCCGCCACCGCCGGGCCGGCTGAGCAGCCGACTGGCGGCCGTCTCCACGTCCTCGCGATCCTCGCCTGCGGCGACGAGCGAGTCGGCAACCACCCGGATGCGGCGCTCGATGGCGACGCTGTCGCGAACCTCCGAGGGCGAGAGGGGCAGCGGCACGGCCTGACCCCGTAGATTCCAGCGGACGGTGTGGATCCCGCGCGTCGCCGTCACGTCCTGCGACCACATCTCGTTGCCCGCCCCGTCCGAGACGGCGATCGAGGCCTCGTCCGCGGCCTCACCCAGCCAGTAGGTGAGCTCCGCGCCCACTCCCGGCGCGTACGCCCAGAAGTAGTGCTGTGCGGTGAACTCGCCACCCGTCGGAGGCATGCCGTACTGATAGGCGGGCGCGGGCTCGAAGAGGTGCGCGTCCGAGGCAGCAACGGCCTGCGTAAACTGCTGGAGCGGCTCGATGTCCACGATCCAGATCGACCGCCCGTGCGTGCCTGCGATCAGCTCACCGTCGCGCGGATGGATCTGCAGGTCGTGCACTGGCACCGTCGGCAGCCCGTTCATGAAACGCTGCCACGACGCCCCCCGGTCGAGAGAGACGTAGGCGCCCACGTCCGTGCCTACGAAGAGCAGGTTCGGGTTCACGTGGTCCTCACGGATCACGTGCGCGAAGTCGGGCTTCCCGGTCGGCAGGTTGCCTGCGATCGATCGGAAGCTGCGCCCGCCGTTCTCGCTCGCGAGCACGTAGGGCGCGAAGTCGCCGCGCCGGTGATTGTCGAAGGTCACGTACACGCGGTCCACCTCGTGCTTCGAAGGCTCGATGCGGCTCACGTACGTGCCGTCGGGAACGAGGTTCGCGGTGGCCGACGTCAGGTTGGTCCACGTGGCGCCGTCGTCGCGGGTCGCCCACAGGTTGCCGTCGTCCGTGCCCGCGTAAAGCAGTCCCGCCTCGAGCGGCGACTCGGCCAGCGACACGATGGTGGCGAACGTCTCGGCACCGGTCACATCCGGCGTGATGCCGCCCGTCGTGGTCGTACTGATCCGGATCTTCTCCCCGTCGGCGCGCGACAGATCGTCGGAGATCGGGTAGAGCCCATCACCGCGCCAGTCGGACTTTAGCACGCGGTTCGCCCCGACGTACACGACGTCCGGGTCGTGGGGCGACAGGAAGAACGGGGTGTTCCAGTTGTAACGAAGCTGCAGACTGGCCGAGTCGGCCGTGGCGCGCGCCTGCAGATCCTGGATGCGGGCCCGGTGCTCGCCCGGCATCGGCTGCGTGGAGTCCGGCCAGATCATCGCGATGGAGTCCTGGAACGCCCGGTACGACTCGGTCCAGTCCGGACGCTCGAACGACTCCCGCTCGCCCGAGGCGAGGTACGAGCGGCCCATGTTGCCGCCCTGCGACTCCGAGTACACGCGGTTCGGATCACGCGGATCCTGCTGCGAGACGAAGCCGTCTCCGCCGCTCACCTGGAACCAGTCGTGGTTGGTGATGCCGCCGCCGGTCTTCCGGCTCGGTCCGCACCAGGTGTAGTTGTCCTGGAGTCCCCCGCACACCCGGTACGGAGTCCCCATGTCGTAGCTGATGTTGTAGAACTGCCCGATGGCGAAGGTGTTGGGGAAGAGATAGTTCCCGCCGCGGTCGAAGGTGATCGCAATCCCGCCGTCGTTGCCCAGGACCATCCGGTCCGCGTCGTTCGGGTCGATCCAGATCGCGTGGAAGTCGACGTGCACGCCCTGCGCCATGTCGCGCATGGTACGTCCGCCGTCGTCGGAGAAGCGCAGCGATGAGAAGTAGACGCGATCCGGGTTCGAAGGATCGACCGCGACCTCTGAGTAGTAGAACGGACGGGAGTTGAAGTTGTTCATCCGCTCCCACGTCGCACCACCGTCCTCGGAGCGGTACAGCCCGTTGAGGTTGTCCTCGTCCGACCCCTCCGGCGCCGCCGCCTCGACCATCAGGTACATGATGCGAGGCAGGCTGGGTGCGAACACGACGTTCATCTTGCCCAGCTCGGTCTCGGGGAGACCGCCCCCGGTGACCTTCTCCCACGTGTCACCGCCGTCGGTGCTCTTCCACAGTGCACTGCCGGGACCACCGCTTTGGAGATAGTAGGGCCCGCGCTCCCGCTCCCAGCTCGTGGCGAAGAGCGTGTTCGGATCGCGAGGGTGAATCTTCACGTCGAGGAAGCCGGCGCGGTCGCTCACGAAGTTGACGAGCTCCCAGGTGTCGCCCCCGTCCTTCGTGCGGTAGAGCCCCCGTTCGGGGTTCGAGCGCCAGAGTGCCCCGAGGGCGGCGACGTAGACGATGTCGGGGTTGGTCGGGTGGACCTGGATCCGGCCGATGTGCTCGGTCGCCTCGAGCCCCTTGAGCTCCCAGGTCAGACCGCCGTCCGTCGACTTGTAGATGCCGCCGCCCGGCGAGATCGAGTTGCGCGAATCCTCCTCGCCGGTCCCAGCCCAGATCTGGTCGGGATCGCTCGGCGCGATGGCCAGGTCGCCCATGGAGACCACGCGCTCGCCGTCGAAGACCGGTCGGAACGTCGTTCCGTTGTTGGTCGTCTTCCAGATGCCGCCGGCGGCGGCGGCCACATAGAACGTCTTGGAAGGGCTCGGCTCACCCTCCACGTCGGTGACGCGACCCGACATGTTCGCCGGCCCAATGGAGCGCCAGCGCATTCCTTCCATCCAGTCCTGGTCGAGCGCCACGCTACTCTGCGCCGACACGGTCGAGACCGCCGCGAGAACTCCGAGGAGCGCCGCGACCACGGAGGATGCCATTCTTCGATTCGACATCTGAAGGTCCCTGATCCTGAGCTTGGGTTGTGGGAAGGTCGTCAACCTTGACTCCGCCGGCGGAACGCGCCAGAGGGGCGCGTGCGACACGGGATGCCCGCGATGCGGCCGTCGCCGGAGAGGGCATCGTTCTCTTCGGACCGGGAGGTAATCCTGTCGGGCTCGTCACGGTATGGTTCACCCATATTATTTGACAGGTATTGAACGGTCCGCGAAACTCCTCCGCATGGCCGAATCGACCGAGCCCCGACATCCCATCCGCGTGGTATCGCAGCGCACCGGCCTCTCGACGCCGGTCCTGCGCGCCTGGGAGCGACGCTACCAGGCCGTGACGCCGAGTCGCTCCGAAGGCGGCCAGCGCCTCTACTCCGACCATGACCTCCGCCGCCTGCAGCTGCTCGCCACCGCCGTGGACGGAGGCCGGAGCATCGGGCTGATCGCCGACCTCGGCCTGACCGAACTCGAGGCCCTCATCGACGAGGATCGTGAGACTCCGGTGCACTCCGTCGGTGCGGCCACCGCGCCCGACGTACGTCGCGTCGAGACCGCCCTGGGCATGATCGGGGACCTGCGGGTGGATGAGCTCGAGCACTTCCTCATGCGCGCCGCGGTGGAGCTTCGACCCCACGAGCTGGTGGAGGGTCTCATGGTTCCGCTCCTGCAGGAGGTGGGACGGGGCTGGCAGAGCGGCCGGCTGGCACCGAGCTCCGAGCACCTCGCGACGGTGGCCATGCGCCGCTTCCTCGAATGGATGGCGGCGACGAACCAGTCCGATCGGACGGCGCCCCTCGCCGTGACCGGAACCCCCGCGGGCCAGCGGCACGAGTTCGGTGCCCTCCTGGCGGGCGTGATCGCGGCGTACGAAGGATGGAGGGTCCGCTTCCTCGGCCCCGACCTGCCCGCAAGCGAGATCGCGAGCGTCGCCCGGCAGCTCGGAGCCGCGATGGTCGTCCTCTCGGCGGTCCACCCCCGCATGGACGCCGAAAGCGCCGAGGAGATCGTCGAGCTGCGCCGCGCGCTGCCGTCGTCGGTCCGCCTGGTCATCGGGGGTCACGGAGCCGATCCGCACCGCGACCGATGGCGTGAATCCGGTGTCCTCTGCTTCTCATCGCTCTCGGAGTTCCGGGAGAGCCTGGGAGTCCCGGTCAACACGAAGTGAATCGCATCGACCAGCATCCGCTCGCGGGTCGGGTCGCGCTCGTCTCCGGCGCGAGCCGCGGCATCGGAGCCGCCACGGCCCGCCTCCTCGCCGAAGCCGGAGCGCAGGTCGTTCTCACCCACCGGGACAGTGAGGCGGGCGCCCTCGAAGTCCTGGACTCCCTCTCTGGTTCCGGCCACCGCGTGATCCGGGCGTCCGCCGCGGATACCCCCGCGCTCGAGGCCGCCGCCGCGGAAGTGGCTTCGGCGTACGGACGTCTCGACGTGCTCGTGAACAACGCCGCGACGACGAAGGTCATCCCTCACGCCGATCTACGCGCCCTCGACGACGAACTCTTCGACACGATCCTGCGCACGAACGTGCGGGGAGCGTTCGCGACCGTGCGAGCCTTCCACCCGCTCCTGAAGGCCGACGGCGGAGGGGTGATCGTCAACGTGTCGTCCCTGGCCGCCCGGATGGCCAACGGGAGCAACGTGGCCTACTGCGCGTCGAAGGCCGCCATGGACAACCTCACCCTGTCGCTGGCCCGCGCGCTCGCACCCGAGGTCCGTGTCCTGTCGGTCGCCCCCGGCCTCGTGGACACCCAGCTCACGCGCACGTGGGACCCGGCGGTCCGGCAGCGAATGATCGAGCACACGCCTCTCGGACGGCTCGCGACACCCGAGGACGTGGCCGCCGCGGTCCTCGCCGCGGTGGTCAGCCTCCCGTCCACGACCGGGGTCGTGATCCCGGTGGACGGCGGGCGTCCGCTGGGGTGAGGGTGGTTCGCGTCGCCGCGGTCCCCGGTCGCGACGCGGCCGCGCGGAAGCCCCGGACGGACCGCGGCTACCGCCCCGCGGGGGCCGCGGCGATGCAGTCGATCTCTACCAGCGCCCCGAGGGCCAGGCCACTGGCCGCCAGCGCCGCGCGCGCCGGCGGGTCGTTCGGAAAATACTGCACGTAGACCGCGTTGAACGCCGCGTAATCGTCGATGTTCGCCAGGAAGACCGTGCACTTCACGATGTCTTCGAGCGTCGCGCCGGCGGCGGCCAGGACCGCCTCGATGTTTTCGAACGTCTGCCGCGTCTCGGCCTCTATGCCCCCCTCGACGACCTGCGGCGGGTTCACGTTCGGAGCCGCGCCGAGCGCGCCCGAGAGGAAGATGAAGTCACCGCTGCGGATGGCCGACGAGAAGACCGGCAGTCTCGCGACGCCCTCGGGCTGGATGACTTGCCGCCGGGGGGACTCGGCCGGCGCGGCCGCCTCACGGTCGGTGCGCGGTTCGATGGTGCATGCGGCGGTGGTGAGCAGTGCACACGAAGCGAGGGCGAGCGTGGTCCGGAGCATGGGTCTCGATTCGTCGAGGCGTCGAAGGGTTCGCGGAGGCTTCGAACCTCGCCCACGGAGCGCCCGGACGCCAGCGAGCGGTGCTATCGTTGAACGACGCGAGCCGCGCGAAGGCCACGAGCCCGCACGCGTCCCCATGACCCGGACGATGACGCCAACCGGCAGCCGACCCATGAACCGACGACACTTCACCCGCCTGACCGGTGCCGGCGCTGCAGGGCTCTGGCTCGGCATCCCGTCCGACCGCGTCCCCGACGGCCGACGCGGCCCGTGGAACCGGGTCCCGGAGCTGACCGCGAACCCAGGCCGCCTCGCCGACCGGATGCGCCGGCTGGCGACCTTCGGCGCCAACGACGCGGGCGGGATCGACCGCGTGGCCTTCAGCGACGCGAACATCGAGGCCCGCGACTGGGTCGCCGGCCTCCTGCGTGACGCCGGCTTCACCCCCTCCACCGACTTTGCGGGCAACCTCGTCGCCCGGCGGGCCGGCACCCAAGCCGGGCTGCGCCCGATCATGTTCGGCTCGCACATCGACTCGGTTCCGGGCGGGGGCAACTTCGACGGTCAGGTCGGGGCGATGGGCGCGCTCGAGGTCGCGACGGTCCTCGGTGAGGCGGACCACGCCACGCGCCACCCCCTCGAGGTGGTGCTCTTCACCAACGAAGAGGGCGGGAAGACGGGGTCACGGGCGATGGCGGGTGAAGTCGAGCCGTTCGAGCTCGACCTCCCGACGGCATCCGGCTTCACGATCGGTGACGGCCTGCGGCGTCTGGGCGGAGACCCGGCACGGCTGGGCGAGGTGCGCCGCGAGGCGGGCTCCCTCACCGCGATGCTGGAACTGCACGTGGAGCAGGGCGGCGTCCTCGATTCCGACGACGTCGACATCGGCGTGGTCGAGGGGATCGTCGGAATCATGCGATGGAACGTCACCGTGCACGGGATGACGAACCACGCCGGCACGACACCGATGGATCGGCGTGCCGACGCCATGGTGGGTGCGGCCCGGTTCGTCACGTCCGTCTACCGAATCGCACGGGACACTCCGGGCCGGCACGTCGCCACCGTCGGTCGCATCGAGGCGGACCCCGGCGCGCCCAACGTCATCCCCGGCACGGTCCGCCTGACGCTGGAGATTCGCGACCTCACCATGGAAGGCATCGAGTTGCTCTTCGAGCGTGTGCGGTCAAGGAGCGAGGAAATTTCCGACGCTTCCGGCGTCGACTTCTCCTTCGAGCGCTTCTACGTCAGCCGTGCCGCGCCCACCGACCCGCGCATCCGGGACGTCGTCGAGGGCGCAGCCCGATCACTCGGACTCACCTCCCTGCGCATCCCCTCCGGTGCCGGACACGACGCGCAGAGCATCGCGATCCTGTGTCCGGTGGGCATGATCTTCGTGCCCTCGGTGGCGGGAATCAGCCACGCGCCCGAGGAGTTCACCGCCGACGCCGACGTTGCCGCCGGAACAAACGTCCTTTTGCGCACCCTTCTCGCGCTCGACGCGGACGGGCTCGGGTAGCCGGGCGTCCGGCGCCAACGTTGGCGCCGTGTTGCATCGCCTCCCCGCGTGGGCGAATCTCACCGCACGACTCCTCGAACCACTCGGAGCATGAACAGACTCGCAGGCAAACGCGTGCTCATCACCGGCGCCTCCGCCGGAATCGGAGAGGCGTGTGCGCGGCACTTCGCCGCCCAGGGATGTGACCTGCTGCTCTCCGCCCGCCGCATCGACCGGGTCAGGGCACTGGCGGAACGACTGGCGGCCGAACACGGAGTCGATGCGCGCGCCCACGTCATGGACGTCACGGATCGGGACTCCGTGAAGCGGTACGTCGACGAGCTCGTCGCCAACGGACTCGTGCCCGACGTGCTCATCAACAACGCCGGCAAGGCGAAGGGGCTCGACAGACTCCAGGAGGGATCGCTCGACCACTGGGACGAGATGATCGACACCAACGTGAAGGGCCTCCTGTACGTGACGCGCGCCGTCCTGCCGCACATGGTGGAGCGCGACTCCGGCCACGTCATCAACATTGGCAGCATCGCCGGCCGGTGGGTCTACCCCAAGGGCGCGGTCTACAACGCGACGAAGTTCGCCGTGAAGGCACTGAGCGAGGCGATGAACATCGACCTGCTCGGTACCAGGATCCGGGTCTCGAGCGTCGATCCCGGCCTCACGGAGACCGAGTTCAGCGAAGTTCGCTTCGACGGCGACGCGCAGCGCGCGGAATCCGTGTATTCCGACACCGTCCCGCTGAGCGCCGACGACGTGGCCGACGCGTGCGTCTACGTGGCCAACGCGCCCGATCACGTCGACATCTTCAATCTGGTCATGATGCCCACGGTCCAGCGCTACCCCGGGTACATGGACCGGAAGGACGCTTGAGCGAAGCCCCGCGGAGGGCCGGCGGGACGATCGCCCCGTCGGCCTCGACGTCCCCCGCCTCGCCCTCCGAACCGCGCCGGGAGCCGCCCGCTCGCTCGGGCGCGGAGGCGTACATCATCGTCTTCACCCTCTGGCTCCTCGTCTTCTCGTCGGCGAGCCAGACCATGATCCTGTCACCGATCCTGCCCATGATCGGAGATCAGCTCGACATCGCCGACGCGGTGCTGGGAACGCTGGTCTCGGTCTACTCCATCATGGTCGGCGTATTCGCGATCCTCGCCGGGCCCGTGTCCGACAAGTTCGGACGTCGGCGTATCCTGATCCTCGGCTGCGGCACCATGACGCTCGCGCTGGCGCTGCACGGGTTCGTGACGGGGTACCTGTCCTTCGTCGCCGTGCGCGTCTTCGCTGGCTCCGCCGGGGGAATGCTGAGCGGAGCAGCCGTATCGTACATCGGGGACTACTTCCCCTACGAGCAGCGGGGATGGGCGACGGGGTGGGTCATGAGTGGCTCGGCGTTCGGCCAGATCTTCGGGATCCCGCTGGGCATCCTCATGGCGAGCCGCTGGGGCTTCCGCGCGCCGTTCTGGCTCTTCGCCGTGACCATGGCGCTCACCGTCCTGCTCCTCGTGCTCCGGGTGCCGCAACCTGACGTGCGGCTGAGCCGGCATCGTCTGTCCGTCGGGCGGGCGGCCTCGGACTACGTGGCGATGCTGCGCCGGCCGGAGATCGCCTGGGCCGCCGCGGCCTACTTCATGATGTTCCTAGGCGTATCGATCTTCGTCATCTACCTGCCCACCTGGCTGGAACGAGACGTGGGGATCACCGGAGACCAGATCGCGGTCATGTTCCTCTTCGGCGGCATCGCGAATGTCCTCACCGGCCCGCGGGCCGGGCAGCTCTCGGACCGGATCGGACGGAAGAAGATCATCCTGCTCGCGTGCGTCGGACTTTCGATGCTTATGGTCACGACCGTGTCCGTCGTGACTGGCCCCGTCCAAGCCTACGTGTTCTTCTTCATCACGATGATCCTCGTGGCGATGCGCATCAGTCCGTTTTCCGCCCTGCTCACCGCCCTCGTCTCCGACGAGCGCAGGGGATCGCTCATGAGCCTCACGGTCGCGCTCGGGCAGGTGGGCTTCGCGCTGGGGGGTGCGGTCGCCGGACCCCTCTTCGCCGACGTCGGGTATTTCTCCAACACCGTCCTGGGCGCCGTCGCCGTGCTCGCCATGGGACTCATCGTGTGGTTCTTCGTCCCCGAGCCGCGCACGACCGGCACATGAAGTCGGTCGATCCTCCCTTCCCGAACCGAGCGTGAGTGCCGACCGCCCCTCCACCTTTCGCGTCCTCTACGTCGAGGACGCCGCCCACCAGGCGAGCCTGGTCGAGGCGTTCTTCGATGCGATGCCGGGGTACACCGTCGTTCACACGCATCGTGGCGACCATGCCATCGAGCTGATCCGAAGCGAGGGGTGGGACCTCCTGGTGACGGACCTGAATCTCCCGGGCAGCGACGGCTTCGCGGTCATCCGCGCCATGCGCGCAGCGTCGACCACGGTTCCTGTTCTGGTGACCACTGGCTACGCCCAGGCCGGTTACGAAGAGCAGGCGCTCCGGGCCGGGGCGGACCAGGTAATGATCAAGCCACTGACTCAGTCTGACTTCGTGCGCCGGGTCCACGCGATGATCGAACGGAGCGCGCCGACCGAGGAGCCGCGTGACGACGCCGTCGTGGCCGTCGAAGGAATGCTCGGCGATGCGGACATGGGGTGTGGCGGGTCGCTCATGAAGGCGGCCGCAAGCGGTGCGCACGTGGTCATCGTGCCGATCCTGGGCCCCGAAGGCGACGACGCGGAGGCGGTGCTCAACGCCGCGTCGACCTCCGCCGGCATCCTCGGGGTAGAACTCCGAGCCGACCGGACGCTGTTCGGTCGGCTCGACGCACAGGCGCACTTCCTGGAGCGACTCCTGCTCGAGCTCGAGCCCACCACCGTGTACCTCCCGGCGCCGGGGGACCGTGAGGAGAACCGGCGCAGGGCGTCCATCCTTGGCCAGGCCGCCACGTCCGGAGTCCGCCAGGTTCTCGGATACGAGACCGCGACCACCGGACCCGACTTCGTGCCCACCCACTTCGTCGACGTGCACAGCCAGATGCTCACCAAGCTCGAGGCTCTCTGCGCCTATCAGGCCACCGTCGCCCCCCGCGTCGACCTCCGTCCCGGCATGGCGCAGGCCTATGCACGTTACTGGGGCCGCTTCCGCGACTTCGCCGAGGTCGAAGCGTTCCAGGAGATGGGTACTCGGGCGTGGAGGACCGCCGTGCGGACGGGTATCGCGATCGTGCTGGCGGCCACGGCGCTGGCGCACCCGGTCGCCGCCCAGGAGCCCGCGCCCATCCCCGCCGGCGTCGCGCCTCCGCCGGGCCCCTACGCGCCCGGAGTCGACGTCGTGCACTACGAGGTCGAGGTCGGCCTGGGGTTCGGCGTGCTCTGGTTCGAAGGCCGCACCGACGTGCGCGTGGCGGTCCAGGAGGACGAAGCGGTCCTCCCGCTCGACTTCTCGGGGCTCGCCGTCGCCGAGGTATTGCTCGACGGCCGTCAGGCCGCGTACGACCACGCCGAAGGCATCCTGCGCGTACCCCTGACCGGTCACGAGTCAGGCGACACGGCCACGGTGACCGTCCGCTACGAGGGCGTCCCCGACGACGGCCTGATCATCCGCGAGAACGTCCACGGCGAACCCGCGGCGTTCGTGGACAACTGGCCGAATCGCACGCGCTTCTGGCTCCCGAGCGTCGACCACCCGGCGGACAAAGCGACCGTGCGCTACACGGTGCACGCCCCCGCCGCGTGGAAGGTCATCGCGAACGGGCACCTCGCCGCCGGACCCACGCCCACGCCGGCCGACGCCATCGGGCCGAAGGAGGACCGGCGTTCCTGGACGTGGGAGGTCGGCGTCCCGATCTCGCCCTACAACATGGTGATCGGCGCCGCCGACCTGGAGGTTCGCACCGTCGGGCTGGCTGCGTGCGGACGGGCGCCCGCCGTGCGGCGCGCCGATGGCTGCGTGGAGGTCACCTACTGGGTCTATCCGCAGGACGTGGAACGGGCGGAGCCGTCCTTCCGGCGGGCGGCAGAGATGGTGGACCACTTCACCGAGGTCGTCGGCCCGTTCCCCTTCGAGAAGCTCGCGAACGTGCAGTCCGCGACGCGCTTCGGCGGCATGGAGAACGCGTCGGCCATCTTCTACTCCGAGCGAGGCATCGCGGAGGGGCGCAACATCGAGGGTACCGTGTCGCACGAGATCGCCCACCAGTGGTTCGGCGACGCGGTCACCGAGGCGAGCTGGCACCACCTGTGGCTCTCCGAGGGCTTCGCCACCTACTTCGGCGCCCAGTTCTTCGAGGCGGCCGACGGTGTCGAGGCCTTCCGGGCGAGGATGGAGCAGAGCCGCCAGCGCGTCCTCGGCTCCGAAAACGCGAACCGCCCGGTGTACGACCCGGAGGAACGCAATCTCTTCGCGCTTCTCAACGACAACAACTATCCCAAGGGCGGCTGGGTCCTGCACATGCTTCGCGGGATCGTCGGCGACGACGCCTTCTTCGACGGCATCCGCGCGTACTATGCGCGTCACGTGCACACGGCCGTGCTCACGGAGGATTTTCAGAAGGCTATGGAGGGCGTCGCGGGCCAGGACCTGTCGTGGTTCTTCCAGCAGTGGATTTACCAGCCGGGTTACCCGACCTTCGAAACGGAGTGGACGTGGACCGCTGGTGACGGTCCCGACGGCTTCGTGGATCTCACGGTCCGGCAGGTACAGCGCGCGGACTGGCCGACGTTCCGCGTGCCGGTCGAGGTCGAGTTGACGGCCGGTGGCCGGACCGTGCGGGAGAGAATCGAAGTTCGGGAGCGGGAGACCACCGTCCGCCTCGGATGGACCGGCCCCCGCCCCGACCAGGTCGTGCTCGACCCCGACCGGTGGGTGCTCACCGGCGGCAACTGACTCCGGTCTGCGATCGTAAGACAATCATATGAAACGACTTATGACGTTTCAGCTTGCGAATCGTGCGGGAGAGCGGCGAGCTTAGTCTTTCCCCGCTCGTCGACCGACCGGCAAACGAACGGGTTCCGATTCCGGGAAGAACCATGGCGAACGCCGTGCATCTAGATTTCGAGCGGGACATCGTCGAGATCCAGGACCAGATCGACAAGCTCCTGGACCTGGCCGACCGCCGCGGCATCGACGTTTCCTCGGAAGTCACCATCCTCCGGGAAAAGCTCGAGGATGTGAGGGTGCGTACGTACCGGAGCCTGAGCCCGATGGAACAGGTCCAGGTCGCGCGGCACCCGCGGCGCCCGTTCACGCTCGACTACATCGGCCGGGCATTCACGGACTGGGTCGAGCTCCATGGCGATCGGTCGTTCCGCGACGACGAGGCCATCGTCGGGGGATGGGCCCGGCTGAAGGGCCGCACCGTCATGATCGTGGGCCAGCAGAAGGGCCGCGACATGAAGGAAAATCTGCGTCGCAACTTCGGGATGCCCCATCCGGAGGGGTATCGCAAGGCGCTGCGTCTCATGCGCCAGGCCGAGAAGTTCGGACGCCCCGTGGTCAGCTTCATCGACACCCCGGGTGCCTATCCCGGCATCGGCTCGGAGGAGCGTGGCATCGGCGAGGCCATCGCCTTCAACCTCCGCGAGATGTCGCGGCTGCGCGTGCCCATCGTGTCGGCCGTCATCGGCGAGGGGATGTCGGGCGGGGCGCTCGGGATCGGCGTGACCGACCGTATCCTGATGCTCGAGCACTCGATCTACTCCGTCATCTCCCCCGAAGGATGCGCGGCGATCCTGTGGCGCTCGGCCGAGCACAAGCAGAAGGCCGCCACCGCACTGCGACTCACGGCCGCGGACCTGTACGAGCTGGGCGTCTGCGACGAGATCGTGCCGGAGCCCATAGGAGGAGCGCACACCGACTGGGACGGTTCGGCCCTCAACCTCGCCGAGGCCCTGGATCGGACCCTCAGCGAGCTCGGAAAGCTGTCCGTCGAGAAGCTGCTCGAGCAGCGCTGGGAAAAGTACGAAGCCATCGGCGCCTGGCGCGTCGACTGACGGGCCCCGCTGATGACCGATCGAACGGAGCGGCTCTCGTCGCGCCGGGTGCGGGACACCCGATGAGCGGATTCGCAGAGATCCGCTTCAAGGGAACGCGCAAGGAGTACTTCGCCTACGGCGACCTCGATCTGACCCCCGGTCAGCACGTGGTCGTTCAGGCGGACCGCGGCGAAGACCTGGGCGAGGTCACCGCCGTGGGGACGATCGCCGAACGGAAGTGCTCGTCTTCGGGCGGGTGCGCGACGCCCACGCCGGAGCGATCGGTCCTGCGCGTCGCCCGGGGCGAGGAGGTCACGCGCCTCGAGCAGCTGCGCGGCGACGAGCACCGCGTCCGCACCGAGTGCCGCGCCCTCGTCGAGAAGCACGGTCTCAAGATGAAGGTGACCGAGGCCGAGTGGCAGTTCGACCGCAACAAGCTCATCATCTACTTCACGGCCGAGAAGCGCGTGGACTTCCGCCAGCTGGTCCGCGACCTCGCGCGGACCTTCCGGGCACGCATCGAGCTGAAGCAGATCGGCGTGCGGGACGAGGCCGCTCTTCTCGGGGGTGTGGGCCGCTGCGGCCGGGAACTCTGCTGCTCGACCTGGCTGCCCGAGCTCAAGCCCGTCTCGCTCCAGCTCGCCAAGGATCAGCGCCTCTCGCTGAACCCCGCCCAGATCAGCGGGTGCTGTGGTCGTCTGATGTGCTGTCTGATGTACGAGCACCGAACCTACGTGGAGTCCCGGCGGCGCTTCCCACGCGAAGGCCGGACCGTGCGCACCCCTCGCGGTGAAGAGAAGGTCGTCGCGGTCGACATCTGGCGGGACCAGGTCACGCTGCGCACCGAGGGTGGTGAGCGCCGGACCGTGGCACTCGAGGAACTCAGACACGAGGTCGGCCCTCCGGCACCCGGGCCGGGGGACGGCGGGGGAGCATCCAGGTGAGCGACGGACCGCGCAGATACTACACGACGCCGATCTACTACGCCTCCGGGGAGCCTCACCTCGGGCACGCCTACACGACGATCCTCACCGACGTGCTGGCGCGTTTCGACCGCCAGGACGGCCGCGAGGTCCTCTTCCTGACCGGCACGGACGAGCACGGCCAGAAGATCCAGGACGAGGCGAACAAGCGGGGGGTCGCGCCGATCGAGCTCTGCGACACGATGGCCGAGCGCTTCGCCGGGGCGTGGGAGCGCCTCGGGATCTCGCACGACCGGTTCATCCGCACCACGGAGGCCGAGCACAAGGCGGTCGTGACCGCCTTCCTCCAGCGCCTCTGGGACCGTGATCAGATCTACGAGGGAACGTACTCGGGGTGGTACTGCGTGTCCGACGAACGCTACTGGACCGAGAAAGACGTGGGCGACGACCGGACATGCCAGGTCTGCGGCAAGCCCGTCGTCCATGTGGAGGAGAAGAACTACTTCTTCCGGATGAGCGCCTACCAGGCGGCCCTCGTCGAGCACATCGAGCACAATCCCGACTGGATCGTGCCCGACATTCGCCGAAACGAGATCCTCGGCTTCCTGCGCCAGCCGCTCGGGGACCTTTCGATCTCCCGACCCAAGTCCCGCGTGTCGTGGGGCATCGATCTCCCGTTCGACTCCGGCCACGTGGCCTACGTGTGGGTCGACGCGCTCATCAACTACCTCACGGCATCCGGTGCCATCGTTCCAGAGGCCCCTCCGGGCGAGCAGGGCTTCGAAGAGACCAGCGGTTCGTGGTGGCCAGCCGACATGCACGTCATCGGCAAGGACATCCTCACGACGCACGCCGTGTACTGGCCCACGCTCCTCATGGGCGTCGGCCTTGCGGTGCCGCGACGGATCCTGGCGCACGGGTGGTGGGTCGTGGGGGATACGAAGATGTCGAAGTCCCTCGGCAACGTGGTCGACCCGCTCGCTCTGCGCGACGACTTTGGCACCGATGCCGTTCGCTGGTATCTCATGCGCGAGATGCCCACGGGCGGCGACGCGTCGTACACGCCCGAACGATTCCTCACCCGTTACGACGAGCTGTCCAACGTCCTCGGCAACCTCGCGAGTCGGGCTACGTCGATGATCGTGAAGTACCGCGATGGTGCGGTCCCGCACGCCGCGGGGAGCGGACTCGCCGGAGCGATCGGCCAGACGCTGGAAACGGTGCGCGACTCCATGGCGCGATGGCGTATCCACGACGCGCTCGGCGCCGCGATGGACCTGGCGCGGACCGCGAACGGTTACGTGGAGGAACGGCAGCCGTGGGCTCAGGCCAAGGATCCCGCCGGGGGGGATGACCTCGACGAAACGCTCGCCACGCTCGCCCGTTGCCTCTGCGTCCTGTGCGCGCTCTTTCAGCCGGTGACTCCGTCGAAAATGGACGAACTTGCGGCCCGGCTGGGGCTGGACGGCGTCCCACGGCTGGACGAGTCGACCGGGATCCCGCTCGCGGGGCGGCGGGTCTCCATCGGTGACCCGCTATTTCCGCGGGTGGAGCCGGCCTGGGCGGCACGTAGCGAATCGTGAGGCGCCGGGGTGCACCGGGGGCATGAAAAAGTCGCCCCCCCCCGGCTTGACTTCCATTTCCAGGGCCCCGTAGCTTACCGATTCCCATCCGTCGAAAGGTCCGCTGGGGCTTTCGGCGTTCATCAGAAAGACCCCCCATGAACGGGGCCGCCCTGGGCGGCTGTGCCACGTTCACGGAGAACAAGGCGGACCTATGGCCGGAGACAGGTGGACCTTCCTCGTCGTGCGGGGAGAGGACAGCCCGGTCCAGCAATATACGCTGTCGACGAAGACGCTGCGGATCCTCGCCGGCGTCGCGGGCGGTGCGGCCGTCGTCGTCCTGGCCGGAGGCCTCTTCATCGGCGCCCACGCCACGGCCCGTCTCAAGGCCTTCAACCTCGAGGCTCGCAACGAGGCGCTCGAGTCGGAGCTTTCCGAGTTCCAGACGCGGCTTCGCGAGCTGGAGTCGACGCTCGACCGAGTGGCCTCCAACGACGCCCATTTCCGCAGCATCGCCGGACTGGACGTCATCGATGCCGAGGTCCTCGAGGCTGGTGTCGGCGGCCCTGGACTCGGGATCCCGGCGGCCTCGCCGCTCTGGGCGGTGGACTCGACCACCACCAAGGCGGTGTTCGCGACGGGCTACGACCTCAGCGCGCTCGAGCGTCGGGCGCGCCTCCTGGCCGAAAGCCTCGAGGAGGCGACGGACTCCGCCCTCGCGCATCGCGAGCTGCTGGAGTCCACCCCCTCGATCCTGCCGACCCGCGGCTGGCTCACCAGCCGTTTCTCGCAGTCGAGGATGCACCCGGTGCACAACCGCCCCCTCCCGCACGAGGG
>JAURER010000057.1 GCA_030827315.1 Gemmatimonadota bacterium | reverse complement strand
TCGGCGAGGGCGACGACCGGGGTCCCCGCCGCCTGGGCTTCGACGGGAAGGATCCCGAAATCCTCGACGCCGGGGAAGACCAGCGCGATGGCGCTCTGCATCAGATCGAGAAGTCGCCCGTCATCGCAGGCTCCGGCAAATCGCACGGTGGCACCGGCCATGGCTCTCAGCCGGGGCAGGTCCGGCCCCTCGCCGAACACGAGCAGGGGGAGGCCGCCGGCGTTGGCGGCGGCGATGGCCCGGTCGACGCGCTTGTACCGGACCAGCCGCCCGCCCGCCAGGAAGTGCGTGCGCGGACGGTCCTGCGGAACGAAGCGATCCACGTCCACCGGCGGGTACACGACCCGGGCCTCGCGACCGTATAGGCGCCGGATGCGTTCCGCCACGAAGTGCGAGTTCGCGACGAAGTGATCCACCCGCTCGGCGGCCTCCAGGTCCTGTCTCTGCAGATAGCGGGCGAGCGGGGCAGACAGGCGATGCATCATGCGGCCGGCGTACTCGTGCCGGAGGTCCCAGAGGTAGCGCGGGGGCGTGTGACAGTAGCAGACGTGGGTCACCCCCCGGGTATCGACGCCCTTGCAGAATGCGTGGCTGCTCGACACGACCAGATCCATCGCCGGAGCGCAGGTCCGGCGCCAGATCGCCGGCATCAGGAGCGCCGCCGACCGGTAGTGGCGCCCGGCGCCGGGGAGTCGGTCGAGCAGGGTGGGGATCACCCTCCGGCCTTCGAACACGGCGCGTGTTCGAGCGTCGGGACGGTGAACGAGCGTGTGGATCGGCGCGTCAGGCAGAATCGCGCACAGCGAATCGAGAACGCTCTCCGAGCCGCCCCAGCGCACGAGCCAGTCGTGTACCAGGGCCACGGCGGGCGGCGGTGCGTCTGTCGAGCTTTTGGTCATTTCCGGGCGGCCACGGGACGTGCCGTCCTGAACATGGGGTCGGCAAAGGATTAGAATACACCACGGCCGCGGCGTTGGCCTACCCCGAGTGCACTTCCGTTTCCGATCCCATCGCACGGGTGCGCATGATGGCCGGTCCGAGCCTGCCGCTGAAGCGTGTGAGTCACGCCGTGGCCGTGACGCTGCTGGCGGTCGATCCCGTGGCAGAGCAGGGGGGCGACGTGCGCGATCCGACGTGAGGCTGCCTTCGCATGCTGCGGCTCGAAGGGGCCGTGGGGGTAGGGGCCGGCCATGGATCGCTTCCTCTGACGCGGGGGAATGGCCACGCGGGACTTCGAGACGCGCCCCTTCTACAACTCCGGGTACCCCTCGGGGGAAAACGACGGATCGGTGTGGCGGGGGCGCGGGCTGACCGTGGGGCTCGACCGGAGCCTGCAGGCGTTCGGGGGGCGTCGGCGGGACGGCGGACAGCGAAAGGCCCAGGCGTCCGGGTCGCCCTGGCAGCCCCGCGAGCGGTGGGAGTCTTGCCCGGCAAGGGTTACCTTTGTGGCTCTGCGCTTCCGGCGCGTAAGAACGTTCCTCTGCTGCTCGAATGCTCAAGACCGCCCTCAAAGCCATCCTCGGCTCCCATCACAAGCGCGAGGCCAAGAAGCTCCAGCCCCTCATCGACGAGATCAACCAGATCTACGAGGGGCTCTCTTCGCTGACGGACGAGGAGCTCCGGGCGAAGACCGACGAATTCCGCGCCTACATCGCGGAGAAGACCGCCGAGATCAATGCGAAGATCTCGGATCTCCGGGAGGAGAAGCGGCACTCCGAAGACGGTGACGAGCGTGAGCGGCTCTCCCTGGAGATCGGGGGGCTCGAGAAGCAGCTCCTCGCCGAGATCGAGGAATCGCTGGAGGACATCCTCCCCGAAGCGTTCGCCGTCGTGAAGGACGCGTGCCGTCGCCTGGTCGGGACCGAGATCATCGTCACCGGCCAGAAGCTGACCTGGGACATGGTCCCCTACGACGTGCAGCTCATCGGCGGGATCGCGCTGCATCGGGGCAAGGTCGCGGAGATGGCGACCGGCGAGGGGAAGACGCTGGTGGCTACGATGCCCCTGTACCTGAACGCGCTGGCAGGCCGGGGCGCCCACCTGGTCACTGTCAACTCGTACCTCGCCCAGCGCGACGCCGAGTGGATGGGCACCGTCTTCGGCTTTCTCGGCCTCACGGTGGACGTGATCGACCTGCACGATCCTGGCTCGCCGCAGCGGCAGGCCGCCTACCGGGCCGACATCACCTACGGGACGAACAACGAGTTCGGCTTCGACTACCTGCGCGACAACATGGTGCACCAGCTCGCGCAGAAGGTGCAGCGCGAGTACGCCTACGCGATCGTCGACGAGATCGACTCGATCCTCATCGACGAGGCCCGGACCCCGCTCATCATCTCGGGCCCCGTCGGGCGCGACACGTCGACGCCCTTCAAGCAGTACAACCCGCTCGTGTCGGCGTTGTACAAAAAGCAGATGCGCATCACGACCGAGCTCGTGACCGAGGCGGAGAAGCACCTCGAGGCGGGCGAGCAGTTCGAGGCCGGCGAGAAGATGCTGGCCGTGAAGCGCGGGATGCCGAAGCACCGCAAGCTGATGAAGCTCTTCGCCGACGACCCGTCGATGCAGACGCTCGTCAACAAGGTGGAAGGCGACTACATGCGGGAGAAGCGGCTCCACGAGATCGACGAGATGCTGTACTTCGCCATGGACGAGAAGGGGCACAACGTGCACCTCTCGGACCGGGGTCTCGACGAGATGTCGCCGAACGACCCCGAGGCATTCACGGTGCCCGACCTCTCGGGCGAGATGGGCGAGATCGAGAAGTCCGAGACGCTTTCCGTGGACGAGAAGCGCGACCGCATCCAGCAGCTCGAGGCCGAGTACGCGGAGAAGAGCCAGAAGATCCACGTCATCCACCAGCTCCTGAAGGCGTACACGCTCTTTCACAAGGACGAGCGCTACATCATCGGGGAGATGGGCGAAATCGTCATCGTCGACGAGTTCACGGGCCGTCAGATGGCGGGCCGGCGCTGGAGCGACGGCCTCCACCAGGCCGTGGAGGCGAAGGAAGGGGTCGAGATCCGTGGCGAGACGCAGACGCTCGCGACCATCACGATCCAGAACTACTTCCGCATGTACGACAAGCTCGCCGGCATGACGGGCACCGCGGAGACCGAGGAAGGCGAGTTCCACCAGATCTATGGTCTCGACGTCTTCGTCATCCCCACGAACCGGCCCATCGCCCGTGACGATCGCGACGACCTGATCTTCCGCACCAAGCGCGAGAAGTTCGTGGCGATCATGGACGAGATCGAGCGGCTCAACCGTATGGAGCTTCCGGTGCTCGTCGGCACGACGAACGTCGACGTCTCCGAGACGCTCTCGCGCATGCTCAAGCGGCGCGGCATCAAGCACCAGGTCCTGAACGCCAAGCACCACAAGTCCGAATCGGAGATCGTCCGCGACGCGGGCCAGCCCGGCGCGGTCACGGTGGCCACGAACATGGCCGGCCGCGGCACCGACATCAAACTCGGCGCCGGCGTCACCGAGGCTCGTACCGTCGGGTGGCTCAAGGCGCGCGGAATCGACCCCCAGGACGTCCTCCCCGTCGATCCCGTTCGGGCCGAAAAGCTCAAGCTCGACGACGACGACGATCTCATCGAGGAAGGTGGGCTCCAGATCCTCGGCTCGGCGCGGCACGACTCCCGGCGCATCGACCGGCAGCTGCGCGGGCGCTCGGGCCGTCAGGGGGATCCCGGCGCGTCGCAGTTCTACCTGTCGCTCGAAGACGACCTCATGAGGCTGTTCGGGTCCGAGCGGATCGCGAACGTCATGGACAAGTTCGGGGCGGAGGAGGGCGAGGTCATCACGCATGGCCTGGTCACCCGGTCCATCGAGCGAGCCCAGAAGCGCGTCGAGACGAACAACTTCGAGGCCCGCAAACGGCTCCTCGACTACGACGACGTCATGAACCAGCAGCGCGAGGTCATCTACGACCTCCGTCTGTTCGCGCTGGAAGGCGGCGAGGATCTCAAGGGCTCGATCTGGGAGATGATCGAGCAGGCCGCCGAGGAGGCCATCGACGAGTACGCGCCGGCCGAACAGTCGGCCGAGCAGTGGGACCTCGCCGGGCTGCGCCGGCGGCTGATCCTGGACTTCTTCCTGCTGGTCACCGAGCTCCCCGAGGAAAACGATCCCGGGCACGAGCACGAGCGGCACGAGATCGAAGAGTGGGTGCTGCGCGGGCTGAAGAACTCCTTCCACCACAAGCTCGGGACGCTGGGCGAGCACGCCGAGCCCATCATGAGCTTCATCATGCTCTCGGTGATCGACGAAAAGTGGAAGGACCACCTCTACGACCTCGATCACCTCAAGGCGTCCATCGGCTTCCGGGGCTGGGGCCAGAAGGACCCGCTCGTCGAGTACAAGAAAGAGGCCTACGACATGTTCGTGGACCTCATGACCGATCTGCGGAAGACGCTGGCGAGCTACTTCTTCCGGGCCCAGTTCGGGCAGCCGCAGCCGCGGCGGGCGTCGCCCCAGCGGATGGTGCTCTCGGGGCCGTCGGATACGCCACAGACGGGCGTGCTCGACGAGGCGGCCATCGCGGCACGCCAGCGGGCGCGGCCGCGGGCACCGGCGTTAGACGCGCTGGGGATGTCGGCCCGGGTGAGTGCAGGGGGTGTCGCGGGGGCGGGCGCCGCGGAGCCTGCGGCTTCTTCAGGGCCGGATCCGCGGCAGTTGGCCACCAATCGGGGCGAGGAGCGGACTCAGACTCCGGTGACCGCCACGGACGAGCCGGGGCGGAATGATGCGTGTCCTTGCGGGTCGGGGAAGAAGTACAAGAAGTGTTGTGGGCGGGGGTGAGCGTCCGCCTACAGACCTAGCCCCGGCTCGTATAGCGCCTTCCATGTCGATGGCGTTCAGGATGGTGGCAGGAATCGGGCGCACGGTAGGAGCGCCCGTGCGGCCGAGAGGCTCGGCCTTCGGGGTCTCGATGGAGTGACTCGCGCGGGAGTGGCTGTAATTCCGCCCGGTCGTCTGCCGTTTCGGCGGCGCGTCCCACGTGACTTCGGCTTGTCGCGCGGGCGCCAAGCCTGCGCCGCGCAGGCCCTCGTCTACGACGCCCTGAGTTCGAACAACTGATCCCGCAGCAGGGCCGCCCGCTCGAAATCCAGCGCCTCCGCGGCCTCGGCCATCTCCTTTTCGAGGATCTTGATGTATTCCTCGCGGTTGATCTCGTCGGCGTACGTCGAAGGGCCTTCCGCCACGACCGCGGGCGTGTGGCGCGCGTCGGCCACCCGGGTCGCGAACTCGATCTCCTCGATGCTCTTCCGGATCGTCTCCGGCGTGATCCCGTGCTCCTCGTTGTACGCGACCTGGATCTCGCGCCGTCGGTTCGTCTCCTCGATGCACTGCTGCATGGAGGCGGTGACGCGGTCGGCGTACATGATCGCCCTGCCTTCGACGTTGCGGGCCGCGCGGCCCACGGTCTGGATGAGGGAGCGCGCGTTGCGCAGAAATCCCTCCTTGTCCGCGTCGAGGATCGCGACCAGCGACACCTCAGGTAGATCGAGGCCCTCACGCAGGAGGTTGATGCCCACGAGGACGTCGATCTTTCCGAGCCGCAGCGACCGGAGGATGGCCATGCGCTCGATGGTGTCGACCTCGGAGTGCATGTAGCGGACGCGGACACCGACCGACTGCAGGTACTCCGACAGGTCCTCGGCCATCCGCTTCGTCAACGTCGTGACGAGGACCCGCTCCCCCTTCTTCTCCCGCGCGCGGATCTCGGCCAGGAGGTCGTCGACCTGTCCCTTGACCGGCCGCACGTCGATCTCCGGATCGACCAGGCCGGTGGGTCGAATGATCTGCTCCACCACGACGCCCCCCGCCCGCTCCACTTCCCAGTCGCCGGGCGTGGCGGACACGAAGACCGCCTGGGGCACGATCTCGGCCCACTCGTCGAACTTGAGGGGGCGATTGTCGAGGGCGGAAGGAAGACGGAATCCATGCTCGATGAGCGTGGTCTTCCGGGAGCGATCGCCGTTGTACATCCCCCCGATCTGGGGGATGGAGGCGTGCGACTCGTCGACGACCGTGAGGAAGTCCGCTGGAAAGTAGTCGAGCAGGCACGCGGGGCGCTCGCCCGTGCGCCGTCCGCTGGTGTACAGCGAATAGTTCTCGATGCCCGGGCAGGTGCCGATCTCCAGCATCATCTCGATGTCGAAGTTCGTCCGCTGCTCCAGGCGCTGCGCCTCCAGGAGCTTGCCGTCCTCCCGGAAGCGGGCCAGTTGCCCGGCGAGCTCCGCGCGGATCGCCGGGACCATGGCGTTGATGGTGGACCGCCGGGTCACGTAGTGGCTCGCCGGGTAGACCGCCGTCCGGTCCAGCGTCGCGATGATCTCGCCCGTGAGCGGATCGAACCGGCTGATGCGCTCCACCTCGTCACCCCACAGCTCGACCCGGATCGCCTGTTCGTCGTAGGCGGGGAAGATCTCCACCGTGTCCCCCCGGACGCGGAAGGTACCGCGCTCGAAGAGGACGTCGTTGCGCTTGTACTGGATGTCGACGAGCCCCTTGAGGAGCTGCCGTCGGGGGTACTCCTCCCCCACCTCGACGTGGAGCATCAGGCTCCGGTAGTCCAGCGGGTTGCCGAGGCCGAAGATGCACGACACCGACGCCACGACGATCACGTCTTCGCGCTCCATCAGCGACGACGTGGCACGGAGTCGCAGCCGCTCGATGTCCTCGTTGATCGATGCGTCCTTCTCGATGTACGTGTCCGTCGCCGCGACGTACGCCTCGGGCTGGTAGTAGTCGTAGTAGGAGATGAAGTACTCGACCGCATTATGGGGGAAGAGCGACTTCAGCTCTCCGTACAGCTGCGCCGCCAGCGTTTTGTTGTGCGACATGACGAGCGTCGGCCGCCCGTACTGCGCGATCACGTGGGCGATGGAGAACGTCTTGCCCGTACCGGTCGCCCCGAGCAGAACCTGGTGCCGGTCGCCCCGCTGAAGCCCCTCGATGAGCTCCGCGATGGCGCCGGGCTGATCACCCGCGGGCTGGTGGGGGGAGACGAGCTGGAAGTGGTTCATGGGAACGTCAGACCCACCCCAGATCCTCCTCGTCGAAGTGTTCTCGGCGCTCCACGTCCAGGACCCCTTTCACGCGGCCGATCGCTCGCCGGACCTTCTCGAGATGGGCCAGATCGCGGACCTCCACCACGAACTCCCCGTGCATCCCCCCCTCGGTCGTCCTCATGTCGGCATGCGAAATGTCCGTGCCCGTGTCCGTGATCGCCTTGGCGACATCAGACAGCAGGCCCCGCCGATCGGTGCCGCGCATGAAGAGCTTCACGAAGAAGCGGTCCCCCTTCTCTGCGGCCCACTCGATCTCGATGCGGCGCTCCGGATCACGGGACAGCGCGAGTACGTTGGGGCAGTCCATGCGGTGGATGGACACACCGCGGCCCCGAGTCACGTACCCGATCACGGGATCCCCGGGCACCGGCTGACAGCATCTCGAGTAGCGCACCATCAGGTTGTCCATCCCCTGAATGCGCACGCCGCGCCCCGAGATCCGGAGGCGCGCCGCGAGACGCGAAAGGGCGGAAGGCTCCCTCTGCGCGACTTCGGCTGGATCATGCTCGGCGTGGAACTGACGGATCACGGCCGTCGGGCCCACGTCCCCGCGGCCGAGCGCCGCGTAAACGTGATCAAGGTCCCGGTAGCCCAGGGCCACGGCGGCCTCGCTCAGAGCGGCCGTGTCCGTCGGAAGCGCCAGGCGGGCCTTCTTCAGTTCACGCTCGAGCAGCTCCTTGCCCAGCTTGTGGGCGGACTCGAACTCCTCGCGTCGGATCCACTGCCGGATGCTCTGCCGGGCCCGTGAGGTACGAACGAAGGCCAGCCAGTCGCGGCTGGGACGCTGCTTCGGATTGGTGAGGATCTCGACGGCGTCGCCGTTCTTGAGTTCGCGGGAGAGCGGCGCGATGCGACCGTTGATCTTCGCCCCGGCACAGTGGTGACCGATCTCCGTGTGGACCGTGTAGGCGAAGTCGATGGGCGTCGCGCCCATCGGGAGTGCCTTCACGTCCCCTTCGGGCGTAAAGACGAAGATCTCTCCACGGAAGAGATCCATACGGAGGAATTCCATGAACTCCTCGGGCTCCGCCGTATCCTGCTGCCATTCGAGCACCTGGCGGAACCACGTGAGGGCTTCGTCTGCCTCTTCGGTGCCGCCGGGCGCAACGCCTTCCTCCTTGTAGCGCCAGTGCGCCGCGATGCCGTACTCCGCCGTGCGGTGCATTTCTTCGGTGCGGATCTGGATCTCGTAGCGCCGTCCCCCGGGCCCGAACACCGTCGTATGCAGGGAGCGGTACATGTTTGACTTCGGAGTCGCGACATAGTCGTGGAAGCGCTCCGGAATGGGGGTCCACTCGCCGTGAATGACCCCCAGGGCCGCGTAGCAGTCCTGGAGCGAGTCTGTCAGCACCCGCATCGCCATGAGATCGTAGACCTCTTCGTACGGACGCCCCTGAGTGACGATCTTCCTGTGGATCGACCAGAGGTGCTTCGGACGACCGCTGACCTGAGCCTTGATCCCCGCCGCGGCGAGCGCCTCCTCGAGGGGACGCTGCATCTCCACGATCTCGCGCTCCCGGGACTTTCGGCTCTGTCGAATCTTCCGGGAGAGCGCCTCGTACTCCTCGGGCTCCAGGAACTTGAAGGCCAGGTCCTCGAGCTCCCAGCGCATGGCGGCCATGCCCAGCCGGTGGGCCAGAGGTCCGTAGATCTCGCGTGTCTCCAGCGCGATGCGCTGACGCTTGTTCTCCGGCAGGTGCCCGAGCGTCCGCATGTTGTGGAGCCGATCCGCGAGCTTGACCAGGATCACCCGGGCGTCGCTGGCCATCGACAGCAGCATCTTCCGGTAGTTCTCGACCTGCTGCTCGGTGGCGGACCGGAACTCGACGCGTCCGAGCTTGGTGACCCCGTCGACGATCGAGGCGACCTGCGCCCCGAATTGCTGCTCGATGTCGCGCAGCGAGATCTCGGTGTCCTCAATGGTGTCGTGGATCAGGCCCGCTACGATGGTCGCCGTGTCCAGGCGAAGCTGAGCGAGGATCGTCGCGACCTCCACAGTGTGCGAAACGTACTCCTCTCCGGAGGCCCGTGACTGCCCGGCGTGCGCCTCCGCGGCCAGATCGTGGGCGCGCTGAATCGCGTCGACGTCGAGCCGGTCGGCGTAGCTCTCGAGCGCCCGGGCGAGCGGGCGCGGAAGGCCGTGGATGGTGGAGGTCGTCACGGGAGGAACGGCGGTCGGGGGCGGTCGCGCGGGCGGAGGCGATCGTGTGAGATACCTCGAACGCCCGATGCAAGATCCACGGCCTGGTGGCGCTGGCGCAAGCGCGGAAACGGTAATTTCGCCATCTTTAGGGGTTGAGCGCAGGCGTCGTCAAGAGGATTCGAACCATTCTTGACACTTTTTTGACGGACGATATGAACTTGATGCCGCTTAGCAGGTGGCAAGACAAACACTTGATTGCCGTCAGGGCGAAGTGGATTTTTCCTGATCGCTCCCCTTTGGCGCGCCCTCTCCACACGAAACCGAGGCCGAACGTCAGTCGCAGTTTATGACCATACCCAGGCGAGCAGGCCCGGACGGGGGACGCGGTTACGCGTTTCTTGACTGGGCACATCGGCACCGCACGGCCGTAGCATCGGCGGCGCACGCGGCCATCGCGAGTCTCTCGATCGCCACGGCGTATCTCCTGATATTCGAGTTCGACCTCGCTTCGGTCGCGATGGCGGACTTCGCGAGGGCGGCTGGCGTTCTCGTCGTCATTCGACTCACGGTGAACTACTGGTTCGGACTTACGGCTCGCCGATGGAGGTTCATAGGGAGCCGGGATTTCCTGCGACTCTCTTTGACCCAGACGGTCGGATCGCTCGTCTTCTTTGCCGTGACGTGGTCTCCCTGGTACACCGGTGTCGTGCCCCGGTCGGTGATCGTGGTTGAGTGGGCCTTGAGCGGGTACATGACGATGATCACGTGGGTCGGATACCGGATCGCCTTTGAGCGGATTCGAAGACGGCAGGGTCCCGAAGCTCGTCGCGTGCTCCTCCTCGGTGCCGGCGAGGCGGGCGAGGCTCTCGTCGGTCAGATGCTTCGATCACCCTGGGGATACCGACCTGTGGCCCTCCTGGACGATGACCCTTTCAAGTGGGGCACCTCGATCCACGGGCTGGAGGTCGTGGGGTCGACTCAGTTGGCGGCTGAAGTCGTCCGAGACCTCAACGTTGACGAGATCGTGCTGAGCATGCCGAGCGCTGACGCTTCCGTAATCCGGGGAGTGGTCGAGGCCTGTGAGGCGACGAACGTGCCGATCAAGATTCTGCCCGGCGTCGATGAGGTCCTCGACGGAAGCGTGTCGCCCGGTATGCTACGCGAAGTCGAGATCGAGGATCTGCTCGGCCGGGAGCCCGTGACCCTCGAGCTCCCGGCGCTCGCGGAGGACCTTCGCGGCAAGACCGTCCTGGTGACGGGAGCTGCGGGTTCGATCGGCTCCGAGTTGGTGCGACAGATCGCGCTGCACGCACCGGGCACTCTGGTGCTGTTGGACCAAGCCGAGACGCCCCTGTACTACCTCGACCTCGAGGTGCGGCGTCAGAGGCCGGACCTGCGAGTCGTGCCCGTCGTCGGCTCGGTGACGGATCGCGAGACGATGGCCGGTGTGATGTCGAACTTCAGGCCAGCGCGCGTCTTTCACGCCGCGGCCTATAAACATGTGCCGCTGATGGAAGAGCATCCGGCCGAGGCGGCTCGCACGAACGTGCTGGGCACCTATGTGGTAGCCTCGGCGGCCGCGCGGTCGGGGTGCGAATTCGTTCTCTTGGTCAGCACTGACAAGGCCGTCTACCCCGCCAATGTGATGGGTGCGACCAAGATGCTGGCCGAACAGGTCATGTTGGAACTACAGAGCGAGTATCCGGATACCGGGTTCGGAGCCGTGCGCTTCGGCAACGTACTCGGCAGCAATGGCAGCGTCGTTCCACTGTTCAAGCAACAACTTGCCCGTGGCGAGCCCCTGACGGTAACGGACGAGGCGGTCACCCGATATTTCATGACGATTCCGGAGGCAGTCCAACTGATTCTCCAGGCTTCACTCCTGCCCGATCTCAAGGGTCGTGTCGCGATGCTGGACATGGGCGAACCGGTGAGAATCTTGGATCTCGCTCGCGACATGCTTCGTCTATCTGGCGTGCCCTATCGCCCGGGAGTGAACGTGGTGATCACGGGGCTTCGACCGGGAGAGAAGCTTCACGAGGAGCTCTCTCGACCTGACGAACTAGCTGTGCCCACTTCGGTCCCTCGGGTCTCCATCCTGGCGGCCGCACCAGGTGCCCCCCGCCTGGCGCCCGAGCTCGTCGGGGCTTTGGAGCACGGTGACGTGTCGAAGATCGTGAGCTTCGTGCGGGCAGTGCGGGCCGAGCCCGATCAATCTGTCCCGGCCGTCGGGCGACCCAGACTGGACTTGGTGACTGACGGTGCGGTGTAATCTTCGCTCTCGGGTCAAGCTTCAGCTACCGGTGCTGGTGGGCACCACCAACGTGGACGTCTCCGAAACGCTGAGCCGCATGCCCAAGCGCCGGGGCATGGCCCACCAGGTGCTCAACGCCAAGCATCTCAAGAGCGATAGCGAGATCGTGCGGGACGCCGGCCAGCCCGCCGCCGTGACCATCGCCACGAACATGGCCGGCCGCAGAACCGACATCAAATTGGGGCAGGGTGTCACCGAGGCCCGCATCGTGGGATGGGCCAAGGCCAAGGGACTCAACCCCGAGGATCTGCTCCCGGTGGATCCCATCCGGGCCGAGAAGCTAAAGCGGGACGACGACGACGAGCTCCTGGAGGACGGCGGGCTGCACATCCTGGGTTCGGAGCGCCACGAGAGCCGGCGCATTGATCGTCAGCTCCGGGGCCGGTCGGGCCGCCAGGGCGACCCCGGCGCGTCGGAGTTCTTCCTGAGCCTGGAAGACGACGTGATGCGGCTGTTCGGGTCTGAGCGCATCGCCAACGTCATGGACCGCATGGGGGCCCAGGAAGGGGAGGTCATCACCCACGGCCTGGTCACCAAGTCCATCGAGCGCGCCCAGAAGCGCGTGGAGATGAACAACTCCGAGGCCCGCAAGCGCCTTCTGGACTATGACGACGTCATGAACCAGCAGCGCGAGGTCGTTTACGACATGCGCCTCTTCGCCCTCGAGGGGGGCGAGGACCTGAAGGGCGAGATCTGGGAGATGATCGAGGGCGCCGCCGAAGCCGCCCTGGACGAGTACGTCCCGCCCGGCGAGGGGACGGAGAAGTGGGACCTGGCGGGACTCCGGCGCCGGATCCTCCTGGACCAGTTCGTCGTGGTGACGGAGCTGCCCGAGGAGAACGACCCCGACGCCGAGTACGACCGCCACGAGATCCACACGTGGGTCATCGAAGGGCTGCGCAACGCGTTCCACCGGAAGCTGGAGAGCCTGGGCCAGCACGCCGAGCCCGTGATGAGCTTCATCATGCTCTCGGTCATCGACGACAAGTGGAAGGACCACCTCTACGACCTCGATCACCTCAAGGCGTCCATCGGCTTCCGCGGCTGGGGCCAGAAAGACACGCTCGTCGAGTACAAGAAGGAGGCCTACGACATGTTCGTGGACCTCATGACCGACCTG
>JAURER010000045.1 GCA_030827315.1 Gemmatimonadota bacterium | reverse complement strand
TCTTCGGCGGTGAGTGCGAGGTCGGCCGCGGCGAGATTCTCGTCGAGGCGGTGCACCCGGGTGGTGCCCGGGATGGGAACGATCCACGGCCTGCGGGAGAGGAGCCAGGCGAGTGCGACCTGGGCCGGGGTCGCCCCGCTTTTGCCGGCGATCCGCGACAGGAGGTCGACGAGTGCCCGGTTCGCCCTGCGGTTGTCCTCGGTGAAGCGCGGCACGTTGTGGCGGAAGTCATCGCTGGAAAAGGTCGTCGTCTCGTCGATCGTTCCCGTCAGGTAGCCCCGACCCAGGGGGCTGAAGGGGACGAACCCGATGCCGAGCTCTTCGAGCGCCGGGAGGATCTCTTCCTCCGGCTCCCGCCACCATATGGAGTACTCGCTCTGGAGTGCGGTGACGGGGTAGACCGCGTGCGCCCGGCGCAGGGTCCGAACGCCGGCCTCGGAGAGCCCGAAGTGGAGAACCTTGCCCTCTTCGATCAGATCCCTGACCGTCCCTGCGACCTCCTCGATGGGTACGGCGGGATCGACGCGATGCTGGTACAGGAGATCGATGCGGTCCGTGCGCAGGCGCCCGAGCGAGGCCTCGACCACCTCGCGGATGTGCTCGGGCCGGCTGTCGAGCCCTTCCGCGGCAATGCCATTCCGGAAACCGAACTTGGTCGCGATGGCGACCTGGTCGCGTATCGGGGCGAGGGCCTCACCGAGCAGGTCCTCGTTGGTGAACGGGCCGTAGGCCTCCGCGGTGTCGAAGAGCGTGACCCCGCGCTCGGCCGCCGTGCGGAGGAGGGCGATGGCCGCCCGACGGTCCGAGGGCGGACCGTAGCCGTGACTGAGGCCCATGGCGCCGAGGCCGATGGCCGAAACCCGGAGGCCCTCCGAACCGAGCGAGCGCGTCTGCATCCTTGGATCCCCGTCCGAAGATTCTTCTTGCGTTTGTGGACAGGGAAGTTGTTGCGTAGAGGAGGCCCCGTGAAAGGGGCTCGGCGAGTCCCCTCAGTCTGTGCACGACCCTTGCTCTTCATCGGACCACGCGGCGTCACGCGCACGCACGCACGAGGGCTGTTCCATTGCCCGCACTGCGACGTCCCCCGCTCCTACGCGTACTGGCGAATCCGCCGCTTCTTCGCGCTCTTCTTCGTTCCGATCGTACCCCTGCCGGGCGAGCGCGCCTTCGTGCAGTGCGGCTTCTGCAGGCGGGCCTTCGACCCCGCCATCCTGACGACGGAGGCGAAGGCCGCACCAGGCGCCGCACCGGAGCGCGCTTCGGATCCCCGGCTTGCCGGCGCACCGGCGTCGACGCTCCTCGTCTGGACGGGCGAGGGGGGCGACTGACCGGCGCGAAGGCAGTCGGACCGACTCGCCCGACCGTCGAGCGCGAGGCTTAGCGCGCGACCACGAACTCCTCCACGAACACGATCTCGTCGAACGTGCGTCCCAGCGTCCGGCTGGAGAACCGGCGCATCAGCGTCCCAGCGCCCCACGAGACGGTGTCGCCTTCGTCGACGTCCGTCGGCGGACCCGCGACCCACAGCGAAGCGTCCCCCGTCTCGACGCGGACGTAGGTGTACCCGCCGCTGACGAGCACCTCGCGGACTTCACCCGAACGGTCCGACACACCGCTCCGGGGGGGCGAGGGCGCCGCGCCTTCCTTCCGGTAGCCGCTCACGAAGTACAGGACCTCGAAGGTCCGTCCCAGGGAGCCGCTGGCGAAGTTCTGCATGCGCATCGGACTGGCGACCTGGACGGTGTCGCCCACGGCGAGCGCGGTCAGCGGGCCGGCGAACCAGGTCTCTTTTCCCTGCAGCGCGCCCCGGACATAGGTGTAGCCCGCGCTGTTCATGGTCTCCAGAACGACCGTACCCGGGGCCGCCTGCCCGCCGGATGCGGACACCGGAACGTGGCCGGGGGGGAGCTGCTGTGCCGCGGCGTCCGTGGCAACGAATACGAAGAGCGTCGCCGCGAGAAGCGCCGTCCGGTGGGGGCTCCGATCCTGGATCATGACTCCGTCCTTGATTGCGTCGATGTCGGGGGCGGGTTCGACACGCTAGCGGAAGGATACCACCCTGGCATCCGGGTTTTCGCCCACGGCGGGCGTCAGAGTCCGCGCAGGTACTCCGGCTTGAGGGGGATCGCGCCACCCAGCGCCAGGTCGATGGCTTCCAGGATGCGCTCCCGGTCACGCGGCAGCTCCCCGGCGATGGGCAGGTAGCTCGAGGCGTGGTTCGTCCGGAACACGGTGTGCGTCGGTTCGGCGAGCTCCACGATCGTGCGCATCTCCCGAAGCAGGGTGGGGATGTCGGGCAGCTCGAACCGGCCCTTCTCGACCATGCGCGCCTGCGGCGTGCCGGGAATCACCGTGAGCGTCAGGGCGCCTACATACTCCGGGTCCATCTCCGTGACGAGTCGTGCGGTCTCGCGCGCGTGCTCGGCGGTCCGGTCGACGCCACCGGCGCCCAGCAGGACGATGACGCTGATGCGCATCCCCGCCTCGTGCGCCTTCCGCGCCGCCTCGACGTGGTCGGCAAAGGTGCCGCCCTTCACGATGCGCTTGAGCGTTACGTCGTCACCGGACTCGGGCCCGATGTACAGCATCTCGAGTCCGCCTTCCCGGAGCGCGCGCAGCTCCTCGGCGGTCTTTTCCAGCACGTTCTCCGCCGTGGCGTAGCAGGAGACGCGGCGCAGGGCGGGAAAGGCCTCTCGACACGCCGCGAGGATCGCATGCCATCGGTCGACGTCCATGACGAGGGCGTCGCCGTCGGCGACGAAGATCCTGTCCGCCATCGGGTACGCCGTGCCGGCCCGGTCGATGTCCTCCAGCACCTCGTCCAGCGCCCGCACCCGGAAGCGCTTGTCCCGGTACATGTCGCAGTAGGTGCACAGGTTGTGCGAGCACCCGATGGTGGCCTGCACGATGTACGAGTACGCCTCGGACGGTGGGCGGTAGAGCTTTCCCTCGTAGCGCACGGTGCTAGCTGGCCTCTCTCGTCTTCACGTCGTGAAGTGGCAGGCGCTGAAGTGGTCCTGGCCCACCTGCCGCAGTTTCGGGACCTCCTGCGCGCAGATGGCCTCGGCCCGGGGGCACCGGCTCCGGAAGACGCATCCGGAGGGCGGATCGATCGGGCTCGGGATGTCGCCGGTCAGCACGGTACGCCGGCGGCGGCGGCCCGGTTCCGGGATCGGCACGGCCGACAGGAGCGCCTCCGTGTAGGGATGGACGGGCCGCGCATAGAGGGCGGCCGAGGGGGCGACCTCCATGATCCTGCCCAGGTACATCACGGCGACCCGGTCGCAGATATGCTCGACCACCGCGAGGTCGTGGGCGATGAAGAGCATGGTCAGGTCGAGCTCCTCCCTGAGGTCGCTCAGGAGGTTGATGACCTGCGCCTGGATCGAGACGTCGAGGGCGGAGACCGGTTCATCCGCCACCAGGAAGTCGGGATTCACCGCGAGGGCACGCGCGATCCCCACGCGCTGGCGCTGGCCGCCCGAGAACTCGTGGGGGAAGCGGTCGAGCTGGTCGGCCGACAGCCCGACCTGCTCCATGAGCTCGACGGCCCGCCCGGCGCGGCTCTGGGGCGTGCCGATCCCGTGGAGCGCGAGCGCGTGACCGATGACGGTGCGGACCTTTTCGCGGGGGTTCAGGCTGGCGTAGGGATCCTGGAAGATGATCTGCATCCGCTTCCGGAAGCGTCGCATCTCGCCACGCGAGAGCTCCCGCACGTCGGTACCGTCGAAGACGATTCGCCCGGCCGTCGCCTCCTCGAGACGCAGCACCAGCCGCCCGACGGTCGTCTTTCCGGAGCCACTCTCTCCCACCAGTCCGAGCACTTCGCCGCGGCGGACGTCGAACGACACACCGTCCACCGCGCGCACGTGGTTGACCACGCGGTTCAGCGCACCGCCCCGGATGGGGAAGTGCTTCACGAGGCCTTCCACGCGGAGGAGCTGATCGGTCACGAACGTACCTCCCCACTGAGATCGAGCTCGCGCCAGCGCACGCAGCGCACGTCGTGTCCTTCCGCGACGGACTCCAGCGCCGGCGGCGTCGTTCGGCACGCGGGCGCCGCGTGGGGGCACCGGGTCACGAAGCGGCAGCCGGCGGGCCGCTCCAGGAGGGCGGGCACGTTGCCGGGGATGGTGCGCAGGCGCTGGCCGCGTGAGGAGCCCCCGAGACGCGGGATCGACGCGATGAGGCCCGCGGTGTAGGGCATCCGGGGGCGCTCGAAGATCTCCTCGACCGGCCCGCTCTCCACGACCTGGCCGGCGTACATGACCACCACCCGTCGCGCCGTCTGCGCCACTACGCCTAGGTCGTGCGTGATGAAGACGATGGCCATGCCGAGCCGGGCCTGAAGGTCCTCCATGAGGTCCAGGATCTGGGCCTGGATCGTGACGTCGAGCGCGGTCGTGGGCTCGTCGGCGATGAGGAGGCTCGGGCGACACGCGAGCGCCATGGCGATCATGGCGCGTTGCCGCATGCCGCCGGACATCTCGTGGGGATGGCTGTCCACGCGGCGCGCCGGCTCCGGAATCCCTACCGTCTCGAGCATCTCGATCGCCCGCGCCCTCGCTTCCGCCGCGGAGAGCCCCTCGTGCTCGACCAGGACTTCGGCGATCTGTGCGCCGACGGTGTGGACCGGGTTCAGGCTGGTCATCGGCTCCTGGAAGATCATGCCGATCTCCTTTCCGCGGATGCCGCGCATCGCTTCCTCGGGCAGTGCGGTCAGCTCCCGCTCGCCGAGCCGGATCGATCCCTCCGTGATCCGGCCGACCCGCCGCGGGAGCAGCCGCATGATGGAGAGCGCCGTGACCGATTTGCCCGATCCGCTTTCGCCGACGATGGCCAGCGTTTCGCCGGCGTCGACGGTGAAGCCCACGCCGTCCACTGCGACCACGTCCCTGCGGCCGAGGGCGAAGCTCGTCTGGAGGTCGCGGACCTCGAGGAGAGGGCGCACGCTCATGCCTCCCCTCCCGCGCGCCCGGGGCGCACGAAGACGCCCGTTCCGGGAGGCGCGGTGACCGTCGCTCCGTCCCACACCGGCCGGCCGCCGACGAAGGTCGCGGCGACTCGTCCGCGATAGCGCTG
The DNA here is from genome assembly GCA_030827315.1 of Gemmatimonadota bacterium. Classification (GTDB taxonomy): domain Bacteria; phylum Gemmatimonadota; class Gemmatimonadetes; order Longimicrobiales; family Gaopeijiaceae; genus UBA2589. Next base: position 14,140 of record JAURER010000045.1, on the reverse strand, counting down.
CCCGTGCGCGAGGCGCGCGACCGCGCGTGACGCGGTCAAGAGAGTGTCGGCGGTCGGACGCGTCTCGGCGGAGAGGTCCACGAGGGCCAGGTCGGCGCGCGCGCCTTCGGCGATCACGCCCCGCTCCGGCAGCCCGAACCTGCGTGCGGCGGAGCCGGAAACGAGCTCGGCCGCGCGGGGGAGTGTCAGTCGCCCGTCCTCCACGCCGTCGAGGAGCGTCGGGAGGAGCAGCTCGGTGCCCGGGTGCCCCGGCGGCGCGTTCGGGAAGTCCCCCTCGAAGGCGGCCTTCTCCGCTGCCGTGAAACCGGCGTGGTCGGTGGTGACGTGCCCGAGCGTCCCGTCGGCGATCGCCGACCAGAGCGCGTCCCGGTCGGCGGCGGTCCGGATGGGAGGGTTCACCTTCCCGCAGACGCCCACCCGCGCCACGTCGTCCTCCGTGTGGCGCAGATAGTGGGGGCACGTCTCTGCGCTGAAATCCGAGCTCCCCGCGAAGCGGCGCAGGACGTCGAGCGTGGCCGCCGAAGTGACGTGCGCGATGTGCAGCTTGGCCCTGGCCTGGACGTTCATGGTGAGCAGCTGCGCCACCGCCAGCGCCTCGGCGATGGCGGGCCGGGCCGCTCCGTGGGTCGCGGCGTCCGCAGGGTCGAGCCGCGCGGCTTCGGATTCGCTGCGCGCCAGGATGTCGGGATGCTCGGCGTGCACGACGACCGGGAGCCCGACCTCCGCGGCGAGGGTGAGCGCCCGGAGCTGGTCGGCGGCGTCGGGCCACGCGAGCCCCTCGAACTCGCGCTCGCGGCCCGGCGGGGAGGGGACGGTGAAGATCTTCAGCGCCACGACGCCGGCGTCGGCCAGGGCCTCGAACCCGGCGCGCGTGAGCCGCGCGGGTGCCGCGTACAGGGCGAAGTCGATCAGCGCCGAAGCCGCGAAGTGGTCGCGCCGCATCGCCACGCGCTCGGCGCTGTTGCAGCACGGGTCGGTGATCGGCATCTCGAACACGGTCGTGATGCCCCCCGCCGCGCACGCCGACGTCTCCGACGCGACGCTCCCGCGTTCCGGGTACGCCGGGGCGCGGAGGTGGCAGTGGATGTCGATCGCGCCGGGCAGCACGTGGAGCCCGGTCGCGTCCCACGTCTCCGCCGCCTCGACGTCGGCGCCGGGGGGCAGGACGGCCGCGATCCGGCCGGCCCGGATCCCCAGGGCGCCGGGGCGCACCCCCGCGGGAGTGACGAGCGTCCCGCCGGTGACGAGGAGCTGGAAGCTCACGACCGCTTCGTTCCCCGGGTCACCGGAGCCCCAGTTCGTCGAGTGCCTGCGCCACGCCATCGAGGTGGGTGAGGTGCATCGACGCGTAGTTGGGTGCCAGGACCACGCCGTGTCCCCCGGCCCGGTACGTGGCCATGACCGAGCGGTACACGATGTCCCTCGAGCACTTCGCCGTCTCCGGGCGGGTGCGCGGGGCGTCCACGCCGATGCCCATGTACACGTGGGCCTTCCCGTCGACGCCCCGCACCGCGTCGGCGCACTGGCCGTGGACGTACGTGTCCGGGTCCATCCCGGCGGCGATGAGCCGGTCGAAGGGCGCCTCGTCGAGGCCGAGGATCCGGAAGAGCGCACGGGTCGCCTCGCCTGGCTCGAAGTCCCGGAGGATCGTCCTGCGGAAGAAGCCCAGCTCCTTGTGCCAGATCTCGCCGGCCTGGTGCTGGTAGGTGATGGGCTTCACGAAGTCCGCGTAGCGCGTCTGCTCGGCCCAGGGCCACTGGGCGCGCCGGATGAGGTTGAAGTGGTTCCGGTTCCAGACGTTCAGGCCGAAGGGCATCCCCGGCCTGCACCACTTCACCAGCCCGTACAGCTCCCGGTCGAGGTCCTTGTTCCGCTCGAGCCAGAACTTCTCCCAGACGAGGGCCTCGGGGTTGTCCAGGAGCACCCGGAGGAACGTGACCAGAGGGCCGTCCGCGAAGCTCTTCCCGGCGGCAGCCTCCTGCATGAAGTCGTAGAGACGCAGGAGTGCCTGCCGGCACCCCTCCACGTCGATACCACGCTCCAGCGCCTCCCGCCGCGAAGCCTCGGAAAAGTCGCCGGGGGCTCCGCCCTGGATGAGGGTGTCGAGGGGCGAGTTCCGCTCGTTGCACCACATAACGCCGTCGATGGGATGGTTGCGGACCTGGTCCTCGATCATCGAGTGGATCCACTTCCGGTAGCCCGGGTGCGACGTCGAGGGCTCGCCGCCGATGCGGCCGAAGAGATCCACCTCCATCGCCTGCGCCAGCGTGGGGATCTCGACGCTCGCGGCCGACCCGTGGCCGGCGTACTTGAAGAAGGGCTCCATCAGCTCGATGTAGACCTTCATGCCCCGGGCGTGCGCCTCCGGGACGACCATCTTCAGGATGTCCCTGCCCGCGAACTCCGGATCCCGGCTCCGGTAGTCCGCCATGAAGGTGTCGGCGTAGTAGCGGGGGTCGGGGTCGAAGTACGCACCACCGCGCATCTGGTAGGGCTCCGGCACGCCGTGATCCGGCCAGCCGTCGAGCTCGTGGCTGATGGAGCGGCCGGACTTGAGGCCCAGCCAGCTCACCGTGCCGAGCATGAGCACGTTCACTCCGACCCGGTTCTGCAGCGTGTCCAGCACGGTGTCGACGCCTTCGTCGACGAAGCTGATGGGACTGATCTGGATGCCGACGAAGCGGTCCTGCGGGTCGGGGTTGCTCATGATGCGGGCCGTGCGCCGGAGACGAACGAGGCGATCCGCTCCATCGCCTCCTGGATGAGGGGGAGCGGCTGCAGGTAGCTGATGCGGATGTAGTCGGTGCTCTCGTCCCCGAACATGGTGCCGGGAAAGACCATCACGCCCGTCTCGCGGAGGAGCCGTTCGCAGAAGCCGGGGGCGGGGAGACCGGTGGACGATACGTTCGTGTAGATGTAGAACGCGCCCCCGGGATGACCATAGGTGAAGCCGGCGTCGGTGAGCGCCGGCATGAGCCACGCCCTGCGCTCCGCGTACGCGGCGATCATATCCTCGATCGGGTGCTGCGGACCGGTCAGCGCCGCGAGCGCCGCGTGCTGACTGATGGTCGAGGTGTTGATGGACAGCGTGTGCCGCGGTTCCGTCAGCATGTGCACCAGGTCCGCTGGCGCGGCCAGGTACCCTACGCGCCACCCGGTCATGGCGTACGTCTTCGAGAAGCCGTTCAGGGTCACGGTGCGCTCCCGCATGCCGGGGAGCGTCGCGATGGAGAGGTGTTCGTTGGGCGGATAGACGAGCTGCCCGTAGATCTCGTCGGCCACCACGATGAGGTCGTGTCGGATGGCGAGGTCCGCGATGGCGCGGATCGCGTCCGGCGGCGTCACCGCGCCGGTCGGGTTGTTCGGCGAAACCAGCACGAACATCCGCGTGGCCGGCGTGATGCGCTTCTCGATCTCCGCCACGTCCAGGGCGAAGTCGTCCTTCTCGAAGGTGGGCACGGGCACGGGCGTGCCCCCGCACAGGCGCACGGCCGTGTCGTACGAGGTGAAGCGGGGGCTGGTGATGAGGACTTCGTCGCCCGGAGAGCAGAGCCCCAGCATGGTGAGCATGATGCCTTCCTGCGCGCCCGCCGTGACGACCACCTCGTCGGCCGCGTAGTCGAGCCCGTAGCGCGCCGCGAGGTCGGCGGCGATCGCTTCCCGGAGCTGCGGGATGCCGGTCGGTCCGGTGTAGTGGTGCTGGTTGGCGTCCAGGGCGGCTTTCGCGGCCTCGACGATGTGGGCCGGCGTGTGGAAGTCCGGGTCACCGCGGCCGAGCGCGATGAGGTTGGTCATCCCCGCGGCGATGCCGAGCATGCGGGTGCGGAAGGCGCCGTCTTCCTCGACGATGCGCGGCGCGAGGCGATCGAGGAGCACGCTCATCCGTGCATCCTCCGGCCCGCGACGAATGTCGCCTTCACGCGCTCCAGCGCGAACAGGTCCTCGTCGGGATTGCCGTCCACCACGATGAGGTCGGCGGCCTTGCCCGCCTCGAGGGTGCCGATGAGGTGGTCCATCTTCGAGAGGCGGGCCGCCCGGATCGTGATGGAGGCCAGTGCGTCCATGTTGTCCTCGCACACACCGACCTTCACCATGTGGGCGAGCTCCGGGGCGATGACGTCGTGCTCGACGGCGGGGCTTCCCGCGTCCGTGCCGAAGACGATGGGGACGCCGGCTCGGGCAGCCTTCACCAGACCCTCGTAGCGCTTCGGGTCGGCGACCGCCTTCTGCCGCTCCTCGATCTTCCACTCGGGGATGCCAAAGCGGCGTGCCACGTCCGGCTGACTCTGCTGCACGAGCGGGGCGAAGGTCGTGACGATGGGGATCTTCTTTTCCAGGAGGAGCGCGATCGTCCCGTCGGACATGGAGCCGCCGTGCTCCACGCAGTCCACCCCGAAACGGGCGACCCGCTCGATGCACGCGTCGTAGGTGGCGTGGGCCGTGATGGGGAGTCCGTTTCGGTGGGACTCGTCGATGACCGCCTGCAACTCCTCGTCGGTGAATTCGAGCGTGTCGTGGCAGGCCATGATCTTGATGAGGTCGGCGCCGCCGCGGACCTGCTCCCGGACGGCCCGGCGCATCTCGTCGGCCCCGCTGGCCTCCCGGCACACCCAGTACGTGTGGCCGCCCGTCTGGATGATCGCCGCCCCGGTGACCTTGAGCCTCGGTCCCGGGACGATGCCCTGCTCCACGGCCTGCTTCGTGAAGAGGTTCATGTCGTGAAAGCCGAGGTCGCGGACCATGGTGACGCCGGCCCGCAGGCTCTTGAGCATGTTGCCGGCGGCCTTGAACGCCGAGATCGGGCGCGGGTCGTCCATGGACTGGCGCGCGAGGTCGTGGATCCCGTCCCAGTTCAGGTGCGCGTGGCTGTTGATGAGCCCGGGCATGATCGTCCCGCCGGTCTCCTCGACTGGGGCGCCGTCCGCCTGGAGCTCGGATCGGGGTCCCACGGCGGCGATCTTCCCGTCCTTCACCTCCACGAAGCCGTCGTCGAGGATCTGGCCGGCCATGGTGAGGACCCGGCCGGTGAGCGCCAGGTGCGGCCTGGGCAGGTCGAACATGGGCTTGGTGATCTTCTGATAGCGCCAGGCGGCGGGCTCGGGCATGCTGCGGGCTCCTCAGCGGGCAGGGGTTGGGTACGGCCGGGGTGCGGCTCGGGTCAGCAGGAAAGGATTCGGGTCTCGAGAGGGTGGCGTGTCTGGAAGCGGCTCGCCAGTTCCACGCCGGCGCCCCCGACCAGCAGGGTGTCGATCGTGCGCCATCCGTCGACGCCCGGGCGGTACACGCCCGGCTCGCAGGAGAAGACCATGCCGGGGGACGCGCGGGTCTCGTCTCCCGGGGCGAGCCACGGGGCTTCGTGGCCCTCCACCCCCATGCCGTGGCCGATGCGGTGGCGGATCGCGTGGCCCAGGCCGGCGGCGCGCAGAGCTCCGAGCGCGGCCTCGTTGACGCGCGCGCACGACAGGCCGCGCTCGAGGGCGTCGATCGTCGCCGCCCCCGCCGAGGCCATGGCCTCCATGATCCGAAGCTGCTCCGGACGGATCTCTCCCGTCACGAGCGTCGCCCCGCTCTCGGCATGGTAGCCGCCGAGGTGGCATCCGATGCCGGCGACCACCGGCTCGCCGGGGCGGGGGCGACGCGTCGTGACCGCACCGTGGGGAAGCGCGGCGCGAGGCCCGGAGTGCACCGAGGCGGTGATGCCGGTCTTCGTACCCTGGAAGGCCTCGCCGTGCGTCTCCGCGAGGAGCGCCCGCGCGTGCCCCGTGCAGTCGGCCAGGAGGTCGGCCTCGGTGCCGCCCTGCCGGACGATGTCACCCCCGACGTCGCGTAGCCGCTCAAGCACGAGGTCGGCGAAGCGGGCGGCCTCGCGGACGAGCTCCAGCTCCGCGGCGTGCTTCACCACCCGTTCGAGCCGGGCGTGGTCGGCGAGCGCGAGGTGGTCGAGGCGTGCGCGGGCGTCGTCGAGCAGCGCGGCGTCGAGCGCGTCGATCGCGAGGCGTCGGGCACCGGTCTCTTCGATCATCCAGAGCACCGGCGGGCGCTCACCGGGGAACTCCTCGTACGTGCGTACGCCGACGCCCGGAACCGCCGCCGCGTACTCCTGCTCGAGGAGCGGAACGAGGAGGAGGGCGTCACCATCCACCGGGAGCCAGAGCCCGATCGGTCGCTCAACCACCGAGAAGTGCCACCCCGTGGCGTACGTCACGTTGCCGGCGCCCAGGAGGAGGAGCCCGTCCACCCCCGCACCGTCGGCCCGCTTCCTCAGCCGTGCCCGCACGTCCTCGTGGAAGGCGCGGGGGAGGGGCCTCAAAGCGTCGTGTCCAGCCACGGGCCCACCTCGGCGATACCGGTCCGCACGCCCAGCTCGGCGGCCAGGGCGCGCAGGTCTTCGAGCACCGGGTTCTCGAGCGGGATTCCGGCCGTGGACTTCCGCGCGACCCGCCGCGCCTCCTGCTCCCCCGGGATCAGGATCTCCGAGAAGCCGGGCCGCAGCGCCCGCGACCGGCACATCGCCGCGAAGTCGTCCATCCGCTGCCGGAACTCCTGCAGGGGCATGAACCACTCGACGTCGACCGCCAGGAGCGTGTGGCTCACATCCCACTTCGCCGGATCGGCGTAGGGGGTGAGTCCATAGCCGCCGCCGCCGATCACGCCGGTGAGCACGTCGGTCATGAAGGCGAGGCCGTATCCTTTGTACTGGCCGATACCCAGCAGCGCGCCGGCCATCGCGGCGTTTGGATCGTCGGTCTCCTCGCCTTCCGGCGTCAGCGCCCAGTCGAGCGGGATCTTCCTGCCCTCGCGGGCGTGCCACGTCATCATGCCCTTGCCCGCCGTGGTGAGCGCGATGTCGAGCACCGCGGGAAAGCCGAGCCCGGTCGGCACGGCGATCCCCCACGGGTTCGTCCCCACGACCCCCTCCCGTCCCCCCCAGGGCGCCATCTCGGGACCGGCGTTGGTCAAGGCGATGCCGATGCAGCCGGCTTCCGGCCCGAGGCACGCGTGCACGGCGCTTGACCCGAAGTGCGTCGAGTTGCGCACCACCACCTGCCCGATGCCGCAGACTTTTGCCTTCTCGATCGCGAGCCTCATGGCGCGCGTCGCCGCCACCGTGCCGATTCCGTTGTGGGCGTCGGCCAGCGCCAGGGCGGGGCTCTCCTTGACGACCTCGAACGGCGCGCTCGTGTCCACCAGCCGCCGGGCGAACCGGTCGCCGTAGCGGCGCAGCTTCTTGACGCCCTGCCCGTGGCCCGGGTGGAAGCGCAGCTCCGAGAAGACGAGCGCACCGCCGAAGATCCGTGCCTCCTCCTCGGGGAGCCCCATGGCGCGGAGCACGTCGTACACGAAGACCTCGAGGCTTTCCCGGGTCACGGCGGTCATCGGAATCACGGTGTCGGTCATGCGTCGCGAGGAGGTGGGTCGTCCCGGCGCCCACGCCGGTTGCCGGACGTTCCGGCCGGTCGCTTGACAGCGCCCGAGTGGGCGCCGCACGTTGACGGGCCGATTGTCGACAACATACAGGCCAAAGCGCAAAGAGGCCAACTCGATGGGATACAACGCGTTACTCAAGCGCATGGGCGAGGTCAACGACCTTTTGTGCGCGGAATCCATGCTCAGTTGGGACGCGCGGACGATGATGCCGCCCGGTGGAGCGGACACGCGCGCCATGCAGCTGGCCACCCTGAAGGTCTTCGCGCGCAACCACCTGGTCGCGGACGAATCGCGACGGCTTCTCGATGCGGCCGAGGCCGAAACCGCGAACCTCGCGGCGGACAGCGTCGAGCGGACCATGTGCGCTCACGTGCGCGAGGCCATCGACTATCACCTCCGGATTCCGGCGGAGCTCGTCCACCGGCGCGCCGAGGTCGGTTCCAAGGGTCAGCACGTCTGGGCGAAGGCACGCGCCGAGAACGACTACGCCGCGTTCGCGCCCGTGCTCGAGGAGACCCTCGCGCTGAACCGCGAGATGGCGGAGTGCATCGGCTACGAGGAGCACCCCTACGACGCGCTCATGTACCGGTTCGAGCCGGGCGAGACGATCGCCTCGCTCCAGCCGCTCTTCGCCGCGCTCCGCGAGGGGCTCCTCCCGCTGGTGAAGGCCATCGGCGAGAAGGAGGCTCCGCGCGTGGACTTCCTGCAGCGCCCCTTCCCCGTGGAGAAGCAGCTCGCCTTCGCCCTCAACATGGCGCGCAAGGTGGGCTACGACACTGACCGGGGCCGGCTGGACCTCACGGTGCACCCCTTCGAGATCTCGTTCACGCGCAACGACGTGCGGATCACCACCCGGGTCAACGACGACTGGATGCCGAAGAGTCTCTTCGGGACGCTCCACGAGGCAGGTCACGGGATGTACGAGCAGTACTGCGATCCGGCGTACACCCGCACCCCGCTCGCCACCGACCTCGTCGGTCTGTACGCCGTAGGCGGAGTGAGCTTCGGGGCGCACGAGAGCCAGTCCCGGCTCTTCGAGAACCAGGTGGGCCGTAGCCGGGAGTTCTGGGAGCTGAACTACGGGGAGCTTCACGACGCCTTTCCGGAACAGCTCGCGGGGATCGACGCCGAGACCTTCTGGCGTGCGATCAACCGCGTCGCGCCGGGCTTCATCCGCGTGGAGTCCGACGAACTCACGTACGACTTCCACATCATGCTGCGCGTGGACATCGAGGCCGCGCTCATCGATGGCAGCCTCGGCGTGGCCGACCTGCCCGAGGCCTGGAACGCAAAGGTGAAGGAATACCTCGGACTCGACGTGCCCAGTAACCGGCTCGGCGTGCTGCAGGACGTGCACTGGTCGTCCGGACAGGTCGGGACCTTCTGCAACTATACGATCGGGAACGTCATGGCAGGCCAGCTCTTCGCCGAAGCGAAGAAAGACATTGGCGTGCGTGACGGCCTGGCCTCTGCCGATTACCGCCCGCTGCGAGAGTGGATGACGGAGCACGTGCATCGCCATGGTCGCCGCTATACCCGCGAGCAGCTTCTCGAGCGCGCGACGGGACGAGGTCTCGAGCCCGGCCCCTACGTCGAGCACCTGACGGCGAAGTACACCGCGATCTACGGGCTGTGAGGCCGACGTGACGAACGCCCGCACCCGACTCGCCCGCCGCGTCCAGCACCACGACCGGCACATCATCACCCGCATGATGGACATCGCGTCCGGGCTGCCGGACGTGATCAGCCTCGGGCGCGGCGACCCCGACCTCGACACCCCCGCACACATCGTGCGGGCCGGCCAGGAGGCCCTGGCAGCCGGGGCCACGCACTATACGCACCCGATGGGGATGCCCGAGCTCCGGCAGGCCATCGCGGACGACATCGCGCGGCACGGCGGGGCGCGCTACGCACCCGGGGAGATCGTCGTCACCCCCGGCGGACAGCAGGCGATGTTCATCATCGCGCTCGGGCTGCTGGACCCGGGTGACGAGATGCTCCTGGCCTGTCCCGGATACAACCCGTACCTGCAGGCGGCCGAGCTCACGGAGGCGAAGCTCGTCGAGATCCGAACCTCGCTCGACACGAACTTCACGCTCACGGCCGACATGGTGCGGGCGCACGTCACGCCACGCTCGAAGATTCTGGTCCTCATCAATCCGGCGAATCCGACGGGTTCGGTGATACCTCCCGCGGAATTGGAGCGCATCTGCGCCGTGGCGGTGGAGCACGACCTCATCGTCGTCTCCGACGAGATCTACGCCCGCCTGACCTACGGCGACGCGCGCGTACAGCCCGTGGCCGCTCTCCCCGGGATGCGGGAGCGGACCATCACGCTCTCGGGCGTGTCGAAGGCGTACGCCATGACGGGGTGGCGCGTGGGCTACTTCGCCGGCCCTGCCGATTTCATGCCGGCACTGGCCGAGATCCACCACGCTCTGGCCATCTCGACGTCGGCGGTGGGACAGCACGCCGCGCTGGCCGCCCTGACCGGGCCCCAGGAGTGCGTCGAGGAGATCCGCCGGACCTTCGACGAGCGCCGGCGCGTCCTGTGCGACGGGCTGGTCGCCATGGGGATCCCCTACGCCGAACCGGAGGGCGCGTTCTACGTCTACGCGAAGGTGGCCGAGACGGGCGTTCCTGCCACCGAGTTCTGCGAACGACTTCTCGCCGAGGGGCGGGTCATGACCTTCCCCGGAACGATCTACGGCGACTACACCGACGACTTCGCCCGCATCTCCCTGACCCAGTCCGTGCCGCGCATCCGCGAAGCCCTGGAGCGGATGCAGGGGGTCGTCGAAGCCATCCGGAGGGAGCACGCCAGCGCGTGAGTGCGTCGCGCGCCTGCGAACACCACGACCTACACCGTCCGAACGACCGACACCAGCCGAGCAGATGATCGTGAAATCAGACAACCCCAACGTACGCGGCATCAAGCACATGGCGTTCGCGGTGCGCGACGCGGCGAAGGCACTGGACGCCTACGCACGTTACCTGCACGTACCCGCAGACACCGCCATCGAGTTCTATCCGAAGTCGAAGAACCGGGTCGCCCTCTTCTGGCTCGGGGGCATCGAATACCAGCTCTGTCAGTCGACCGAGCCCGACGGACGCTTCGCGAAGTGGATCGACGAGCGGGGTGCGGAAGGGTTGCACCACATCTGCTACGAAGTCGACGACATCGACGCCGCGCTGGCCCATGCGCAGGCGCGGGGCGCGACGCTCCGCATCTGCCAGGCGTGCCAGGTGCACGGCTCGCACCCGCACCCGGAAGGGTGGGTGGCCTTCCTAGACGAGGAGGCCGGCGGGATCGAGATCGAGTTCATGCAGGTCTACACGCCCGAGCAGTTGAAGGAATACGAAGCCTACAAGGGGATCTGAGATGACCGCCGCCCGTACCATCACCGTAGGAACCGCCACCGCCGAGCCCGGGACGACCGTGCGCGGCGTGATCCCCGTCACCGAGCTCGCCGGCGGCACGCCGCTTGAGATCCCCGTGGTGATCGTCAACGGCGTGAATGGGGGACCGTGCTTCTGGGTGAACGGCGCCATACACGGCGATGAGCCGGAGGGCCCGCTCGCGTGCCAGATCGCGCTTGCCGAGGTCGACCCCGCACAGCTCTCGGGTACGCTCGTACTGTGCCCGGTGCTGAACGTGCCGGCCTTCAACGCCGCCGAGCGGGGCAATCCGGGGGATACCTTCACCTACGACATGAACCGGATCTACCCGGGCCGCGCCGACGGCTATCTGAGCGAGCGCGTGGCGGCCGCCCACGCCGCGGCCATGGGTCCGGTCGCGGACCTCGAGATCTCGATCCACTCCGGTGGCGCCCACTCCTTCCTGGACAAGGCGATCTTCGTCGACGAGACCCCGGAGTCCGTGGAGCTCGCGACGGCGATGGGTCCGGGCTGGGGGTGCATCATGTCGAACTTCAATCCGTCGGGAAGCCCGATGGCGTTCATGAAGTCCCTGGGCAAGGTCGGGATCACCGTCGAGCTCGGAGGGCGCTCGGCGACGTCGCCCGAGGCGTTCGCCCGCGTGGGGCGGGAGCTCGCGGATTCGATCCTCAACATCCTGCGGCACTACGACATGTATCCGGGTGAGGCGAAGTACCCGTCACCCCGATATCGGGGCCAGCAGGAGGCGCTTCTCGCGCCCGCGTCCGGCATCTTCCTCCCCCACCCGGGCGTGCACTTCCTCACGATGATGAAGAAGGGCGATCCCATCGCGCGGATCGTGAACGTCTTCGGCGACACGCTGGCCCGTCTGGAGGCGCCGGCCGACGGCATGTTCTTCGGACTCCGGGCCCTGCCCAACGTCCAGACCGGTGACTGGTGCTGCTTCTTCTGCAAGGTCGAAGGGACGCGGGACTGAGCATGGAGCAACCGCGCGACTTCGTCGGCTACGCCGACAGCCCTCCGGACGTCCGCTGGCCAAACGGCGCGCGCGTGGCCCTGAACTTCGTCCTCAACTACGAGGAGGGCTCGGAGTATTCTATGCAGGACGGGGACGGACGCACCGACGCCGCACTCTCGGAGGTCGCCACCCCCCGAGTGCCGCGCGGTGATCGCGATCTCGGCGCCGAGAGCATGTTCGAGTACGGGAGCCGCGTCGGCTTCTGGCGTATCCACCGTCTCTTCGTGGAGCGCGGGCTCCCGTTGACGGTCTTCGCCTCGGCGCTGGCGCTGGAGCGGAATCCCGAAGCCGCGAGGGCCGTCGCGGCGACCGACTGGGACGTGGTGTGCCATGGCCGGCGGTGGATCGAGCACTATCTGCTGGACGAGGAGGAGGAGCGGGCGGAGATCGCCGGGGCCTTCGAGGCGGTGCAGCGGCTCGTCGGCCGTGCACCCGAGGGGTGGTACTGCCGGTATGCTCCCTCGACTCGCACCCGCCGGCTCCTCGTGGAGCACGGAGGCTTCACATACGACAGCGACGCGTACAACGACGAGCTGCCCTACTGGGTACGGGTGAGTGAGCGTGACCACCTCGTGATCCCGTACTCCCTCGTCACCAACGATGCCAAGCTCGTGGGCGGCCCTCTCGTAACCGGTCGTGCCTTCGGCGAGTTCCTCGTCGACGCCTTCGACGAGCTCGTCGCGGAGGCCGACGTGCATCCGCGGATGATGTCGGTGGGGATGCACGCCCGGATCCTGGGGCAGCCCGCCCGCATCCGCGGCCTGCGAACCTTCTTGGACCACATCGCGGATCGAGACGATGTCTGGGTCTGTCGCCGCGGGGACATCGCGGCGCACTGGCGGCAGGTCGCGCCGCCCCGGGCGGTGACCGCATGACGCACCTGCCGTCGCTGACGGCCCTGCCGCCCGACCCGGTCGCGTTCGCCCCCTTCGGCGCGTTCATCGAGCCGCCGGAGCCGGGTGGACGGACGATGTTCAGCGACTGGCTGGCGCCTGTGGAGGGCCGTTCGGCGCACTACCACCTGAACCGCGTCGCCTCGACGACGCTTCCAGTGACGCTGGATCGGGTGGAACGTCACCCGCACGCGGCGCAGCTGTTCATGCCCGTGGGGGTATCTCGCTATCTGGTGACGGTGATGCCGGCCGACGCCACGGGCGCGCCGGACCCGTCGCGCGCACGTGCGTTCGTGGTGCCCGGCACGATGGGCATCGCCTACTACCCGGGCACGTGGCACGCCGGGATCTCCGTGCTCGACGGCGACGGCAGCTTCTCCGTCATGATGTGGCGAGGCGTCGGCGACGACGACGACGACGATGAATTCGCGTCGATCCCCTCGATGGAGGTCCGCGAGCCCCGTGGCTGACCCTGCGCTGGACCCCGTTGAGCTGACGCCGCTGCGGGTGCAGGTGGCCGAGCGCCTGCGCTTCGCCATCGTCACCGGCAGGCTGAGACCCGGCGAGGCGCTCACCGAGACCAGGCTGGCCGAGCAGCTCGGGGTGAGCCGGGCGCCGATCCGCGAGGCGATCCAGGACCTGGAGAACGACGGGCTGGTCGAGACCACTCCGTACCGGGGAAAGCGGGTGAAGCCGCTCACCGTGCGAGAGGTCTCCGAGATCCGGGAGATGCGCCAGCTGTTCGAGGTGACGGCCGTCCGCAGGATCGTGGGTCGCGGGGTTGCCGTCGACGTCCTCTGGGCGCCGTGCCGAGCCATGGAGGCGGCTGCGGCATCCGGGGACCGCGATGCGCTGATCGCCGCCGACGAGGCGTTCCACCGTACGCTGATCCAGCTCTCCGATCACCGGCTCCTCGCGCAGCTGTGGGCCGGCCTGTACTTGCGCATTCACCAGATCATGTCGCTGCGCAACGATCGAAACGTCGTGCTGGCCGACATCGCCGGGACCCATCCGCCCATCGTCGAGGCTCTCGAGACGGGCGACGTGGTCCGGGCGGTTCGCCTGGTGTCGGAACACTTCGACGCCCTCGCGGACTTCGATCCGGCGAGCATCGCCGACGCACCGGAATGAACGGGCGAACGGCTCTCGTCACGGGGGCAGGCGGCTTCGTGGGCCAGGCGCTTGCGACGGGCCTCGCCGATCGGGGGTGGGACGTGGTCGGCGTGGATCGCGCGTTCGATGCGGAGGTTGGGGATGCACGCGTCGCCCGCATCGTGGCGGATCTCGCCGACGGGGTTCCCGCCGACGTGCCCACCGCGGATCTGGTGGTGCACGCCGCGTGGACGACCACGGATCCCGAAACGCTCGGCGTCACGGCCGCGGAGTACCACGAAGCGAATCT
>JAURER010000039.1 GCA_030827315.1 Gemmatimonadota bacterium | reverse complement strand
GAGCCGGACACTCGACGCTGAGCCTCTGCCCGGTCGCGTAGTAGACGGACGGCGTGATCGCCCGCGGGGCAGACGAAGCGTCTTGCACATCCGAGGGCAGGAGTGATCTTGCAGCGATGTTCAGGTCCCGAGGAAAGAGCTGATGGCCCGTGTACTGGTCGTGGAGGACAATGACCTACTGCGCAAAGGGCTCGAGCGCGCGCTGAAGCACGCCGGGTACGAGGTCGTGACCGCGGAGGACGGGAGCGCAGCGGTGGCTCTGTTCGCGCCTGCGGGCAAGGCGTCCCCGGGAGTGGATCTGGTGGTTACAGACATCAACATGCCGGGAACCGACGGCATCGAGCTGATCCTGTCCCTGCGTGAGACGCGCCCGGACCTGCCCATTCTTGCGATCTCCGGCGGTGGCTTGCTCCCCATGGAGCATCTGCTCGAGGACGCCAAGGCGCTGGGTGCGACCGAAGTTCTTCTCAAGCCCTTCTCCATGGCGATCATCGTGGAGACGATCGAGCGTCTGCTGCGCTGATCTCACCACGTCGCTGGCGCGGGTCGACGCGAGACCACGGCAGATCAGTAGCGCGCGCGGATGTCCAGGATCTCGTCGATGACCGTAAAGAAGGCTTCGAGCACCTCGGGGTCGAAGTGACGCCCCGAGTCCGCGCGCATCATATCCATGACCTCTTCGACCGGCACCGCGTTTCGGTAGGGTCGGTCCATCGTCAGCGCGTCGAAAAAGTCGACCACCGCGCAGATCCGACCCTCCAGCGGGATCGCCTCGGCCGCCAGCCCGAAGGGATAGCCCTTTCCGTCCCACCGCTCGTGGTGGGAGAGAGCGATGCGCTCACCCATCTGGAGGAGGGGTGAGTCCGACCCGCTCAGGATCTGGGCCCCGATGGTCGTATGCGCGCGCATGACGTCAATCTCGTCCTCCGACAGCTTGCCCGGCTTCATCAGGATGGCTTCGGGGACGCCGAGCTTGCCCACATCGTGCATCGTGGCGGCGTGACGGATGGTTTCGATGTCCCTGGGCGACATTCCGAGCGCTCGGGCGAGCCTCTCGGAATACAGCCCGATGCGCTCGATGTGGGACGCAGTGATGCTGTCCTTGAACTCCGCGGCCATGGACAGGCGCCGGATCGTGTCGACATGGGCCTCCATCGTTCGTCGCTGCGCCTCGGCCATGTCGCGCAGCGTCCTGCGCAGGCTTTCGGTCCGCCTCTGCACCTCGTCCTCGAGGCGGCTCTGCCTGGTGCGAAGCTTGTCGACACTCTGCTTCATCTCGATCAGCCATTTCGAGCGCATCTGGAGCTCTTCGCTGGCGAACGGCTTGATGATGAAGTCGTTCACGCCACACTCGATCGCTCTCCGCCGGTTCTCGGGCCGCACCAGACCCGTGATCATGATGATGGGCAGATGCTCCGTCTCGACTGAGGCACGAATCCGCTCGGTGACTTCGAATCCGTCCATGTGCGGCATATCGCCGTCGAGCAGGACGAGGTCGAAGTCGAGCATCAGCTTGGCCAGGGCTTCGATCCCGTCTTCGGCCGTATCCACTTCATATCCGAACGACTCCACAATCCGGGCCGTGGACCGACGAAGCGTGTCGTCGTCGTCGACCACGAGGACCCGAGGTCGAGGTTCGGAGGAGGAGTGCAAGGGGGCTCCGGCGCGAGAGTGGTGTGGCAAGAGATACGAGAGGTTAGCTTCCACGAGATTCCGGCTCAATAGGACTTATGGCACCGATCGCGAAACCGAGATCGAACGGCTTCACGTCGTCGTGAGTCCGGGTTCTCGCGAGAGACGCGAGTGAAGAAGCATCGTGAAAGACAGTGACCAGGAACGGACCGACCAGGCCCGAACCTCGCAGACGGATTCGCGCGAGGGGTATCATTCCTCCGCCGGTCGGGGCTGTCGCGTCGGGCTCGGGCCTCCGATGTCTCGATCTGACGCATGATCGGCATGGATAGACTCCTCCGGGACGTGACCGTCCTGATCGTCGACGATGAGGAAAGAAACCTAGACCTCCTCGGGGACGTGATGTCGGGCGAAGGGTACCGGACGCTGTTCGCGTCGAACGGGCTCGAGGCGATCGACGTCGTCAACGAGCGCCACGCCGAAATCGATCTGATTCTGCTGGATGTGATGATGCCGCAGCTCGACGGGTTCGCCACGTGCAAGCGGCTGCGGCAGATGGATTCGTCGGCCGGCATCCCGATTCTGCTGGTCACGGCGCTCGCGGGCCGACGAGATCGCCTCCGGGGCATCCGGGCCGGCGCGAATGACTTCCTCACCAAGCCGTTGCAGATCGTCGAGACCAGACTCCGTGTGAGGAACTGCATCCTTCAAAAGCGGCTCACGGACGCAGTCAAGAAAGACTTGTTTCGCCTGCAGGATCTCGAACGGATGCGCGACACCCTCGTTCACATGGTGGTTCACGACCTGCGGTCACCGCTCACCAACCTGATGCTTTCTATGGAGCTGCTCCTCGCCAGTCCGCTCCTCTCGGAGGGGGACGGCGAGCTCGTGCGCGACGCGCAGCTGGCTTCCGAGCGGCTGATGCAACTCGTGAACACCATGCTCGACGTGTCCCGGCTCGAATCGGGCGAGTTCCCCATTCACCTCCGGTCCGACTGCATGGTCGAAACCCTGAGGACGACCATCGACAGGTCGAGGCGGGTGAGCGGATCTCGCGTGTTGACGCTCGAGACTCCCTTGGACGAGCATGTCATGGCATTCGATGTAGACGTGGTCACGCGCGTGGTTGAGAATCTGATTCAAAACGCGATCAAGGCCACGTCCTCGAACGGTCATATCACCGTAAAATTATCGATCGCAGACGGGCGCGCGCTCGTCGAGGTGCAGGATGACGGACATGGGATCCCTGCCGAGCAGCGCGCACGCGTATTCGAGAAGTTCTCGCGTGCCGCGCAGCCCGAAACCGCACGTCGTGCGCCGGGATGGGGTCTGGGCCTCAGCTTCGTGAGCATGGCGATTCAGGCGCACGGTGGAGCTGTCGGCCTCGACAGCGAGGAGGGCGAGGGGAGCCGCTTCTGGTTCTCGATCCCGGACGGCGTCTCGCCAGAAGCTCCGCGCCCCGAGCCTGCGGGAAGTTCCTGAGCCCACTCCGATGGGCGTAGCGCGGGCGGACTCGCCGTGCGGAGGGAACGGGATTTGCTGCGATCGTCAGTCCGGGAACGTCGGCGAGGCCGAGGTCACCGCGGCGCCCAAACGGGTTGTCAACCCGGGCTCAGTACTCCTGACGGAAACTGCCGGCGTTCTCGCTGCCGGACTGCTCGACCGGTTCCGGCTCCCAGCGAGGCAACTCCACCCAGAAGATGACCTCCTCCGTCTCGACGGCGGATCGGACTCCGAGATCCCCTCCCATGCGGCGCACGAGCTCCCGGCTCGCGAAGAGGCTCAGTCGCTCCAGGGAGCCCGGCTCCGTCAGTGGCTCCGTCGTCCCCGCGGCGCGCCCTGGCGCAAAAGCCGCCTGCCAATCCTCGGGCGAAAGGCCAGGACCCTGGTTCGTCACTTCGATGCGTACTCGGTGCCCGATGCGGCCCCTGACCTCGACCACGACTTCCGCGTGTTCCGGTGAGTACCGAGTCGCATTGGAGATTAGGTTCATCAACACGCCTTGTACGGTGACGGCGTGGGCCAGGACCCGCATGTCCCCACTCTCATCGATCACCGTCCGAATCACAACCGATCGCGCCGCGCACCGGGGACCCAGCACCTCCGAGCAGTCCGCGACGACACGCACGAGATCGACGGGCTCGGGTGCCCGCACATTCTCCATCTGATCGCCCTGAGCGAGAGCCAGAAGCTTGTCGACGAATTCCAGCATCTCAACGCCGCTCGCGTTGACGTGCCGGAGACGACGGGTCTGGGCACCCGTCAGTGGCTCTGTCGTGTCCTCCAGCAGAAGCTCCGAGTACCCGATGATCGCGTTGAGCGGCGTCCTGAATTCGTGACTCATGCCCCGAAGAAAGGCGGCCTTGGCTTCGATGGCGGCTTGGGCAGACCGGAGTGCATCGTCAGCCAGCCGGACTTGATCCTCGAGATCACGCGTGGCCCGAGCCACCTGCGAGGCCAACTCTGCCTTCCGGCGGAAGAGCCAGCCTACGGACCAGGCCACGATGGCAGCGAAAACGAACCCGAGCGCCCAGAGTCGAGGGCGCCAGAAGAACAGGCTCCCCGACGCATCCGCATCGAAGGCGAAGGTTGCGCGCCATTCCTGCTGACTAGCGAGCTTTATGGGAAAGCTCACCGTCAGCGCCTCGGCGGGTGGCGGAGGGCCGATGGTCACGCCCTCGCCCGCGGACGGCTGCGACGCGATCGAGAGCGACGCTCCCTCTGCCGAGAGCCGACCGCCGATCGCGGCCACGATCGTGTCCAGTTCGAACACAATGGTGGAGAAGCCCCAGAATCGGTCTGCCCGCTCGCCTGGGACGCCGAGCCCACGGAGGTCGGCTCTTCGCGTGAGCGGAACGTACCGCGACGGAACGTCCAGGAAGATCGGATACCGAGCGATCACGCCCACCCCTCCCTGAGCCAACGTCACCGGCCCCTGCAGGACCACGCGCTCGGACCGGATCGAGCCCAGCGCGACGGAGCTGTCCGCCGGACTTCGCAACAGGTCCCGCCCGAGGACCGCAGCGTTGCGCTCGGGGTCCGTCACGTGCTCGACGATCCCGTGTGGCGCCAACTGAAGACTCAAGACGCCCGGAACCCCCTGCAGCATACTTTCCGCAATTTCCTCGAAGTTCTCGGCTGCGAACACCGGACCCACGCGGGTGAACGCACCCAGGTCCGTGACGATCCTGAGACGCTGCTCGATCTCACCCGAGAAGGCGACCAGGGCCTCCTCGGAGAGCGCGCGCAGCTGCTGGTCCCGGACCCCCTCGGTGACCCGGGCCTGGGTCGCGTCCAGGTAGAGGACGACGAGCAGGGCAGCCACGAAGACGACCCCCTGCACAACGGCTGAGCGCCAACGGTCGGGCAACGCGATGTCGCTCATCCTCGATCTCCGGCCGGTCGAGCCGAGACCGTCCTGGGCGCGAGCCGGTTCACTGAAGCGTACCCGGGCGCCTCAGCGCCTCGAGAAGGTCGAGAAGCTCCTGGGCGAGCGTCCGTGTGTTGATCGGCTTCGTCAGGTACTGGACACTCCCGGCCTCCAACGCCCTCGCAGCATCCTCCGCCGTGGCGTGCCCGGATACGCACACGAAGGGCAGGTGGCTGGTGCCAGGGTCTGACTTGAGCCGGATCATCAGGTCGATGCCATCCATGTCCGGAAGCCCGACGTCCAGAAGGACGAGATCCGGATCGAGGCCCTCGGTAGACGCGATCGCCTCACCTCCCGTCCGGGCCCTCGACAGGCGAAACCCGGCCCGGGTCAGGACGATCTCGAACAGCTCGAATATGGGATCGTTGTCTTCGACAACGAGCACGTGGTAAGGCATGGATGGCAGATTTCGAGTCGGTTCAGGACAACGGGCCCATCACCCTACTCTGCACCGCGACCCCTGCAACGTGCAACTTCGATGTCCCATCTCGCGCGTCGGTCACGGGTCCGTGCCCGGAACGGCGTGGGGATGCGTACCAGGTCGTTGCCGCGGCCGTCCTGCGGTACCTTGCCCACAAGCCGGTTCCGGCGGAGACGCTCTGCCGCGACCTTGACCGTGTCGGATAGTCAGGCCATCGCCCCATCCGCCAACGTCGATCGTCATCACCCGGGGCACGATCATGGACAGTATCTTCTGGGCAGAACCCGATCGCGACGCTGCGGGCCCCGGTCGGGCTCGTAGGGAAGCCCGCAGGCCATGCGTCCGCTGAGTTCTGGTTGCCGCTCGACGCGCCGGTCGTTGTACGCGCGGCTCGTCATCGTCGTGCTCGCGCTGGCGGCCCTTCCCCACGTCGGCGCGTCCCAGCTCGTCCTGGACGCCTCCGCTTCGCGGAGTGACGACTTCACGAGCTCGGCGGCGCTGCTCTTTTCGGGTGGTCCGTTCCAGGCCGGGGTCGAGCACTTCAACGCGTCGTCGTCCACCCTTGCCGGGGCCGTGGTGATCGCGTCCAGTCCTCTGACACCCGCGGTGTTCGCGACGACCCGGGGAGACCTGGAAGCGAAGTTGCTCATGAGACCCCTCGGAGGGCTCGGGATCACCGCCGGACTCGGGCGGCTCGACGGAGGCTCGAGCGGCGAGGATCAGGCATTGACGTATCTCGCGCCCGAACTGGTGCTGGGAGGTGAGTTCAACAATCGGGGGATGGTCGCGCTCGGCTTCGAGGCCGTCCGCATCGGTCAGGAAACCCGCGTCGGCGCGCTCGGCGCCGTGAATGTCTCGGGATGGTTCGCGGGCGCCAGTCGGGTCTGGGAGGGTTGGCGCGCGGTGGCTGGATACGTGAGCCGGGACGCACCCGCCGCTCGGCTCTTCGTGATCGATCAGCCCGGCTTCCGTCGCACGGAGTTTCTCGCCACGCTCCACGCACGCGGACTGGGCAACTTCGACGCGATGCAGGCGCTGCGAGGCCGGAGACACAGTCGCGTCGAGTCCACCGCACTCGAGAACCTCAATCCCTTGCGCTTCGCGGGAGGGGACGTCGACGGGCGTGGGCGTGACCTGGTCTTCGGCGCGACGCGTGTCGAGACCGCCTCCTCGAAGTCGCTCGACGTCGAGCTGGACAAGTACGTCCGGGCGTCGTCCTGGATCGGCATCGGCTTCAGACACGAAGACATCGACGCATCGGAAGCGGCCTTCGTGAAGCTGCTGGCCGGCTACACGCCCGACTTCCGTTACGCACTCGGGCCGGGAGACACCAAGATCCGCCTGGAGCTACTCTGGAATCCCGAAGGTGGCGGAAACAAGGCGCTGTTGCGCTTCATCCACCTGTTCTGAGCAGGGACACGAAGGTCCACTCCGGGGTCCGGCCCAACGCCCGATGGCGGGGCAGCTCTGTCGGGAGATGATACCGGCGTCGACCTTTGGGTCGCCTTTCCCTCTCCAGACTCCGAGGTCCCCGTGAGGAAGCCCCTGTTCTCGACGCCCGCGCTCGTGGCCAGTCTGCTCGCATCCGCGTACGCGGCCGGCGCTCAGGAGCCCAACTTCGGTCGGGCCGTCGCCATGACTCCAGACGCGCTGTTCATCGGTCAGCCGGTCAACTGGTACGGGCCCGGGGCCGTATACGTCTACCACGGGAGCGGGGACGACGCCTGGTCGGAGTCCCAGGTGCTCAACGCACCCGACTCGGCCCGGATGGACGACTTCGGACGCGTGCTGGCGGTCGACGGAAACACATTGATCGTAGGGGCACCGAGGAAGCGCGATGGGACCGGTGTGGTCTACGTCTTCGAACGTCCGTCGGCGCAGGCCCCGTGGGCGTTCGGCCACCTGATCGAGCCTCCGGGACCCGAAGTACACGAGGAGTTCGGAGCCGCGCTCTCGCTGGCCGGCGACGAGTTGCTGGTCGGCTCGCCCGCCGCCGCCGGCACGGGCAGGGTCTACCACTTCGGCCGGGAGGGGGGCGCCTGGGTAATGCGGGGCATCATCGAGCCCCCGCCCGGGGAGGGAGTCCGGGGGTTCGGCGGCGCCCTCGGTCGGAGCGGCACGCGTCTGCTCATCGGTGCTCCGGCAGCCGACTCGGCCAGCGGGCGGGTCTACGGCGCCACGCGGGCGACGGGGGGGAGCTGGGACCGCCCTCTCCGTGTCGAGCTACCCCCGACGGTGGCGGCATCCCGGTCCGGCGCGGGCTCGAGTCTGTTGATCGCCGGCCGACGAGCCTTCGTGGGTGCCCCGGACGCAGCCGCGGTCGTGGTGCTGGAGGAGGACGCGTCCGGAGCCTGGCACGCGGCAGAGACGCTCCGGCCGGCGTCGGCCCCGTCCGGCTCGCGCTTCGGCTTTTCTCTCCAGATCGCCGACGGCGAACTCTGGGTCGGGGCTCCGGGAGTCCAGCGCTCCAACGGCCTGGTCCTGCGATTCGAGCGGACCGGACAGGGCTGGGCCGAGACCGGCCGAGTGGATCCCGACGACACTTCTGGCGCCTCGTGGCCGGGCAGCTTCGGGTACGCACTCGCCGCGACAGACGGGCGCGCGGCCCTCTCGATGCCGACGCGGGACTTCGGAGAGGGTCGCGTGATGCTCCTGCGGCAGCGGGGCGGAGCATGGGAGTCGGGCCCTCTTCTCGAAGGGCGCATCCACCGTATCGGGAGTGCGCTCCAGCCCGAAGCCCGCTGCACGGACGGGATGATGGACGAGTTCCCGTGCACGAACATGGAGCTCGTGGCGCACATGTCCGTCGACGAGCTGGGCGGGGCACGCGGGGTCTGGGTCAACGACGTGTGGGGCTGGACGGACCCCGAAACGCGCCGGGACTACGCACTCGTGGCGCGCCGGGACGGAATCTCGTTCGTCGAGGTGACCGACCCATCAGCGCCACGTCTCCGAGGGAACCTCCCTCGCACGGTCGGTTCGCCCCCGTCCGTGTGGCGCGACGTGAAGGTGATCGACCACTACGCCTACGTCGTCTCCGACGGCGCGGGCGCCCACGGCATGCAGGTCTTCGACCTCGCGCGTCTTCGTGCCGTCGGCGAGGAGCCGATCGACTTCGCTCCCGACACCACGTATCACGAGATCCTGAGCGCACACAACGTCGTCGCCGACACCGCCTCGAAGTTCCTCTACATCGTTGCAGCCAACGGCGGGGGGCGAACCTGCGGAGGGGGCCTGCACATGGTCGACGCCCGCGAACCGCTCCGCCCCGCCTTCGCCGGCTGCTACCACGATACGGCGAGCCCAGGAAGCCGGGGCTACACGCACGACGCGCAGTGCCTCGTCTACGATGGTCCCGACGCACGGTATCGGGGGCGGCAGATCTGCGTGGGGTCGAACGAGTCCGAAATCAACATCGCCGACGTGACCGACAAGGCGAGCCCGGTGACGTTATCGCGCATGAGCTACCCGAACGTGTCGTACGCGCACCAGGGATGGTTCGACGAGGAGCAGCGTTACTTCTTCATGAACGACGAGCTCGACGAGCTCGCGGGCAACGTGACCGGCACGCGGACCATTGTCTGGGACCTCACCGAGCTCGACGACCCCGTCGTCGCCAGCGAGTACATCGGCCCGGTCCGAGCCTCGGACCACAATCTCTACGTCGTGGGCAACCGGATGTACCAGTCGAACTACGGGAGCGGACTCCGTGTTCTCGACATCAGCGACCGCACCCGTCCTCGCGAGATCGCCTTCTTCGACAGCGCTCCGTACAACCGGGACGAGCCGGGACACAGTGCCGGCCAGAGCGGAGCCTGGAGCAACTACCCGTTCTTCGACAGCGGCGTGGTGATCTTCACGAGCGTGCGGGAGGGACTGTTCATCATGCGCGTGACCCCGCCGCCCGTGAGCTGACCGACCGCACCCTGAGCGTCCCTGCCCGCCATCGCGGCTTGCGCGCGCCCGATAAGGAGCGTAGGTCTTCCTTGATCGCGGCCTCGTCACTGCCCTGGGGGTGCCCGGCGCCCCCGACGGAGGTTTGCATGAGCGAACGTCTTAAGTCCATTGGTGGTGCTTTCGCCACCTCCCTCGTCATCGGCTTTGTCGGCGTCCAGTACGTGTATGGACCGCTCGCCGCGGCCGATGCTCCAGCAGGTGCGTTGGTGCCCGCCGCCACGGCCCTAGCGATCTACGTTCTGCTGGGAGTGCTCTTCTTCGACTGGGTGGACCAGCAGGTCCACGCCCCCGTGAAGAGCGCCATGATCGTGGCGGTCTCCCAGATTCTTCTCGTTGACGTGTACTACGTCCTGAATGGAACTCGGGGCATCGCGGCCGCAGCGGCGAGTGCCGCCGTCCTGGTCGCGTCGTGGGGTGGGGCAGGATTCGTATACGGAAAGCTGCTCGGTGGCGGAGGCGCCGCGGCAGGAGACTGACCCGGCACCTGCGCGACGTTTCCGAATCACCTACCCAAGACGAGGCCGCACGACAGATTCGCAGTCGCGCAACGAGCGGGGGGCCACGGCCCCCCGCTCGTTTTTAGCCCGGCGGGTCACGATGCGCCCGGATGATCGTCACTCGTCGGTGACCGGTCTTCCCCGGCTGTGCATCTCGAACCACTTCCGCAGGAAGAGCTGCGTGCGCAGGAAGTTCGACGGCGTGCTCGAGGTGCCGTGCCACTCGTTGTTGAAGCGTATCATCGCGGTCGGAACGCCCAGAACCTTCAGCGCGGCGTAGTACTCTTCGGTCTGCGGCATCGGCGTGCGGAGGTCGTTGACGCCGGTCATGAGCATGGTCGGCGTCGACACGTTTCCGACGTACATGAGCGGAGAGCGGCGGAGGTGCTCGCTGGGATCGTCCCAGGGGAAGTTCTCGAAGTTGCGGTACCACCCGATGCCGTCCGTCGTACCCACGAACGAGAGCCAGTTCGTGACCGGGCAGTTCGCCGAGGCCGCCGCGAAGCGGTCGGTGTGTCCGACCACCCACGACGTCAGCACGCCCCCGCCGGAGCATCCGTACACGAACATGTTGTCCTCGTCGATGTAGCCACGGCTCACCACGAGGTCGACCCCGTTCATCAGGTCGTCGTAGTCCTTGCCCGGGTATGCGTTCTTGATGGAATTGCCGAAGGCGCTTCCGTAGCCCGAGCTCCCGCGGGGGTTGGTGTAGAGGACCACGTAACCGTTCGCGGCATGCTCCTGCCAGCCAAAGTTGAAGCCCACGTCGTACATCCCGTGTGGCCCGCCGTGAATGGAGAGCATGAGCGGATACTCGCGGCTCGGGTCGAAGTCCGGCGGCGTGATCACCCAGCCCTGGATCCGGAACCCGTCCACGGACTCGTACCAGATCTCCTCGACCGCCCCGAACGTGAGGCCACCCAGCACGTCCTCGTTGACGCGCGTCAGCTGCGTCAGCTCACCCGGATTCGCGAGATCGAACGCGACGATGTCGGTCGGCACGTGCGGGCTGGTGAACGTCCCCACGCCCCGGCCCGAGGCGGTGGTCGACGATAGTGCAAGCATGTGCTCACCGTCGGACAGCTGCCGTACGCCACCCTCCTTCGACACGAAATGCAGGTTGCGCGTACCCTCGGAGCTCACCGTGAGATACAGGCCGCTTCCGTCTTTCGCCCACTCCATCCCGTTGATCTGACGATCGAAGTCCCCCGAGATCAGACGCGCGCCCGAACCATCCGGCCGCATCACGTAGACGCCCGAGTTGCGGTAGGTGTCGTCGTGGAAATCCGCACCCCGGTACGCGATCAGCTCTCCCGTCGGTGACGGCAGGGGACTCGCATCCTGGCCCCGCCGCCTGGTGAGCTGGCGGATGGCGCCCGTCGACGCGTTCACCGCGTAGATCTCCGACTCCCGCCAGGAGAGCTCCGCGTCGTCCGTGCGGAGCGAAGAGAAGACGAGCTCCTCGCCGCTCGGCATCCACTCGCCGGTGGAGTGATCCCACTCGCCGTCCGTGAGCTGCCGAGCGGTCCCGCCCTCGGCCGGTACGACGAAGACGTGACGCCACGCTCCGTCCACGAAACCGACGCGATCCTGCCGGTAGTCCGCCCGGGTCACCACGCGCGGCGCCGCGACCCACTCCGCACCGTCCGGACGCCCCGGCGGGCTCACCGAAAACGCCGGCTCGGCGTCCACGTCCATCGAGAAGGAGATCCGCTCACCGTCCGGAGACCAGCGTACACCGCCCGGGCCCGACTCGAGGCGCGTGATCTGGCTCGTGGCACCCTCGTCGTCCATCCAGCGCACGAAGATCTGGGTTCCCTCGGGCTCGCCCCGAGCGGTGTAGGCGATGCGGGTTCCGTCGGGCGACCAGATCGGGCCAGAACCATCGACGAGAAAACGATTCTTCGACCCGTCCGCGTTCATGATCCAGATCGACGACTCCCGTCGGTCGTTCATCTTGTCGACCCACCCGCGCGTGTAGACGATCCGGGTGCCATCCGGGGAAATCTGGGGGTCCGACACGCTCTCGAGGTCGAGGTACATCTCGAGAGAGATCGTGCGCATCTCCGACTGGGCGAGCGCCGAAGTCGCAGAGCACGCGACACAGGCCAGGGCGAAGACGACGGAAAGGACCGCGGAGCGGATGCGTGTGCGCTGAAGCATCGAATACCTCACGCTGGGGTTGGCGAACGACCTAGCGGCGTACAAGCCGTGAACGTAGGACCAGGCCCCCGGGACGGCGAGGGCCGCGCCGAAGCGTCGGCATGGGCTCTCCAGGCTCGGATCCTGTTTTACATTTCAGGTACAGGATCCTTCAAAGGCGACGACAGGACCGTCCTGTCAGTCACACTCCTGCAACGCGGGCCGGGCGGCGACCGCGCGAGGGCTTGCCACTCCATCCATTCAATGCAGTCGTCTCGAACCCTACGACAGGCATCGACCCGACCACTCCCGCCGCCGCAACCACTTCCGTGGCGTCGAAATTCACGCCCGTGATCCGGCGGCGTAACGAGGTGAGCGGACTGCATGCGTTCGCAGTGGACCACGCTCGCCTCGGGACGGCCCTGCAGAAGGATCTCTCTCCCTGAACACCCCCCATTCCCACTTCGCACTGCTCGGGGGCGAGCAGGGCGTCCGCCGGCTCGTGGACCGCTTCTACGACCTCATGGACACCGAGCCCGAAGCCGCGGGGATCCGGGCCCTGCACCCCTCGGACCTGGACAGCTCACGGGAGAAGCTCTTTCTCTTCCTCGTGGGGTGGAGCGGAGGGCCGCCTCTCTACGTGCAGAAGCATGGGCATCCGATGCTGCGGGCACGCCACCTCCCGTTTCCCATCGGAGCGGCCGAAGCCGATGCCTGGGTCTGGTGCATGGAACGCGCTCTCGACGCGCACGAGCTGCCCGAAGACTTCAGAGCGTACCTGAAGGACCGCTTCCGGGCCATCGCGACGCACATGCGGAACCGTTAGGAGGCGTCAGACGCCGAACTGCCGCAGGTGGTGGTTCACGTGTCGGTAGGCATATCGCCCCCACATGGCGCGCGGCATCTGACCCCACCGCCAGTGTGGGGTCAGGCCCTCGCCCCGCATCTCGGCGAACCGCTGCATCAGGACACGGAGCTCGGTCACATCGCGCTCGAATTCCGCCGGCGGCGTGCCGCCCCTCTCCTGGTCCTGCTCGGGCGCGGTCGGGAAGCCGCGGGGCCAGGGCAGCGGCGTGCTGAAGGCGATGAAGCGAAGCGTCTTCACGTACGCCGTGGGGGGAGACCCCGGGATCGGACGGTCACCCAGGATGCCCCGGAACCAGTCGCACAGGTGGCAGACGGCCTGGTGGGCATTCATGCGCCCCCACCGCCCTCGAGCCGCCGGTGTCAGTCGAGCCAGACGATCCTTCAGTTCGCCGTGACCGGATGGATGCAGGAGGGATCTCATGATTCGGAGTCGGAAGGCGAAGGACAGCCGCGCGGACGAGGCACCCTGGCAACAGATGGGCTATCTGCACGTCGGACGCCAGCGGTACCCTGGAGTTCGACGCGCCACACGACGCCGGCATGCCTGCTCACCATGCTCGGCGCGCTGGTCACGGCGAGCCCTCCTGCATGTATCCGTCGGGGGAGGCGTCTGCGTCTGCCTTCGCTAGGCCTTGGGCCCGAACGCTCGGGGGATCCTGGGCGTGCAGGGGTCGGCGTCCGCGCTCTCGGGGGAGCTTGAGCACGACCGACGAGGCTCCGAGGTAGACGATCCCGATCTGTACGACTCGCGTCTTCTCGACGCTCCGGCGGAGTCAGCGCCGGGTCACGGCGCCGCGGGTGGGGCGGTGTCCCGGGTCGGTGCTGCGTCGTCTGGGATCGGAGCCCCGCCGGTCACGCGCTCGGGGGCCGCACCCGCGCTCACGACCGCACGCGTGGCTTCGTGCTCCTCCCAGGTCTCGGCGAACATCGCCCACACCGACAGGAACATCGCGGCGATGATGGGTCCGATCACGAAGCCGGTCAGCCCGAACACGCCCAGACCTCCCAGCGTCGACAGCAGGATCAGCCAGTCGGGCATCTTGGTGTCCCGACCGACGAGGAGCGGCCGGAGGATGTTGTCGATGAGGCCGATCACCAGCACGCCGAACAGCGTCAGGACGATTGCCTTGATCCACGCGCCCTTCACGGCCAGAACCACCGCGGCCGGCGCCCAGACGAGGGCCGACCCCACGGCGGGCAGGATGGAAAAGAAGATCATCACGGCACCCCAGAAGACCGCACCCTGGATCCCGAGGATCGCGAACATGATCCCGCCCAGCATCCCCTGGACGATTCCGACGATGAGCGTGCCCTTCACCGTGGCGCGACCCACTTCCCCGAACTTCGCGAAGATGGCCCGTTCGCGGTCGTCCCCGATGGGGAGCGCCCACACCGCGCGCTCGAGGATCTGCCTGCCGTCGCGGAGGGCGAAGAAGAGCAGGTAGAGCATGAGGAAGGACATTACGGCGAAACGCGTGAGGTCCTGTCCCACGCTCACCGCCAGGCCGGCGACGAAGCTGCTCGCGCCCACGGCGAATTCGGAGAGCCGGCCACGGATCTCCTGGACCTCGAGCCCGAAACGGCCCAGAAAGTCAGCGACCGGCGGCCAGTCGTTCTCGAGACGAATGAGCAGCGCAGCGGGATTGATCTGCCCGCTCTCGATCGCCTCGTAGAGCTGCAGCGCCTGGTCGGCCACCGCGACCGTGACGAGGAAGGTCGGCGCCAGCACCACCAGGACGATCACCAGCAGGGTCAGGAAGGAGGCCAGTGAAGATCGCCCACCCAGCCGCGCTTCGAGCTTCTCGCGCAGCGGCCGGAAGAGAAATCCGAGCAGTGTCGCCCAGAAGATCGGCTGCCACAGGCCGAGCATCAGGACGAAGAAGGCGGCCGAAACCGCTACGAGAAGGACGAGAAAGAAGTGCTTCTCGGTCTTCGTTCCCTTCATCTGGCTCCTCGCGGGTGACGCGACCCGACCCGACCGCTGCACGCGACCGGAGCCAGAAGTATCCTGCGGGGCCGCTTCCTTGAACAGGGCACGACGGCCCCGAGGCCGCCACGGCCCGCCGTTAGGCAGCCCGACTCCCGCCTCGAAGATGCGTCGGGGCGCGGGTTCCCTATCGGCCGGTGAGCACCACCTCCGATTCGTCCGCCAGCTTCATGCGCACCCAGCGGTGGCTGGTGTTGCACAGCGTGCATAAGGCGAACTCGTCGTCGATGACGTCGAACTCGGAGATCCGTGCGACATGGGCAGGGAACTTCCCCACGAAACGCACCGTCCCGGACTGCCTATTTCGCCCGGCCGTCGACATCGCGGGGGGCGTCCCCGGGGGGAATCCGGCCGCGCGGCACATCTCCGCCGCGCGCCAGCTGCTCGATCTGCCCGATCAGCGAATCGTCACCGGCGGCGCTTGCGCCGAAGAAGCCGTCGTCGTCGTCCATCTCGTCCATCCGCGCGACGACGCTGTGCAGGTTGAGCCACTTGTCGAATCGCTCGCTGCCGCGCACGACCGAGTAGAAGAGGCGCGGCCGTTTGCCGCGACCGGCGATCACGTCGAGGATGATGGCGCCGGTCGACAGCCAGATCGCCACGAAGTCCTTCAGCCCGTCCAGAGCCAGCTTGAGCTGAAAGATCATGAAGTCGCGGAGCGTCACGCCGCGCGAGGCCACGGTCAACGGTTTGTTCGTCATATGTCCAATCTAAGGTCCAGGCCGTACTGTCGCTTCGGGACTCCGTCCGATCGGGGATGCCGTCCGGCACGCAGCGCGCCAGGTGGCCCTACGCACGACGCCACCGGAAGGTTCGCGGCGGGTTCAGCGGCCGGTCGGTGTACGGTGTCCTTCGGAAGGGCGGCGAAGCGCGCGCACGGGAAACAATCACCGCGATTCGCCGTACGAATCGGCCCCCTCACGACCCACCACAGGCCACGGCCATGAGGCGACTCTCTCACTTCGGCGCCCTCGCGGGGCTCGCCGTCGCAGCGCTCGCCTTCGGGGGGTGTTCCGACGGCGGAGAAGAGGTGCGCGCCGATGGCCCCGAGGAGGAGACGCGGCTCAGGCCGGATCCGCGACGTCCCGAGCTCCGGCCCGCCCCGATCGGAGCCTCGTTCCTGGGCCAGGAGGCCCCGCCCGCCGTGGGCCGTCCGTCGGGCCGCACCATCGGACCGCGCATGGACCCGAACGAGACGCCGGGGCGCTGGCCCTTCTACTGGACGCGCGCGGTCTACTCCGGTGCGGGCCGCGGCTGGTACGGCGGTCGCGGCGGCGGATCCTGGGCCACGGACTACCCGAAGGGCGACCGGCAGTTTCTGGTCGTGCTGAAGCGCCTGGTCGGCATCCACGCGTACGACTGGGAGAACGCGGTACGCCTCGACGACCCGCTGATCCGGCGCTTCCCCGTCCTCTACGCGGTGGAGGTCGGCCGGATGGACCTCTCGGAGCCCGAGGTCGAAGGCCTGAGAAGCTACCTCGACGCGGGCGGTTTCCTGATCGTCGACGACTTCTGGGGCTCGCGCGAGTGGGCGCAGTTCGAGTGGAACATGGCGCGCGTCTTCCCCGATCTGCCCATCGTGGACCTGCCGCTCGACCACGAGCTCTTCTCGGCGTACTACGACATCGAGGAGATCCTTCAGGTACCCAACATCAACAACGGCGCCCGGGGCGGACCCACGTACGAGCGGGACGGATACGTCCCCTTCGTGCGGGGCATCTTCGACGAGAAGGGCCGACTCATGGTCGTGGTCAACTGGAACACCGATCTCGGCGATGCGTGGGAATGGGCGGAAAGCCCCTACTACCCCCTCGTGTACTCGACGTACGCGTACGAGATGGGCACGAACATGATCGTCTACGCCATGAGCCACTGAGGGGGATGGCCATGGACGAGATCTTCGAATTCCTCTTCAAGTTCAGGAGCTTCGTCTTCGAGCAGGGCGATCTGGCGTTCGGCGCGCCGACGTCGCTCCGCCTCGGGCTCGGCATCGCCGGCGTCGTCGCTGCGAGTGCGGTGGCCACCTACACGATCGCACGCGGCAGGAGCACGGTGGCCGATCGCGGGGTCATGGCGGGGCTGCGCGTGGCGCTGCTCGGCCTCCTCGTCTTTTGTCTGATGCAGCCCACGCTCGTGCTCTCCACCGTCGTGCCGCAGCAGAATTTCGTCGGCGTGCTCGTCGACGACTCGCGCAGCATGGGTCTCGAGAATCAGGACGGCAGCGCTCGCGCGGACTTCGTGGCGCAGGCGTTCACGCCGGAGGAGAGCGACCTGCTCGCCCGCCTCCAGGAACGCTTCGTCCTCCGTTTCTTCCGCTTTTCGGACGTCGCGACCCGCTTCGACGGGCTCGATGAGCTGACCTTCGACGGCACGCACACCAACGTGGCGCGCGCACTCGACGCCGCCCGCCAGGAGCTGGCCGGACTCCCCCTTTCGGGACTCGTCGTCGTCTCGGACGGCGCCGACACCGACGACCGGCCCGTGACCGAGGCGCTCGTGCCCCTGCAGGCCGCCGGAGTCCCGGTGTTCACGGTCGGCGTAGGGGACGAGGTGATCGAGCCGGACGTCGAGCTCGGTCGTGTCGAACTCCCGCGCGCGGTGCTGCAGGGGTCGACGCTCATGGTCGACGTCGTCGTAACGCAGAACGGGATCGGTCAGCGGGAGATCCCCCTTCTGGTGGAAGACGCGACGCGGATCCTCGCCGAGGAGACCGTCACCCTCGGACCCGACGGCGAGCCCGTCGTGGTGCGCATCGCTTTCCAGCTCGAACGCGAGGGCTCGCGACGCATCGACTTCCGGATCCCTGCGCAGCCCGGGGAGCGCGTGGAGCGCAACAACCGGCGGACCGCGTGGATCGACGTGCGCGGCGAGCGGGAAAAAGTCCTCTATTTCGAGGGCGAACCGCGGTACGAGGTGAGCTTCATGCGCCGTGCGGTGGAGGACGACGAGAACCTCCAGCTGGTGCTCCTGCAGCGCACGGCCGAGAGCAAGTTTCTGAGGCTCTCCGTCGACGACAGCACCGAACTCGCGTTCGGATTTCCCACCAGTCGAGAGGAGCTGTACCGGTACCGGGGGCTCGTGCTCGGCAGCGTGGAAGCTTCCTTCTTCACCTTCGACCAGCTGCAGATGATCGCCGACTTCGTGTCGGAGCGCGGCGGCGGCCTCCTCTTCCTCGGCGGCCACGCGGCCTTCGCCGAAGGTGGGTGGGCCGGAACCCCGGTCGAGGAAGTCATGCCCGTGGTCCTCGGTGACCCGGTCACCGTGGAGGGAGGCTACTTCCAGGAGGTCGCGGTCGGGCCGACGCCGGCCGGCCTGGCGCACCCCGCCGTCCAGCTCGACGCGGACCTCACTCAGCTCCGGGCGCGCTGGGACTCGCTGCCGCCCCTCACCGTGGTCAACCCGGTGCACGAGGTACGGCCCGGCGCGACCACGCTCCTGACGGGCACGCCGGTGCTTGGCGGACGCGACCAGGTCGTGCTGTCCTTCCAGCGTTACGGGCGCGGCAAGGCGATCGCGCTCACCGCGCAGGACACCTGGATCTGGCAGATGGTGCCCGCTCTGGAGGACCGGAGCCACGAGTCGTTCTGGCAGCAGATGCTCCGCTGGCTCATCGACGGTGTGCCCACCTCGACCCGGGTGTCCACGGACCAGGAGCGCGTCGAGCCGGGGGAAACGGTGCGCGTCCTCGGCTCCGTGAGCGACTCGACGTACATCGAGGTTAACGACGCTGCGGTCATGGCCCGCGTCACCTCCCCGACGGGCGTCGTCACCGAGATGCCGGCGGAGTGGACGGTGGAGACCGACGGGGAGTACACCGTCGACTTTCGACCCGACGAGCTCGGTGACTGGGAGGTCGAGCTCTTCGCGGACCGCGACGGTGTGCGCGTGGGCGGAGACCGCACCTGGATCCACGCCGCGCCCAGCGACGACGAGTACTTCGAGGCCGGACGGCGCACCGCGCTGCTGCGTCGAATCGCCGACGACACGGGGGGACGATTCTACACGCCGGAAGAGGTCGCAACGCTCCCCGAGGACATCACCATCAGCGGCGGCGGCGTGACCCTGGTCGAGGAGCACGACCTGTGGGACATGCCGGCCCTCTTCTTCCTCATACTGCTGCTCATGGGCGCGGAATGGGGCTACCGTCGCCTCCGGGGCCTCGTATGAAGGGCCGATGCCTCGTGACGTCACCCCCGGCCTTCGTCCCGTGGGCGGCCCTCGCGGTCGCGACGCTGTGCCTGCTTGCCGCGCCCGCGGCGGGCCAGGGGCGCACCCACGCGGTCATCGTCACCGGACTGGGCGGCTCCGCCGAATACCGGGACAGCTTCCACGCGGAGGCGTCCACCATCCGCAGCGCGCTGCTGGATCGGCACGGTCTCCCCGCCGAGAACGTCACCTACCTCGGCGAGCGGGTCGAGGTCGACCCGGCCATCGTCGCCGACCGCTCCACACGTGACAACGTGCTGGCCGTGCTGGGCGCCATCGCCCGGCGCGCCGGAGCCATGGACCGGCTCTTCCTCGTCCTGATCGGGCACGGGACGGCGAGCGGCGGAGGGGTCCAGCTCAACCTGCCGGGCCCGGATCTCACCCCTGACGATCTGGAAATGGCGCTTCGCGCGTTTCCGACCCAGACGATCGCCCTGGTGCACACGGGCTCCGCGAGCGGGGGCTTCATCGCCCCCCTCTCCGGGCCGAACCGCATCCTGGTGGCCGCGACGCGCACCGAGCGGCAGCTCAACGCCACCGAGTTCGGCCACTTCTTCGCGGCGGCCGTGGCCGGCGAGGACGCGGACATGGACAAGGACGACCGTGTGTCCCTGCTCGAGGCGTTCCTCTTCACGAGGCGCGAGGTCGAGCGACTCTACGAGAACGAGAACGAGCTCCTCACCGAGACCGCGGTCCTCGACGACAACGGAGACGGAGAGGCGAGCCACGACGCGGGGCTCGACGGTCCCGACGGGCCGCTCGCCGCGACCTTCCACCTCGGCGGGGTCTCCGGCACGGCCGGCCAGGTCCCCGACGACCCGGAGCTCGCGCGTCTGTACGAGGAGCGCGCCACCATCCAGGCGCGCATCGACGGGCTCCGCGCCCGGCGGGGCCAGATGGGAGAGGACGAGTACCTGGACGCCCTCGAGCCGATCCTGGTCGAGCTGGCACTCAAGAACCGCGAGATCCGGGCGATCGAGGGAGGCGGGGCGTGACGTTCTGCGCCTTCGTCCGGCACCGGGGGCCTCCCCCCTGCCGTTCGCGCGCCGGGCCGCGCGCGTGCGCGGCCGTCGTCGTGGCGTGGGCCACGCTCGCGTCCGGGGTGGCCGCGCAGAACGCCGATGCCGCGCGCTCGGCGCTCCGCGCCGGCGCCTACGACGAGGCCGTCGGCCTCTACCGGGATCTGGTGCGCGCCCGGCCCGAGGCCGCTCAGCCCCGCATCGATCTCATGGAGGCGCTCCTGGCGACGGGCGCGTACGAGGAGGCCGTGGAGGCGGGCCGCGCGGCCCCCGACGTGGCTCCGGTCGCGAACGCGACCGGGGAGGCACTGCTCCGCGTCGGCCAACTCGACGAAGCCGAGCGTTCGTTCGCGCTGGCGGCGGAGGCCAACGGACCGTGGCGCCTGACCGCCGAGGCGAACCTCGCCGAGCTGGCGTTCACGCGCGGACGCGTGGACGAGGCCATGCGGCGCTTCGATCGCTTCATCGACGTCTACAACGCCGCGGCCGGCAACCTGAGCGGACCGGACCTCGTGGCCGTGGGCCGGGCGGTCACCTACCTGGCCCGCCGCGACCCGAACCTCTTCCAGGACGCGCTGCGGGCGTTCGACGAGGCGGCGCGCGCCGACCCGACGTGGGCCGAGCCGAAGGTCCGCGCCGCGGCGCTCTTCCTCGACCGCTACGACAGCCCGTCGGCGAAGGCCGAGCTCGAACCGGTCCTCGACGCGAATCCGAATCATCCCGGAGCGCTCTTCGTGATGGCGGAGTCACTCCTCTTCGACGGGTCGTCCGAGGCGGGCCCTACCATCGACAGGCTCCTCGAGATCGACGGGCGCCACGTGGGCGCGCGCGTCCTTCGGGCGCGGCGTCATCTCGCGGCCGAGTCGTACGCCGACGCCCGGACCGAGGCCGAGCGCGGGCTCGCGGTCAACCCGGTGTCGCTCCCCGCGCTCGCCATCCTCGCGGGCGCCCGGATGCTCGAGGGGAATCGCGCGGAGTTCGAGCGAGCGCGGGCCCAGGTGCTCGCGCTGAACCCGGTCTGGTCCGAGATGGACATCACCCTCGCCGAGCTCTCGGTCGAGACCCGGCGGTACGCGCAGGGAGTGGAACGCGCCCGCGCCGCGGTCACGCTCGACTCCCTCTCCTGGGAAGGCTGGGGCCAGCTCGGTCTCAACCAGCTTCGCCTCGGACAGATCGCCGAGGGTCGCGCGAGCCTGGAACGCGCATTCGCGGGTGACCCCTACAACCCCTGGTTCAAGAACAGCCTCGACCTGCTCGACACCTTCGTCCGCTACGACCCCCGCCGAACGGAGCACTTCGAGCTCTTCCTCTTCGGAGCGGAAGCGGATCTTCTCGAGGGGTACCTCGCGCCCATCGCCGAGGAAGCGTACGACAGCCTCTCACGGCGCTACGGCGTGGAGCCCCAGCTGCCGGTGCGGGCCGAGCTCTTTCCGAACTCCGCGGATTTTTCCGTGCGCACCCTGGGCGAGGCGGGGTTCGGCGCCCTGGGGGTGAGCTTCGGACGCGTCGTGGTCATGGACTCGCCTTCGGCCCGGCAGCTCGGCGCCTACAACTGGGCGTCGGTCTTCTGGCACGAGCTCGCCCACACATTCCACCTGGCGGCTTCGGACAACCGCGTGCCGCGCTGGTTCTCCGAGGGGCTTGCCGTGCACGAGCAGCGCAAGGCGCGCGCGGGGTGGGGACATCAGCCGTCCCTCGCCTTCCTCCAGGCCTTCCGCGACGGGCGCCTCAAGAAGGTCAGCGAGCTCAACGACGGCTTCATGCGCCCCGACTACCCGGAGCAGGTCGTATTCTCGTACTACCAGGGTTCACTGGTCTTCCAGCTCGTCGAGGACACCTGGGGATTCGACGCCATCCGTCGGATGCTCGATGGATACCGGGACGGCCGCTCCACGCCGGAGCTCTTCACGAGCGTGCTCGGCGTCGACGTCGAGGAGTTCGACGACACCTTCGACGACTGGTTCCGGACGCGCTTCCGAGGGCCCCTCGCCGGCCTCGCGAAGGTGGGAGACTCCCCGGGCCCCGACGCGGACGTCGAAACGCTCCGCGCGTTCGCGCGACGGCACCCGGGCGATCTCCTCACGCGGCTGCGCCTCGGCGCCGTGCTCTACCGCGACGGCGATCGTGACGAGGCCGAGGAGCACTTCCGGGCGGCGCTACGCATCTTCCCGGAACTGAGCGGGGCGGACAGCCCCTACTGGTTCCTGGCGCTCATCCACCGGGATCGTGGAGAGCCGGAGCTCGCCGCGGCCGCGCTCGGGCGCCTCAACGCGCTGTCCGAATCGACGTACGAAGCGCGCCTGCTCCAGGCCGACCTTCTCGAGGAGCTGGGGCGGAAGGAGGAGAGCGCGGAACTCCTCGACCAGGCCGTCCTCATCTGGCCGTACGAGATCCGGCTGCACGAGCGACTCGCAAGCCTCCGAGCGGAGCTCGGAGACCTT
>JAURER010000050.1 GCA_030827315.1 Gemmatimonadota bacterium | reverse complement strand
TGCGTGGTGTACCGTCCGACCGGACTGGGGGGAGATTCCAACTGCAGGGCCGTGGACGTCGTCCTGGACGGTGTCCTGCTCGCGGATCCGGGCACCGTGTACGACATGATCCCCCTCGATGACATCGAGCGCATCGAGATGATGTCACCCGGGCAGGCCGCTACGCGGTACAGCACCTCGTCCGGGCAGGCCGTGCTCATGATCGAGACCCGCACCGGGACGCGCGCCCCGAGCGCCGACACGCGTCGCTTCGTTACCGGCCTGCATGCGTCCGAAGCGGGCACGCATCGCACCCGTTCGGTCTTCCTGTCGACGCTGCTGACGAACACGCTGCTGGTCGGTGCCTCCCTCCTCGCCGGGGACGCGTGCTTCTCCGCCGCGGGAGCCGCCGCGTACGACCTGCGCACGCAGTGCGGCGGAGCCGCGACGGCGGCCGTCGGGGTGTTCAGCATCGCGGCGCCCGCGGTCGTCGGCTCGCGGGTCGGCCGGCGGGTGGGAGAGACCCGGCGCACGCGCGGCCGCACCACGCCCGCCGCGGTCGCGGCCGCCATCGTCCTGACGTCCGGCTATGCACTCGTGGTTCGTGGGGGCGACGCGTCTCAGGCCGTGGGGCTGGCCCTCCTCGGAGCAGGCGTCCCTCTGACACTGACGCTGTCCGATCGTATCTTCCGAGAGCTTCGCTGACCCTTTCGCCCACGAAATTGCCGTGCACTCCCGTCGAACAATTGCGCCGACTCTGGTCGCGCTCCTGTGTATGTCCGCACTCCACGGCTGCTACCGGTACGTGCCTCTGGACGGTGTGGCACCGCCAGTCGGCCAGGAGATCCGTGTCGAGGTAACGCGCCGGGGCCTGTTCGAGCTGAGCGAGGCGCTCCCGACGCCTCCCACCAGTGGCTCCGTCGAGGGGCGATCGGCCGGGACCGAGGGTTCGGACCTCCTGCTCAGCGTGCCCGTGGCACAGCGAAGCGAAGGCTTCCTGTCGACGTCCCTAACCCAGACCGTGCGCATCCCGGCGTCCGAGGTTCTCGCGGTAAGCAGCAAGGAACTCGACCGGACGGCCACTGGCTTCCTCGTCGTTGCCGCAGGAGCACTGAGCGCCGGCCTCGTCATGGTGATCCTCAACACCGTGGGCGGGTCGGGAGGTGGTGGCGACCTCCCGATTCCGCCGGATTTCGCTCCCGTGGGCGGATCCTTCTCACTGCCCTGGGGGAGGTGACGACATGCGTGCGCTTCGACCGATGAGGACCATGGTGCTCGTGTCCGTGCTCGCGTCCGCGGCCTGCTTCGACGACTCGATCACCGGCACCCGCCCGCTCACCATGGATCTGGACGTGTCACCCAGGTCGGCCGCCGTCGGACAGGACGTCACGGCGAGGTACACGACCACGGGTAGCGGGATCTTTCGCGTGATCGTGGCGTGGGGTGACGGGGCGGCGGACACCGTCGCGTACTCGGGAGCCGCGGTGGAAGCGTCCCAGCCGGTGGTGCACCGGTTCGACGCACCGGGCACCTTCCTCATCCAGGCCGCGGTGACCGCGGGCAACGGCACGCGTTCCGACACTGCATCCGTCGTGATCAACTGACGGTCGCGGGTCCCGGGACGCCGGCTGGTCGGACGGGCCCGCCTCTCGAGCAACGAACCTCCGAGGAGTCGACCATGATCTTGAAGACACGCCAAGCCCTCGTCCGCGGCCTGATCGTTGCCACCATGGTGAATTCGGGCCTTCCGGGGACCGCGTTCGCCCAGGCCACGACGCCCGCGGCCCACGTGCACCTTCGCCACGTCGCCGTCCAGTTTCGTGGGACCCCGGATGGCGCAGGTCTCCTCCCCACGGCGATCGCGGAAGCCGAGATCGCCCTCCAGCACGCCACGCTGGCGGCTCGCGACCCCGGCGATCTCGACGGCATCCGGCGGCACGCGGGCCACGTCCTGCACGCCCTGGCACCCGACAGGGCAGAGCGCGGCCCGGGCCTCGGGTACGGAGTGACCCTCGCCGCGGAACGCACCGCGCACTACGTGGAGCTCGCCATGGCGGCCGACGGCGGGGGGGAGGCCCTGTCGACCCACGGGCCCCACGTGGTCACCGCGACCCGCCACGCCCTTGTGACGACCGAGCGCGCCGTGGAGCTCGCCGCTGCGCTCCTCGAGGAGGAGGACGTCGGCGCCGCCTCGGCGCGGCTGGAGGAGCTCGTCGCGTCGTGCGACGCCATCGTGAACGGCGTCGACGCGAACGGTGACGGGCGCGTCGGCTGGCAGGAAGGCGAGGGCGGTCTGGCTCAGGCGGCGCAGCATCTCGAGCTGCTGCGCCGTGGCGAAGGGCTGATCGGCTGAGCACGGTGACGGCCTCGCCCGATTCCCGCCGGATGCCGGCCGCCCCGGGGGCCGCACTGGCGCTCGCCCTCCTGGTCGCGCTACCCGCCTCCTCGTCCGGTCAGGTGCGGGACTCGACCTCGGCCCCGGACTCGCTCGGCCCCATGGCCCGAGCCGTGGGAGCCCCCTCATCCCCGACTCCGCCGCAGGAACGCCGAACGATGCCGCCGGCCGCGCAGGAGCACATTCTCACGATCACGACGTCGTTCTTCGACACGCCGAACCGCATGGGGCTCCTTCCGACCGGGATGGCGGAAGCCGAAATCGCCGCCGAGCACGTGCGCCGGGCCGGAATGGATTCCACGAACGTGGGGGCGATGGCGGAGGAGATGATTCACGTGCTGCACGCGATCGACCCGGCCCTCACGGGCGGCGGAGCGGGGCTTGGCTACGGCTTCCGCAGGGCCGCGGAGGACGTGCGGACGGCAATCCAGCTTGCAGCGTCGGTCCAGGGTGCCCCGGAGTCGCTTCTCTACCACGCGCCCTTCGTGGAGTCAGCCGCAACCGGCGCGATGGCGCGGGCCGACGATGCGGTCGCGCTCGCGCGACAGATCCAGGGCTCGACCGACGCGGTCTCCGCACACCGACTCGTGGACCGACTCGCTGCCGTCGTGCGTGCGATGACGTGGGGAGAGGACCGTGACGGTGACGGCCGAATCGGAGGCGACGTGGCCGAGGCGGGCCTCGCCCAGGCCCGCTACCATCTCGAGCTGGTACGCCGGATGGAGGGGCCGGGGCAGTAGGCTACTGGCAGGACACGCAGTTGTTGTTGTTCTTCGAGCCTAGGCTCTCGAGGAGCTTGATCGTCTCCGGGAACGGAGAGATCCGCTGCACGGGCCCGTTGGCCATGTCGGCGGTCGTGTGGCCCTGCCGGCTCACGACCGTCGCGTCGGCCCCCTTCTCGACCAGATACAGAATCACCTCATTGTCGCCCCGGGACGCCGCCCAGTGCAGCGGCGCGAATCCGTTCGCGTCCCGCGCGTTCACGTCGGCGCCGAGTTCCTCGACCAGATACTTCACGGCGGGAAGCCAGGCGTCCGGCGCGTGGGTGTGCGACACGCCCGCGAAGCCCGTCCCGTAGGCGTGCCCGGTGGCCGCGTGGATAGGGAACACGTCAGGTCCGCCAGCCGGCACCGGCGGCAGCCCCGAGGGGTCGCTGCCCGGACGGCCTCCCCCTCCTCCTCCCCCGCCCCGACGCCGTTCGGGCGCCTTCATCGTGGGGACGGCAGGATCCGCCCCTGCCGCGACGAGCATGCGCATGGCCGGCAGATCCAGGGCGTAGGCCGCGCGCCAGAAGGGCGTCGCACCGCGTGTGTCGACGTCGAGCTGCGCGAAGGTGTACTCCATGTACCAGAGGTGCTTGGTCAGCCTCACGTTCGGGTCCGCTCCCGCATCGAGGAGACGACGCATCACGTCGAGGTGTGTCGCGCGCTGCTGCTGGTAGGCCTGCTGCTGCGGGTAGCGCGCCTTGGGCGCCCACTGCGTGTTGATGACCGCGTAGAGCGGAGTGACGCCGGCATGGCTCGGAATGTCGGGGTCGGCGCCGCGCTCGAGGAGATCGAGGGCGAGGTCGAAGTGCCCGTTGAGAACCGCCATGAGGATCGGCGTGGTCTGATCGCCCGCGGTCGGCCGGTCGATGTCGGCGCCCGCGTCGAGGAGCGTGAACGCCGTCGCGGCCTCACCCTCCCGGACCGCATGATGCAGCGCGGTGAGCCCGCCCTGCCGCCACACGAGGTCGGGGTAGGCGTTGCTGTACTCACCCGCGGCGCCCGAGCCGAGGCGCACCTGCCCGAGATCGGGGTCGAACGGAGTGTTCTCGCTCGGCCGTGCTTCCATCCCCCCGCCGGGTGCATGCCGGGCCGAGTTGGCCGCCCGCACCGCCGCCTGAACTTCGGCCGGAGTCGGCTGCCACGACGTTCCCGGCGGCTCGTCGCCCCGGAAGGCCGCGAGAACCTCATTGCGGATCGAGCCAGCGAGTCGATCCTCGGCGGCCTGAGCTGGGATGTCCACAACAGCCGACGCGACGTTCGGATCGGCACCTCCGGCCAGCATTGCCTTGACCGCGTCCAGCCTTCCGGCCGAGGCGGCGAACATCAGCGGCGTCTGCCCCCGCTGGGTTTCGACCGCGTTCACCTCGGCGCCCGCGTCGATGAGGAGGGTGACGATCACCGGGTCGCCCCCACGTGCCGCGAAGTGGAGCGGACGCGCCGCACCCGTCGAGGTCGGCGCCTCCACATCCGCGCCGGCGCCGAGCAGCACGCGGACGACGTCGGTCCGGCCGCCGCGCGCCGCGAGATGGAGCGGCGTGTAATCGCCCAGCCGCGTGACCGCCCGGACGTTCGCGCCGGCGTAGAGGAGCATCTCGGCGAGCTCCGCGCTGCCGGTCTCGGCCGCCCAGTGCAGCGCGGTCATGCCGTCCCCCTGGGCCGCGTTCACGTCGGAACCTTCCCGCAGCAGCGAGCGCACCTGGCCCACGTCGCCACGCATCGCCGCGTCGGCGACCGGCGATTCCGGGGGAGGGCCAGCCCAGAGCAGAAGGGTCACGGCCAGGGCGGCCAGTCCGTTGGCCCGCAGTGAAAGTCCGTGGCTCGAGTTCACGTTCGTTCTCCGGTGGCCGTCAGCCCTGCTCGGGTGCGGAAGTGGTGGCGAGATTGAGCGGCAGGGCCCCGGTGCTGTCGCCGAACGACTCCATATCCTCGTGCCCGAGGGCGTGCATGAAGCTGAGCATCGCGTTCGCCATCGGCGTCCCGTCGGGGGCGTTGAGATGCACGTTGCCGCCCAGCTTTCCGTTCGCCCCACCCAGAGCGATCAGTGGCGCCCTTCTGTGGTTGTGCAGGTTTCCGTCCGCCATGGGAGACCCGTAGATGATGAGCGTCTTGTCCAGCAGGTGCGCGTCACCCTCCTGGATGCTCGCGAGCCTCTCCAGGAAGTAGGGGAGCATGCTGACGTGGTACTGGTTGATCTTCTGGAAGTCGAGGATGGCTTCCTCCCGGCCTCCGTGGTGCGAGGCGGGGTGGAACGGCTTGTCGGTGCCGCTCTCCGGGAAGACCCGTGCGGACGAGTCACGCCCCATCTTGAAGGAGAAGATGCGTGTCGTGTCCGACGCGAAGGCGAGCGCCTGCAGATCGAACATGAGCCGCACATGCTCCTCGAACGAGTCCGGGACGCCGGCAGGAGCGGTCGGCAGTTCCCGCTCCGCGCCTGAACGGTTCTGGGCCTCGACCATCTGAATGCGACGCTCGAGCTCGCGCACGTTCTCGAGATAGCGCTCGAGGCGCTCGCGGTCGTTGGGTCCGAGATCGCGCTGCAGCTGCGACACACGCCCCGTGACCCAGTCCAGGATGGACGCCGACGTCCGGCGCCGCATGGCCCGCTCCTCGGCGGTGCCTCCGGCTCCGAAGAGCTGCTCGAAGGCGACCCGCGGGTCGCGGATGACGGGAAGTGGCTCCGTCGGGGAGGCCCACGAAATCGAGTCCGTGTACACGCACGTGTACCCGTACGCGCAACCGCCGGACTGGTTGATGTTCTCGATGCAAAGCTGCATGGACGGAATGGGCGTGTCCTGGCCGAAACGCTGGGCGTGCAGCTGGTCGAGCGAGGTTCCGACAAAGACGTCGGACCCCTCTGTCTGTTTCGGGTGCGACTGCGTCAGGAAGACCGCGCTCGAGCGGAAGTGATCGCCGCCGATTTCAGGGGCCTGGAAGGCCTCCGCCATGCGGACGTCGGTGTTGCTGACGATCGTCAGATACTTCCGCCAGGCGTCGAGCGGGGCCAGCGCGCTCGGAGTCAGATCGAAGTTGCTCCCCACCGCCGCAGGTGCCCAGAGGTTCTGCGTCGCGCCCCACTCGCTGCACCCCGCAGCCCCGTGGACCATCTCGATCGCCACCAGACGCGGAACGTCGACCTGGGCGCGGGCAGCCGCCGACAGTCGGCCGGCGGGGACCATCGCGTCAAGGAACGGCAGCGCGATCGACGCACCCATCCCCTGGAGGAAGGTCCTCCGCTCCATGTGCTTCCCGGTGATGAACTCCATTCGCGTGGCTCTCCTCGGAGCGGGGTCTCAGTGTTGTGCGTCGACCGTCGTGCCGACCCGCTGCAGGCGGAACGGGTCGCTCTTCACGACGCCGAGCACGAAGGTGGACATACGGTAATCGTCTGCCGCGGCATCCCGAACGATCCGGCGGATGGTGGGCTGGTCAAAGTACTCGACCCGCCGTCCGATCGCGTAGGCCATAAGGTTCTGCGTGAAGTTTCG
Organism: Gemmatimonadota bacterium; assembly: GCA_030827315.1. Lineage (GTDB taxonomy): Bacteria > Gemmatimonadota > Gemmatimonadetes > Longimicrobiales > Gaopeijiaceae > UBA2589. Next base: position 9,087 of record JAURER010000050.1, on the reverse strand, counting down.
CATCAGGACTGTGGGCCGCGCGAGCAGAGCCTGGTTGAGTTCCAGGGGGCTCGTGAGGGGCGTTCCGTCGTAGAGCTCGCCCCGCGTGTCCAGCGGCGCCCCGTTCTCGCGAATTCGCCAGCGTCCGGTGACGTCGTAGCTGTCGAGCGCGAGGCCGATCGGGTCGATGAATCGGTGGCACGCGTTGCACGTCGGATTCGCGCGGTGCTCCTCCATGCGTTCCCGCGTGGTCAGGAGGCGGCCTTCGGAAGCTCCCTCCGTCTCCTCGAGCGTCGGAACGTTCGGCGGGGGCGCGGGGGGCGGAGTGCCCATGACGACTTCCATCACGTACTTGCCCCGGAGCACCGGCGAGGTGCGGCCCGCGACCGACGTCAGTGTCAGGATGCTCGCGTGCCCGAGGATCCCGCGGCGGTTCGCGTCGGGGTACTCGACCCGGCGGAAGTCGTCGCCGACCACGCCGGGAATCCCATAGTGACGCGCCACGCGCTCATTCATGAACGAGTAGTCCGCCGAAAACAGTTCGAAGGCGCTGGCGTCTTCGCGGACGAGGTTTCCGAAGAAGAGCTCCGTCTCGCGCCGGAGGTCGTCGGCGAGCTGCTGGTGGAAATCGGGATACAGCAGACGGTCCGGGTGCACCTTCTCGAGATCGTCGAGACGGAGCCACTGCGCCGCGAAGCGGGTGGCGAGCGCCTCCGAGCGGGGATCCGCCAGCAGGCGCGCGACCTGAGCCTCCAGGACCCTGTCGTTCGACAGACGACCCGCCGCAGCCAGGTCGCGAAGCTCCTGATCGGGGGGTAGACCCCAGAGGAAGAACGAGAGCCGCGCGGCCAGGTCCGAGTCCGAGATCGCGTACGTCTGACCCTCGCGCACGCTCCGGGGCGCCTCCTCCATGCGGAAGACGAAGTCGGGGCTCGCCAGCATCGCCTCCAGCGCGGTTCGAACGCCGACTTCGAAGCCGCCCTCGCTCGCCCCGAGGTCGTAGAAGCGCATGAGCGCCTCTTCGTCCTCATCGGTCAGCGGCCGGCGGAACGCCTGCGGACCGAGACGCTCCACGATGGTCCGGGCGCAGGGACGCTCCTCCGCGGCGACCGTCGGGCGGCACGAGAAGATCCGGCGCCGGGCCGGAGTGTCGGAGACTCCGGTCACCCCGGTCGGACCGGCGACGACGAGGTCCTTGAGATGCGCCGGCGCCGTGATCCCGTAGCCGCTCACGCCGATCTGGCGATCGGTGAGGGACCAGTCGTGCGGCGACAGGAGATCGTCGACGGGACCTTCGGCCTGCGCCAGGAAGGCCGCGGTGACACGACGCGGCCCGGCCCGCACGAAGATCGGCTCCGTGCGCATATTCACGCCATTCGGGTCGGAGACGTCCATCCACCGATCCATCTCGATGAGTGCGACGCGCACGCCATCGATGGACAACTCGATCTGCTCGCCGGGCACCGAGCCCCCGTAGTATCCGCCCGTGGTCGTGTGCTCGAACGCGAGGCGGAACTCATAGCGCCCGTCCGCGATGAAGTTGTGGACCACGGAGACCCCCCCCCGGGTCCCGTAGGGGGCTCCTTCGACCCGCTCCCACTGGGAGGCGTATCCCGAGTTCGTATACGTGGTGGAGCTGGGTCCCGCGTCGGGATCGCCGACAGCCAGGCGACTGATCGTCGCGGCCGCGGTGAGGTAGGAATCGAGCAGCGTCGCCGACAGCATCTGTGCGTCCGCGATGTTGTCGAAGTTCGCGCTCTTCGTGTCCAGGGGAAGGAAGGCACCGGGGTCGATCTCGAGACCGAGGAGATCGCGGATCGAGCGGGCGTACTCGGCCTGGTTGAGCCGCTGGAATGTGCGGCCGCCCGGATTGGGATTGCGTTCGGCCCACCTGTCGAGACGGGTTTCCAGCGCCTCCACCAGCATCTCGAGCGTGTCCCCGGCGGGCGCCTGTACCCCGGGCGGCGGCATCATGCCGGCCCGGAGCTTGACGACCATCTTCTCCGCGATCTCCGCGGCCAGGTGCGGCTGCGCCGCGTCGAAGCCCTCCAGGGAGAGATTGCCCCTCAGGCGGCGTTCGCTGTGGCAGCGTACGCAGTACTCCTGGATGACCGCGTTCTCCTCGTCGGGGCCGAAGGATCCGGCGATGACCGCGACCGGCCGACCTCCGTCGGTCGATCCCGCGCGCGGAAGCAGCGAAGCCACGGGCGACTCGACGGCTCCAGCCCAGGCCACACCCGCCCCGAGCACCGCCAGGAAGACGCTGAACGATTTCATCCGGATCTCGAGCCCCTCACTTGACGCCAGAAGCATGTGGGCCGCAGGCAAGGCACCCGCACGTCGCCCTCACGGCCACCGCGTGGCCGCTATTCCATCATTCGAAGACCCCGGCCCTCCTGAATGTGCTGACCCCGAGGTGGTCCGGGTTCACGGGACCACCGGTTGCCCTTCCGACGCACCGGACCCGCCGAGCCCGTCGGGAGGTCAGTGGTCGTCGTGGTTCAGTTCGTACTCGCGCTGTGCGTGCATCCGCTCTTGCCCCTGCCGTTGATCGCGCCGGCGCGCCGCCCTGGTGGCCAGATCACGCGTGGTCGACGATCGCACGGCCGGGAGCGAGAACGCCCGTTCGAGGGCCTCGCTCCTGCACTCGGGGCACGTCGGCTTTTCGCTGCCGCGGATGAGGGCCTCGAACCGGTGCCCGCACTCTTGGCAGGAGTATTCGTAGATCGGTATGATGGTATCCCTGCTTCCGTGACCGTTCGACTTCTCGGCTTCAACGGTACGCTGGAAGCCGGTTACTCTGCAACGGTACCTCCGCCGCCTCCTGGGGGATCCACCCGCGCATCAAGACGGGGTTCTGACCACGCATGATCAAGAGTCGTATGAGGCCCGCGGGCCTGCTGGTCTTCCTGATGGTCGTCGCCGCGGCGGCCACGCCGGCCGCCGCTCAGGACGCCGCGCCGCCGGAAACGGAGGTCACGCCCGAGCACCTGGAGCAGTTCGCCCGAGCCCACATCGCCGTCTCCGCGGCACGTGACGACTTCCACGGGCAGGTCGCCCGCGTGCACGATCCGGAAGGAAGGGCGCGCGCGCGGGAAGAGGTGGAGGCGAAGATCCGTGCGATCCTCGAGGAGCACGAGATCACGCGCGAGGACTTCGACGCGCTGACCCTGCGAATCAGCCTCGACGGGGAGCTCCGGGCCCGCTTCGAGGAGCTCCTCGCCACGCTGTCCGGCCCGGGCGGCTGACGCGCCGGGCTCCCGGCGACTTCGACACGTCGCCGAAGAGCCCCCGATGCAGCCGCCGCCGGGATTGCCCCGCCCGAGCGGTCAGCAGGACACGCAGCGATGGTTGTTGACGGCGCCCAGGCTCTCCAGGAGCGCGATGGTCGACGGGAACGGGCTGATCCGCTCGACCGGGCCATTGGCCATGTCGACCGTCGTCTGACCCGTTCGCGCCACGGCCTTCACGTCGGCTCCCTTCTCGACCAGATAACGGATCATCTCGTCGTCGCCGCGCGCGGCGGCGTGATGCAGGGGCGTGTAGCCGTTGTGGTCACGCAGGTTCACGTCCGCGCCCAGCTCCTCGACCAGGTAGCGCACGGCGGGCATCCACCCGTCCGGAACGACCCGGTGGATGTTCGCCGCGAACCCTTCTCCATACCCGATGCCGGAGGCGGCGTGAATCGCGTAGGCGCCCGGTCCGCCCACGGGCACGGGCGGAAGCCCTGAGGGATCCGAGCCTTCTTCCGACGACCCGCCCCGACCGCGCTGGGAGGCCGTCTTCAGCGTCGGGATGTCCGGATCGGCTCCATACTCGATCAGGAGCTTCATGAGCGGCAGGTCGAGCGCGTAGGCGGCACGCCAGAAGGGTGTCGCCCCCATCCGATCGACCCGCAGGTAGTCGTCGCCGAAGGTCGTGAACCAGAGCTGCTTCGTGAGCCGCACGTTGGGGTCCACGCCAGCGTCGAGCAGGGCCCGCACGAGATCCACGTAGGTGACCTGCTGCTGCATGTAGTTCGCAGGCTGCGGATGCCGTGCCTTCGGGATCCACTGCGTGTTGATGACGGTGTAGAGCGCCGTCGCGTTCGCGTCACTGGCCAGGCTGGGATCCGCGCCCCGCTCGAGGAGCTCCATGGCGAGGTCGAAGTTCCCGTTGATGGTCGCCATCAGCAGCGGCGTCGTCGCGTCTCCCGCGGACGGCTGGTCGATGTCGGCTCCGCCCTCCAGGAGGGCCATCGCGGTCGACGCGTGTCCCTCGCGCACCGCGAGATGGAGGGGAGCGAGGCCTCCGTACCCGCCCACCAGCTGGGCGTGTGAGTAGCGCGACGAGGGGACGCGATCCCGCTGCTGGTTGTTGAGGTCTTCGGTGGCTGGCCGGCCGCCGCCGCCCTGCCCCCCGCGCGGCGCGGGAGCTCCCTCGAGGGCCGCACGGATGCGGGCCTGGGCCTCCTCCTGCCGACGCCGGTCCGCACGATCCTGCTGCTCCCGGGCGTCCATGTCCAAGACGCGCGCGGTAACCGCCGGGTCCGCCCCCGCCGCCAGGAGCGCGCGTACCACCGGCGTGTGCCCGCTGGCCGACGCGAACATGAGTGGCGTCTGGAGCCACATCGGCTCCTGCGCGTCGACCTCGACCCCGTGTGCGACCAACGCCTCGACGACCGCGAAGTGCCCCGCCCCGGCCGCGAGGTGCAGAGGCGTCGCCCCGCCCGTCGAAGTGCGCGCCTCTGCATCCGCGCCCGCCCGCAGGAGCGCGCGCGCCACACCGTCGCTTCCGCTCTTCGCCGCGGCGTGCAGCGGCGTGTAATCACCGAGACGCGTCAGCGCCGCCGGGTTCGCCCCGGCCGCGAGCACCACCTCGGCCATCTCGACGTCGCCCAGCTCGGCAGCCCAGTGGAGCGCGGTCATGCCGTCGCCCTGCGCCGCGTTCACGTCTGCGCCGTTGCGAAGCAGTGCTTCGACCTCCGCCGCGTCCCCGCGCATCGCGGCGTCCGCGACGGGAGACTCGGGCGGCGTGCCGCCGTGGAGCAGGAGCGTCGCGAGAAGCGCCAGCAGGGCGTGGGAGTTCAGTCTTGTCGTCATGGTATCCTCCTCGACCGTCGCCGGGTCGGGAGTCAGCGGTCTGGCGTGGTGGATGCCGACACCGAGAGCGGCAGTGCCCCGGTGCTGTCGCCCAGGCTCTCCATGTCGTCGTGGCCGAGCAGGTGCATCATGGAGAGCATGGCGTTCGCCATCGGCGTGCCATCCGGAGCCTTGAGGTGGACGTTGCCTTCGAGTCTGCCGTTCGCCTTCCCGAGGAGGACCAGTGGAGCGCGGCGATGGTTGTGGACGTTCCCGTCCGCCATCGGCGAGCCGAAGATGATCATCGTCTTGTCCAGCAGGCTGGTTCCGCCCTCGTCGATGTCCTTCAGCCGCTGCAGGAAGTAGGGCAGCATGCTGACGTGGTACTTGTTGATGACCGCGAAGTCGAGAATCGCCGCCTCGCGTCCACCGTGGTGCGACGCCGGGTGGAAGGGCGTCTCGGTACCGCTTTCCGGGTAGACGCGCGACGACGCGTCGCGCCCCGTCTTGAAGGAGAAGACACGCGTCATGTCGGACGCGAAGGCGAGCGCCTGAAGATCGAACATCAGGTACATGTGCTCGGAGAACGAGTCCGGCACGCCCGCCGGCGCCCCCGGCAGCTGGCGCTCCTCACCGGAGCTGTTCTGCGCCTCGACACCCTGGATGCGACGCTCGATCTCACGCACGTTGTCGAGGTAGCGGTCGACCCGCAGCAGGTCCTCGGCGCCGAGCTGGCGGCGCATGCGCGCCATGTCGTCGGTGATCCAGTCGAGGATGCTGCTGCTGGTGCGGCGTCGCCGCGCCCGCTCCTGCGGAGTGCCGCCGGCCCCGAAGAGGAGGTCGAAGGCCACACGGGGATCCCGGATCATGGGGAGCGGTTCGGTCGGCGAGGCCCAGCTGATCGAATCCGTGTAGACGCAGGAATATCCGTAGGCGCACCCGCCGGCCTGGTCCACGTTCTCGATGCACAGCTGCATGGACGGGATCGGCGTGCCCTGCCCGAAGCGCCGCGCGTGCATCTGATCGATGGAGGTACCGACGTACACGTCGGAGCTCTCGGTCTGCTTCGGATGAGCCTGCGTGAGGAAGACCGCACTGGAGCGGAAGTGGTCCCCGCCGATCTCCTCCGGCTCGAACGCCTCGGCCATCCGCACGTCGGTGTTGCTGATGATGGTGAGGTACTCCCTCCACGGGTCCAGCGGAAGCAGGGAGCTGGGCGTCAGGTCGAAGTTTCGGCCGACGTCCGCCGGCGCCCAGAGGTTCTGGCTCGCACCCCAGTCGTTGCTCCCCGCCGCGCCATGGACGAGTTCGATCGCCACCATCCGCGTCGGGTCCGATTCGTCGAGGGAGCCCGCGGAGGCACGCAGCCGTCCTGCCGGCACCATCGCATCGAGAAAGGGAAGGGCCACGCTCGCGCCCATGCCGCGCAGAAACGTCCGTCTGGGAAGGCGTCTACCCGAAAGGAACTCCATCGATGGTTCTCCGGCGCCTCTGGGGCGCGCTCAGTTGGACTCGCTCTGCGCCGCGGCCGTCGTGACCGTGCGCATCCGGAAGGCGTCGCTCTTCACCACGCCGACGAAGAACGACGACATCCGGTAATCATCCTTCTCAGCCTCCCGGACGATCGCGCGGATCGCCGGCTGGTCGAAGTACTCTACCCGGCGTCCGGTGGCGTACGCCATGAGGTTGGAGGCGAACGTGCGAACCAGCGGGATCGGACGCTTCAGGAGGACAGACTGCAGTTCCGCGGGGCTGGTGATCGGCGTCCCGTCGTAGAAGTCACCCCGCGTGTCGAGCGGATTGCCGTTCTCCCTCAGCCGCCACTTCCCCGTGACGCCGAAGGCATCGAGCGAAAGTCCGATCGGGTCCATGAAGCTGTGGCACGCGTTGCAGGTGGGGTTCGCACGGTGGATCTCCATGCGCTCGCGGGTCGTGAAGACCCGGCCCTCTTCGGCCTCCACCGTCTCCTCCAGCGTCGGCACTCCGGGCGGCGGCGGCGGCGGCGGCGTTCCCATGATGACCTCCATCACCCACTTCCCGCGCAGGACGGGCGAAGTCCGCCCGGCCATCGACGTCAGCGTCAGGATGCTGGCATGACCGAGGATCCCGCGGCGGTTCGAGTCTGGGTAGGAGATCCGCCGGAACGCCTCTCCCGTGACGCCCTCGATGCCGTAATGCCGGGCAAGCCTCTCGTTCGCGAAGGTGTAGTCCGCGGTGTAGAGCTCGAGGACCGGGCGGTCCTCCCTCACGAGGTGCGAGAAAAAGAGGCGCGTCTCCCGCTGCATGTCGTCGGCGAGCTGCTGGTGGTAGTCCGGTTCGAGGCGGACGTCCGGGTGGACCTTGTCGAGGTCCTGGAGTCGGAGCCACTGCGCGGCGAACCGGTCGCCCAGCGCCTGGGAGCGCGGATCGGCCAGCATGCGGCGCACCTGCGCCTCGAGCACCCGGTCGTCGGAGAGATCGCCGCGGGCTGCCAGCGCACGGAGCTCGTCGTCCGGTGGCGTCCCCCAGAGGAAGAAGGAGAGGCGCACCGCGAGGTCTTCGGCTGCAATGGGCACGATGCCGTCACGCCCGGGGCGGCCACGGACCTCCTCGAAGCGGAAGACGAAGTGCGGGCTCGCCAGCACCGCCTCGAGCGCCGTGCGGATGCCGATCTCGAAGCCGCCGTCGGCCCGGCCACTCTCGTAGAAGCCGAGGAGCGCCTCGCGGTCTTCCTTGGTGAGTGCCCGACGGAACGCCCGCGTGCCGAGTCGCTCGATGATCTGCTCGGCGCACGCCCGCTCTTCCGACTGCGCGGTGGGGCGACACGAGAAGATCGCCCTACGGACCCGATGGTCGGACACGCCCGTCACCCGTTCCGGCCCGACCACCACCAGATCGCGCAAGTGCGGAAGCGACATGATGCCGTACGTGCCGGCGATGGCCGTGCTGGCCAGCGACCAGTCGTGCGGCGCGATGAGGTCCTGGACCGGCCCCTCCGCCTGCTGGATGAAGGCCGCGGTCACCCGGTGCGGACCCGCCGACACGTCGATCGGGCCAGTGCGCATCTCAACCCCGTCGGGGTTCGAGACGTGCATCCAGCGATCCACGCGCAGAAGTGCCACGGGTTCGCCGTCGATCGAGATCTCGACCTGCTCCGGGGACTCGGCGGTCGTGTTCAGCGCGGAAGCGCCGTTGCCGACCGCGGTCCCGGTGGTCTCGTGATGGAAGGAGAAGCGGAAAACGTAGCCGCCGTCCGCCGGGAAGTTGTGGATCACGGAGATCCCGCCCCGGGTGCCGTAGGGCGCGCCCGGGACACGCTCGAGCTGCGACGCCCAGCGCGGCACCCGGTACTGGGTCTCGGTTGAGGTGGCAGACGGGTCGCCCACGGCCAGTCGACTGATTTCCGCGGCTGCGTTCAGGTAGGCGTCGAGAAGCGTGGGTGACAGCATCTGCACGTCGGCGATGTTGTCGAAGTTCGCGCTCTTCGTGTCGGGCGGGAGGTAGTTGGCAGCGTCGATCTCGAGCCCGAGCAGGTCCTTGATCGAGGCGGCGTACTCCGCCTGGTTGAGGCGCTGGAAGGTACGGTTGCCCGGGTTGGGCGCGCGCTGGGCCGCGCGGTCCATCCTGGCTTCGAGCGCCTCGACGAGGACGTCGAGCGTGTCGCCCTCAGGACGCTGGACGCCGGGCGGCGGCATCATCCCCGCCCGCAGCTTGACGACCATCTTCTCCGCGACCTCGCCCATGAGCTCGGGGCGCTCCGCCTCGAACCCCTCGAGCGACAGGTTGCCCCGGAGCCGACGGTCGGAGTGACAGCGGACGCAGTACTCCTCGATGACCGCATCCTCGTCGAGCGGCGCCGCAGGGCTTGGAGCATGGGCCGCGAGTACGGTCCGCGCCGGGAGTGCCCCGCCTCGATCGAGACCGACCGGACCGGTAAGCGCGAGCAGCCCACCTCCCGCTGCGAGGGAGACCCACACCCATTTCGTCGTGGTCACGCGATTCCTGTGCTCCTCATTGCGTCACTGCGCGGGCGAGCTGGCGTGGGGCACGCCGAGCGGAAAGACGCCCG
>JAURER010000034.1 GCA_030827315.1 Gemmatimonadota bacterium | reverse complement strand
GCGGAGCCGGTCGTCCGGGAACGCCGTCGATCGGGGCCATGCGCTCGCGGGAAGCCCAGCAAATCCGCGGGCTTTGACAAATCATTGACGTTCGGACCCTAGCTTTCTCCGCATCTTCCTCGTCACCCCGTTCCGCCCGATTGATCATGGTCCGAGCCCGTTCGTCGCCAACCTGACTTCGACCGCCGAGCACGACCACGACCCACCGTGGTGCCAGTCCCCCCAACCGAAGAGGCAGCCCCTCCCGTGCGCGTTTCGATCAAGCTGCTCGGCGTCTCTGCCCTGGCAGCGCTGGCGGTGACCGCCCTCGTACTCGCGTCCAGAAGACGGGAGTCCTGAACGCCGGATTGAAGTGCGGCGGCCTGCGGCCGTCCTCGCTCCCCTCGGGACTGCCCCGCCCGATCGAGGGCTTCCATCCGGCCCCTTCTACGACAAAGGTCCCCGAGTCGCATCGCGACTCGGGGACCTTCGATCGGGACGGCCGGATTCGAACCGGCGACCCCCTGAACCCCATTCAGGTGCGCTACCGGGCTGCGCCACGTCCCGTTTCCTGCGAACCGCCGCTTCGGTCCGGTGGTGCCGCGAGCCGAAGGACCGGGAAGGTAAGCCCTTCCGGGAAGGTCGGGAAGCGGACCTCCGTCGTCGTCGCCTAGAAGCTCAGCACCCGCGTGATGTTGAAGCCGAGGCGCCAGTCGTCTCCACCGTAGCCGTACGGCGTCCCGACCAGGAACTGGGTCGGATTCATGCGCACCTGGTTGGCCACGAGCAGCTTGAAGACGTGTCCGCGGGTCTGCAGGTCGATGCCGAACGAGACGCCGTCGTGGGGATACGCCACGCTCTCCACGCTCATGTTCCACTCGGCGAGCAGGCTCATGCCCCGGGTGATCCAGTACTGACCGTGAAGGCCGAGCGCGAAGGTGCTGACCGGGTCCACGTCCTCGATGCGCGGATTGTGCAACGCCGTGGGGACGACACCCAGCGCGAATCGATCTCCCAGGGCGGCGTTGACGATGCCCTGGGCGTAGTACTGCGCCTCGTTGTCCTCGACGCCGCCCTGGGGCTGTGCGTTGAAGTTCCATGCGATGCCGCCCATGGCCCCGACCTGATAGCGGACCCCCCCGAGGTCACCCTCCAACAACCGACCTTTCGCGTTGAGCTCCAGGTTTCCCGCAAGATTCGATCGCACGACGCCGAGCATGACGCGGTCGGTCGGGGCGTAGGCGAGGCCGAGCCGGTTGAACACGGGGCCGTCGAGCCCCCAGAGCTGATCCGCCCCGTCGGTGACGGGCGGGACGAAGCGGTGGGAGATCTCGAACATGAGGTTCCCCGCGCGGATCGTCTGCGCCGTGGGCAGGTTGGCCGCCTGGGTGGAGCGGAAGACGGTCACCCCCTGCGCGGCGACCTGCTCGCCCCCGAGGCCCGCGCACATCGCGGCGGCCAGAGCGAGCGGAACCCGTGCGAGAGGCCGGCGAAGGGGATCGAAGGTGCGCATGGTGCATGCTCCTAGTTGTTCGGGGCGCCCGCGTTGATCCAGTCCTTGATGGCCTTCAGGTCCGCGGCGCTCAACGGCGCGCCTCCGATGGGCATGCGCGCGCCGGAGACCTGGTTGCCCTCGAGCTTCATGACCAGGTAGCTGCTGGTGGCGCTTCCGGGCGCGACGCGCAGAATGGAAGCCGCGTCGGAAGACGGGACGCCGACGAGCGACGCGTAGCTGGTGGCGGGCGTGGCGGAGAGGGTGAGGCCGCCGGCTCCGTTCCCGTGGCAGTTGCCGGCCGTGCAACCGCGCCGCACGAAGATCTCGTTGACGACCGTGGCGAACGACGGGGCGACGACGGAGTTCTGCACCACCGCCACGATGCTGCGGCTCACGGTCCCGGCCACGGCGGTGACCGCGGCGGTGCCGAAGCCCCTGGCGGTCACCAGCCCCTGGGCGTCGACGGTCACGACGCCGACGTCGTCCGAGCTCCACGCCACGGGCTCGGCCATGACGGCGCCGCGCTGATCGAGCACGGCGACGGCGACCCGGAGCGTGTCGCCGACCGCGGTCAGCGCGACGGACGCGGGACTCAGCGTGATCGACGTGGGTACCGGCGTGTCCTCCGGGCCCGTGACGGGGTCGCTTCCACCGCACGCCGCCACGGACCCGATCGAGCACACCACGAGCCAACGCACCACGGAGCTGCCTGGACTGGTCCAACCCATGATCGACCCTCGCGAGTTCGTGGGAGGCACGATCGCGCCTGTGTCGCGTCGGTCGCCTCGCACTTCCTGCTACCCTTGAACGATCACAAAGTTGACCCCGGTCACGCTGGCGCTCTCGCCCACGGTGACCGAGACCGGATCGGCCGTGAAGACCTCGCCGGCGTCACCCGGATCGACCGTCACCGAGACCTCGTAATCCCCCGGAACGAGGTAGTAGATGGTGTAGCTGCCGTCCGCGGCATCGACGGTCGCCGAGCCCGTCAGGCTCTGGTACGGCTCGAGCGTCGTTCCGTCCACGGGCGTGGCCTTCACGACGACGCTGGAGAGGTCGAAACCGGCGAGCTCCGTCGATACGGTGCCGGAAATACTGCCGGCGATGTCTGCGACGACGACGCGCAGGGTGGGCTTGAAGAGGACGCCCTTGATGCCGGCAGGCGTCTCCGCGTTGCCCTGGATGACGAAGCTCTGGTTCACGTCGAAGTCGACGACGAGCACCGTCTGGCCACCCGTGATCTCGACCCCGCCCTGGTTCTCCTCGGCGTCGGCGTCCTTGAGGTTGAGCTTGATGCCGGTCTGGGCGCCACTCGGCACGGTCAGGTCCGCGGTGGTGCCGCCGCTCGTGAAGGCGTATCCCGTCGCGAGCTCGACTCGGGCCCCCTCGACCATCAGGCGGAGCTGGCTGTACGTCCCGGCCGGGATCTCGAGGTCGGCGAGCACCTTGGTGGCCAGGCCCTGGAGCTCCAGGAGGTCCACGAAGCCGTCGGTGGCGTCCTCGGACAGCACGACAGGGCCGCCTTCGCCCCCGGTGAGCTCGACGGAACCGATGTCGACCTCGGCATTGGCGAGGTACATGGACGGGGCATCGGTCAGGAGCACCGTGAGCTGGACCGTCCCGTCGGGAGACGTGGAGTCGTCGCAGCCGGCCAGGGCCACCGCGGCGAGCACGGCGACTCCGGCTCGAACGAGATGGGATTTCATGGGTTCATTCCTCTTGGAAAGCCCGACATTCGGGCGATGACAGGCAGATCAGGTCATTTAAGCTGGAAGAATCATGCCATGCGCGGAAGTGGGCGCTGCCGCCCGTCAGGCCCGGCGGAGACGGCCCTCGGGGCACCGAACGACGCAGTCAGGCGGCCGCTCGTGCGGGCAGCGGGTGCGTTGAGGCGGCAACGGGTGCACACTGCTATCTTCCGGTCCCAAAACCCTTCCGGAGCCTGCCCTCCATGAACGTCTACGGCGCCAACGAACTCGCGAACGCCTTCCGCACGGTCCGCAACAACACGCTGCAGGCGGCCAGGGAGATCCCGGCCGAGAAGTACGACTTCAGCCCCGCGGCGGGGTGCCGGACCGTGGAGAAGCTCCTCACCCATGCCGCGCTGGCGCATCGTTTCCAGTATCGCGTGCATGCGGAGGAACGGCTCTCGACGTTCGACGGTTTCGATCTGATGGCCGTGTTCGCGGAGCTTGGCTCCGAGGAGGCGAAGCCGCGCACGAAGGACGAGGTGATCGCCCTGCTCGAGCGCGAAGGCGAGGTGTGGGAGTCATTCCTGCGCGGCCTCTCCGACGACTTCCTCGAGGAGATGGTGGCGTTCCCCGCGGAGTTCGCCGCGCCGCCGAAGAGCCGCTTCGAGATGATCATGTCGGTCAAGGAACACGAGATGCACCACCGCGGGCAGCTCATGCTGATCCAGCGGATGCTCGGCCTCGTGCCCCACCTCACCCGTCAGCGGGAGGAGCGGATGGCAGCCCGGAACGCCGACAAGGACTAGCAGCCTTCGTCACCATGGTCACACCAGAGACGCACGTCCCCCTCGGCCGATCCATCGCGGCAGCCCTCGTCGCGCTCGCCGTCTCGAGCTGCGCCCCGGGGGACGAGGCGGACGTCGCGACCCGCTCCGGGCCGATGGACGAGCCCGGCGGGCTCGCCGCGTTCACCGCCGCGATCCCCGTGGAGGAGATCCCGGCGCTGGACCGCGAGATGGCCCTCACGCTGGTCGCCATGCCGCTCTCGTGCCTGGACCGCCCCCACGCCGCCCCTCGGGATCGGCGCGGGTACCTCGACACGATCGTCGCGGAGCGGGTGCCGGGCTACGAGGAGAACCGCGCCTTCTACGGGTGCTGGGACTGGCACTCCGCCGTGAACTCCACGTGGGCGATGGTCCGCATGTACAAGGAGTTCCCGGACATCCCCCTCGGGGGCCTCATCGACGAAAAGCTGAGTGACCACCTCTCGGAAGACGCCCTGGTGGGCGAGCTCTCGTTCTTCGAGGAGGAGCGCTCCTTCGAACGGCCGTACGGGTGGGCCTGGCTGCTCGCGCTCCACGCCGAGCTCGCGGCGTGGGACCACGCCGACGCGGAGACCTGGGCCGAACGGGTCGAGCCCCTGGCCCGGCTCTTCTCGGAGCGGACGATCGAATATCTGGACGATCTCAGGATCCCTTCACGCAGCGGCGCCCACGCCAACACGGCCTTCGCGCTCGCGATGATGCTCGACGCGGCCCGGGCCACCGGAGACTACCCCCTGGAGCAGGCGCTCGAGGCCGCCGCGGTCCGACTGTTCGAAAACGATCTCGCGTGCCCCACCGCCTACGAGCCCTGGGGGTCGGACTTCCTCTCGCCCTGCCTGGAGGAGGCCGCCCTCATGGCCGCCGTGCTCGACGGCGCGGAGTACCTGCGCTGGCTCGACGCCTTCCTGCCTCCGATCGACTCCCGCGCGTTTGCGCCCCTCACGAGCCCGACGAACCCCGAGGACGTCGTCGACGCCATGGAGAAGGTCGACGATACGACGCCCCCGGGGCTGCGGGGCGACGACGCGAGCGAGGCCGACGACGAAGAGGATCGCGCCGCGGCCGCCGAGCGGCGGTACCTGGCCTCGACCTCGCATCTCATCGGGCTCGCGTTCATCCGCGCCGACGCCATGAACCGGATCGCCTCGGCGCTCCCGGTCGACGACCCGCGCATCCCCGCGCTGCGCCGCCTGGCGCGACTCCACGGATCGAAGGGCTTCGACGCCCTCTTCGACGCGGACTACGCGGGCTCGCACTGGATCGGGACCTTCGCGCTGAAGTACCTGCTCTCCGAGCAGACGGCTCCTCTCTGCTGCGCCCCGTGAGGGACGCGCCGCCGAGGATCAGCGCGGCGTTCGCCGTCGGAGGCTCGGGCCGGTAAGGCCCCGCCGGGTCAGAGCTGCTCTTCCAGCCCCACGAGCGCGTTGCGCGCAGACCAGCCACCCATCGAACGGCTCTCCCACGAGACCCGCACCTCGTGCACGGGAAGACCGAAGGGCATCTCGGCGCGCAGCCGGTCCACGTCCGGCAGCGGCACCTCCATCTCCGGATCCGGGCGTCCACGCCGACTCGAAGCGACGACCAGGACCCACCGCCCCTCCCGCTCGTGCACGTGCGGTCCGTCCAGCGCGGCGGGGCCGTCCGGAGAGAAGCGCACCACCGTCTCCAGCACCGCGGAACCACCCAGACCCGCCCGCACGTGCTCGCTGTCGTCCCCGCCCTCGGCGGCACGCAGATGGAACGGACGCCCTTCACCCGGCGGTGACGTGACCTCGACGCGCACCAGTGCGTCGGCCCGCGGCGCCCCGCCCTCTCCGATCATGCCCGCCACGGCCGACCGGACGCGCGGCGCCGCCACCAGCCGCACGATCTGATTGCGGACGCGGTGCCGCAGCAGCGCCTCGGCCACGTGGCCGAGCCGATCGGCGAATCGCTTCCGCGCCTCTTCGTTCGTGCCCAGCGTCGGGTCGAGCGCGGCAGGCAGGCCGGGCCGATCCGACGGGTCGGCGAGCAGCCCCCGCCCGAGCGGCCCGCTCGACGGCGGGCAGGCGAGGACCGACCCCGCGACGGCCGCACCGAGGGCGAAGTCGTGTTCCCGGTACGCGCGGTCGAAGAATCCGCCGAAGCTCGCGGCGAAGTCACCGGCCAGCTCGACCGGTACCGCGTCAGCGGCATCTCCTCCGATGGGCACGTACGAGGTGGGGGCGATCGCGAAGACGCTTACGGGCTGCTTGCCCCGCAGCGCGGCGACCTGGTCCAACAGGGACAGCAGGGCGCACTCGAGGCGCACCGTCGGGTCGTCGAGATCGCGGTCCCCACCCGACTCGGCCCGCACGCGACGCAGCTCGGCCTCCACGGCGAGCGCCGTGTCGGGCACGGCCGACATCGCCCGCTTCTCGCCGAGAACGCCCTCGAGCGTGCGTGTCGCCGCCTCCGCCAGCTCCCGGACGCGGCCGGCATCGGCGGCGCCGATCAGCGCGGAGAGGATCGCCCGCGTCTCTTCGCGCCAGCGAAGCCGGTTGTTGACCTTGTCGGCCCCGAGGAAGTCCTTGAACGCCGCCTGGCCTCGCAGCGCCGTGACGATCCGCGCCGCGTTCGACGCGAATCGGCCCGCGTAGTCCGCGGGCACGACGTCCTCTCCGTCGAACAGCCCGTAGTCCGGATTGATCTCGTGCGAACGGTGGAAGTCGAGGGAGAAGTCGTGCAGCGGGCCGCTGAGACTCGGATCGATGGCGATCAGCACCCGGTCGAACGACCCGGGGTCGTCCCCGGCGTCGAGGAAGCCGATCATGCGCATGGCCTGACGGAGCGGCTCGTTGTCGAACGTCCCGCCGTCTCCGTGCGTGAACAGGAAGTCCTCTTCGCCGTCCAGCTCCGCCGGCCAGAGCGCCCCGTACTCTCGCCGGAAGCGACGCAGCACTACGGGCTCGAACGCCAGGGGCACCGCGCCGCCCGCGATCATCGTCGCCGCCATCTCCTTCCAGACACGGTCACGGGACAGTGCCCGCGCATCGAGGCGCATCCAGCGGTCGGGGACTCCGTTCTCCACCGCCTCGAAGTCGAGGCAGTACACGCGGTAGTCCCGGAAAAGCGTCGTCGAAAGGGCGTCACCGAGGGCGGGCTCGTGGGTGAGCGAGATGGGGATCCCGTTGTAGTTGAGCAGGGTGAGACCCATGCAGACCCGCGGACCGAGCATACGGGGGCGCGGGGGCTCGTTTCCGGGCCACGCGAGAAGTCGCCGCGCGATGGCGTCGACGGCGCCCCGGTCGAAGAGCGAGGCCCGGTGCTTCATGGCCGGATCGGGAATCAGCCCCTCGATCCCGATGCGCTCCACCCACGCCTCGTGCATGAGATCGCGCACCCGACGCACCGCCCGCTCGGCGCCCCGGTTCCCTGGGTCGGCCAGGGCCCGCGCGAGGAGCCCCACGGTCATGCCGCCCGCGCTCGCTCCGGAGAGAACGTCGATCTCCACGGAGGCGTATCGCGTGCGGTCGAGGTTGGCCCGCAGCTGGCGGACCACTTCCGCCATCGCCCCACCGGAGAAGGCGCCGAGGCTCGCCCCGCCCCCCATGGCGAATGCCACCTTGAGCTTCCTCACGGCTCCTCGCGCTTCGAACCGGCCCACCCGGGATCCTTCACCGCCTCGAAGAGCTTCACCATGTCCAGGTAGACGTTGAATTCCCGCTCGATGCGGAAGCCCGCGGCACGGACGTTGTCGGCGGTCCGGCGGTTGATGTCCGGACCGAACCGGCGAATGAGCGGGTTCATGACGTCCATCATGAAGCCGAGCCACGGATTCGACACGCGCACGTGCTCGAACATGAGCAGGCGCCCGTCGTCCTTGAGGACCCGGCGCAGCTCGCGGAGGCCCCGGACGGGATCCGGCACCGAGCAGAAGGTGCACGACGTGAGCACGGTGTCGAAGGAGGCATCGGGGAAGTCGAGCGCCGTGACGTCGGCCTCGAGCAGCGTCACGGGCGACGCGCTCTCGCCGAGCCTCTTCCGGGCGAGGGCGAGCATGCGCGGCGCGAAGTCGATCGCGGCGACGTCGAGCCCGGGCGGCAGATACCGGAAGTCGATGCCCGTGCCCGCGGCCACGAGCAGCGTCCGCCCGCGCGCCTTCGCGAAGAGCGCACGCTTGTACGGCCCATAGCGCATCTCCTCGCCCCGGTTCTTCGTGTCGAGCGCCCCGGCGGCGCGGTTCCACTTCCGGACGGCCGCGTCCTTCGTCCCGGCGGCGCCGCTCACGGCCGGACCTCCCCGTGGAGACTCCGGTCGAGCGCGTGCAGCAGCAGCTGCACGACCAGACCCACGCCGGCCCCGGCGAGCGCGACCCGCCCGGGTGTGCCGCCCATGATCATCGGCCCGCCCATGCCGGCGAGCATCGCGACCTGCATCCCCATCATCACCAGCTCGAAGCCGCTCATGATCCAGTTGAGCAAGGCGAACAGGGGCAGCACGACCAGGGTGCCCACGAGCATGCCGAGCATCATCGCCACGATGCCCGGCACGCCGTCCGGAACGATCCACCACGATCCGAGACACGCGGTCGCGCCCAGCGCCAGCGCGGCGGCGTAGTCGAACGCTCGGAGGGCCGCGGCGTGAGGGGGTCTGAGGCTCATGCTCCCGAAGTTACGGCCAGATACCCCGATCCAGACACACCCGGGCCACGCGCCCGACGGCCACCACGAACGCCGCCGTGCGGAGGTCGACGGCTTCGAGCGCGTGTCCGCTCCGGCCCAGCTCCCTGCGCGTCGCGGTGAGCGCCTCGAGCGAGCCGTTGACTTCGCGCTGCTTGTCGAGGACGCCGTCCGTCGCGCGCCGCATCACGCGCTCCAGCCGGGCGTTCACCTCTTCTTCTTCCCACTGCTCGTTCTTGTTGTTCTGCACCCACTCGAAATAGCTGACCGTGACGCCACCCGCGTTGGCGAGGATGTCGGGCACCACCGGCGTGCCGCGGCTCCGGAAAACGGCGTCGGCCTCGGGCGTCGTCGGCCCGTTGGCGAGCTCGACGACGAGGCGCGCCTGCACCCGCGCCGCGTTGTCGCCGCGCAGCTGGTTCTCGAGCGCGGCGGGAATGAGGATGTCGCACTCCGTCTCGAGCACCTCCTCGTTGGTGCAGTTCCGGGAGCCGGCCATGTCGACCACGGAGCCGGTCTTCCGCTTGTGCGCGTGGACCTCGGCCGGATCGAGTCCCTCGGGGCGCCGGATGCCGCCACGCGAGTCGCTGACCGCCACGATCTTCGCGCCGGCCTCGTGGAAGAGGGTCGCGGCGATGCCGCCGACATTGCCGAAGCCCTGGATGGCGACCGTGAGCCCCTCCAGAGACTCGACTCCTTCCAGCAGCCCCAGCTCGAGCACGCGCCGGGTCACGCACAGACCGCCCCGCGACGTGGCCTCGTGGCGACCCAGCGACCCGCCGATGTGCACGGGCTTGCCGGTCACCACGCCCAGATTGTTCTGGCCTTTGTGCATCATCTCGTACGTGTCGTAGACGATGGCCATGATGTGTGCATCGGTGTTCACGTCCGGCGCGGGGATGTCGGTGTAGGGGCCGATGTTGTCGCCGAGCTCCGCGGTGTAGCGGCGCGTGATGTGCACCAGGTCTTCGTCGCTGAGCTTCGCGGGGTCGCAGATCACACCCCCTTTCGCACCGCCGTAGGGGATGTCGACCACGGCACACTTCCAGGTCATCCATGACGCGAGCGCCCGAACCTCGTCGGCGGTCACGTCGGGGTGATAGCGGATGCCTCCCTTGCCGGGGCCGCGCACGCGGTTATGAACGCAGCGGTAGCCCACGAAGTTGCGGACCTCGCCCGAGCTGGTGGGAACGGGGAACTCCACGGTGATGAGCTTGTCCGGGCGCTTGAGGAACTCGAACAGACCGGGCTCGAGCGTGGGCAGGTAGCGTGCGGCGTTGTCACACTGACGCTGCGCGATCACGAAGGGATTGAGCTCTTCGTCGGTCGCCGCTGGAGGGGTCGCGACCGCGGGAACGGTGTCGCTGAAAGGCATGTCGGAAACGCTCCGGTAAGGGTCGCGCCGCACGCCATGACCCGGACGCGCACGGCGCCGATCTGGGCATCCCAAAGGTATCCCGGGGAGGCGAGACACTCTGTGGGGGAAATCGTCCCGGGGGGTGTAATCCGGACCCCGGTCGACCGCCCCCCTCCGGCGGCCCGGTGGGCCGCTGCAGCGAGCCCGGGGGAACCGTCCCTCACACGGCGATGCGGATCCAGTGGCTGATGCGCCGCTGCAGTCCCTCGTACCTCGGCAGCAGGCGCTCCAGCTCCTCCACGCCGTCCACCCACTCGGAAAGACCCGCGATCACCAGGAAATCGGGGAACCCGAAAAGTGCCGACCAGCTGGCGACCACGAGCGTCACCTCCCCGTCGAGCATCATGCTCCGGTTGTTCTGGTTGTGCGAGCCGAGCAGGAAGAAGAGCACGATCCGATCGCGATGACACGCATGTCTCGACACTCCCCGGGCAGGGGCATCCAGCATCGACATGACCCGGCACGGTGCCGACACGCTGTGGGGAATATGCCCATGCCGCCGGTCGGGGATCGCCTCGGCCCGCCGGGGTCCGGGTCCGCCGCCTCCCGCTCCTCAGGGCCAGATGAAGAGGATGCCGACCCCCACGGCGATCGCGACGCCTCCCAGTACGCCGAGTCGCCGCGCAAAGGGCCGGCTGCCGAGGCTGGCGGCCAGGATCAGCTTGAAGACGAGGTTCGAGAGAATCGCGACGACCACCAGCCGCCAGGCCGTGTCCGGCGACAGGCGTTCGGTTGCCACCAGGCGTGACGTGGACAGGGTGAGCGCGTCGACGTCCGTCAGGCCGGACACGGCCGCGACGGCGTAGAGTCCGGCATCCCCGAGCAGATCCTGCGCCGCCGCGACGAAGACGATCACCACGGCGTAGATGGCGCCGAACAGGACCGCCGGCTTCAGCTCGGTCGGGTTGCCCGGTTCGATGGGCATGTCGCTGGGCGTCGCGCCCGACTTCCACGCGAAGGTGGCCAGCACGACGAAGACCGCGAGCATGACCGCGAGCGGACCGGCTGCGATCGGCAGGAACGAAGGAGCAACCGCCCCGATCTCGAGCATGACGCGCACGAAGACCACGCCCGAGGCGATCCAGACCACCACGACCGCACTCGCGTCCATCCCCTTGCGCGCGTGCGTCTGACGGGCATACCCGACGGTGGTGGCGGTGCTGGAAATCACGCCCCCGAGCACGCCTGCCAGCACGGTTCCCGCGCGCTCGCCGAAGATACGGAAGGCTCCGTACCCGGCCAGGTTGAGGCCCACGATGAGGACAACCATCCACCACACCTGCCGGGGATTCACCACGTGGTAGGGACCGAACGCCCGATCGGGCAGAACCGGGAGCACCACCAGGGAGATCACCACGAACTGCATGATCGCCCGGACGTCGCGATCGGTCAGCTTTCCTACCCAGTGGTGCAGCTCGTCGCGCAGGTGCAGCAGCATCGCCGTCGTGGCACCGCACACGATGCCCACCTCCGCCGGGCCCGCCACCGTCAGCGCGCCCACCAGGAAGGTGACCACCACCGCGACCTCTGTGGTCTGCCCCGGGTCTGACTCCTCCTCATGCAGGAGCACGACATTCCCGGTGATCATGAAGGCCGTCACCGCCAGCAGTCCGGCCACCACGACCCACGGCGTCGTCTGCGTGGCGACCACCGCGCTGATCCCGCCGGCCAGAGAAACGAGGGCGAAGGTCCTGAGCCCGGCCAGAGGCGAGGCCGCCCGCTCCTTCTGGAGTCCCACCAGCAGTCCGAGGCCGAGGGCTATGGCCAGATCGAGGAAGGTATCGCTGAGCATCGCATGTCCCGCGTGTCTGGGGGCACCTCCAAGTACGGAATTCCGGGCGGAGCACGCAACCGCCCCCACGGGTTGACCTCGTCTCCGGAGTGTCACTAACTTCCTCGTCTCTGTTGCGGGGTGGAGCAGTCTGGTAGCTCGTCGGGCTCATAACCCGAAGGTCGCAGGTTCGAATCCTGCCCCCGCTATTTGCTCGTGAAGCGCCGCCCAGGGCGGCGCTTCCCACGTTCGGAAACGGTGAGGAGAGGAGACGGATGCAGAGTTCGATCTTCTGGATCGTCTCCGACACGTGGAGCCCGCGAAGGCGGGCGGGAGCGGAGAGCCGGTAACACGGCCCTCTTCGCGACGACCCGCCCGCGCCGACCCGGCTCGGGCGGGTTTTTTGTCTGGGCCAGGTAGCTCAGTTGGTAGAGCACATGACTGAAAATCATGGTGTCGGCGGTTCGATTCCGTCCCTGGCCATGATGTCCGTGGAAGTTCCGCGGACAAGGTGGTAAAAGAAGAAGATCGGAGAACCAGAGGTCCGTAGCTCAATCGGTAGAGCACCGGTCTCCAAAACCGGGGGTTGGGGGTTCGAGTCCCTCCGGGCCTGTTCATGAGGATTGAGAGCCCCGGTCGTCTAATGGTTAGGACACCAGGTTTTCAACCTGGCAATCGGGGTTCAATTCCCCGTCGGGGTATGGAAGGACGGCGGTACGCTTTTTTGAAGGTCTGGGGCTGTAGCTCAGTCGGTTAGAGTGCCGGTCTGTCACACCGGAGGTCGCGAGTTCGAGTCTCGTCAGCCCCGCTGGAAGATTTTTGACAAACGAAGTCGGTCGTCCCCGTGGCGGACGGCTTCCTGGGTCGTGTGGAGGGGGCCGTAGCTCAGTTGGGAGAGCGCTTGAATGGCATTCAAGAGGTCAGGGGTTCGATTCCCCTCGGCTCCATGAGAATCGGGCCTTCGGGTCCGTGAGCCGAACGAGCTCGGGTGGCGGAATTGGTAGACGCGCAGGATTCAGGATCCTGTGGGGGTTAACCCCGTGAGGGTTCGAGTCCCTCCTCGAGCATGATTGCCTTCGGGTGATTCGTTGGGCTGCGCCCACGTGCTGGAATTGGTAGACAGGCTGGTTTGAGGGACCAGTGCCGGAAACGGCGTACAGGTTCGAGTCCTGTCGTGGGCATGCTCATCAGTATGTGTCAGTATGTGATTGGTATCTGCGCCCGTAGCTCAATTGGATAGAGCGTCTGACTACGGATCAGAAGGTTGGGGGTTCAAGTCCTCCCGGGCGCACTTGTTTCTGGACCTGTCGGTCCGTCTGTCGGGCGCGTAGCTCAGTTGGTTAGAGCGCTACGTTGACATCGTAGAGGTCACAGGTTCGAGTCCTGTCGCGCCCATGCTCAGAGTTCTGGGGCCGTAGCTCAGCTGGGAGAGCGCAGCGTTCGCAACGCTGAGGTCAGGGGTTCGATCCCCCTCGGCTCCACTGCAGAATTGCCACCATAGCTCAGTTGGTAGAGCACGTCACTCGTAATGACGGGGTCGTCGGTTCAAATCCGACTGGTGGCTCTGCCCCGTGGTGTAACTGGCAACACGTCGGATTCTGGCTCCGAAGAGTCTAGGTTCGAGCCCTAGCGGGGCAACTTATGACAAGGGGATGCGTCGGAGAGAGCCCGTCGTGTTCTTTGGGAGGGATGGCCGAGTGGCTTAAGGCGGCGCCCTGCTAAGGCGTTGGACTACGGTCCGCGTGGGTTCGAATCCCACTCCCTCCGTTGGAAGGACCGAGTGGTGTGTGTGGACGGCATGGTCTCATGACCTGTCCGTTCGAACCCACGCGCGTTTCGAAAGGACGCGCCGAGCGGGTTCGACTCGAGCGGCGAGCGCGTGTTTCGCGAAGCGCCGACCCCGAGACCCTCGAGAGGAGCGAGCGAAGCGAGCTCCATCCCACTCCCTGCCTTGGAAGCACCCTGGTCGTGCATGCTGTTCCACGGCCGCACTGGACGGGTGGCCGAGTGGCTTAAGGCGCACGATTGGAAATCGTGTGGGCTCACGCCCGCGTGGGTTCGAATCCCACCCCGTCCGTTGAAGAAGGCTGTTCGAGGGCAAGGACGACCAGGTCCGACGACCTGACCGTTCGAACCCACGCAAACCGCGAAGCGGCCTGCATCGTGGGTTCGACTCGAGCGGCAACCGGGGTCACGCGAAGCACCTGTATCGGTGACACGCGAGAGCACGGCGCCACGCGCCGTGAATCCTACCCCGTCCGTTTTTCTGCAGGTACCCGAGTAGTCCGGGGTGTGGCTCAGTCCGGTAGAGCGCTGCGTTCGGGTCGCAGAGGTCCCCGGTTCGAATCCGGGCACCCCGATTGTAGGGCCCGCGGAAGCGGGTCAGCTGGTCCGGGGCCCGGATCGCCGAAGGCAATCCGGGCGCCCCGATTGTTTCTCGCCATCCATGCGGCGATCGAGTCTCCCTCGCATCAACCCCACACGACCCGTCTTAACCGTGCCCGATCCGGGCGCCGGACGTAGCATCAGCCCGGATCCGTCGGCCGTGAGGCCGAAGGATTCGGGTTCGTTGTTTGGAGCGCTGGCAGAATGGTAATGCACTCGCCTCGAAAGCGAGCGCCCGAAAGGGCTTGGGGGTTCGAGTCCCTCGCGCTCCGCTGAACGCCCCCCAGGTCGAATGGCCTGAGGGGCGTTCTGTTGTCCGGTGTGCTCTCCCCGGTCGGCGGCACCGCATCGCCAGGGCCTGTCCCGAAGTTCGCGAATCCGCGAGGTTGGGCGGCGCCGCGGCGATCCTGCCCCGAGCGGCCGTCAGGAGCCCTGTTGATTCCCCTTCTTCTGTCACTTTCCGCCGTGCTGCAGCTGCCGGTCCAGGTCGATCCGGCCGGGCAGGTCTACAGCGGTCGCGAAGGCCGGCTGGGCGAGCCGGCGTGGGCCACGGACGGTCCGTACGGCTTGCCGCTCGACGAGAAGGACCTTCGTCAGGATGGCTTCTTCATGAAGCTCTCGTACCTGTTCCGCCTCTAGCAACCGGATCCTTGTCTCCGCCCACGCATCGGTCTCCGGCGAACATGGTCCACGACGGCGAGGCGCGCTCGCAAGTCTCGATCTTTCTCTTCTGGCTGCCCCTCGCCGCGACGTGGATCATGATGGCGACGGAAGGGCCGTTTCTCGCTGCGATCATCGCGCGCCTTCCCGACCCGACGTACAACCTGGCCGCCCACGGCGTCGCATTCGCGCTGGCGATCCTGATCGAAGCGCCGGTCATCATGCTGATGAGCGCGGCGACATCCGTGGTGAAGGACCGTGTGAGCTTCATAAGGCTGCGCAACTTCTCACGCGCGCTCTGTCTCGGAACGACGCTCCTTCTGCTGGTCCTGCTGATCCCGCCCGTCTACGACGCACTGATTCCCGGGCTGATGGGCGTGCCCCGGGAGGTCGCCGACCTTACCCACGGCGCGCTCTGGTTCATGCTCCCGTGGCCGAGCGCGATCGGGTACCGACGCTTCCTGCAGGGGGTGCTCATCCGTTCGGGAAAGACGAGGCTGGTCGCGTACGGTACGGTGCTGCGGCTCGCGGCCATGGTAATCGCAGCCCTCGTGGGCTTCTTCGTGCTCGGAATTCCGGGCGCGTGGGTCGGCGCGCTGTCCCTGGCCACCGGGGTGACCGCCGAGGCGATCGCGGCCCGCTTCATGGCCGCCGGGACCGTGCGCGCGATTCTCGCGGGCGAGCTCGACAGTGGTCCCCCTCGCGACATCTCCTACTTCGACATCGCGAAGTTCTACTGGCCCCTCGCGCTCACGTCGCTCATCGGACTCACCGTGCAGCCGATGCTGACGTTCTTCATGGGTCGAGGGATCGCCCCCGTCGAGTCGCTCGCGGTCTTCCCCGTGGTGCACTCGCTGTCGTTCTTTTTCCGCTCGATGGGGCTCGCGTATCAGGACACGGCGATCGCGCTCATGGGTGAGCGGTTCCAGCACTACCGGGAATTGCGGACCTTCGCGCTCTCCCTGGGAACGGCGACGTCGATGGGTCTGGCGCTCGTGGCCTTCACGCCCCTGTCCGACGTCTACTTCGTCGGCATCGCGGGGCTCCCGCGGGAACTGGCGGACTTCGCGCTCACGCCCACGCGCGTCATGGTGCTCCTCCCTGCCCTTTCCGTCCTCCTGTCCCTGCAGCGGGCGGTGCTCGTGGAGGGCCGGCGCACACAGCACATCACCGTGGCGAGCGGCCTGGAGGTAGCGACGGTAGCGGCCGTCTTCGTGGCACTCGGCTGGGGCATCGGACTCGTCGGTGCGACCGCAGCGTTCTCGGCATTCTTCGCCGGGCGCCTCATGAGCAACCTGTATCTGGCGTGGGGCGGACGCGACGTGATGCCGAGGGAGTGAACCCCCTGCCCGACCCTGCTCCGACGGTGGAAGCCCGTAGGCCTACGGCAGGCTCAGCCGACGGAGCCCCTCGAAGCTCGGCCGGACGCTGAAGCCGACGCACTCGGGATCTCCCGTCCCCGCGTCGAACACCCGGTGCATCGCAGCCGCAACGGCGTCCGCGTCGGCCGGGTCGCACATGGCGATGAGCCCGGAGCCCGCACCGGACACCGTGACCGCCCACGCGCCCGCATCGACACCGGCGGAGATCGCCGACATCACGCTCGGGATGAGCGAGAGGCGGTGCGGCACGTGGAGCTCGTCCTTCACGCCGATGCGCAGCAGATCGGGGTCCCCCTCGGCGAGACCCCGGACGAGCGCGATGAGGCGCCCGAGCGTCCCGGCGGCCACCTTGTGCGGCACGTGGGCCGGCAGGATCGAACGCGCCTCCTCCGTCGACACGCCGGCCGCGGGCGCGGCGTAGGCGAAGCCCACGCGCTCGCTGAGCTGGAGCCCCATCACCACCGGGCCGTCCGCCGTGCGAGCCACGGCCCGAAGTCCGCCGAACAAAGACGGCGCGGCGTTGTCCCCGTGCCCCTCATGGTGAAGCGCCGCGTCGAAAGCGCCGTCATCGTCGCGGTCCTCGCCCAGCACCGCGAGCGCCAGATCGTAACCGGCCAGCGCCGCGGCGGCCGAACTGCCGAGCCCCCGTGCGATCGGAATCTCGGACGACAGCTCCAGTACGCCGGAGGGTGCGACCTTCCGCCGTTCGAGACGGCGGGTGAACATGGCCGCGACAAGGTCGGGGGCACCCTCCTCGTCGAGCCGCGAGAGCGTGCCGCTGCGGCGAACCACGAGCGCACCCGAGTCGTCGGGACGGAAGGTGACGTCCAGGTAGCGGTCGAGTGCCAGGCCCACGGTGTCGAACCCGGAGCCTAGGTTCGAAGTCGAGCACGGTACGCGCACACGCGCGGGCCGCAGCGAAGCAGGTTCGGTCAAGGGGAGATCCCTTTCAGCGCCGTGGCCAGCGCTTCGTCGGTGGGTTCGATTTCAAATGCGTACTCCGGCGCGTGAGCCTGAGCGAGTACACTTTCGGGAACGTCGACACGGCACCCGATCGCGGCCTCGACCGTGTCGGGAAACTTCGCGGGATGCGCGGTGGAAAGTATCACCCAAGGCACCCCCCGTGGCTCCTCCTCCCGCATGGCCGCCTCGTACGCCACGGCCGTGTGGGGATCCATCACGTAGCCCGTCTCCCGCTCCACGCTGCGGATGCGCGCGAATGCTTCCTCGTCGGAGACCACCTCTCCACGAACCTGCGCACGCAGCGCCTCGTCGTCACCCCCGAAGAGCCACCGGATCCGCTCGAGGTTGCTCGGCGCCCCCACGTCCATGGCGCTCGAAGCCGTGGGCACGGATGGTCGCGCCTCGAAGGCCGAGCCGTTCAGGAAGTCGGCGAAGCCCCTGTTGAGGTTCGTGGCCGCGGTGAATCCCGCGCACGGCATTCCGGCGTGCGCCGCGAGGAGGCCGGCGCACAAGTTGCCGAGATTGCCGGACGGCACCACGAAGCGCACGGGTCCGAGCCGCAGGGCCGCGAGCACGTAGTAGAACGCCTGAGGAAGAAGGCGCGCGATGTTGATGGAGTTGGCCGAGGTGAAGTGGTACGCCGCGCGCAGGCCCGAATCGGCGAAGGCGCTCTTCACCATCCTCTGACAGTCGTCGAAGGTTCCTGCCACGGAGAGCGCGGTCACATTGCCTCCGAGCGTAGTCATCTGCCGACGTTGCCGGTCGCTGATACCGTCACGCGGAAAGAGGACGATCACCCGGTAACCCGAGACGCCGTGGAAGGCGCTCGCCACCGCCCCGCCGGTGTCACCGGAAGTCGCGACGAGAACCGTGTGCTCGCGCGGCTCACTCTCGAGCTCGGGCATGAGCGCAGCCATGAACCGGGCACCCACGTCCTTGAACGCTCCGGTCGGGCCGTGGAACAGTTCGAGCACGAAGAGCTTCGACCCCACCTCCACGATCTCCACCGGGAAGTCGAGCGCGCAGTCGACCACGCGGGAGAGAACGGCCTCGTCGAGAGACGGGAAGAAGCACGGAGCGGCCCAGCGCGCGGCGGCGCGAAGGGACTCGGCCTCGTTCGACGCGGGGACGCCCCAGCGACCCGCGGGAAGCCGCGGAAGGTCCACCGGGACGTAGAGGCCGCCATCGGGCCCGAGTCCACGGAACACCGCCTCGGCCAGCGACACGGCTGCTCCGCCGCGGGTCGTAACGTACGTCGTCATCCGCACAATCTAGCCACGACCCGCCGCTCCGGAATGCGAAACGCCGGCACCCGAGGGCACCGGCGCTCGCGCTTTCCAGGGACTGCGGCCGGACTACTTCTTCTTGGCGGCGGCCTTCTTCTTCGGCGCAGCCTTCTTGGCGGCGGCCTTCTTCTTCGGCGCGGCCTTCTTGGCAGCAGCCTTCTTCTTCGGCGCGGCCTTCTTGGCAGCAGCCTTCTTCTTCGGCGCGGCCTTCTTGGCAGCGGCCTTCTTCTTCGGCGCAGCCTTCTTGGCGGCGGCCTTCTTCTTCGGCGCGGCCTTCTTGGCGGCGGCCTTCTTCACCGGCTTCGTGGCAGCGGCCTTCTTCACGGCCTTGGTCTTCTTGGCGACCGTCTTCTTCGCGGCGGCGGTCTTCTTGGCGACCGTCTTCTTCGCGGCGGCAGCCTTCTTGGCGACCGTCTTCTTCGCGGCGGCGGCCTTCTTGGCGACCGTCTTCTTCACTGCCTTGGCCTTCTTCGCTACCGTTTTCTTCGCCGCCGCCACCTTCTTCGGGGCAGTCTTTCGTGCCGGACGCTTCTTCGCACCCGACGCCTTCTTGGTTGCCGGCTTGGCCGCGGCTTTCTTTTTCGGTGCCGCCTTCTTGGCCGCTGGTTTCGTCTTCTTGGTCGCCACGGTATTGCCTCCGGATAGGGATGTGACCACGTAGACTGAGGACTGAATTCGTGGAAACGAAATATGAATGAATCCGTTTGCGCAATAGCGCTGATTTCGTGACCACACTACATACGGGGTCGACGTCGATGGATCACACGACATCTCGTGCTCCGGCAACACGGGCAGAACATCTCACCTCGACGGCATAAGATGCTGACAGAAGAGGACTTCCTTCGCGAAATCCGGCGCCGAGGCGCCAAGCGCATAAACTGCGTGCGTTTCAAGGACAACCGGAGCACCGTCTGGTCGCTGACGCGGCGCGGAACGACACTCAACGTCCACAGCGCATTCCGTCGGGCGACGCCGGACATCCTCCGCGCCTTCTCGAAGGTCGCCGGAGAGGGCGGCATCCGGTCGGCGACATCGAGAGACGCGGCACAGTTGATCTCCGACTGGCCTCCGGTGAAGCGGGCCATGGAGCGCGCTCGTCGCCGCCATCTTGAAGACGCGACGGAGAACGGGACGGCACCCGGCACGCGCTGCTGCGGCACGCCGCAGCAACAGACCTACCTCAAGACGCTCTACAGATACTTCAACGAGACGCGCTTCAACGGCCGACTTCCGAAACGCATCCCCGTCCGCCTCAACAACCGCATGCGCTCGGCCCTCGGTCACATGCTTCCGGGAGAGCGTGAAGACGGGACGCGCTACGTCGTGGAGATCGCACTCAACGTCGACCTCATGCTCACGGGCAACGGCGCGGAGCGCGCCGACACCCTGCTGCACGAGATGGCGCACGCGGCCGACTACCTGGAGTCGGGCAACCGTGGCCACGGACCATCTTGGCGGGTCTGGGCGAAGCGCGTCGGATGTCGTCCGATGACGCTCTACGATCGGCCGGTCCGCTTTCGTCGGCGGCGAAGTGATCCGGTGACCCGGGTGCCGCCGCTCCCTCCGGCACTGCGGGGCGCAGCCTGACCAGCACGGCGCGGCACCCGAGCCCCGGGTACCGTGCCGCAGTTCTGCGTGCGGGCTGCGGTCGCCTCAGGGCGAGAACGCTCCGAAGGCTCCGGCGGTGAGCATCCCGCAGATGAGACCGTCGAACATCGACCTCAGCGTCGAACTCCAGTTCTGCCTGTACGGAAGCCAGAGCGACGTGAGGGTGACCATGGCAGGCGCGTGGAAGAAGGTGGGCACCTCACCTCCAGCGTAGACCCGGGTCTTCGCCCCGATAAATCGCGCTCCGGACCGGAAGCCCCGCGCTCCCTACCTCATCAACGATTCGGTGAAGAGGAGCAACGCCCCCGCCGGATACATCAGCGAGGCGTCGTTTGGCGTGACGACGGCGATCGTGTGCACCATGTCCAGCGGAATCGACTCGACGAAGTCACGCAGCAGAGGCATCCCGTTCAGGAACACCTCGAGGCATCGACCCCGGAACTCGAAGCACCAACCACTGAGGTCGAACCGGACCACCATACCGGCGTAGTTTTCCCAGCGCACGACGTCCACCAGGTTGTGACCCCGGTCGACGTGGCTCGTGATGTCGTCGAAGCCGAGGGGCCGGTAACGCAACGACGCGGGCGAGCGTCCGATCTCCCTTCGAAGCAACCGGTCGGCCTGCTCCTCGGTCAGCCTCCGGGCGCGCACCGCGATGCCCGCGATCTCGAGGGGCGCCGCCCGAAGGAGCAGGTCGATGGGATACACTCCGTCCGGGTTCGCCGCCGCGAGGGGGGGCGTCGAGAAGTTCTCGTATCCGAGCCGCGCGGCCTCCAGGCGATAGATGCCCGGCTCCGGAGCCCGCAGCGTGTACACGCCGGCCGAGTCCGCGATAGCCAGGGCGCGCTGTTGCCCGTCTTCGCCGATCAGGCGCACGAGTGCGGTAGGAATCGGATGGTCGTCCAGCTGGTCCAGGACGCGCCCCCGGAACACCTGGGCGTCGAGCGAGCCCGGCGTGCACGGCGCGAGAGCGGCGCACGCCAGCAGGATCCAGATCCAGACTCGTGTCGTCGTCATCGGCCCCTCAGCCGCGGCGGTACCGGACAGGTCAGTCGGGAAGCAGTGCCTTCGCAGCGACGACGAGCGCGTCGGTGGTGAGGCCGAACTTCTCGTATAGTACCTCGGCGGGTGCGGACGCGCCGAAGCGGTCGATGCCCAGCGCACGACCGGCGTCCCCGATCCAGCGCTCCCAGCCGAACGTGCTCGCGGCCTCGATCGAGACGCGCGCGGTGACCGACGGCGGCAGCACCTCGCTGCGGTACGCCCTGCTCTGCTGGCCGAACAGGTACCAGCTGGGCATGCTCACGACGCGCGTCGGGACACCGTCCGCCTCGAGGGTGGAGCGCGCCTCGACCGCGAGCCCGACTTCGGTCCCGCTCGCCACCAGGATCACTGACGGTGCTCCGCCCGATGCCTCGGCGAGTACGTACCCGCCGCGGCGGAGTCCTTCCGCGGACGCGAGCACATCGTCTCCGGCGGCGGCCGCCACGCTCCCCTGCCGAGGAAGCACGGGAACGCTCTGCCGGCTGAGCGCCAGGAACGACGGTCCGTCCATCCGCTCGATCGCCACCCGCCACGCGATCTCCGTCTCCGGTCCGTCGCAGGGCCGGAGGTCGCACAGGTTCGGAATGGCGCGCAGCGACGCGAGCTGTTCGATCGGCTGGTGGGTGGGTCCGTCCTCTCCGAGACCGATCGAGTCGTGCGACCAGACGTAGACGACGGGCTGGCCCATGAGCCCGGCCAGGCGCACCGCGGGCCGCATGTAGTCCGAAAAGATGAGAAAGGTGCCCCCGAACGGCCGGATGCCTCCGTGGAGCGACATGCCGTTCATGATGGAGCCCATCGCGTGCTCGCGTACGCCGTAATGGACCACACGACCACCGGGCGTCCCGGGAAGGAGGCTGTCTTCGCCCTTGATGTCCGTCTTGTTCGAACCCCCGAGGTCCGCCGACCCGCCCACGAGGTTGGGGATCCCGCCGGCGAGTCCCTGGATCACCGCCCCCGACCACCCTCGCGTGGCGTCCGACTTCCCGGCGGCCGCGAGATCGGGCACCTCGCGGTCCCAGTCGTCCGCGAGCGTGCCCTCCATCATGCGGAGGTACTCCGCCGCGAGCTCGGGATGCTCGACCTGGTACGCCTGGAAGCGTGCGATCCACGCTTCCTGCAGACGTTCGCCCTTCGGCACGCAGGCACCCCAGTGCGCACGCGCCCCCTCGTCGACCCAGAACGGCTCGAGCGACGGGTAGCCGAGGTTCTTCTTCGTCGCCTCGATCTCGGCTGCTCCGAGAGGAGCGCCGTGGGAAGACGCGCTGCCCGCCTTGCCGGGGCTGCCGAACGCGATGGTCGTACGAAGCACGATGAGCGACGGGCGCCCGGTCTCCTGCTTCGCCTCGGTGATGGCGAGATCGATGGCCTCCAGGTCGTTGCCGTCGTGCACGTGGACGACATGCCAGCCGTACGCCTCGAACCGTTTCGCCTGATCGGTCGACGTGGAAAGGTCGGTGCTCCCCTCGATGGTGATCCGATTGTCGTCGAAGATCCAGATGAGCTTCCCGAGCTTCTGGTGCCCCGCGATCTCCGCCGCCTCGTGACTCACACCCTCCATGACGTCGCCGTCCGAGCAAAGCGCGAAGGTAAAGTGGTCGACGACCCGGTGTCCCGGCCGGTTGAAGCGGTCGGCGAGCCAGCGCTCGGCGAGCGCCATCCCGACCGAAGTCGCCACGCCCTGCCCCAGCGGCCCCGTGGTCATCTCGACTCCGGGAACGTGCCCGTACTCGGGATGCCCCGCGGTGGGCGAGCCCCATTGGCGGAAGTCGCGGATGTCTTCCTCGGAGACCTCGTACCCACTCAGGTGAAGCAGCGAATAGATGAGCATGGAGGCGTGGCCCACGGACAGCACGAACCGGTCACGATCGAGCCACTCGGGGTCACGGGGGTTGTGGTTCAGGTGCCGGTGGAACAGCACATACCCGACGGGCGCAAGCGCCATCGGAGTCCCGGGGTGACCGGAGTTCGCCTTCTCGACCGCATCCATGGACAGGACCCGGATGGCATCGATCGCCAGCTGCTCGGTGGTACTCATTGCCACTCCCGTAGTGTTCTCATCCCACGACGAAGTTGACCAACCGTCCTGGCACGTGGATGACTCGACGCTCCTGCAGTCCCTCGAGGTGCCGGATCACGTTCTCCTCCTCCCGTGCCGCCCCGACTACGACGTCCTCCGGCGCGTCCTTCGCCACGGTGATCGTGGCCCGCAGCTTCCCGTTGACCTGCACCGCGACCTGGACGGACGACTCCACCGCCTTGGCCTCGTCGAACTCCGGCCAGTTGGCGCCGTCGAAGATGCTCCCCGCATGCCCGAGCCGTTCCCACAGCTCCTCGGCCATATGCGGAGCGAAGGGCGCGATCATGACGACGAGCGGCTCCACCTCGGCGCGCACGGCTTCGCGGCCACCGGCCCGAATGACGTTGAGACACTCCATCATCGCGGCGATGGCGGTGTTGTAGCCCAGGGCCGGGATCTGCTCGGTGACCTGGCGAATGGTCTGATGCACCTTCCGCTCGACGTCCGGATCGGGTCCACCGGTCTTAGCGGACACGACCGTGTCCCACAGCCGGTGGAGGAAGCCGTACGGCCCCTGAATCCCCTGCGGGCGGTAGTCGCCGCCTTCTTCGAACGGCCCCAGGAACATGAGGTAGGTGCGGAAGGTGTCAGCCCCGAACTCCTCGATGATCGGGTCGGGGACGATCACGTTGCCCTTGCTCTTCGACATCTTCGCGCCATCGGCGATGATGAGGCCGTGCGCGCGGAAGACGTTGTACGGCTCCTCGAAGTCCAGGTGGCCGAGGTCCTTGAGCACCATGGTCAGGAAGCGAGAGTACAGCAGGTGCAGGACCGCGTGCTCGTTGCCGCCGATGTAGGTGTTCACCGGCAGCCACTTCTTCGTGATGGCCGAATCGAACGGGCGATCGTCGAAGTCCGTGGAGGGGTAGCGGATGAAGTACCAGCCCGAGTCGAGGAAGGTGTCCGAGACGTCGGTCTCGCGACGTGCTTCGGCACCGCAGTTCGGGCACGTGGTCCGATACCACTCCTCCACCCGCGCGAGCGGGCTGATGCCCGAGTCGTCCGGCTTGAAGTCCTCGACCCGGGGGAGCACCACGGGCAGATCCGCTTCCGGGACCCCGACCGGCCCGCACGTGTCGCAGTACACCACGGGAATCGGCGGACCCCAGTAGCGCTGTCGCGAGATGCACCAGTCGTGCAGGCGGAAGTTGATCTTCGCGTCACCCCAGCCGTTCTCCGCGGCCCACGCCGTGACCTTCTCCACCGACTCGGAGACGTCGACTCCGTCGAACTCGCCTGAGTTCACCAGCCGACCCGGGCCCGTATACGCCTCCTCGAGAGGCGTGTCGGCGTCGGCATCGGGTCCCGCGACGACGCGCACCACGGGGAGGTCGAAGGCCTGCGCGAACTCGAAGTCGCGCGTGTCGTGTCCGGGAACCGCCATGATGGCGCCGGTCCCGTACTCCATGAGCACGTAGTCCGCGATCCAGATCGGAATGAGCTGACCGGTCGCGGGATTCCGGCAGAAGCCACCGGTCGACACCCCCGTCTTCTTTCGGTCCGCCTTCTGGCGGGCCACCAGGTCCTTCCGGGTCGCCATGTCCACGTAGGCTTGGACGGGCGCGAGCATTCCCTTGTTCGTGACCTTATCCACCAGCGGATGCTCGGGCGACAGCACGATGTAGGTGGCGCCGAATACGGTGTCAGGGCGGGTCGTGTAGACCTCGACCTCCGCGCCGGTCGCGTTCCCGTCCCGGTCGACCACCGGAAAGCGCAGCTGCGCACCAGTGCTGCGGCCGATCCAGTTCGACTGCGCCTTGCGGGTCGTCTCCGACCAGTCGAGATGCTCCAGGTTGTCGAGCAGACGCTGCGCGTACCGCGTGATCGTGAAGAACCACTGTGCGATGCGCCGCTGCTCGACGGCCGTGCTACAGCGCTCGCACTCCCCGGCGATGACCTGTTCGTTGGCGAGCACCGTCATGCATGACGGGCACCAGTTGACCGGCGCTTCCTTTCTCTCGGCGAGCCCCGCGTTGAAGAGCTGCAGGAAGAGCCACTGGGTCCATCGATAGTAGGTGGGATCGGTCGTATCGACAGAGTGGTTCCAGTCGAACATCCCGCCGATGCGGCGCAGCTGTCGCGTGAAGTTCCGCACGTTCGACGGAATGAGGTCCATCGGGTGCGACCCGATCTTCAGCGCGAAGTTCTCCGAGTGGATGCCGAACGCGTCGAATCCGATGGGCTCGAAGACGGTCCTGCCGCGGAGCCGGTGGTAGCGTCCGTGGACGTCGGCCCCGGTGAACGCGTAGATGTTGCCCACGTGAAGCCCCTCGGCGGAGGGGTACGGGAACATCATGAGGTTGTAGAAGGGGTCTTCCGCGTTCTCGAGCTCCTCGCGGGTGAACGCGTTGACGCCGCGCTCTTCCCAGAGGCGCTGCCACTTCTCTTCCACCGCCGACGGGACGTACCCGTCCTTGTCTTCGTTCGCCATGGCCCGGCTCGGACGTGTGACCGGCGCGCGAGCTTCGTTGCGCGTCCGCCCGTTGCGACCGCCGACGCTCGACGGCCGAAAGGAACCGCTAACCTACACGGCCCGGGAAGCCCCCCCAAGGGGCGATCCCCGGCCACGGATCTTGTATCTTCCGCGACCATGTCGAATTCAAAGAAGAAGATCTCGGGTGCGAGCCTCCGGCACGCCTTCGAAGAGATCATCTGGCCGAGGAGGGGACTGATCGGCCTCGGTCTCGTCCTTATCGTGATCAACCGGCTGGCCGGGCTCGTTCTCCCGGCGATCTCGCGGTATCTCGTGGACGGTGCAGGCGGCATCGCCGCGGGCGGCGTCAACGCAGGGCTCGCCGGGCTTCCGACCGCGATCGCATCCCTGCCCGCCCTGCTGGGCCTCCTCGCCCTCTCCATCGTGCTGCAGGCGGGAACGTCGTACTCGCTCACCATGCTCCTGAGCGTCGAGGCGCAGCACCTGATCGCCAATCTGCGGTCCCAGGTTCAGGCGCACGTGCTCCAGCTGCCGGTCAACGTCTTCGACAACACGAAGTCCGGCGAGCTCGTGTCCCGCATCATGGACGACGTCGAAGGGGTGCGGAACCTGGTGGGCACCGGCCTCGTTCAGCTGGTGGGAGGATCGATCACCGCGATCGTCGCCTTCGTGTTCCTCGTGCGCATCAACCCGCTCATGACGGGGCTGGCGCTGGTCCCCCTCGCCGCCTTCGGCTTCGTGTCGACACGAGCATTCCAGACACTGAGGCCGGCGTTCCGCGAGCGCGGGAAGATCCGCGCCGAGGTGACGGGCCGACTCACGGAGGCCCTCGGCGGCATCCGGATCATCAAAGGGTTCCACGCCGTCGAGAAGGAAAGCGAGATTTTCCACGCCGGCGTCATGAGGATCTTCGACAACGTGAAGACGACGCTCACGACGTCGAGCCTGGTCACGAGCCTGGGCACGTTCTTCCTCGGCATGGCGAGTGTGATGATCCTCGGCTACGGGAGCCTGCTCATCAGTCGCGGCCAGCTCACGCCGGGCGAGCTCGTCTCGTTCATTCTCTTCCTCGGCTTCATGATCGCCCCGGTGCTCCAGATGGCGAACATCGGGACGCAGATGACCGAGGCGTTCGCCGGGCTCGACCGGACTTCGGAGCTGCTGTCGTGGCCCCAGGAAGACGACGATCCGGAACGGACGAGGCAGATGCCGGAGATCGTTGGCGAGATCCTCTTCGAGGACGTGCACTTCGCCTATGAGGAGGACAAGCCGGTCCTGAAGGGCATCTCCTTCGAGGCCTCACCCGGCATGGTCGTGGCACTCGTGGGCAGTTCGGGCTCGGGCAAGTCGACCATGGCCGGGCTCGCCGCGAGCTTCCTCACGCCGAAGGCGGGTCGCGTGAGCGTCGACGGAGTCGACCTCCGGCACGTGAAGCTGGCGAGCTACCGGGAGCAGCTCGGCCTGGTCTTCCAGGACGACTTTCTCTTCGACGGAACCATCAGGGAGAACCTTCGCTTCGCGCGACCGGGCGCTACGGACGAGGAGATCCAGAGCGCCGCTGAGAAGGCGTATGTAACGGAGTTCTCGAACCGCTTCCCCGACGGACTCGAGACGATCATCGGAGAGCGGGGCGTCAAGCTGTCGGGTGGTCAGCGCCAGCGCGTGACCATCGCCCGGGCCCTTCTCGCGAACCCGAGGATCCTGCTGCTCGACGAAGCGACCTCGAGTCTCGACACCGAGAGCGAGGCGCTTATCCAGAAGAGCCTCCAGGACCTGCTGCACGGGCGCACGACCATCGTGATCGCGCACCGGCTTTCCACCATCCAGCGGGCGGACCTGATCCTGGTGATCGAGGGCGGGGCAATCGTGGAGCGCGGGCGGCACGACGACCTCATGGCGCTCGAGGGACGGTACCACCAGCTGTACACCGTGCAGGCCCGCATCTGACCCACGCGAGGTCCCGGCGCTCGTCTCCGACGGCCCCGGGTCGGAAGCCCCCGACGCGGCGCTCAGCGGCCCGGCGCGAGATCCCCCATCCACGCCATGCGCGACGAAGGGAGGCAGGAGCGAAAGCATGCCGGCGAAGGCGATGCGATTCAGGATCT
>JAURER010000025.1 GCA_030827315.1 Gemmatimonadota bacterium | reverse complement strand
GACATGGAGATGGAGGCCGGTCTGGGGATCGACTCGATCAAGCAGGTCGAGATCCTGTCGGAGCTGCAGTCGCGTCTGCCGGGGATGCCGGAGATCGCGCCGTCGGAGCTGGCGACGCTGCGAACGCTGCGCGACGTGGCCGACCGTCTCTCCGGCGTGTCGACGGCCGGGGCTCCGGCCGCGGAGCCCGCGCCTGTGATGGCTACACCGTCGCCCGTGGTCGAGCGGGCGATGACCCCGAGCGTGGTCGACGCGTCGTCGGTCTCGTGCTTCGTGCCGCGGATCGTGCAGGAGCTCCGGCCGGGCTTCGGTCTGTCCACGCTCACCGACGGAGTCACCGTCGAGATCACGGGCGAGCACCCCGAACTCGCGGCGGCGCTGGCAGAGGGTCTGCGCAGTCGCGGTGTCGGCGCGCGGGTCGTGTCGGAGTCGTCGCCGAACGCACGAGCGGTCATTTGTCTCGCCGGGCTCGGTCAGTACAAGCCCGGCCCCGAAGCCTCCATCGAGGTGCACCAGAGCGCGATCCGGGCAGCACGGATGGTCGCTTCGCACCCGGACCCGGCCGAGCGCCTCTTCGTGACGATCCAGTCGTCCGGGGGCGACTTCGGTCTCACCGGTGACCCCGGCGACGGCGCGTGGGCCGCGGGGCTCGCCGGTGTCGTGAAGACGGCGGCGCGCGAGTGGCCGGGCGCATCGCTCAAGGCCATCGACGTGGCCGACCCGGACAGCGCCGCCGAGGAGATCCTCGACGAGCTCTTCCTGGGGGGGCCAGCCCTCGAGGTCGGGATCGCCGCCGATGGAACGCGTTCCGTCGTCGGCATCGAACCCATGACCGTGAGGGGCGGAAGCGAAGCTCCGCCGCTCGAGCCCGGCTCCGTGCTCGTCGTGTCAGGTGGCGCCCGCGGGGTCACGGCCAGTTCCGTGGCCCGGCTCGCCGAGGCGTGGAAGCTGCGCCTGGCGTTGCTCGGGCGGTCGGCGCTCGCGGAGTGGCCGGAGGGCGTTCCGCTCACGACCGACGCGGTGAAGATCACCGCCGCGCTCGCCGCCGCCGCCGCGAAGCGAGGTGACAAGGTGGAGCTGGCCGGTCTCCAGAAAAAGGCCGCGTCGCTCGCCGCGAGCGCGGAAGTGCGGCTCTCCCTCGCGGACCTCGACGCTCGCGGCATCGAGACGATGTACGTGAGCGCGGACGTCACCAACGCGGACGAGGTCGACAGCGCGCTTGATCAGGTCCGTGACCGGTGGGGCTCGATCGACGGCATCGTTCACGGAGCCGGTGTGCTGCGTGACAAGGCGATTGCCGACATGACGCCGGACCGCGTCGCCGACGTGTTCGCACCCAAGGTTACCGGCCTGTCGGTGCTGCTGAAGGCGACCAGGGAAGACCCGATCCAGGTGATCGCGCTCTTCTCGTCGATCGCCGCCCGGGCGGGTAACGCCGGGCAGGCCGCGTATTCCGCCGCGAACGAGGTGCTCAACAAGGTGGCGGCTTCCGAAGCCCACCGGCGTGGGGACTGGTGCCGCGTCCGGTCGTACAACTGGGGCCCGTGGGCCGGGGGCATGGTCGACGCGGGCCTGGCGGCGCACTTCGAGAAGCAGGGGATCGCACTGCTCGACGTCGACGTCGGAGCGCAGTTCTTCGTGGACGAGCTCGGGCAGCCGGGGGCCGGCGTGGAGCGCGTGGTGCTCGCCGCCCCGTCGTTCCCGGCGGGAGCCTACAGGCTGACCTTCGCGGCGCCCCCTGTGGACGAGGAAGCGGAAGGCACGGGTGCCTTCTCTCTCGCGCCGGCGCTCGTCGCCGATTTCGCGTTCCGGCTCGGTGAGGCGCTCAAGCCGGTCCGCACCATGCGCATGGTTCTCGAGGACTTCATCATCGGGGTCCGCGAGGCCGGCGCGGCGCTGACGGGTGGGGGACAGGTGGAGATCCAGCCCATCGTCGCCGCGATCCCAGGCTACCACCTGATCTTCCGCGACTCGGCCGGCAACGCGCATCACGAGACGCGCGTACGGTACGACGAGAACGGAGCAGCTCCGCCCCCACAGGTCCCGTCGGCCGGCCTGGAGCCCTGGCCGCTCGAGGCCGGCGCGGCGTACGCGACGCTGCACGGAGGTACCGGCAGCAGTCGCTCGATCGTTGATCTGGAAGGAATCTCGGAGGAGGGCGGCATGGCGCTGATCCGGGGCGCACCGTCCATCGGGTGGGCGCCCAGAGGGCTGGCCCGCGGCTTCGATCCGGCGGCGTTCGAGAGTCTCCTGCAGCTCGGTGAGCTCTGGACACACCACAAGACCGGTGCCATGCAGAAGCTCGCGAGCATGGGCACCATGGTGGTGCACCGCCTGGAGTCCATTCCGGAGCAGTTGCGCTCCGCCTTCCGCGCGCGGAAGACCGAAGGCGGGACGCTGTTCGACTTCGTGCTCGCCACCGAGGACGGCGACCTGGTCGCGGAGCTTCGCGAGGTGCGGTTCGACGCACCGGGCGCGTGATCGGGCGAATCGGCGGAGCCGGTCATGAGTAGCTTCGAGCCGATCGCCATCATCGGACGCGCCTGCGTACTGCCGGGTGCGCTCGACCCGGAGACGCTGTTCGCGGCTGTGCGCGACGCGCGCGTGCTCATCGACGAGGCACCGGAGGGAGCGTGGGGGATGGACTCGCGGCGGCTCCTATCCGTGAAGTCTCCCGGGCCCGGTGCCGAGTACGTCGTGAGCAACCGCGGCGGCTACGTGACCGGCTTCGACCGGGTCTTCGATCCGGGCGCGTTCGAGGACCGGGTCGAGCGTCCAGACCGACTCGATCCGCTGACGCAGTGGCTTCTGTGGTGTGCGGACGTGGCGCTGCGGGAGGCGAGAGTCTCTTCCATGCCTCCCCGGTCGGGCCTGGTCATCGGGAACCTCTCCTATCCGACGGTCGAGCACACGCGCTGGGTCGAAGACTTCTGGCTGGGGCACGGCGAGAATGCCCCTGCCCCGGGACGGGCCGGCGTCTCGTCCGATCCGCGGAACCGCTTCTCTTCGGGTGGGCCGGCTCATGTCGTGGCCCGGGCGTTCGGCCTCGATGGAGACGTCTTCGCGCTCGACGCGGCGTGTGCCTCTTCGCTCTACGCGCTCGAGATTGCGTGCCGGCGTCTCCAGGACCGCGAATCGGACCTCATGCTCGCCGGTGGCGTGGCGCGGGCCGATCCGCTCTTCATTCACCTGGGCTTCACCGCCCTGCAGGCGCTCAGCCCGAGCGGCCGCTCCCGTCCACTGCACCGGGGCGCAGACGGCCTGCTTCCGGCCGAGGGTGCCGGGCTGGTGGCCCTCAAGCGCGTCGACGACGCCGTCCGGGACGGTGACAGGATCTTCGGCGTCATCCGGGGCGTTGGGCTCTCCAACGACGGCAGGCAGAGCGGGTTCCTCGCCCCGGCCGTGGACGGGCAGCTGCGGGCCATGAGGGCTGCGTACGCGCGGGCGGGCCTCTCTCCGAGTGACATCGACTACATCGAGTGTCACGCGACCGGTACGCCGCGGGGCGACACGATTGAGCTGGAATCCCTGACCCAGCTGCTGGGTGACGGGCCCAAGCCGGTGATCGGCTCGCTGAAGGCCAACATCGGGCACCCCATCACGGCATCCGGGATCGCGAGCCTGCTCAAGGTCCTCGGCTGCTTCGAGGCGGGCCTCTTTCCGCCTACACCCTGCGACGAGCCGCTCGAGGCGATCGCCCGCCATGGGTTCCGTCTCCTTGCCCGTGCGGAGCCATGGGAGACCGACGGGCGACCGCGCCGGGCCGCGATCTCGAACTTCGGCTTCGGTGGCAACAACGCCCATCTGCTGGTCGAGGAATGGACGGGAGAGAGTCCGGCGCGCAGGAAGGCGCGCGACGCACGGCCGAAGAAGGCGCCGGCCATCGCGATTTCGGCGCTCGGGGTCATTGCCGGAGACACGGTGGGGCTCCCCGACTTCGTGCGCCGCGTGGTGGACGCTCGGCGGGGTGGGAGCACCCGGACCGACGAGATCGTGCTCCCCATGGGCAGGCTCGGGTTCCCGCCCAACGACCTCAAGGAGAGCCTCGCGCAGCAGACGTCGATCCTGGCGGTGCTCGAGGAGGCCCTCGGGCAGGTCGGTGGACTGAATCCGGACCGGACGGGCGTCTACGTCGGGATGTGCGTCGACCCTCAGGCTGCCCGGCACGGCCTCCGGGTCCGCCTGCGGGAGCTGCTCAGTCCCGACGTCGACATGGACGGATGGCGCGCGGCCAACGAGAAGGCCGCGAGGCATCTGACCGCGGCCGGAGTCATCGGTTGCATGCCGAACATTCCCGCCAACCGCGTTCATGCGCAGCAGGACTGGCGTGCGCCCGGCTTCACGGTCGCGAGCGAGGAGCTGTCGGGAACCGAGGCGCTGAAGCTGGCCGTGCGTGCGCTGCAGGCCGGGGAGATCGACGCCGCCGTGGTGGGCGCCTCGGACTTTTCGCACGAGGCCGCGCACCGGGCCGCCGCGGACGCCGTATTCCCCGACGATCGCCGGAAGCCCGGCGATGCCGCTGTGGCGCTGGTGCTCATGCGCGAGACCGATGCCACGGAGAAGGGGTACCCGATCTTCGCGTCGCTCGTGGAAGATGCGGACACTCCGGAGGGTGGGACGGTCGACCTTTCGCTCGTCCCGGCGAGGGGCCAGAGCGAGGTGACCGCACGCTTCGGGCATGCGCACGGTGCCTCGGGGCTGCTCCACGTCGCCGTCGGCGCGATCACGGCCCACCTCGGAGCCACGCTCGATCGTGCCGGTGCATGGCCGGCGCCGCGTCGCATCGAGGGGGTCCACACCCGCGTCGAGGTGGAGTCGTTCACGGGCGTGCGCGGCACGGTGCAGCTGCGCGCCCCCGTGGCCAC
The DNA here is from genome assembly GCA_030827315.1 of Gemmatimonadota bacterium. GTDB lineage: Bacteria > Gemmatimonadota > Gemmatimonadetes > Longimicrobiales > Gaopeijiaceae > UBA2589. The sequence goes on along the minus strand of JAURER010000025.1, from coordinate 34,495 downwards.
TGCCCGGGCGATCAGCCCGGTCGACGCGCCGCTGGTGCGCTTCTTCGCCGCGGAGTCGCTTGACGCGCTCGCGGGAGTCGTCGAGACCGGGCGTGACGCCTTCGAGGGCGACGTCCGGCTCGCGCTCGTGGGAAAGGGGGACGAGGACGTCGAGCGCATGCGCCGCTGGGTGGCCGGGGAGCTGCGCGCAGGGAGAGAGCCGGTGGCGCCCGGCGTCTTTTTCGGGCGCGGAACGCCCGAGGGCGAGGTCGCCTTCTGCTACACGGGCGCTGCCGCAGCCTATCCCGGAGCGGCGCGGGACCTGCTGCTCGCGTTCCCGCGCATCGGGCACAACCTCGCCGCGCGCTTCGCGGGCACGCCCACGCTGGCCGCGACGCTGTACGGTGCCGAAATCACCTCGTTCTCGCCGGCGACGCAGCTCATGGGGTCGTCGTTCGTGTGTCAGGCGCACACGGAATTCACGCGCGACATCCTGGGCATGAAGCCGGAAGTCGCCCTCGGTCTGTCGTCCGGCGAGACCAACTCGCTCATGGCGTTCGGCGTGTGGCACGACCTCGACGACATGCTCGCGGAGATTGACGACTCCGAGATGTACGTGAACCAGCTGACCGGCGAGTGCCGGTCGGCGGCCGAGTTCTGGGGGCTGCCGCAGGGCGAAGTGCCACGCTGGCGCAACTACCGCATCGCCGCGCCGCTCGCCGTGGTCGAAGAGGCGATGCGGGGCGAGGAGCGCGTCTACGTCACGGTCATCCACCACTACGAAGACGTCGTCATCGGGGGCGATGCCGACGGGTGCGACAGGGTCGTCGAGAAGGTCGGCCGCAATCGTGCGATCGACCTCGGCCTCGACATGGTGGTGCACTGCCCCCCGCTCGCACCCTTCGAGAAGACGTGGCATCGCGTGCACGTGCGCTCGACGCGGAGGGTGCCCGACGTGCGCTTCTACACGAATGCGGGCAACCGCGCGTACGTGCCCACGCGGAAGGCCGCGGCCGACGCGATCACGCAGCAGGCGATCGACCCGGTCGACTTTCCGAAGACGGTGGAGCAGGCGTACGCGGACGGCGTGCGCATCTTCATCGAGCACGGCCCGCGGGCGATCCTCACCGGCGCGATCGGGCGGATCCTCGAGGGACGTCCCCACACGGTCGTCGCCATGGACCCGCACGAGGGCGCCGGCCTCGAGGCCGTCGCTCGGTCCGTGGCCCGTCTGTGGGCCATCGGCGTGCCCATGGTGCTCGAGACCTTCACCGCCCGCCTGGGCGCGCTCCGCGAGGGAGGCCGGCCCCCGGCTTCGCCCGAGGGCGCGGTGCTGCGCCTTCATGCTCACTCTCCCGAGGTCGTGTGGCCGGCTGCGGAGCCGGTCGGTGCGGCGGCGGGCGCAACGAAAACGACGTTCATGAACGAGACGACAGCGAGCCCGGCCGTGGCCGGGACCGACACAATGGCGCCGCCACCGGCGTCGGGCTTCGGATACGACGTGCGCACGCATTTCGGCACCGGAAACGGAGCGAGCAGGCCCGGGACGGGGGCGGCGCCCGCCGCGGCGGCGGGCACCGCCGCCGTGACCGCGCCCCGCGCCGCGACCGCGCCGTCGACGGCCGTCGGGTCCGCCCCGACGGCGCCGGGCGCACCGGCCGGCACGGGCAACAGCGCGCTCGATCTCTTCCAGGCCGTGGCCGACACGCATGCGCGGTTCCTGCGCGAGCAGGTGGAGACGCACGAGCGCTTTCTGCGCATGGGTCTGGGCGGGGCGTTGTCGACGGGTGTCACTCCGCCGGCGGGAGCGCCCGTCCACTCGCCGCCACCCGCCGTGCGAAGCCCCGACCTCCGAGTGGTCGTCGAAGGCGCCGCATCGGGTGTCTCGGCTGCACCTCCGACTGCCGCACCGCCCGCACCGCCCGCACCGCCCGTGGCGGCCACTCCGGCCGCTCCGGGATTCGGTGCCCCGACGCCTGCGGCGGCCCCCGCTGCCACCGGGGCGAAGAAGGCACCGGCCGGGCCGACGCCACTGATCCCCATCCATCCCCCCATCGACCGCTCGGCGATGCCGAAGACGGTCTTTCTCAGCCGCGAGCAGCTCGAGGTCCACGCAGGCGGGAACATATCCGAGATCTTCGGGGAGCTGTTCGAGCAGCAGGACGGCTATGAGCGTCAGGTTCGCATGCCGGAGCCCCCGCTTCTCTTCGCCGACCGCGCGCTCACCATCGAGGGCGAACCGGGCACGATGAAGAAGGGGCGCGTCGTCACGGAGACGGACGTACGGGACGGCGTGTGGTATCTGCACGCGGGGCGGATGGTGCCGGGCGTGGTCATCGAGTCGGGGCAGGCCGATCTGCTTCTCATTTCGTGGCTGGGCGCGGACTTCCTGAACCGGAGCGACCGCGTCTACCGTCTGCTGGGGTGCGACCTGACGTTCTACGGCGAGCTGCCGAAGCCCGGCGAGACGCTCACGTACGACATCTACGTCGACGGACATGCCAAGACCGGCGACGTGCGCCTCTTCTTCTTCCATTACGACTGCTACATCGGCGATCGGCTCCTGATCTCCGTACGCAACGGGCAGGCGGGGTTCTTCACGGACGAGGAGCTCGCGGACTCGGGCGGCGTTCTCTGGGACGCCGAGGACGACGAGCCCGATCCGGATGCGCGCCTCGATCCGGCACCGTGCGTGTCGACCCGGCGCAGCTTCACGCACGACGAGGTGCAGTCGTGGGTGGACGGCGACGCGTGGGCGTGCTTCGGGGACGGCTTCGAGATGGCTGCGTGCCACACCCGCACGCCGAACATCCCCGGTGGCCGCATGAAGCTCATCGACCACGTGCCGGTGTTCGAGCCGCAGGGCGGACCGTGGGGACGCGGCTATCTGCGCGCCGAAGCCCACGTGCCGGCCGACGCCTGGTTCTACGACGGGCACTTCAAGAATGACCCGTGCATGCCGGGCACGCTGATGGCCGATGCCGCGACGCAGGCGTTGTCCTTCATGATGGCGGCCATGGGCTTCACGATCGCGCGTGACGGATGGCGCTTCGAACCGATTCCGGGCCAGGTGGCTCGCTTCCTTTGCCGCGGCCAGGTCGTTCCCGACGGCGCGCACGACCTCGACTACGAGGTCTTCATCGAGGAGATCATCGACGGAGACCTCCCTGAGGTCTACGCGTCGCTCCTGTGCAAGAGCGACGGCTTCAAGGTCTTCCAGTGCCGTCGCTTCGGCATGCGCCTGGTGCCTGACTTCCCGCTCACGACGAAGCGGGAGTTTCTCGTGGGTGCGGAGGGGATCCGTTACGTAGGACCGGGTGACTCGGATGTCCGTGGCGACTACGAGGCGATGCTCTCGTGCGCCTGGGGCCGTCCGAGCGACGCGTTCGGCAGGATGTTCACTAAGTACGACGGACCCACCAAGTGCCCGCGCCTGCCGGGCCCGCCCTACCACTTCGTCAGCAGCGTCGTGTCGGTCGACGTCGCGCCGGGGTCCGCGCCGAACGAGGGCACGCTGGTGTCGACCTTCGACATCGACCCGAAGGCGTGGTACTTCGAGGAAGGGCAGGGGCACATGCCCTTCGCCGTCCTCGTCGAGGCGCTCCTCCAGCCGTGCGGCTGGTTCGCCTCGTACTGCAACTTCTTTCGCGACACGGAAGGCGATGTCGCCTTCCGGAACCTCGACGGCGAGAAGTGCATCCTCCACAAGCCGGTGGGCCCGGATCAGGGGACGCTGACGCTCACCACGAAGCTGACCCGGTTCGCCAAGGCGGGGGGCACCAGTATCGTCTTCTTCGACGTGGTGTGCGCCGACGCGGAAGGACCGGTGATGACGCTGACGACGGACTTCGGCTTCTTCAGCCCCAAGATTCTCGAGGATCAGCGTGGACTTCCCACCACCGACGAGATGCGGGCTCGCCGCGACGCGCCCTCGCCGGTCCCGGAGATCTCGCTCCTCGACGGGGGTGGCGCGCTCGCCCACCTGCCCGGCATGGCGAGCGGCAGGATGCGGATGCTCGACAAGGTCACGGGATTCTGGGCGGACGGGGGCGACGCCGGGCTGGGGCGGATCCGGACGTGGCAGCAGATCCACTACGACGCCTGGTACTTCAAGGCGCACTTCTACGAGGACCCGGTCCAGCCCGGCTCGCTGGGTCTGGAGGCGCTGGTGCAGTCGGCTCGGGCGCTCGTCCACATGAAGGGGTGGCTGGACGGGATCGAGAACCCGGTGTGGGAGCACCCGGTCGTCGGCTTCCCGCTCGCGTGGAGGTACCGTGGACAGGTGGTGCCGAAGCGGGACCATGTCGTGACGGAAGTGGAAGCGCTCAAGCTCGAGATCGTCGAGGGCGAGTCGGTGACGGTCGAGATCTTCGGGACGCAGTGGGTCGACGGCCTGCGCATCTACGAAGTGCCTTCGTTCGCCATCCGCGTGCGGGCCGGGGGCAAGTGATCGCGGGCGGGGCATGACCCGCGGCGGTGAAGGACGGGGCCGCGATTGAGCTCGATCGACCGGGCCCGGCGCCCCGACGTCTGGCTCGTGGATATGTCGGACCCGGCGTTCGCGGCCGCCGCCGAACTCGATCTCGCGTCGTCGACGGACCGCGTCCGGGCCGAGCGCATGGTGGATCCGGTCCAGGCACGCCACCTGCTCTCGCGGAGGGCGACGCTCCGCCTCGTGCTCGCCCGATACGTGGACGTCGCTCCGGCGGAAGTGCGCATCGTCACCGCTCCGGGCGGGAAGCCGGTGCTCATTCCGGGTCCCGCGTTCTCGGTGGCGCACTCAGGAGACCTCTTCGCCGTGGCGGTGGGCGCGTCGGGCAGCATCGGGGTGGACGTCGAGAGGCTTCGATCCGTCCCGCGCGCCGAAGCGATCGCGCAACGCTGGTTCGGTGTGTCCGAAGTCGAGGCCCTCGCCGCGGTTCCGGAAGACCGGCGTGACGTCGAGTTCATGCGGCTGTGGACCGCCAAGGAGGCGCTCGCGAAGCGACACGGAGCCGGGCTGCGCCTCATGAAGGGTACGGCAGGCGGACCGCCGGACGCCGCGCTGGACGTCCGGAGGGAGTTGGAGTCCGGTCGGCTCACGTCCTTCGATCCCGGTGCGGGCTACCTTGCCGCGCTCGCCGGCTCCGAACGCATCCATGAGGTGAACGTGCTGCGCGCCGGGAACGATCTTTGGACGGGCTGAACGCGGGGCGCCGGCCGTTGGCGCCGATCGCGCGCGTGGTGGATCACCTGGTCTTCGCCGCGCCGGGTCTGGACGTCGGCGTGCGTCACGTGGAAACGCTCCTGGGCGCCCCCATGCAGCCCGGCGGCAGACACGAAGGCTTCGGCACGCACAACCGATTGCTCGGCTTCGGAGGGCGGGCGTACATGGAGGTCGTGAGTCCGGACCCCGAGCAGGCGGCGCCGGACGGGCCGCGCTGGTTCGGGCTCGATACGCTCGCGTCGCCCCGCCTGGTCACCTGGTGCGTCTCGATCCGCAACCTGCGGCTGCCGGACGACGATGGCCGGGTGCCTGATCACCCCGTGCCGGACCTCGCGACGCTCTCGGCCCGGGCTCGGGCCGCGGGAGTCGATCTGGGCGAGACGCGGCAGGGAGTGCGCGCCCGCACGGACGGGTCGGTGCTCCGATGGTCCATGACCGATCCGTGGGCCGATCGTGCCGGCGGCGTGATCCCCTTCTTCATCGACTGGGGCGCGTCGCCGCATCCCGCCGAATCGCTGGCGCCGTCGTGTGCCTTGGTCGGCATGCGCGTGGAGCATCCGGAGCCGGAGCGCGTCGGGACCTGGCTCCGCGCGCTGGGGCTCGACACGCCGGTCGCGTGGGCCCAAGCTCCCGGCGTGATCGCCACGCTCGAAACCCCGAACGGAACCCTGGAGCTGAAATGAGGCATGACGTGCACGACCGCGCGACGCTGGCGCGATCCCTCCGCAGCGTCGCTTGGGCGCCGCTGGCTGCGCTCCTCGTGGCCGGCCCCCTTTCTGCCCAGGACGCCCCCGCGACGGGCGGCACCCTGCCGCGCGTCGTCGTCCTGGCTACCGGCGGCACCATCGCCAGCACGTACGACGAGGAGATCGGCGCGCTGCGCGCCGCGCTCACCGGCGACGAGATCGTCTCCTCGGTACCCGGTCTGCGCGACATCGCGGAGGTGACCGTCGAGCAGGTCGCCAACGTGAACAGCAACAACATGACGCCGGCCATCTGGCTCGAGCTCTCTCGTCGCTCCGGCGAGCTGCTGGCCCGGCCGGACGTCGCGGGGATCGTCGTGACGCACGGGACGGACACGCTCGAAGAGACCGCGTACTTTCTCGACCTGACGGTCGAAAGCGAGAAGCCGATCGTGGTCGTCGGGGCGCAGCGGGCGCCGACGCAGTTCGACACCGACGGACCCCGGAACATGCTGAACGCGGTGCGCGTCGTGATCTCTCCCGAAGCGGTCGGGATGGGCACCATGGTGGTCATGAACGGGCAGATCAACGCGGCGCGGGAGGTCACGAAGACCAACACGCTCGACGTCGAGACGTTCCGGACGCTCGACTTCGGGCTGCTGGGCGTTGCCGACGTCGAGGCTGTCCGGTTCTACCGCAGGCCGACCCGTCGCCAGACGATCGCTCTGCCCGCGGATACGGAGCTGGCCAACATCGCGATCATCAGCGAGTACGCCGGCTCGGACGGTCGGGCCATCGAGCTGCTGCTCGAGGACGGCAACCTCGACGGCGTGGTGGTCGCGGGCCTGGGTCTGGCACACGTGAGTGCCCCGACCCTCGAGGCGCTCCGCCGCGTGCGTGCGGCGGGCATTCCCGTGGTGGTCGCTTCCCGGGTCGCGACCGGGCGCATCGTCCCGCTGTATGCGAACAACATCGACCTCCTCGGTATCGGCGCGGTGCAGGCAGACAACCTCTCCCCGTGGAAGGCGCGCGTGCTGCTGATGGTCGCGATGACGCGCACGACCGACACCGGGGAGCTGCGCGCCATCTTCGCGCGGTGACACGCGCGTGAGCGACCCGGCTCGCGACGTCGTCGCGCTGTGCGATGCGCTGGAGGGCGTCCTGACCGGTGACGGGCGTGCGCGGATCCTCGACGCGGTCGCGCGCAAGGGCGGGCTGGACGACGCCCTGCGCCGTCTGCGGACGCACATGTCGGCGCACGCCTTCGAGGGTTTCGATCCGGAGACCGGCAAGCTGGTGCGCCGGCTCGACCAGCGCACGCGCCAGGACGGATTCAGGGTGCTGCACGCGTGGAATCACCACACGCATCGTTTCACCGACGACATCGTTCCCGTGCTGCTGCTCGACTTCTTCGAACGTGCGAAGGTCCAGGAGCCGGATGCCCGCGTCGCGCTCGCGATTCTGCTCGACTGGTACTTCCTCCACCTGCTGTCGCTGTGTGCCATGCGCGCGTGGGACACGCCGGACGCGGGCGCCACGCTCGATCGCATCACCCGGATGGTCGCAGAGCTCCAGGGAGAGCACGGAAGCGGTCATCGCTTCGTGGCCGATGCCGAAACGCTGGTCATCTACGCGCTGTCGCAGTTCCACCCCGACGAGCACGCGTACGACCGCGTCATAGAGAAGGTCGCGACGCTCTCCGAGCGACATCGCGTGGACTTCTGCCGCGTCAGCGCCGCCGTTCTCGGGGCGCACCTCCGCTGGGGCCTCTGGCTGATGTACGGCCGCGATGTCGCGCGCATGCGCCAGGACAACGTGGGTGACTATCCGTGGCTTCTGTACTCGGTGCGCACCCTGTTGCGGGCGTGGGCCGACCGCCTGGATGCAGGTGGGGACGCCGAGCCCGGCGCACACGAAGAGCGCGGACGCGTCCTCGAGTCCCTGCTGCTCGGCCTCGCCGCGGATCCGTGGGCGTTCACCGGACGGCCCCCGCCGGCGCTCGCCGACCACGCAGCCGAGCACGAGGAGGTGAGAGCGCTTCTGCAGACGCACGGGGCGCGCCTCATCGACGATCTCGAGTCGTTGCGGCCGCAGCGTGACCGTTACGCGCCCCTGTCGTTGCACTTCAACTTTCCACACAACGCCGTCGTGGCGGTGGTCACGCTGGCGCTGCTCGAGAGCCGTCCGCAGGCTCTCCCGCTCAACGCGCTCTTCGAGCCCCACCTCGACACCGGTCCCGGCGAGGAGACACAGGAGGGCCTCGCGCGTGCCCTCACGGCGTTTTCCCGGGGCAGCCCCGATCGACTCGGCCATCGCGGGGCGATGCTGGTCGCCTACGATCCGCTGTCGGCCATGCGCAGCTACGCCATGACCATCGACGCCATCGGGAAGAATCTGGGCGACGGCTGAGCCGCCGAATGGCGGCGGGTCCCGCGTGTGGCCGGCGTCGCTCAGGTTGCGAGGCGTATTCCGCTGCGTCTCAGCACCGCGCGAACTCTGGCCTCGAGGCGATCCGCCGCCACCGATTTGAGCAGGAAGTCGTCGGCTTCGGCCTCGAGCAGGTCCATTCGACGTTCCAACTCAGTGGTCCGTTCCCCCCGGGCCACGCCTAACGATGTCGTGTCAGGGTCGTCAGGCCGGCGGGCCGTCCGGGTGTGTGTCGCAGGCCGGGGGCTGCATACGGGTCCAGGAGAGCGCGACGATGCGCCACCCTCCGTCTGTCCGCATGAGGTTGGCCGCGTCGACGCCACAGTGGCTGAAGTTGGTTCCGGAATAGAAGTCGTAGGGCGTCCAGACGGTCGCGAGGGCTCCGTTCACCACGACCACCGGACTCCACATCCGCTCGATGAGCGGCACCTCACTCGAGGTGATGCGCGTCGCGAGGCCGTCCAGCGTGGCGCTGCCGAAGGTGGTGACTCCGTCGCGCGTCTCCGAGAAGTGCATGACGACGCTCGGGTCCACGACCGAACGCAGCAGTTCCTCGTCGCCGCTGCCCAGCGCGTCGAACAACGCCTGGACGGCGGCCAGGACGTCGGCCTCTTCTGCAGCGGACGGGCGATAGGCTTCGATCGGGTCTTCCCTCCCGGGCGTGTCGTCGGACGGCTGCGCGGGCGGCTCCCCTCCGGAGCAGCCCACAAGCAGGAAGAGGGCTGCGAGCGTGTTGACTCGGTGGTGCATCGTGCTCCTCCGGAAACGTGTCGGGCGTGGTCAAGCGTCAGGGGGACAAGGTAAGGCCGTGACGCATCGCGCCGCACCGTCGGCGAGGCATGGCTCGCCGGTGTGTGCAAATCGATGCCCCTGGATCGGTCTCAACGGGCAGGGGGCAGGTCCGAAGCGAGGGGCACATCCATTCACACCGGCGCGGTCGCGCCGTCCCACAGGAGGTTCCTCGATGCGCAGAATCATCGCGGCGTTCGCGGCCACGGGCGTCTTCACGCTTCCCGCTCTCGATTCAACCGAACCAGTCCCGGCGCACGGTGGCTACGTTTCCCTGCCGGACCGGGTGGCGTGGGTGGCCACCGACGGGCGCTCGACCGCTGCGGACCGCGAATCCGTCGCGATCACAGTCTACAACCAGTCTTTCGGGCTGGTTCGCGAGGTGCGCGCCATCGATCTCCCGCGTGGCCAGGTCGCGCTGGAGTACGGCGACGTGGCGTCAGGCATCCAGGCCGAGACGGTCCACGTGTTGCCGCTGGGGCCCGGCGGGCTGCGCGTGCTCGAGCAGAACTACCAGTACGATCTGCTCAATCCGCAGAAGCTGCTCGAGAAGTACGTGGGGCGCACCGTCACCGTGTACCGGACGAATCCGCAGACCGGAATGGAGGAGCCGGTCGCCGCGGACGTTCTCTCGGTCAACGGAGGTCCGATTCTGAAGATCGGAGACGAGATCACCTTCGACTATCCGGGCCGCTTCGGCTTCCCGGAACTGCCCGAAAACCTGATTCCGGAGCCGACGCTGATGTGGCGACTCGAGAGCTCCGGTGGTCCGCAGCGCGTCGAGGTGTCGTACCTGACCGGCGGCCTGAACTGGAAGTCGGACTACGTCATGGTGCTGAACGAGGACGACGACCAAGGGGCCCTGACCGGGTGGGTGACCCTCACCAACCAGAGCGGAACGTCGTTCGAGAACGCGCGTCTCCAGCTCGTGGCCGGCGACGTGCGGCGCGTCTCGGGCGCCCCCCAGGCGGTCTACCGCGAGCGCATGATGGCCGATGCGATGGTGGCGGCCGAGGCCGGTGGCTTCACCGAGGACGCCTTCTTCGAGTACCATCTCTACACCCTCGGGCGGCCCACCGACCTCATGGACAACGAGCAGAAGCAGGTCACGCTGCTCGAGTCCGACGGCTTCGGCGTGAGGAAGCACCTCGTCTTGCCCGGTGCCGCGCACTGGTACCGCGGCCAGTACGGCCAGGTCGCGTCGAGCCAGAAGGTGAGCGTCTTCCTCGATTTCGAGAACAGCGAGGCGAACGGTCTCGGCATGCCGCTGCCCAGGGGGACGATGCGGGTCTACAAGCGCGACCGCTCCGGCGCCCAGCAGTTCGTCGGCGAGGACCTCGTCGATCACACGGCGCGCGACGAGGAGTTCCGCATCAAGCTGGGCGAGGCGTTCGACGTGGTAGGTGATCGGCGCCAGATGGACTACGCCGTCGTCTCGAGCTGCGTCTCGGAGAGCACCTGGCGCGTCGACCTCCGCAACCACAAGGAGGAGGACGTCGACGTGACCCTCATCGAGCCGGTCGGGGGCGACTGGGAGATTCTTTCGGCCACGCACCGGTTCGAGACGCTGGACGCATCGACGTTCACCATGGCTCCGCGCGTTCGGGCCGGGGGTGAGACCCGGGTCGAATACAGGGTACGCGTACGCTGGTGCTGAAGTCGCGCGGCGGGGCCGCTACCCGGGCCCGGCTCCCCGTCCCTCTGGCGCGATCCGGTGAACGCCGTCATTTTGGCTCCCTTCCTGAATCCGCCCTCCAGAAGGGGGCGGCGCGCCGGACGCGGCGTGTGTGAACCGGACCCAAAGGCCTCCCCATGAGCACGAGCTTGCTTCGATCGACCCTCACGTCCACTCGCTGGCTGGCGCTCGCAACCATCGTCGTGCTCGGGAGCGCGTGCGCCGAATCGGGCAACGACGCTGCCGCGAGCGGCCGAGCCGCCGGCGTCACCGTCGAGGGTGACTGGGCCGTCATCACCGGGAACAACCAGGGACAGCGCTACACGGGGCTGACGCAGATCAACCCGTCGAACTTCGCCGACCTGGAGGTCGCGTGGGAGTACGACGCGACGCATCTCGGGTCCGTGAACGCGCGATCGATCCCGATCTACGTGGACGGCCTGCTCATCAACGTCCACTCCGAGTATCGCTCCGTGGTGGCGACCGACGCCGGCACTGGTGCGGAGGTGTGGACGTACACGGAGCCCGAGACGTTCCGCTGGGCCTACTCGATGCGGAAGAACCACGGCAAGGGCGTCGCGTACGCGAACGTGGACGGTCGTGACATCGTCTACCTGATCTCGCCCGCGTTCTTCCTGCACGCCATCGACGCGCACACCGGGGAGCACATCGAGGGGTTCGGTGGGCCGGTCGGGATCGAGGGTTTTCCCGAGACGGGGGTGATCGATCTGCTCGGCCCGAACGGTCTCGGATACGAGTACGAGAACCCGGCGGACGGCATTCCGCTCGAGACGGGGTACATCACGAGCTCATCGCCCGCCCTCGTCTCGAACGGCGTCGTCGTGGTCGGAAACTCCGCGGAGCAGGGGTACAACCAGACCCGCCGCGAGATGATTCCCGGCGACATTCTCGGCTACGACGCCCGCACGGGTGAGAAGCTCTGGAAGTTCGACGTGATCCCGGGACCGGGCGAGGTCGGCCACGAGACGTGGGAGAACGACGCGTGGGAGTGGACCGGCGACATCTCGTCCTGGGCGCCGCTCGCGGCGGACCCGGAGCTGGGGCTCGTCTACGTTCCCACCAACAGCCCCACGCAGGACTACTTCGGCGGCTTCCGTCCGGGGAACAACCTGTTCGGGACCAGCCTGATCGCGCTCGACATCGAGACCGGCGAGCGGCGCTGGCACTTCCAGTTCGTCCATCACCCCATCTGGAACTACGACACGCCGCAGGTACCGATCCTCGCCGACGTGATGATCGACGGTGTCGAGACGCCCATCGTCGCGCAGGCGACGAAGCAGGCGTTTCTCTACGTGCTCAACCGCGAGACCGGTGAGCCGATCTGGCCCATCGAGGAGCGTCCGGTGCCGCAGTCCCTGGTGCCGGGCGAGTACCTCTCGCCGACCCAGCCCTTCCCGACGAAGCCCGCGCCGTACGACATGCAGGGGCTGTCGGACGACGACCTGATCGACTTCTCGCCGGAGCTTCGGCAGATGGCGATCGAGGCGCTCGCCGACTTCCAGAGGGGGCCGCTCTTCCTGCCGCCGCTGCACCGTGACAACGAGCTCGGAAAGCGGGCGGCGATCTGGTGCCCGGGAGACGTGGGTGGCACGAACATCGACGGTACGCCCGCCTACGACCCCTCGACCGGGATCATCTACGTCCCGTCGCAGAAGGGGTGCTCTTCCCGCATCCTGATCCCCGGGGCCGAGAAGGACGACGGCGCCGAGGTGGGCAACGAGCCCGGGCAGCCGACGGGCACGACGGTCAACGAGTGGGTGCCCGGCCCGGCGGCCAGCCCGGGGCGGATCGATGGGCTGCCCTTCTGGAAGGCGCCGTACAGCAAGATCACGGCGATCGACCTGAACACGGGCGAGCACCTGTGGTGGATCCCGATCGGCGACACTCCGGACTACGTGCTGGAACACCCGGCGGTTCAGGGCAAGCCCGATCCGCGGACGGGAAGCGGGCGTCAGGCGGCCATGTTCGTGACGCCCGACATGCTCGTCTACGCCGGCAACTCCACCGACGACACGCCGCACCTGTTCGCGGTCGACAAGCGGACGGGCGAGGAAGTCGGCCGGGCCCCGATCCCCGACGACAACCGGTACGCCCTGATGACGTACATGCACGAAGGCCGGCAGTACATCGTGGTGGCCACGAATGGCGGCAACTTCGCGATGGCGCTGCCCAACTGACCGAACCGAGCACGGTGCGCCTTCGGGCCTCCGTCCTACGGCCGATCACAGAGTTCGCGGGGTCCCCGGTTCGCCGGGGACCCCGCTTCATTGGAAGGAGAAAAGAATGAGGATGCTGACGATCGCCGGCGGCGTGGTGCTCTCGGTGGGCTGCGTCGCGCCGCTGGCTGCCCAGGAAGGCGTGTCTGAGCTCGACATGACCACGTGGTCCATCGCCGCGCTCGATCCCGGGACCGGCGACGTCGGGATCGCTATGGCGTCGTGCGTTCCTAACACCTTCGGCGACGCCGTCGGGGCGCTCGTTCCGGGGGTCGGCGTCGTGGCCACCCAGGCGGCGTGGAACCTGGAGAACCGCAACCGTGCGTTCGCGGCCCTACGGGAGGGCCGTCGGGCGCAGGAGATCATCGATCTGGTGGTGACGGCCGACACGGCGACGTCGCGGCGGCAGTACGGTGCGGTGACCCTGCACGACGGCGTGGTGGAGGTGGCGGGCTTTACCGGTGACGGCACGTCGGAATGGACCGGCGTGCGCGCGGACCTCGGGATGGCCGTGACGGCCCAGGGCAACACCCTGGTGAGCGAGGCCGTCGTCGGCGACGCGCTCGCGACCTTCATGCGCGACGATCCGCGTGGCCACAACACGCTCCCCGACCGGCTCATGCGGGCCCTCGAGGCGGGCTCGGCGGCCGGTGGCGACATCCGCTGCAACCGGGATGGCATCACCTCCACCGCCGCGACGGCGATGATTCTCGTCGCCCGTGCGAGTGATCCGCCCTACGCCGCGGTGGACATCAACCACACCGACGAGGGGACCGAGGACGCTCCGTGGCTGGCCATCTCGCACCACGCGCCCCGCGAGGGGCCCAATCCCATACCCGAGGTGCGTCGACGCTTCGACCTGTGGCGGGTCCAACAGGCCGACCTGGTGCCGGCGTTGCGGTACGACGATCTCGCCGAGCAGGTACGTGAATTCGTCTCGGTCTCGGCGCCGCACGTGGTCATCCGTGACGTCCGCCTCATCGACGGGACGGGTGCACCCGCCCGCTCGGGCGTGTCGGTCGAGATCCGCGACGGCCGCATCGCTCGGGTGGGACCCGCGGCGGAGATCGGAACTCCGGTGGGTGCGGAGGTCGTGGACGGGGCGGGTCACACCCTCATTCCCGGGCTCGTGATGCTCCACGAGCACCTCTTCTATCCGTCCGGCGAGCGGCGCTACAACACGAACGAGATCTCGTTCCCACCGCTCTACCTCGCCGGCGGGGTCACCACGATGCGCACCGGCGGTAGCGTCGATACGTACACGGACCTGCGGGTCCAGCAGCACATCGACGAGGGCCGGATCGCGGGGCCGCACATGGACGTGACGGCCCCCTACCTGGAAGGAGCGAACGGATTCGTGCGGGCGATGCCGCAGCTCACCACGCCGGCGGAGGCGCGCGCGCACGTGAACTTCTGGCTCGACCAGGGTGCGACCTCGTTCAAGGCCTACAACCTGATCGACCGGGCCACCCTCGGGGCGGCCATCGAGGCGGCGCACGCGCGCGGCGCCAAGGTCACCGGACACCTCTGCTCGATCACGTACCGCGAGGCGGCCGACCTCGGCATCGACAACCTGGAGCACGGCTTCTTCGCCTCCACGGACTTCGTCGCGGGCAAGGAACCCGACCTGTGTCCCCGCGGCGCGGACCAGTCGTATCTCGACCTCGACCTTTCGGGCGCGGCCTTCCGGGGTCTCGTCGACCACCTGGTCGAGAGGGGGGTCGCACTGACCTCGACGCTCACCGTGGTGGAGCGCCGCGCGCCGGGGCGCGAGGCTCCTCCCGCGGGGGCGCAGGAGGCGATGCTCCCCCAGCTCCACGAGCGGGTCATGGCGAGCCTCGGCCGGGGGGGCGAACGGGGCGAGGCGCTGCTGCGGAAGTACATGGCCATGGAGAAGGCCTTCTACGACGCTGGGGGCTTCCTCGTGGTGGGCACCGACCCCACCGGCGCAGGCGACGTCGTACCCGGGTACGCGAACCAGCGCGCACTGCAGCTGCTCGTCGAGATGGGACTCACCGCCGAGCAGGCGGTGGAGGTCGCGACTCGAAATGGGGCCCGATATCTCGAGCGCGACGGGGAGATCGGGACCGTGGAAGCCGGTAAGCGGGCGGACCTCGTTCTCCTTCGTGGCGACCCCACCGTCGACGTCGCGGCATTCCGAGGTACGGCGCTGGTCTTCAAGGACGGCGTGGGATACGACTCCACGAAGCTGTTCGCCTCCGTGAAGGGGTGGGTCGGTGTGCGGTGAAGTCGTGACGGGGAGGCCGTTTGGCGCTAGTGTGCCCGGTGTGGATCCGTCCGATCACCAAGACAAGGCACATCACCAGGAGTCGACCCCATGAGTGCGACGTATACCTGCGACAAGTGCGGTATGAGCGTCAACATGACGTGCGCCACATGCGACGCGCCCCTCGAGAACGGCACCATCACCACGGCGGCCGGGGTCACGGTTCAGGTGTCGAATTGCCCCAACGGGCACGGGAAGGTCAAGTCGCCCCTGTGCTGCGGACAGGACATGACCTGCTCCATCTGAGGCTTCCTGCCGGGGGCGACGGCGTCTTCGACCCCGAATTCCCTGCGAGGCCCCCGGGCGGTGTTACCCCCCGGGGGCCTCGCGCGTAGGGGAGTACCCCGACCCGGCCACGCGGAGGATTTCCGGCACCGCCGTCCACGCGCCCCGACTATCGTTCTTCGTGGTGCTGGTTCCACGTGGTGAGAAAGGATGGTCACATGCTCACACGGGCGGAGTTGGAGGGCCTGTACAAGGACCTCGGAGAGGTGATGGTGCTCAGCGTCTACGTCGACGGATCGCAGTCGGATCCGGCGGACCGGCGCATCTGGCGGACGGTGCTGGACGGGGCCCTGGCGGAGGAGCGCCGCAGGGTCCAGGCGGACGCCCCGGACGAGGTCGCGGCGTTCGATGCGGCACGGGCTCACATCGACCATGGCCTCGCCCGGCACATGGCCTTCCTGCAGCACACCGCGTGGGTCGGTTTCGCGACCGCCGACGACCTGCGCTATGGCGAAGGTGTCGCCGTGCCCATGCCCGACCTCGTGCGCTGGGAGCGCGGCATCCGTGTGGCGCCCTACGTGCGCGCCCTCAAGCAGGATCGCGTGGTCGCGGCCGCGGTGGCGGACAGCCGGCGCTGCCGGATCTTCGCCTACCGGGACGGCGTGGTAGAGGAGAAGTTCGACCTGGTGGCCGATCGCGACTTCGGGGACCTCGCGGACTCCGTCTCTTCCACCCGCGCCGGTCGTTACTCCGGCGCTCGGGGCGAGACGGGCACGCAGACCGCGCAGCGGCTGCGCGAGCGCAGCGCGGCGCGCATGCAGGTGGAGATCCTCGACGCGCTGGAGGAGCTCGTCGGGACGGACGGCTTCGTCGTCTTCGGCGGACCGATCGAGGTGGTGACCGCGCTGGCCCGACAGGCCGACCGCTTCGGCAACCGCTTCCTGGAGGTCCCCTCGATGAGCATGCTCATGAGCACGGCCGAGGTGAAGGTCGCCATCGAGGAGGCAGCCTCGGAGCTCACGCGCCGATACCAGGACACGCTGCTCGGCACGGTCATCGACCAGGCGCGTTCGGGCGGTCGTGGGAGCCTCGGGATCCAGGCGACGAAGGAGGCGCTGCGCGAGGGTCGCGTCGACTCGCTTCTGGTCTCGCGCAGGCTGCGCGAACGCGAAACGGACCTGGTGGATCGCTTCGTGGGCACCGCGTTCGAGCAGGGCGCGGCGGTCGAGGAGCTCTCCGGCGTCGGGGCGGACCGCCTCGAGACCGAGGGCGAGGGGGTCGCGGCTCGGCTCCGTTACACGGTGTAGCGCCCCCCGCACCGGACGGCCCCCCGCGGTACCACGCCAGGCCGGACGCACGGACCCCCGGAGACGGTGTCGTGTCTCCGGGGGTCCGGTACGTCCGACGTCCCGGGTCAGTTGCCTCGGCTGCTCCCCCCGATGGGGTCACCTGCGGGCAGCGCGATGGCGGGGCCGGGCAAGGTGTTCTCGATGCCGGACTGCCAGCGTCGGATGTCGGCGGCCACGAGCCTCCGGTGGGGGGTCGGCGCGGCTTCCGCCTCGACCTCGGCCGCGAGCCGCTCCAGCCGGTCGTTCAGGATCGCGCGGACCTCCGACGGATTTCCCTGCAGCGAGGCCTGGCGCATCATCTGGTCGACCACGGTACGCTGCGCGGCGTGGAGCACCTGCAGACGGTACTCGTCGCGCGGGTCGGCGACGCCCCACGTGACCGCCATGAGCCGGTCCACGACCTCGTCGAGATCGGGATAGTCGCCCATGCTCCCGTAGAGCTCGAGACGGGCCATCCGCGCGGGATGGAGGATCTCCCCCACCGTGAACGCCGCCGATGCCTCCGCGGCCGCAATCGGGTCGAACGTCTGCTCGGTCCGCCCGTCGAAGACCTCGCCTTCCTCGTGCCGGAAGGCCGGCGGCGGGATCATCCGCACGAGCGCTTCGGGGAGCGCGAGGAAGTCCACCGACAGCGTGGAAAGGACCGTCTCGAGGGCGTCTCGCTGCTCGGCTCCGTCCACGATCGTGAACGGCGTCTGCCCGTCGCCCTTCAAGGCATATCGATAATCGGCCCCGCCCAGGCTCTGCACGGCGGCGCGGAGCTGGAAACGGTGATGCATGTAGAGGGGGAGCAGAACGTACTCGAGGTTCGAGAGCGGCTCGCCCGGACGCAGCACGTCCGTGCCGAACCGCCCAAGGCCGATCTCCCGGACGCGCAGCTCGAGCTTGAGATGGTCGACGAGGTTCGAGCCGTTGTCCCAGACGCTCGCGTACTGGTGCGCTGCGCCAATGAAGTTGTTGTTGCTGTGCCCCATGTAGATGAGCCCGTCCCGCACGCCCTGGGCCGCGATCTCCTCGAGGGCCGCGACCTCGTCCGTGCCCGCGGGGAACTCACGGTACAGCCAGTTGACCGAGAGCTTGTCGTACTCGCCGATCCTCTGGACGTACGCGTTGGAGAGGTCGATGTCTCCGTTCGCGTCGATCTGCATGAGCGGAGCGGGGTAGTCCATCACGCTCTCTCGGTCGTACGCGCTCGCCATGTAGTTGTGCGGAAAGCCCAGCGTGTGCCCGACCTCGTGCGCGGAGAGCTGGCGCACGCGGTCCAGCGCCATCTCGACGGCGTCGGAGTTCGGCGCGACCTGGGTCAGGTAGAGGTAGTCGGGGGCGTCGGCGAACTCGCCCAGCTCCGAATCCTGCTCCGAGATGCCCGTGGGAAACGGCGGCACGACGCCCTGGCCGTGCAGGTAGTCCTGGCGCAGGCGGAGGCTCCCCAGGTTGACTACGCCGCGCACGATCTCTCCGGTGCGCGGGTCGATGATCGTGTTGCCGTAGGAGTACCCACGCGTCCGACGGTGCGTCCAGTGGATCATGTTGAAGCGCGCGTCGTTCGGGTC
The DNA here is from genome assembly GCA_030827315.1 of Gemmatimonadota bacterium. Classification (GTDB taxonomy): domain Bacteria; phylum Gemmatimonadota; class Gemmatimonadetes; order Longimicrobiales; family Gaopeijiaceae; genus UBA2589. Next base: position 16,085 of record JAURER010000025.1, on the reverse strand, counting down.
GATTCCCTCGGGAAGCACCTCGACGCGGAAGCCGTCGATGAACCCCGCCGCCTCGAACGCCTGATTCCACCACGCGGCCCCCTCGACGAGCGCCGAGCGGATCGGCTCGGGCGTGCCGGGGTCCACGTAGTAGACGATGGGCTCGACCGGACGCGAGCGCTCGGCGTTCGGGTCCGCCTTCTCGAGGCGGTGGCGTGACGAGAGACGCACCTGCCGGTCCGCGTCGATCGGGGTCGCGTAGTCGAACACCGTCGGGCCATTCACGCCTACGCGTGGGTCCGCGATCCGGGTCCTGAAGCCGGGATCGGGAAGCTTGATGAACGAGTGGTGCTGCCGAAGCGAGATCGCCCCGCCCGTGGCCGCCACCCCGTTGACCAGACGGCCGGGATTGCGGCTCGTGAAGGTGAGCATCGCTTCGACTTCGGTGTTCTCGGGGAAGCCCTGGACCGCCGGCATGTGGATCGCGCTGCGTGACGCGTCGAGCACGAAGGTGCCTTCCCCACGGGCGGCGATGGTGCCGATCACGTCGCGCGCGTCACGCAGGAAGAACGCCGTCGCGTCCACGAGCACGCGGTCGCCCGTCTGCGCGGCCACGGTGAAGCCCCAGTGCACGGACGGGGCGAAGGCGTCGCGCACGGCCTGCGCCTCCACCGGGTTGTCGCTGTACGCGACGTACTGGTAGTTCGGCTCCACGAGCAGGATCTTCGGTCCGACACGCTTCGCCTCCAGCACGTACGTGCCCCGGAGCTGACCCCGGTCGATTCCGATCGGATTGCTCCCCAGGCCGGAGCCCATGGAGATCTGATAGAGAAACTCGGTGTCGAGCCTGTCGATCTCCCAGAAGATCGAGCCCGCGGCGTCGTCCCAGTACAGGTCGAAGAAGCCGTCGATTCGCTGCATCCCCGAGGTGTGGGCCTCGATCGTCGGGGTCTGGGCGAGCGCGGAGGAGGGAAGCAGCGCGAGGGCCAGCGCGAGTGCGAGGCCGGCCGCGAGCGCGGAACGGTGCGAGAGTCTGCTCATGGTGACGTTCGGGGTGTCGGGCGATCGAGTCTGGCCGGGTGGCCGCGGAGGAGCCAAGGTACGCGCCGCGCGGGCGCGCTGCACGTGACCTCAGGCGCCGAGCACGGCGCGCTTCACGAGGTTCTGGACGAGCGGGACCTTGTACCCGTTGAAGGCGAGCGGTTCGGCGTCGGCCACCGCGAGCGCGCCAGCCGCCAGCGCCACCTCCTCCGTCCTCGTCTGTCCCGCGACCCTGCGCTCCACGGACCGCAGGCGGCGCGGCACGCACTGGACCGCGCCGCACACGATGCGGGCGTCCGCGATGGTGGCCCCGTCCATCCGGAACGCGCTCGCGACGCTCACCAGCGCGAAGTCCCACGTGGCCCGGTCGGCCACCTTCTCGAACCGGAAGTCCGCGCCCGCCCATCTGCCTGGCAGCCGGATCGAAACCAGCACGTCGCCGGGCTCGAGCACGGTCATTCGGCGGATGTCCACCGAGGGCTCCATGAAGAAGTCACCCGCCTCGATGACCCGCTCACCCCGGGCGCTGCGCACGACCATCTCGGCGTCGAGCGCGACCAGCGCGGGGGCCGTGTCGGAGGGTGATACCGCGACGCAGCGGCTCGCCCCGTAGATCGCGTGCTCTCGGTTCATGGCCTCGGGAGCAGCGGCGTAGCACGTGTTGCCGCCCGCGCGGTAGCAGGAGACGCCGTATCGGTAGTACCAGCAGCGCGTGTCCTGGCAGACGTTGCCGCCGAGGGTTCCCGCGTTGCGGATCTGAGGGCTGGCGACGCGGCGTGCGGCGTCGGCGAGGAGGCCGAAGCGCCCGCGCACCTGGGGGTGCCGCTCGAGGTCGGTCAGCGTCGTGGTGGCGCCGATCTCGAGACCGCCGCCGTCGATCTCCCGGATGCCGCGTAGCTCCTCGATCCCTTCCAGGTCGACGACCACACCGGGCGTACGCACGCGCTCCTTGAACCAGTCGAGGCTGTCGTACCCTCCGGCGAGCACCCACGCGTTCCCGCGGTGCCGGGTCAGAATGTCGATGGCGGTGTCCAGGTCCGTGGGCCGGTAGAGCTCGAAGCCCGTCATCGCGTCTTTCAGCATGGTACGGGCCTCCTACTGGGTATTCACGGCGAGGGGGCGGTGCGCGGCCGGGACGGCCGCGGCGGCGCCGACGATCATGTCGGTCACGACCGGCGTCCGGTTGAAGTAGTGTCCCCCGAGGGCGTCGGATACGGCGCAGAGCACCGCGGCCGCCGCGCATCCCATGAGCGGCTCGCCGACGCCCTTCACTCCAACGGGGTTCTGCGGGTCCGCGATGTCGACGGCGTCCCAGTCCATGCCCGAAGGCACGTCGAGGTAGCCGGGCGGCTTCGACTGGTGCAGCCCGACGTTCGCGGGCAGGCCCCAGCGGCGGTCGTACACGTGCCGCTCGGTGAGGGCCATGCCGAATCCCATCACGGCGCCGCCGCGCACCTGTGCGGCGAGACTCTGCGGGTGCAGCACGGTGCCGCAGTCTGCCACGCCCAGGTAGTCGAGGATCTCCACCTTGCCGGTCTCGACGTCCACCTCGACCTCGACGAAGCCGGCCGCCAGCGCCGGCACGGTTCCGGAATGCCGGCCGTCGCGTGCGACGCCGATGAGGCCGGTACCCGCGAGTGCCTCTGCCGAGCGTCGGGTCATCGCGTTCAGGTCTTCGGGGAGGTTGTGTCCCGCGTACGCCCCACCCATCTCGATCGCCCAGCGTGCTCCCTGCGCGTAGCTCATCCGTTGCGAGGGGTTCGACCTGTGGAAGACGGTCTCGTTCGCCACGTCGTAGTCCTCGGCACGCCCGCCGAGACGGATCGCCGCGATCTGCTTCAGCTTCTCCAGCGCATCCATGGCCGCCACGTAGTTCGTGCGCGTCATGGTGAACGACGTGTTGCTCCCGAACTGCCCGTTGTTCCAGGGCAGGTTCCTGCTCGAGTCCCCCCGGTGGATGACGCAGCGATTCCAGTCGTATCCGAGCACCTCGGCGGCCACGCGCGACGTGGAGGCGTACGAGTACGTTCCGAGATTCCCCACGCCGGTGTGGATGTGGAGGATCCCCTCGGCGTCGATCCGGACCAGGCCGTCGAAGCCGCTCGAACCCGCGGAGTGGAACGCCTGCCCGACCCCCACGGCACGAACCCTGGAGCCGTTCCGCACGCCGCTGCGCGCACGGCGCTCCGCCCACCCGAAGCGTTCGGCGCCGCGGTCGAGCGCCTCACGCAGGTGGGCGCTGGTGACCGAGCCCTGGCCCTCGCCGTAACGCGACCCGGAGTCCGGTACGTTGATGCGCCGGATGGCCACGGGGTCCAGACCCAGCTGGCGCGCCGCCTTGTCCATCAGGGGCTCCACCGCGCACGCGATCTGGTTCTGGCCCGGCCCCCTCTGTGCGCTTCTCGGCGGCGTGTTCGTGAGCACCGAGATCCCGCGGTATCGCATGGCCATCGGCTGGTAGACCAGCGAGACCGCGTCCGCGGCGCTGTGGAGGTCACCGAAGCCCGTGTTCGGGCCGTTGTCCTGCACGATGTACAGGTCGCAGGCAGTGACGCGCCCGTCGGCTCGGAAGCCGAGGCGGATGCGGCCCTGGAAGCCGCAGCGCGCGGACCCGAGAAAGTATTCCTCGGCCCGCCCGATGCGCATCATGACGGGCCGTCCCGTCTTCCTGGCCATGTGGGCCGGGATCGACATGACCGGGTACGCGCCGCCCTTCGACCCGAAGCCTCCCCCGCAGAACTCGGCGATGAACACCAGCTCCTCGGGCTCGATGCCGATGTAGCGGGCGAGCCCGCCGTGCACGACCGACTGACTCTGGGCCGAGCCGTGCACGTAGCACTTTCCGTTCTCCCAGTAGGCGAACGCCGTGCGCGGCTCCATGGAGTGGTGAGCGTGACTCGCCGTCACGAAGCTTTCGTCGAGCACGAGGTCGGCCCCGGCGAAGCCGGCGTCGAGGTCCCCGTACGTCCACTCCTCGCCGGGTGTCCCGGCGGGCATCTGCCCGTCGCCGGCGCCGCGGAAGTCGTCCTCCGTCCACTTGTGCGCGAAGACGCCCTCGTCCCGCGAGAAGGTGTTGCCGTCCGTGCGTGCGTTCGGTCCACGGGGGTGGAGGCTTTCCAGCGGGTCCACGCAGAAGGGCAGAGGCTCGAGGTCGAGCTCGATGGCGTCGATGGCGTTCTGGGCGGTCTCCTCGTCGATAGCCGCCACGGCGAGGATCGGCTCACCGACGAAGTGAGGTTCGTTGGTCAGGATGTTGTTGCCCGGCGCGTCCTGGGTCGGTACCTCGTCGGCGGTGAGGATCGCGACGACCCCGTCCATGGCGAGTGCGCGACGGGCGTCGATCGTGCGCACGCGCGCGTGCGGCATGGGGCTCTTCAGCAGCCGGCAGAAGAGCATGCCGTCCCGCCGGAAGTCCTCCGCGTACTTCGCCGCGCCGGTGACCTTCGCCCGGATGTCCGGAGGGGTGAAGTCCTTCCCGATCAGCTCGGCCATCTCACGCCCCCCGGGCGGCGCGCATGACGCCGTTGAGATAGTGGTCGTAGGCGCCACACCGGCACAGGTTGCCCGCGAGCGCCTGGCGGGCTTCCTCCCGGGTCGGGGAGGGGTTCGCGCGCAGGAGCGCGACGGCCGACATCACCTGACCCGGAGTGCAGAAGCCGCACTGCGGAGCGAGCTCGTCAATGAAGGCCTGCTGCACGGGATGCAGGGTGCCGTCGGCCGCGGCGACGCCCTCGACGGTCGTGATCTCACGGTCGCGCACCCTGTGGGTGAGCGTGGAGCATGCGTAGTGCGTCACGTCGTCGATGAGCACGGTGCAGGCGCCGCATTCGGCCCGGTCGCAGCCGAGCTTCGTGCCCGTGAGCCCGAGCTTGTAGCGCAGCGTCGTGGCGAGCGTCTCGTTGGGGAGCACGTCCACGCGGCGCGTCTGACCGTTGACGGTCAGGGACAGAAGCCGCTCGACGCCGCCCGCCTGCGCGGGGAGCGACTGAGCGCAGCCGGCCCCGAAGTACGAGAGTCCCGAGACGGTCGCACCGGAGGCGATGACCCCTTTGATGAAGTCACGTCGCGACCAGTTCGCGCGGGTCTCGGGAAGAAGGACGGTGGTCGGTGGAGAATGGGGAGGGTTCACGTGGCCGTCTCCGTCGGATGTGCCCGGAGCATGGTACGCGCTACGGTGCGTCGTGGCCACCACGCCTCACCCGTCTCGAATCGTTCCGGGGACGCACCGTGGCTCCGACACCCCGGGGTACTCGGTGTCCGGGCGCCGCCTCTACCGGGATCCGGTCGGTTCCGTTTCCGTTCGGCGACACTCCGACCGCGTGCCGACCCCGGCCGACCCGAACATGAGCCGCCTCGCAGAAATCCTCGTCCCCCTGTTCGGGCTCATGCTGCTCGGCTTTCTGGCCGTCCGCGGCCGCATCCTGGACGGCCCCGGCGTGCGGGGGCTGGTCCTGTTCGTATTCAACTTCTCGATCCCGTCGCTCCTTCTCACCAGCATGGCGGGCCTCGACTTCCCGTCCGACATCGACTGGAGCTTCCTGGTCGCGTTCTATGCCGCGTCGCTCGCGGTCTACGCCGTCGGGGTGACGGTGGGGCGCGGCGTGTTCGGACGGCCCCTGCCGGACCAGGCCATCTTCGGCATGTCGGCAGCCTTCTCGAATCTCGTCATGGTCGGCATCCCCGTGGTGCTGACCGCGCTCGGCCCCGAGGCGGCGCTTCCCATGATGATCATCGTCGGATTCCACTCCGCGACGTTCATGCCGCTCACGGTGCTGCTGATCCAGGCGGGGCGGGGCGGGGAGGGCGGTGCGGGAGAGCGGGCGGCGCGCGCCGTCCTGGACGCTGCGCGCAATCCCATCATCGGCGGCATCGCGCTCGGCCTGCTGGTGAACCTCTCGGGCGCGGTGATCCCGACGCCGGTCGCGAAGGTGCTCGAGCTGCTCGCCGCCGCGGCGGTACCGTGCGCCCTGTTCGCGATGGGCTCCTCGCTCGCCGGGTATCCGCTCATGGGAGACGTCCGGCCCGCCGTGCTGCTCTCGGCCCTGAAGCTCGTCGCGCACCCCCTGCTCGTCTGGCTGATCGGCGGACCGGTCCTGGGGGTGAACGGGCCGTGGCTCTCCGTCGCGGTGCTCATGGCCGCGATGCCGAGTGCGGTGAACGTCTACCTGTTCGGGGCGCGCTACGACGCGGCGCCCGGCGTGGCGGCACGAACCGTGCTGTTCACCACCGTCGGATCGGTGCTGACCCTCTCGGTGGTGATCACGCTCCTCGGCGGGTAGGAGCGATCGCGAGGGTCGTTCGGCGCGTAATCTTTCCGGCCCCGACTGTCGTTTCGGCGCCCGCGTCCCTAAGCTCCCTGCCCGCCGTGGAGGATGCCCATGACCGTCGGACTCGAGCCACACCGCCCCCTGTTTCCGCTTGTGAAGACCACCGGACCCGATCGCGACGACGGCCGCTCGCCGACCGGCCGAGTCCGGACACGCCCGCGACGTGCACGGGCCGCGGTGACGCTCCTCGTGACCGCGGTCGCCTCGAGCGCCTGCGCCCCGGACTTCGATCTGGTCCTGGCCGGCGGCACCGTCATCGACGGGACCGGGGCGGAAGGCTTCGTCGCCGACGTGGGCGTGCTCGACGGCCGGATCGCGGCGGTCGGTGACCTGGCGGGCCGATCCGCCACCGAACGCGTGGATGTGACCGGGCATGTGGTGGCCCCCGGCTTCATCGATCCTCACACCCATTCCCGCGGGACGATCTTCGAGATCCCGACCGCCGACAACTTCGTGCTGCAGGGCGTCACGACGCTCGTGGAGGGCAACGACGGCGGCTCGCCTCTCGACCTGGCCCACTGGTACGACTCCCTGACCGCGAGCGGCGGGACCGCGCCGAACTTCGCGATGTTCGTCGGCCACGGGACGATCCGCGAAGAAGTGCTCGGCGAAGACGACCGGGCTCCGGACGACGAGGAGCTCGCGGCCATGAAGGCGTTCGTCGAGCGCGCCATGGAGGAAGGCGCGCTCGGGCTGTCCACGGGGCTGTTCTACCTCCCGGGAAGCTTCGCGACGACCGAGGAGGTGATCGAGCTCTCTCGCGTCGCGGCGTCGTACGGCGGCATCTACATCTCGCACATGCGCAACGAGGGAGACGGCGTATTCGAGTCCGTGCGCGAGACGATCCGCATCGGACGGGAAGCAGGCATCCCGGTCCAGATGACGCATCACAAGATCGGTGCGTGGCGGAACTTCGGGCGCGCCGCCGAGTCCGTCGCGCTCATCGAGGATGCCAGGGCCGAGGGGATCGACGTGACCTTCGACCAGTACCCGTACACCGCGTCGTCGACGGGGCTGTCGAGCATCATCCCACGCTGGGCGCAGGAGGGCGGACGGCTCGAGGAGCGACTCACGGACCCGGCGACGCGTGTGAGGGTGGTCGACGACATCGAGGCCTTCTTCGAGATGCGCTTCGCCAGCGACCCGTCGAAGATCCAGCTCGTGTCGTGCCGCTTCGAAGGCCCCGGGGCGTCCGCGTTTCCGTCCGAGATGGCTGGGCTCACGCTGCTCGACGTACTGGCGGCGCGCGACGTCGACGGCACGCCCGCCGCGGTGGCGGATCTGATCCTCGAGATCGACGCCGCGGGGGGTTGCAGCGCCATCTTCCACGCTTTCGACGAGGGCGACGTACGGCTGCTTATGGCGGCGGAACACGGAATGATCGGGTCGGACGGGAGCCTCGTGCATTTCGGCGTCGCGAGCCCGCATCCCCGAGGGTACGGAACGTATCCCCGGGTGCTCGGTCACTACGCACGGGACCTCGGCGCGATCTCGCTTCCCGAGGCGGTCCGCAGGATGACGTCCGCGCCGGCGGACCGGTTGGGTTTCGCCGACCGGGGCAGGATCGAGCCGGGCAACGTCGCCGACCTCACCGTCTTCGACCCGGCGACGGTGATCGACCGGGCGACCTTCGAGAACCCGCACCAGCATCCGGTCGGCATCCCGCACGTCTTCGTGGGCGGCGTGGCGATCGTTCGCGACGGCGCGGTGACCGGGGCGCGGCCGGGCGTGGTGCTGCGTGGTCCGGGTACCGTTCGATGATCCCGACACAGGAATGAACGAGATGAAGCGCAGGGACTTTCTGGGGCTCGCCGGGGGAGCGGCGCTGGGGATGTCGTCACGCCCGGCGGCTGCGGCGCCCGGGGGCGAAGGGTCACTCGACATCCAGGAGGATCCGCGCCTGGTCCACGTGCACCGCCTCATCGAGGCCCGCATGGCCGAGTACCGCGTGCCGGGGGTGGGCTTCGGTCTCGTCACCGGCGGCCGCGCCTGGCTTCGCGGATTCGGGCTCACGAACCTGGACAACCCGCAGCCGGTGGAGCCGGACACGGTGTTTCCCATCGCGTCGATCTCGAAGACGGTCATCGCCACCGCGCTCATGCGACTCGTGGAGGAAGGCCGCGCCGATCTCGAGGCGCCCGTGCGCGAATACCTTCCCGGCTTCCGCGTCGCCGACGAGGAGATGTCCCGGGAGGTCCGGATCTGGCATCTGCTGACGCACACGCCGGGGTGGGAGGGGCAGCTCGGTACGGCCGACCGTGGTCCGCGCACCCTGGAGAACTTCGTCGAGGGCCTGGCGGATCTTCCCCGTCTCGCGGCACCGGGTGAGGTATGGAGCTACAACAACGCCGGCTTCGGCGTCGCGGGCAGGGTGATCGAAGTCGTGCAGGATGCCTCCATCGATGATGCGCTGTCGAGTCTGGTCTTCGACCCGCTCGGCCTGACGCACGCCTTCACCCGCACGGGCACGGCGATGACCTACCGCTTCGCCGCGCCGCACCGCGACCGCGACGGCCGGACGGAGGTGATCCGTCCGTTCAGTCTGCCGGCGAACGTCGCTGCGGGCGGCGCGGCGATGAGCGTCGAGACCCTCGTCCGCTACGCGCGCTTCCACCTCGGGCACGAGCTGCCCGGCGCGGACACGTCGATCGTCTCCGCGTCCGGGCGCGAGGCCATGCGCACCGCACGGATCGTGAAGAACGCGACCACCGACGAGATGGGGCACGGTTGGCACCTGCGCCGCCTCGGTGGCGTGCTGACGGCCGCACACGGAGGCACGCTCGGAGGACACTGCCTGCACGTCCAGCTGGTTCCGGAGCGCGACTTCGCCTTCGCGATCCTCACCAACCACAGCGAGGGCTGGCGGCTCATCCACGACGTGGAGCAGTCGATCCTCGACGTCTTCCTGGATCTGCGTCTGGCTCCGGGACAGCGCACCGGCGGGAACCGTGGCGGCAACGAGATGATGACCACGCATGCCGAGCCCCTGGCCCGCCAGCCGGACCCCGCCCTGTACGCCGGGACGTACCGGCGTCCACCGGTGGGGGAATCGGAGGTGCTGGAGTCGGACGGTCGTGCCGTCCTGCGCGGCTCCGGCGTCGGCGAAGCCGGTGCCCCGCTCGTGTTCTGGAGCGAGGACCTGGCCTGGACCGACCCGCCGGAGGGCCAGGAGTACCCGTATCGCGGGATGCCCGTGGAGTTCGTCCGGGATGGGGGCGGTGCGGTGCGCTGGATGAGGGTCAACGGAAGAATCGCACGTCGGGACTGACGACGACCGGCGGAAACTCAGAGGACCGGACCGAGGAGGGGTGCACCCATGGATCGACGTCGCTTCATCGGAACCACGGCCGCCGGCGGGGCCGGCTTCGCGCTCACTGCCTCGGGGTGCACGCCCGGAGACACAGCGAGCTCGGCCGGCGCAGGGGGCTCGGGCGCGGGGCGGGGAGGTCAGGCCTCCGGGGGCGTCGCCCCCTTCGAGCTCGACGAGGTCACGGTGGCCGACCTCCAGGCGGGCATGGAATCCGGAGAGCGCACCGCGCGCTCGATCACGGAGCTCTACCTGCGGCGCATCGAGGAGCTCGACCGGCAGGGCCCGGAGCTCCGCTCCATCATCGAAATCAACCCCGACGCGCTGACGATCGCCGACGAGCTCGACGCCGAGCGGGCGGCGGGGCGCGTGCGTGGGCCGCTGCACGGCATCCCCATCGCCATCAAGGACAACATCGACACGCACGACGGGATGACCACGACCGCGGGCTCGCTCGCGCTCGAGGGCTCCATCCCGCCCCGGGATGCGTTCATCTCCGGCAGGCTCCGGGAGGCCGGCGCGATCATCCTCGCGAAGGCGAACATGAGCGAGTGGGCGTACTTCCGGGGCTACCGCGCGTCGAGCGGGTGGAGCGCCCGCGGCGGGCAGTGCCGCAACCCGTACGCGCTCGACCGGAACCCGTGCGGGTCGAGTTCGGGCTCGGGCGTGGCGGTGTCGGCCAACCTCGCGGCGATCACCATCGGGACCGAGACGGGCGGCTCGATCATGTGCCCGTCGTCGATCAACGGCGTGGTCGGCATCAAGCCCACCGTCGGGCTGTGGAGTCGTTCGGGCATCATCCCGATCTCGCATTCCCAGGACACGGCCGGTCCCATGGCGCGTACGGTGCGGGACGCGGCGGTCCTCCTCGGACCGCTGACCGGCGTGGATCCGCGCGACGAAGCCACGGCGGCCAGCGCGGGACGTGCGCACACCGACTACACGCAGTTCCTCGATCGCGACGGGCTCCGGGGCGCGCGCATCGGCGTGGCCCGCAGCATCACCGGCTTCGATCCGCGCGTCGTCGCGCTCCTGGAGCGGGCGCTCGACGACATGCGGGCCGCCGGGGCGGTGATCGTCGATCCGGCCAACCTGGACTCCGCCGCGTGGAACGACCCGCTGACGCTGGTTCTCCTCGAGTACGAGTTCAAGGCGGACCTCAACGCCTACCTGGCAGAGCTCGGACCCGACGCCCCGGTGAAGACGCTTGCCGACGTGATCGCCTTCAACGAGGCGAACGCGGACCGGGAGATGCCGTACTTCGGTCAGGAGCGTCTCCACGACGCGCAGGCCCGGGGGCCACTCACCGAGCGGGCGTATCTCGACGCCAGGCGCACCATTCAGCGTGCGACGCGCGAGGACGGCATCGACCGCGTCATGGACGAGCACGCACTCGACGCCATCGTCGCGCCGACCACGGACGTCGCCTGGCTCACCGACCACATCCGTGGCGACCGGTTCGACGGAGGGGACAGCGCCGGCCTGGCCGCCATCGCGGGATACCCCGACATCAGTGTGCCCATGGGGTTCGTCGACGGGCTGCCCGCGGGGATCTCCTTCTTCGGCCGGGCCTGGAGCGAGCCCGTCCTGCTCCGCATCGCGTACGCGTACGAGCAGGCGAGCATGCGCCGGCAGGCGCCGACGTTCGTCGCGACGCTCGGGTGAGCTCGATCGAGCACGCCACCGTCCTCGACCTCGCGGCGGGGGGATCGCGCGACCGGCGCGCGTTCCTGCGCGACCTGTCCCGTCATGCACTCGCATGCGCACTGGTGCCTTCGCCGTGGAGGGTCACGCGGCGCCCCCGGCTCCAGGAGAGCCCGTTCACGCTGGGCGTCGCGAGCGGCGATCCGACGCCCGACGCGTGCGTCATCTGGACGCGCCTGGCGCCGAGGCCGTTCGAACCGCTCGGCGGCATGAGCGGCGAGCGCGTCGTGCTCCGGTGGGAGGTCGCGCACGACGAGGGGTTCTCGCGGGTGGTGGACCGGGGGCAGGTGGCATGCGCGCCCGAGCTCGGCTTCTCCGCCCACGTCGACGTCCGCGGTCTGGATCCGGATCGCTGGTACTTCTACCGCTTCACCCTGCCGGCGGGGAGCAGTCCCGTGGGGCGCCTGCGGACGGCGCCTTCCGAGGGCGCGGAACGGCCGCTCGATTTCGCGTTCGTCTCGTGCCAGCACTGGGAGCAGGGGCACTTCACCGCGTTCGAGCACCTGGCGCGGGAAGACGTGTCGCTGGTAGCGCATCTGGGTGACTACATCTACGAGACGGCGGCCGAGCAGGGACGCGTGCGGGCCCACCACGGGCACGAGGTGCTGACCGTGGAGGAGTACCGCACGCGGTACGCGCAGTACAAGACCGATCCCGCCCTGCAGGCCGCGCATGCGTCGTGCCCCTGGGTGGTGACGTGGGACGACCATGAGGTCGACAACAACTACGCCGGTCTCACCGGAGAGAACCTCCTCGAGAGCGAGGAGCAGATGCGCCTGCGCCGGGCGGCGGCATATCAGGCGTGGTGGGAACATCAGCCCGTGCGTGTGCCTCGTGCCCGCTCGTGGGCCGACCTCTCCATCACGCGGTCGGTCCCGTGGGGCGCGACGGCGAACTTCCGGGTCCTCGACACCCGCCAGTTCCGCAGCGATCAGGCGTGTGGCGACCGCATCCGGCCGGTGCCGTGCGGTGACTGGACGGACCCCTCGCGGGTCATGCTCGGCGACGCGCAGGAGCGCTGGCTCACCGACGCGCTGCGGGGTTCGGGCGCGGCCTGGGAAGTGCTCGCCCAGCAGGTCATGATGGCGCCCTTCGACTCCGAGCCCGGCGAGGTGGTTGAGGTGTCGATGGACAACTGGAGCGGATACCCGGTGGCGCGCGACCGCCTGCTCGGCACGCTCGCCGAGCGTCCGGGACGCACCGTGGTCCTCACCGGCGACATCCACGCCAGCTTCGTCAACGACGTCCGCTCCGCGTTCGATCGGCACGACCGGCCCGTGGTGGCCACCGAGTTCGCGGGGACTTCGGTCAGCTCCGGCGGGGATGGAAGCGAGGCGTGGGGCACCTTCGAGCAGCTGAGCGCCGACAACCCCCACCTGCGCTGGCAGAACAACCGGCGCGGGTACGTGCGCTGCCGGGTAACCGCGCGGGAGTGGGTGTCCGAGTACCGTACCGTCGACTACGTCAGCCGGCCGGGCGCGCCGGTCCGGACGGCGTCGAGCTGGCGCTGCGAGGCCGGACGGCCCGGGGTGGAGCGGGTCGGCTGAGGCGGGCTGCCGGGAGACGAACGCGACCGCCCGGGCACGATCTTCGGTCGGCGGGGACGGCGTGATCGGGCGCGCGCAGGGTCCACCGATGGCCCCGCGGGGGTTCCTCCCGTAGAATCCACGCTCCGATCCACCCCATCGTCCACCGGCTCGTCCGTCCCTCAGGAGTACCGTCGTGCGCCCGTCCGCAGCCCCCTTTCTCCGCCACGTCCCGTCGCCGTTTCGCATCGTGGGGCTCGTCGCCCTTCTCGGCGCAGCCGCCTGTTCCGGGGGCGAGTCCGAGGCCGACCTCGTCGAGCGCGCCCGCGGCATCCACGAGCGGGTGATCACGCTCGACACCCATGACGACATCAGCCCGGCCAACTTCACGGCCGAGCGGAACTACACGATGGACCTGGGCAACCAGGTGAACCTGCCGAAGATGGAAGCCGGCGGACTCGACGTGTCGTGGATGATCGTCTACGTGGGGCAGGGCGAGCTCACGCCCGCCGGCTTCGACGACGCCTACGCCCAGGCCATCGAGAAGTTCGACGCGATCCACCGCCTGACCGGGGAGATCGCGCCGGACCGCATCGAGCTCGCGCTCACCTCCGAAGACGTCCGCCGGATCATCGCCTCGGGCAAGAAGGTGGCGATGATCGGTGTCGAGAACGGGTATCCGATCGGGAACGATCCGAATCGGGTGAAGGAGTTCCAGGAGCGCGGTGCCCGCTACATGTCGCTGGCCCACAACGGCCACAGCCAGCTCGCCGACTCCAATACGGGTGAGCGCGACGGCGTGTGGATGCACGGCGGGCTCAGCGACCTGGGCCGCCAGGTCATCGCCGAGATGAATCGCTGGGGCATCATGATCGACGTGTCGCATCCGTCGAAGGAAGCCAACCTCCAGATGATGCGCATGAGCGTGGCCCCGGTGATCGCGTCGCACTCGGCGGCCCGAGCGCTCGGTGACCACAGCCGCAACATGGACGACGAGCAGCTCCTCGCTCTGAAGGAGAACGGTGGCGTCATCCAGACCGTCGCCTTCCGGAGCTACCTGCGTCCCGACAAGAACGCGGCCCACGCGGAGGCGTCCCAGCGGGTCATCGAGGAGGCCGCGGCCCAGATGGGGTTCGAGATGCCGGAGGGTGGCCGTGGCGCGATGTTCCGCATGACGCAGTCGATGTCCGAGGCGGAGCGCGAGGCGTTCATGGCGGAGTACCAGCACGTGCAGGACATGGCCGCGGAGCGCATCCGGGCCGAAGTGGATCCGGTCACCCCGCCGGTCGGGGTCTCCGACCTGGTCGACCACATCGACTATCTCGTGAACCTGATCGGCATCGAGCACGTCGGCATCAGCTCCGACTTCGACGGCGGCGGCGGGGTGGAGGGGTGGAACGACGCCTCCGAGACGTTCAACGTCACCCTGGAGCTCGTCCGTCGCGGCTACACGGAAGAGCAGATCGGCATGCTGTGGAGCGGCAACCTCCTGCGCGTGCTCGACCAGGTTCAGGAGATCGCCGGGCACGTCCAGGCCGGTCACATGGAAGTAGGTGACTGAGCCATGCGACCTGCCTGCATGACGGTCCGTGTCCGCGCCGTGCTCGGCCTCGCCGCGTTCATCGGAATGGTGGCGGGTCCGTCTTTTACGGGCGCCGCGGCCGCGCTGGCCGCCCAGTCGGCCGAGAGCGTCGTCGACCCCTACTCCGACTACACGGACGCGTACGTGGCGACGTTCTCCATCATCGCGCGGGACGCGGCCACCGGTGAACTCGGGATGGGGGTGCAGTCCAAGGCGTTCGGCGCGGGCAATCGCGCCATGACCGCCAAGGGCGGCGTTGCCATCGTCGCGCACCAGGCGGCGGCCAACCCCATGTACGGGTCCATGGCCATCGAGCTGATCGAGCGGGGCTACTCGCCCGAGGAGGCCCTCGACCAGCTCGTCCGCTCCGACGACGGGCGGGACCGCAGGCAGAACGCGATCATCGACATCGAGGGACGCACGGCGGCCTGGACGGGTCAGGGTGCCAGCGACTGGAAGGGACACCGCTGCGGCGTGGACTACTGCGCCCAGGGCAACATCCTCGCGGGCGCGCAGGTGGTCGACGCCATGGTCCGCTCCTTCGAGTCGTCGTCGGGCCCGCTGGCCGAGCGTCTCATGGACGCCCTCGACGCGGCGCAGGCCGCCGGCGGTGACGCGCGGGGCATGCAGTCCGGCGCGATCCTCGTGGTCGCGCCGCGCGTGGGCGGTGGCTTCAGCGACCGCGTGGTCGACATCCGGGTGGACGACCACCGCGAGCCGCTCGCCGAGCTCCGGCGCATCCTGGATCTCCAGCGGTCGGGGGAGATGATCCGGGACATCGCGCCGCTTCTGGACGCCGGCGACATGGACGGCGCGCTGGCGGCGGCGGTGGCCGCGCGCGACAAGTCGCCGGAGAACGACAACGCCTGGGTGGCGCTCGCGAACGCGCAGCTCCGCTCCGGCGATCGTGATGCCGCGCTCGAATCGCTGCGCCGCGCGGTGGAGCTGAACCCGGGCCGTCGCGCCACGCTCCCGCGCGACCGGAACTTCGAGAGCATCCACGCGAGTCCGGACTTCCTCAGAGTCATTCGCTGATGTCCACGGTGGTCGATCGTCTCAACGCGGCCCTGGAAGGCCGGTACCGGATCCAGCGGGAGCTGGGCGAAGGCGGCATGGCCACCGTAGACCTCGCGGAGGACGTCAAGCCCAGCCGCCGTGTGGCGCTCAAGGTGCTGAAGCCCGGGCAGCCGATCATCGCCGACTTCGGCATCGCGCTGGCCGTGGGCTCGGCGGGCGGGGCCCGCCTGACCGAGACGGGGCTGAGCGTTGGGACGCCCAGCCCAACTACGCGAGCTGGGACGTGGGGCCCGACGACCAGCGCTTCATGATGCTGCAGGTCGGCGGCGGGGACGGTGCGGAGATCGGGCGCCTGATCCTGGTGGAGAACTTCTTCCAGGTTCTGGAGGAGCGTCTGGGGCGCTGACGGGCCAGAGTCGTGAGCGGTCGTGGAGTCGAGCAGCAATCGTGACGGAGGAGTCGACATGAGATTCGTAGTGCCTTCGCGCCGACCCGGCGTCGTGCGGGTGTCGTGGGTGATCGCGGCGATGGTCTGTCTTGCCGGTGCGGCCACCGCCCAGCAGAAGCCCACCCTCACCGAAGAGGACTACGGCCAGTGGGAG
>JAURER010000020.1 GCA_030827315.1 Gemmatimonadota bacterium | reverse complement strand
GGCCTCTTCGGAGCGCTGGACCCGGAGCTGTACTGGGGTGGTCAGCAGGCGGCGTGGTGGGGCCCCATGGCCGTCGCCATCATCGCGGGGATTCTGTTCGCCACCTTCCTCACGCTGATTCTCGTGCCGGTGATGTACTCGCTGGTCGACGACTTCGAGCTGTTCTTCCGCCGTCATTTCGCGTCCACCGGCGATGCGGAGGCTGCACCGGTCGCCGAGGTGCCCGAGCACCGCATCGATGCGGCCGTGCGCGGGCGCCCGACGCAGACGCGGCCGCCGGCGGTGGAGCCCGAACCGGTGGGAGCCCGCCGCGTACCGTCGCCCGGTCTCCTCGATCCCCAGCCCGAGCCCGGCTGAGGGTGACGTGACGGCCTGCCGCGCCCGGCCGTCGGCCGTCGGGCGCCGGCGCCACGAGGGGGCGCCCGGTCCTTCGGCCGGGGCCCCCTCGACGTATCGGCGCGCCGGGCGTATCTACTCTGCATGATCCGGCCGCACGCGAATCCCTCGGAGCGTACCCGTGTCGGGTAGCGTCCCACCCGCCCGCGCCGTGGGGCGAGCCCTGGCTGGCCCGCTTCCATCGGGCACGCACCAGCTGCTCGATTCCGGGCACTTCCCCTTCGTCGAGGACCGGGCGGGGTTGCTCGCCGCCGTTTCCGGCTTCTTCGCGGGACTGCGCTGATGCTCCCGGCGCTGCGTCGCGCGGTGGCCGTCGGCGCGGGATACCTTGCCGTGGCCTGGGTCGTGCTGCGCGTGGCGGAAGGGGCACGCGTCGTCCTCGTCCTGCCGGAGCTCTTCCTCGTGCTCCTGCGATGGGGGGTCGGCCTCGGTTTGCCCCTGGCTCTGCTGCTCGCCTGGCACTATCCGAGCCTGGGCCACCACGGCGCACCACCGGTGGACGAAGACGCGCTATGACCGTGACGCTCCGACCTATGGAGAGGGCCGACTGGACTCGCGTCGCCGAGATCTATCGAGAGGGGATCGCGAGCGGAGACGCGACTTTCGAGACCGCGGTGCCCGACTGGGAGAGCTGGGATGCGGCCCGTCGGACGGAGGCGCGTATCGTCGCGACAGTCGAGGGGACGGTGCTCGGCTTCGCCGCCCTCAGTCCGACGTCGCGGCGTCCTGCGTACGCGGGGGTCGGCGAGGTCATGGTTTACGTCGCGGCGTCCGCCCGAGGGCGGGGCGTCGGCTCCCTGCTCATGTCGGAACTCGTGCGCGCGGCGGAAGCCGCGGGGATCTGGACCCTGCAGGCCAGTATCTTCCCGGAGAACGTGGCATCCATCCGCGCGCACGAGCGCGCGGGTTTTCGGGTCATCGGACGGCGCGAGAGGATCGGTCGATTCCACGACGGCCGGTGGCGCGACACGGTGCTGATGGAGCGTCGCAGCGACCTCGTCGGAATCGACTGACGGTCCGGCCCGTCAGGGCGTGACGTTGGCCGCGTAGCTCGTCGTGAACTCGATGAACCGGGAGATCTCCGTCATGTCGCGGCCGACGAACCGGATCGTGTGCGAGTCAACGCGATCGACGTTCGGCAGGTACGCCATGAGTTCGGCCGGCATGTAGTTCTTGAACGAGATCTCGAGTTCCAGGGGACCGTCGATGCGCAGGGGCCGGAAGTCGTCGAGGCGGCCGAGGGCGGCGCGGACCCGTTCCCCGATCACGCCGCGCGCCGCCTCGGGCATCAGGGTGCGTGCGGAATGGAAGCCGTAGTGCCACTTGGTCACCGCGCCCTCCATGTCGCCGATGCGCATGCGCGCCTCCTCCACCGTCGCGTCGTCCCCGGAGATCATGACCACGGGAACGCCGAACGCCCCGGCGATGGCGGCGCTCATGCTGGCCTCCATCATGTCGACACCGTTCAGGCGGACCGCCGTGAGATTGGCGCTCGAGAAGGTGTGGGCACGGACTCCCTCGGGATTTGCCGTGCTCGCGTGGTACCCGATGAGAAGGACCGCGTCGAACGTCGCGTCGATTCCTTCCATCATCATGAGGGGACGTGGCCAGGAGCGGACCAGCTGGATGTCGCCCGGCAGCTCCTCGACAAGGAGATTCTCCCCGTTGCCGTGCGAGTCGGACACGAGGATCTCCGTGGCGCCCATGGCGCGTGCCGCCTCGATGGCGGCGTTCACCTCGGCCGTCATGAAGCCCCGGAAGCGCCCGAACTCGAAACCGCTGGGTCCAAGCTGGCTTCCCGTGACCACGCCTGCGATGCCCTCCATGTCCGCGGAGATGTACACCTTGAGGCCTGCCGCCTGTGCCGACAGCGCGGGCGCAAAGGCGAGGGCCGCGATCGCGACGCAGGCCGCGGCGCGGCCTGAGATGCGGTGTCGGGTCGAGGGGGAGCGAGAGCGGCTCGAGACGGTGGGCTGGGGCTTCATGCCTCTTCTCCGGGGGGGCGGTGGGTCTTCGTTCAAGGTTCGGTCGATGCGATGGCCATCGCGCAGGCTCGCACGACCTGGGCCGCCGGCACGACCTCGTGGATGCGTGCCACGGAGCGACCGGCCTGCCAGTATTCGGTCGATCCTGCGTCGTCGAGGGCCGTGCGCTTGAGCGTCCAGGCGGCACGGAGCGCGTAGACACTTCGGGCCAGGTGTTTGGTGCGCCGCCCGCGCAGCATCCGTCGCGCGAGGGACCCCGCCCGCAGACCGAGGCGCTGTACGTAGGGGGTGTTGATGACCGCCACCGGGACGCCGGTGAGGCGCTCGGTGAGCACGATGTCATCCTCCTCGGCGGTCACGATGGCTCGCTTGTACGGTGCGCTCGCCCGGCATTCGTCGGTCGCGATGAACCGCGTGCCCATCTGCACGCCGGCGTATCCGAGCGAGAGCGCGTGGGCGAACTCGTCGGCGGCCCCGACGCCTCCTGCGCACACCACGGGGAGCCCCAGGTCGCCAACCTCCTCGAGGAGTGCCTCGGCGCTCAGGGGGCCCGCGTGGCCACCGGCCCGACGGTTTACGCCGATGAGGCCGTGGACCCCGGAGTCGACGGCCTTCTGAGCCCATTTCCGTTCGGTCACGTCGTGGTACACCACGCCGCCGACTTCCCCGACGCGGTCGACGACCCAGCGCGGCTTGCCCAGCGACGTGATGAAGAAGCGGACGCCCTCGTCGAGCGCCACGTCGATCCATTCCTCCATGCGCTTTCGGTACGTGTCGGACGAGGCCTCGATGAGGGCGTTCATTCCGATCGGGCGGGTGGTTGCACGCCGGATGGCTCGGATCCCCTCCCTAAAGTCGTACCCGAAGACGTACGTCAGCGTGACCGGCTGGAGGACTCCGAGCCCGCCCGCTTCGGAGACCGCCGCGACGAGCTCGGGGTTCGAACACGGGTACATGGGGCCGCAGATGAGCGGAACCGCGATCCCCGCGTCGCGCGTGAGCGCCGTTTCGCCCACGGGAATGCTCTGCGGCGCGTCGCCGGCCGTCACGATCCGGCCTCGGGCACGGGCGCGAGACGCCAGGCGGCCGTGACCACCGCAACGACGGCGCCCGAGGCGTCCCGCACGGCGGCTTCGACGCGCCAGTCGACGGGCTCGACCACCTTGGGCACCGAACATCGGGCCTCGGCGGTGAGCCGTCCCCGCGCCTTCCGCAGGTACGACACCTCGAGTCCCGTGAGAATCCCGCGCACGCTCGCGTCCATGGCCCCCAGCACCGCGAGGCCCGTCGAGAGTTCGCCAAGGTTTGCGAGGGCGATGGCGTGCACGGAGCGGAGGTGATTTCGGACCGCGCGGCGATCCCGGACCGACACGATGGCGTGGCCCGGCTCGAAGTGCTCGACGAGCGCGCCGATCGACCCGGAGTAGGGGACCCTGCGCCCAAGCAGTCGGCTGAATAGCCAGCGTCCACCGGGCAGGGGGGCCAGGCGGCGCCAGAGGGCCCGAAGGCGGGCTCCGGGGGCTTCGGTCGATGGGGGCATGGGTAGGCGGATCGGAGGTCGGTGGGCTATCATCGTCGGCGCAGCGGCCAGCAGCAACGGGGGAGCGCGAATCGGCGGCCCTCGCCCCCCCTCGACCTTCGAAGATGTCGCACTTCCTGCAGATCCTCCTCGGCGCGATCGTCTGGTTGGTCGCCAACGTGGTCTACGTCGACTTGAGGCGGAAAGGCCTGCACGGGTTCACCCGCTTCGCCGCTTTCTGGGCGGGAACACCGACCACGTGGATCTCCTTCTTCGTCTCGCATGAGGGCGGGGTGCCGAAAGTGCAGGCTCCCGAGGACGATGACGGGCTCGCGCTCCTCGAGGAGATCCGTCGCGACCGGGCGCTCCGTTCCGGCGACGACGTCGATCCGGGCGGTCTCGAGACGAGGTGACCACGGGCTCCGTAGCCCGTCCAACGGAGAAGCAGTGAACGAAGCCGACCAGCCGCCGGGAGCCATCGCGCTCGGCGCCTACCGACCAGGGCGAGCCGACGTGGCGGCGCTCTTCGAGCTGGCCGCGCCCGTCACCGTCGTGCAGGTCGCCATGATGGCCATGGGCGCGATCGACACCATCATGGTGGGCCGCGTGTCCCCCACGGCGCTTGCGGCGGTCGCGCTCGGAAACCTGTACTTCTTCGGCATGGCCGTCTTCGGCATGGGCGTCCTCTTCGCGCTCGACCCCGTGATCTCCCAGGCCGTCGGCGCCGCCGACCGGGTCGGCATCGCGCGCGGCGTGCAGCGAGGAGGGGTCCTGGCCATCGGCCTCACCCTGGTCGCGAGCCTGCTTCTGGTGCCGGCTGGCGACTTTCTCATCCTGACGCGTCAGCCCGCCGAGGTGGTGCCCGTGGCCGAGGCGTACGCGCACGGACTCATTCTCGGCATCTTTCCCTTCTACGGATTCGTGGTGCTTCGCCAGAGTCTGCAGGCGATGACGCGTGTGCGACCGATCATCGTGGCCGTCGTGGCGGCGAACGTCGTGAACGTGGCCCTCAACTGGGTCCTCGTCTTCGGCCACCTGGGTGTGCCCGCACTCGGCGCCGAGGGATCCGCGTGGGCCACCAGCCTGAGCCGATGGTTCATGCTCCTCATGCTCGCCGCGGTGGGGTGGGGAGACCTCCGACCTGCGCTGATTCCCCTGCGGCGCGACGCGCTCGCGATTCCGCCGCTGCGCCGGATCCTCGGCGTCGGCGCGCCGATCGGAGCGCAGCAGACGCTGGAGTTCGGCGTGTTCGGCGCTGCGGGCCTGCTCATGGGCCTCCTCGGAACGGTGGCCGTCGCCAGCCACCAGGTCGCTCTGCAGCTCGCCGCCCTCACCTTCATGATCCCGGTCGGGGTCGCCCAGGCCACGTCGGTGGTGGTGGGACAGGCCGTGGGCAGGAGCGATCCCGCCGGTGCCCGGCGCGCCGTGGGTGCGGGGCTCGCCGCGGCGACCGCCTTCATGTCGTTGACGGCGGTGATGTTCCTCACGCTGCCGGGGCCGCTCGCACGAGCGTTCAGCAGCGACGCCGCGGTGGTCGGGGCCGCGGCGATGCTTCTCCCCATCGCCGGCGTCTTCCAGGTCTTCGACGGGCTCCAGGTCACCGGCGCGGGGGCGCTGCGCGGGGTGGGAGACACGCGCGTTCCGATGCTCCTCAATCTCCTGGGCTTCTGGATCATCGGACTGCCGGCCTGCTGGTGGCTCGGCTTCGGCACCGACCTGGGGCCGGAGGGCGTGTGGTGGGGGCTCGCCCTCGGCATCGGGATCGTCGCGCTCCTGATCCTGGCGCGGATCCGGCGTCGGTTCGGCCGGGAGCTCCGCCGCCTCGTGATCGATGAGGATCCGGCGTAGCTTTAGCAACCCATCGGCCCCGCAACCCCGCGCGCGCATGTCGTTCACCTTCGAACCGCTCAAGATCCGTGACGTGGTGGTCGTACGTCCGCAGCGCCACCTGGACGACCGGGGCTTCTTCATGGAGGTCTACCGGGAAGAAGCCTTCGCCGCGGCCGGCATCACGGCGCGGTTCGTGCAAGACAACGTAGCGCTGTCCGTGCGTGGCGTGCTGCGCGGGCTCCACTACCAGTTGCCCCCCGCCGCACAGGGAAAGCTCGTCGGCGTGGTGCGGGGCACGATCTTCGACGTGGCGGTGGACCTGCGCGTGGGTGGGCCGACGTACGGCCGGTGGGTGTCGCGCATTCTCGACAGGGACGACGGTGAGCTGCTCTGGATCCCGCCCGGCTTCGCGCACGGCTACTGCGTGCTCTCGGACACGGCCGACGTGTCCTACAAGGTCACCGCCCCCTACCGTGCCGAACTGAGCCGGGGCATCCGGTGGAACGACCCCGCCCTCGGCATCCAGTGGCCCGTGTCCGACCCGGTCCTGTCGGACGCGGATCAGCGGCAGCCCACGCTCGCCCGGTGTGAGAACCCGTTTCGCATCCGACCGGCGTGATCGAGCATCACCTGGAGGTCGCCCGCACGGCCCGGTACTGGACGCTGGGGGACGCCCGAAGCGCCGGCGAGATCTGGTTCGTACTGCACGGATATCGTCAGCTTGCACGACGTTTCCTCAAGCGGTTCGCGGCGGTCGACGACGGCACGAGGCTCATCGTCGCACCCGAGGCCCTGTCGCGCTTCTACGTGGCTTCGACGGTCGGTCGGCACGGGCCGGGCGCGACCGTCGGGGCGACGTGGATGACGCGCGAGGACCGTGAACACGAGATCCGGGACTACGTGGCGTACCTCGAACGGCTTGCGGGCGCCATCGTCGCGCAGGTGCCAGGACGCCCCGTGAACGTTCTCGGCTTCTCGCAGGGTGTCGCCACCGCGACCCGGTGGGTGGTGCACGGGACGCTGCGCCCGGCGCGCCTGATCCTCTGGGGCGACTTCACCCCACCCGATCTCGACCTCGACCGGGCCACGAAGGCCCTCGCCGGCGTCGAGGTCGTGACGGTGCGCGGCAACGCGGACCCGGCGCTCTCGGCTCGGCTGGCGGAAGAAGAGGCGGTGCGCCTGAACGAGGCCGGTATCCGCGTCCGATCCGTTCGCTACGACGGCGGGCACGACATTCACGAGGACACGCTGGTCGCTCTTGTCGGGGTCGCCCGAGCGGGCAGGCGGGGGCACCAGGCCGGATCTTCCGGACGGTAGCGCGACTCAGAAGTCGCCGACGAACGTGATCTCGGGTACGAGGTCGTAGCCGGTTTCTCGGAGCACCGTTTCGCGTGCGAGGTCGATGAGCGCCCGTACGTCGGAGGCCGTCGCGCCGCCGAGGTTCACGACGATGTTCGCGTGGCGGTGGAAGATGGCCGCACCACCGGAAACGCGGCCCTTGAGCCCGCACTCGTCGATCAGCCGGCCGGCTCCGATCCCCTCGATCTTCTGGAAGATCGAGCCGGCGCTCGGGTAAAGCCAAAGGTCGGGGTGCCGCTCGGCCCGCCACGCCAGATTCTCTCTCATGACGCGCCGAAGGTCTTCGACCGCCTCGGTCTGGAGGCGAAACGTAGCCGAGAGCACGACGTCACGCCGATGGTGGAGGACGCTCTGGTCGTAGCCGAATTCGAAGTAGGCGGTGTCGACCGTCCTGCGCACCCCTTCTTCCGTGAGGAGGTCGGCGGACTCCAGGGACTCCTCGATGAAGACGGTCCGCTCTCGTTCCGGGGCGGGGGACAGGAAGTGGAGGTTCTGCCAGAGGGCGCCGCCGACGGTGCTCGGGATTCCGACGAAGTGGTGCAGCCCGCCGAGCCCGCGCGAGACCGTCGCCTCGATGAGGTCCGGGAAGACCTCGACGCCCGCGCCCGCGCGCACGCGTCCGTCTCCGAGGGCCTCGATCCCGGCTACCTCCGATCGGATGACGAGGCCGCGAAAACCACGGTCCGCCACCAGAACGTTGGCCCCGTGCCCGAGCAGGAACCAGTCGATCCCGATGTCGCGGGCCGCGGTCACGGCGCTCGCGAGCTCGTCGGCGGTGCGGGCGCGCACGAGGAAGTCGGCCGGCCCGCCGATGCGGAACGTCGTCATCCGGGCGAGGGGCACGTCGCGCTCGACGCGCCCGGTACCCAGCGTCTCCTCGAGACGGGCGAGGATCTCGGGCGCGTGCGTCATGCTGGAAGATACTCCGGCACCGCGCGACGCAGTAGCTCGCGTCCCGCCACCCGGCACCGGACGCGATGGATACCGGGGAGCAGGCCCGACCGCTTCAGTCTCTTCCCCGCCGGAGGACCCGTCCGGATCGCACGTCGTGGTACTGCCCCGCGTCTACCGCGAGGACCCCGTTGACCAGCACGTACTCGATCCCGACCGGGTACTGGTGGGGCTCCTCGAAGGTCGCACGGTCGGCCACGGACAGGGGGTCGAAGACGACCACGTCGGCATACCAGCCGGCGCGGATCTGCCCGCGCTCGCGAAGCCCGATCCGCTCGGCCGGCATCGCGGTCATCTTCCGTACCGCCTGCTCTAGGGCGAGGACGCCACGCTCGCGGGCGTAGAGACCCAGGACGCGCGGGAAGGTACCGTACCAGCGGGGGTGGGGGTGGCCGTCACCCGGGGCTACGAGTCGGCCGTCGGAGGCGATCATGGTTTGAGGGTGGGCCATGATCGCCTCGACGTCTTGCTCCGAGAGCGCGTGATAGATCCCGCTGGCCCCTCCGCGCCGGACCGCTTCGACGACCAGGCGCGCCCCCGTCGCCGGGGTCGGATCCAGACCGTCGCGAACGGCCCAGTCGTAGAGCGTGAGACCCTCCAGGGACCGGTCCCACGGGACGAGGGCCAGCTGCACCCGGCGAAGGTCGTTGCCGCCGCGGTCGTTGACGATGTTGTACTCGATTCCGGACAGGACGCTGTCGGCGAGGACCGGGTCGTCCATGCGCTCGAGCAGGGCATCCGAGCCGCCTTCCATCGCCCACGCCGGCACGAGAATCGTGATGCCCGAGTAGCTGGCCGTATACGGGTACTGGTCGAGCATCACATCCGTGCCCGCGACACGCGCGGAGTCGACCATGGCGAGCGTCCGGGCCGAGGAGCCCCACATGGGCGCACCTACCGCCTTGTGGTGCGTCAGCACCACGGGTATGTCCGCCCGCCGACCGATCTCGAGGGCCTCCGACACGCCTTCGAAGAGTCCGAGGCCCTCCTCGCGGAGGTGCGACGTGTAGAAGCCGCCTCGGACGGCCGCCTCCTTCGACAGCTCCACGACCTCGTCGACGTCCGAGAAGGCCCCGGGCAGATACCTCAGGCCGGTCGAGATCCCCCAGGCGCCGTCGTCCATGCCTCGGGCGATCATGGCCCGCATCTGGTCCAGTTCGCCCGGCGTGGGGACCCGGGATGCCAGCCCCATGACGGCCTCGCGCACCGTGTTGTGACCGACCGTGTACCCCACGTTGAGGCCGACGCCCACGGAGTCGGCCTGGGCCAGGTACTCGGCCAGTGGCCAGGGCGAGCCCCCGTCCGGACCACCCAGCGCTGTCGTCACGCCCTGTCGCACGTGGCTTTCCCCACCGGGAAGGCGCAGGAGGGGGTCGAGGTGGGTGTGGATGTCCACGAAGCCGGGGGCGACAACCCTGCCTACGGCGTCGATGACCCTCGCGGCGCGCGCCGGATCGAGGGGCGCGCGAGAGACTCTGACGATGCGGTCGCCACGGATAGCGACGTCCGCCGAGAAGCCCGGCTGCCCGCTCCCGTCGACCACCGTGCCGCCGCGCAGCAGGACGTCCCAGTCCACCGAACTGCTCTGCCGGAGGTACAGACCGTCGAACCTCGTGCTCCAGGTGGCGCCGCCGTCGGTGGACGTCTCCCAGAGCTGACGCACGCGGTCCGTGCTTTCGAAGGGGCGTGACCAGGTGAGCCGGTTGCGCGTGACCGTGCCGTCGGCGCCCACGGTCTCGCCCTGCATGACCATGCGCCCGTTCGCGTAGCTGCCCTCCAGCACGAGCAGCAGCCCGGTGTTGTCCATCCACGTCTGGTGCCAAACGCCGCGCGAGGCGTCGAACACGTTGAGGCTGCGTCCCTCGAACCCTGCGGGCGTCACGTAGTGCTCTGCGAGGACACACTCGCCCAGCTCCACCGTGAGCGTGTTGTGGCCGGCCAGCATGCCGTTTGTTGCACGGACGACCCAGCGACCTTCCCAGAAGTCGAAGTGCCGGTATGCCTCGTCGGCACACGGCGCGGCCTGTGCTCCGGCCGGCTGCGGCACCGCTCCGAGGACGATCGCCATGGCCAGGGGCAGGGCGTGGGTAAGCGCGGAGGGGACGGAGAAGACGGGGCGGGAACGGGCCATGCGCATGGGGTCTCCGATGGTCGATCGGGGTGTTCGGCGGTGCGGGTTTCGACGGACGCCCCATGGTACGCCGCCGCCTCGTGCGGCGCACGCGAAACTTTTGACGCGGACTTCACGAAGGGAGGGGCGCGAAACGGATTGAGCGGGGCCCG
This sequence comes from Gemmatimonadota bacterium, assembly GCA_030827315.1. Taxonomy (GTDB): domain Bacteria; phylum Gemmatimonadota; class Gemmatimonadetes; order Longimicrobiales; family Gaopeijiaceae; genus UBA2589. The sequence continues at coordinate 42,624 of JAURER010000020.1, read as the reverse complement.
TCCGGAGGGTGTGGTGAGGCGGGGAGTGGAGCCGGTGATCAGCCCACCGGATTCGGTCGGGCCTCCGATCCGGGGCTCGCGAGGGTGAGACTCGAAGGCAGCCAGTCGGAGAGGGGGGCGACCGTTATGATGAACGATCGGATGCACGCCAGACATCTCGTGGAGGGCTGGTGCGACACGGTCGACCGGATCGCATTGCGGGCCCTCGTGATCGGCACGCTGCTGCTGGCCGTCTCCGCGATCTCCGCCCACGCCCAGCAGGCACCGGACGATTCGACCCCCGGCCAGGCGGTGGAACTCGCGGCGGGGACCTGAATACGTCGGCGTGGCGATCGCCCGGCGCCCCCGACACGGGCGCCCCGGCCGTGCCCCGCAGTCCACTGTGGTCCTCGGCCGCCTGAGGGCGTTACCTTGAGCCGGTAGGCGGGCCGGGGCTTGCCGCAGTCCTCCGAATCCACACGACCCGCGTGCCCGATCCCGTTGCAAGGAGCGCTCTTCTGCAGCATCGGCCGATCAACGTCCTGCTCGTCGACCCGGACGAGTACGCCCTCGAGAAGGTTGAGGCAGGGCTCGCGGTATCGCACGCCGGTGTCCTGCAGGTCGAGTGGGTGGGCGAGCTCAGCCAGGCACTCGCGAGGCTGACGAGGGGCGGACTCGACGCGGTCCTCCTCAACCTCGACCTCGCGGACAGCCAGGGAATGGTGACCTTCGAGCGGGTGTACGCGCTCGCCCCCGACCTCCCCATCCTCGTGATCTCCGCCGAGCCGAACGAGGGGGAGGCGTTCTCCAGCGTGCAGGCCGGAGCGCAGGACTACCTGGTGCAGGGCGAGATGGGACCGTCGCTGATCGTGCGTTCGGTCCGGCACGCCATCGAGCGTCACCGGCTCTTCGAGGCGCTGCGCAGTCTTTCGCTGATCGACGACCTTACCGGACTGTACAATCGCCGTGGATTCGCGGATCTCGGGGAACAGCATCTAAAGCTAGCTCGCCGGTCGGGGCGCGGGATCACCATGGTGTATTTCGATCTCGACCGCCTCAAGACGATCAACGACTCGTTGGGGCACCACGTGGGCGACCGGGCTCTTCGCAAGGTGGCAGATATCCTGCGTGCGACCTTCAGGCGCTCCGACATCATCGCCCGCCTGGGCGGAGACGAGTTCGGGGTTCTGGCTCTCGAGGCCGCCGATGAGCGATCGGAGACTCTGGTCGCGCGTCTGCGGGAGCGAGTCGACGACTTCAATCAGAACCGTTCGGAACCCTATTCGCTCTCCGTCAGCATCGGCATGGTGCATCTGGAGGACGATCCGGGGGTTCGGCTCAGAGATCTGGTCGCAGCGGCGGACGAGGCGATGTACCGCGAGAAGAACGCCAAGCGACCGAGCACGCTGGGGAAAGGATGAGCGAGGCCGCCCGGGGACACGCCGTGCACTGGATGGTGCGCATCGCCGAACGCGCGGGTCATTCGGACCGTCAGCGCCCGGAGATACCTGCGGGCGCGAGCGCCTTGGAGGCCTGGACGGACGTCACGCGCGCCTACGATCTGTCTGACGACGCCCTCTCACGCATGGTGGCGGAGTACTTCCGACTGGACGTGGCGGACGTTCACCGCGCCGACCCGAATGCCGCCCTCGTGATTCCCGAGACGATGGCGCGGAGGCACCACGTCTACCCCGTGGCCGAGGACGACCGGTACTTCATCGTGGCGACGTGCGATCCAACGAACGTGGAGGCGGAACGGGCCCTCGGCTTCACCGCGGGCCGGGCGCTGCTGTTTCAGGTGGCCGCCCCGGGCGTGATCCAGGAGGCGCTCGACGGGCGATATTCACCCGAGCGCGCCGTCGAGACGCTGCTGGGCGGACTCGGCGACGACATCGGCGAGGACGCGGTCAAGGTCTTGGAGGAGATGGGCCCGGAGTCCATTTCCGAGGACGACGTCTCGGCCACGCCGGTGGTGAAGCTCACCAACCTCATCGTCCGTGACGCCATCACGGTCGGTGCGTCGGACATCCACATCGAGCCGGGGCGCCGGCTTGGGGCCGTACGGTATCGCGTCGACGGGGTCCTCCGGAAGCACATGGACCTCCCGATGGCGGCGCTCAACCGCATCGTGTCTCGGGTCAAGGTGCTCTCACGTCTCGACATCGCCGACCGGCTCCGCCCCCAGGACGGGAAGGCACGCGTTCAGGTCAAGGCACGGGGCTACGACCTGCGCGTCTCTACCATTCCGGCCGGCGGGGCCGAGAAGTGCGTGATTCGCATTCTCGACTCGAGCAGTTCGCTTTCCCTCGACGATCTCGACATCCCGAAGGCCGAGCTCGACCGCCTTCGCGACCTGCTGACCCACCGCGACGGCATTGTCGTGGTGACAGGGCCGACCGGTTCGGGAAAAACGACGACGCTTTACGGGGCGCTGCGGGAGCTTGCGGACGGACGGGTCAACATCATGACCGTCGAGGACCCCATCGAGTACGAACTGGGCGGTGTCACGCAGACGCAGGTCCAGACCAAGCAGGGCATGACCTTCGCCAGCGCGCTGCGGGCGATGCTGCGGCAGGACCCCGACATCATCCTCGTGGGGGAGATCCGCGACAACGAGACCGCGGTCACCGCAGCGCAGGCTGCGTTGACCGGTCACCTGGTGCTCACCACGGTCCACGCCAACGACGCGGTCTCCACGATCGCCCGCCTCGCGGACATGGGACTTCAGTACGGTACGATCTCGCAGACGATGCGGGGGGCCATCGCGCAGCGGCTGCTGCGCCGGGTGTGCGCGGCGTGCGCGGAGCCCGTGCGCGGGCACCTCACGCCCGAGGAGCGGCGGCTCACCGAGCGGCACGGGATGGAACCCGTGGTGAGGGCCGTCGGGTGCAACGAGTGCGGCTTCACGGGCTACCGGGGCCGCCTGCCGGTCAATGAGGTGCTCGTCGTGGGACCGCGCTTCCAGCAGGCGATCGAGCAGAGGAAGGGCCGCGCGACGCTCGAGCGCGTCGCGAAGCAGAGTGGCATGCGCACGCTGCACGAAGTGGGGCTCGAGTGGGTCGGGAAGGCCAGGACCACTCTGGCCGAGGTCGAGCGGGTGCTCGGGCAGGGACTCGACGACAGCACGGGCGAGGTGACGGTCGGGCCGCCGAGAATTCTCCTTGTGGACGACGACGAGGAGGCCCGCCTCCTGATCCGATTTGTCCTGGAGCGAGACGGGTTCGAGGTCGAGGAGGCGGAGGACGGGCACAAGGCACTCGACATGCTCAAGGTCGACCAGGACTTCAAGCTCATCATCCTCGACCTCGCCATGCCAGGCCTCGGAGGGCGGGAGGTGCTGGATCAGATTCGGGGATCCGTGGACACGTCGGCACTTCCGGTACTCATCCGGACCGCCACGGGCAGCGATGCCCTGGAGGCGGAGCTCCTGGAGGCCGGGGCCGACGACTACGTGGAGAAGTCGATCGACGCGGCCCGCTTCATGGCACGCGTGCACGCGGTCACGCGACGGGCGCTCTGAGCGCGATTCCCCGCCGGGTTACAGACGCGCCACGGGATCGTAACGCGACCGTAACGGTGGCGCTCTCTGCTCCGGAAGCCGTTGAGCCGCGCGGTCGGGGAGTTGAATTTGCGGGCGTCGGTGACGGAAACCGATCGGAACCTTCCTGAATGGGTTGAACGGAAATGCGACGACACCTCATGCTGTCCCTGGCGCTGCTCGCCTCGACTGCTCCCTCGGTGGCCGAGGCTCAGAGCGAGATCTCGGCCCGCGGCGCCTCGCTTCGTTTCGGTGGGCGGCTGCACGCCCAGTACCAGGCGTCTTCGGTCGATAACTCCACGAGCGATTTCTTCGTTCGCCGGGCACGCTTCAGCGGCGACTGGACGTTCAACGACTTCCTGAGCGGGCGCCTGATGACGGACTTCGCCGGTGGGAGCGCCAAGCTGCTCGACGCCTACATTCAGCTCGACTTTTCGGACGCCTTCGTGGTGCAGTTCGGTCAGACCAAGCGGGCGTTCGATCTCATCGAACTCCTGAGCTCGACGGACCTCTCTACGATCGAGCGGGCTGGCAGCGTTCCCGGGTACGACGGGTGCGCCGGCGTGGGCGGCATCTGTTCGTACAGTCGACTGAGCGAGGCGTTGAACTTCGGAAGCCGGGACACCGGCATCCGCGTCGAGGGCACGACGGGGCGCTTCGGGTACACGGCGACGCTTACCAACGGACGCAGCCCCAACAGCCGGGACGAGAACAGCCGAAAGTCGACCGCCGTGCGTGCCACCTTTGATGTGACGGACGCCATCACGGTCGGCGCCAACCTGCAAGACAAGGACTATCTCCAGCCCGATGACGTTACGGCCCAAGCTTTCGCGTGGGGGGCGGACGTCGAGATCGGTGAGTGGCGCGACGGCCTGAAGGTCGTCGGGGGCATCATCGGGGGCGACAACTGGCGCGCGCTGCGCCTGCTTCCGGCGCCGGCGGCGGGGCTGCGCGACGAGTTCTCACCGGGCGCGTTCCTGGCCGGGGAGCTGTACGTCTCCTACTACGTGCCCATCGAGAACGACCGCATCGTCGGGCTGGAGCCCGTGGGGCGCGTCAGCTTCGCCAACCCTGACGACCGCATCGACGACGGGGGTGGAATGCTCTTCACACCGGGATTGATGGCGTACATCCTCGGGAAGAACAAGATCGGCTTCAACTGGGACTATTACGTGCCGCAGGCGGGCGATGCGGTCCACGCGTTCCGGGTGCAGACCTTCCTCTATTTCTGAGCCGGGGGCGGCCACCGGCGCAGCCCCTCCGATTGACACTTCAGAGGGGCGGCGGCAGGTTTACGGGCTGTCGTAAACGGGCGGATTCGCTGCTCCGCCGGCCCCTTTCGCGGGCCGTTTCTTCGTCGAACCCACGAGCTACATGTTCAACTCAGTCCGGAGCCGCCTGATCATTGTGGCGCTGGTTGTCGTCACGGCCGTCTGGCAGCTCTACTCGCACAAGACCCGCACGGGTGAATGGCTCAAACTGGGCCTCGATCTGCAGGGAGGCATGCACCTCGTTCTCGAGGTCGACGATCCCGACGGGACGATGACCGCCGAGGCCAGGTCGGACATGATCGACCGCGTCGACCGGATCATCCGGACCCGGATCGACGAATTCGGCGTGGAGGAGCCCCTCATCCAGAAGGTGGGCGGCGAGCGCCTCATCGTGGAACTCGCCGGAATCGACGACGAAGACCAGGCCAAGGGGATCGTACAGCGAAACGCGTTCCTCGAGTTCAAGCTGGTCCTCCCGACGATCGACTTCGAGCAGGCGCTGTCGCGCATCGACCGCGCCGTCGTCACGAGCCTCGGCGTCGACTCGATCCGGGCGCTGGGCCGTGACGTCGCGGGCCAGGAGGGCGACGATCTCACGGACCTCCTCTTCGGCACGGATCCGGCCGCTGCGACGGACAGCATGACGGCGGTCAGCGACAGCGCGGCCGCGGCGGCCGCAGCCGCGGCAGACAGCGCGGAGGCCGAGGCCAACGCGCTCCGACCGTTCTCGTCGCTTCTGGCGTTCGGGGACATCGAGGGCGCGTTCCTCGTGGCGGCGGAGGATCGTCCGATTGCGGAGATGTTCCTCGCGATGCCGGAGGTCGAACGAGCCTTCCCGCGTGACCAGATCGTCCTCTGGGGCGCCGACCTGGTCAGTCAGGCGGCTCGCAACTACTACCGGCTGTACGTGCTGGAGGAGGACTCGTTCCTCACCGGTGAGGAGCTCGAGGACGCGACGGCCGGCCGTGATCCGCAGTTCAACCAATCTCAGGTCCAGTTCCAGCTTTCCCGGGCGGGTGGCCGACAGTTCGCACGCTTTTCCGGTGCACACGTGGGTGACTTCCTCGCCATCGTGCTCGACAACGAGGTGATGAGCGCCCCGGTCATCCGCGACCGGATCGGTGCCCGCGGGCAGATCGACATGGGGCAGGGCACTCCGCTGGAGGAGGCGCGTGACCTCGCGCTCGTTCTGCGCGCCGGTGCGCTTCCCGCACGCATCAACATCGTGGAGGAGCGCACGGTCGGGCCGTCGCTCGGACAGGACTCGATCGACCAGGGGAGCCTCGCCGGCCTCGTCGGCATCGTCCTCGTGGTCTTCATCATGATCCTGTACTACCGCGTCGCCGGTCTCATCGCGGTCGGTGCGCTGGCCGTCTACGTCACGCTCGTCCTGGGTGGGCTCGCGGGCATGAACGCGACGCTCACCGTGCCGGGCATCGCGGGCCTCATCCTGTCCATCGGCATGGCCGTGGACGCGAACGTGCTCATCTTCGAGCGAATTCGGGAGGAGCTCGCGAAGGGCCGGGTGACGCGAAGCGCGGTGGACGACGGCTTCGAGCACGCGCTGTCCGCCATCGTCGACGCCAACATCACGACGCTCATCACGGCGCTGATTCTCTTTCAGTTCGGCACGGGTCCCGTGCGCGGCTTCGCAGTGACGCTGTCGATCGGGATCGTGGCCTCCTTCTTCTCCGCCCTGTTCGTGACCCGCAGCTTCTTCCTGGCGTATCTGTCGGGCAGGAAAGCTTCGGATCCGATCAGCATCTGACGGCTCGATCATGAGACTCTTTCAGGACGCATCGTACGCCTTCATCCAACAGCGGAAGCGCGCTTACGTCATCTCCGCGATCGTGCTCCTCGTGGGCATCGGCGCGATGGCGTACAACGTCGCCACGCTGGGCAGCTGGGCGAATTACGGGGTCGACTTCCTCGGTGGCTCCCTGGTTCAGGTTCGCTTCGACGGCGAAATGACCGCCGGCGAGCTCCGCGACGCTCTGGGCGGCGCGCAGTCCCCTCCCATCACGCGTTTCGGCGGGGAAGGCGCAGCCGAGTTCGTGATCCGCGCTCCGCTCGACGAGGACGCCTCCATCACGGAAGTGGCGGACGGGGTCGAAGCCACGCTGCGGGCGAATCTGCCGGGCCGCAACTTCGAGGTGGTGCGTACCGAGCTCGTCGGAGCGAAGGTCGGAGGAGAGCTTCAGCAGAAGGCCCTGATGGCCGTTCTGTTCTCCTTCCTGCTCACCCTCGCGTATCTCGCGGTGCGCTTCGAGCTCCGGTTCGGTCTGGCGGCGGTGATTGCCACGGCACACGACATCCTGATCACGCTCGGCTTCCTCGCGCTCTTCCGCGTCGAGATCGCACTACCCACCGTGGCGGCGATTCTCACGATTCTCGGATACTCGCTCAACGACACCATCGTCGTGTTCGATCGCATCCGCGAGAACATGAACGCCAAGGGCGCGCGCAAGACGGATCCAGTGGCGCTCGTCAACCAGTCCATCAACGAGACGCTGCCGCGCACGGTGCTCACGTCGGGTACCACGCTCGCGGTCCTCGTCGCTCTGCTCGTACTCGGCGGCGCGGTGATCCGCGACTTCACGCTCGTCCTGATCCTCGGAATCCTGATCGGAACGTACTCGTCGATCTTCGTGGCCTCCCCGGCCCTCATCGAAATTCAGAAGCGCTGGGGTGTCGGAGGGGTAAGCGAGAAGAAGCCGCGACCCGAACCCGCGACGGTGTGATCGAGTTCTTCGACAGCCACTGTCACCTGACCGACGCCGCCTTCCGGGAAGACCGGAAGGCGGTGCTGCATAGGGCCCGTGACGCGGGTGTGACCCGGATGGTCACCGTCGCCTCCACCGTGGCCGACGCGCGGGTCGCGGTGGACCTGTGCCGCACCCACGAGGGACTCTGGTGTACCGCCGGCGTACACCCGCACGAGGCGGGGGACGCTTCGCCCGGTGACATCGACGCGATCCGCGCACTCGCGACGGAGAACCGGGAGATCGTGGCCATCGGGGAGACGGGTTTGGACTTCTTCTACGACAGCGCGCCGCGCGACCTTCAGCGCGACTCCTTCGCGGCGCACCTCGCGCTGGGCGCGGAGCTCGGGCTCCCGGTCGTGGTACACGCGCGGGAGGCCGACCCCGAGGTCGCGTCGTCGCTGCGCGAGATGCCCTCCGGAACACTGGGCGTGCTGCACTGCTTCACCGGAGGTCCGCGCGCCTTCGAGGAAGCGATGAGCGCCGGTTGGTACGTCTCCTTCTCGGGAATCGCGTCGTTCCGGTCCTTCGGCCCGGTCGACCTCCTCCGCCTTGTGCCTCAGGATCGCCTCCTGGTCGAGACCGATTCGCCCTATCTCGCTCCGGTCCCGCACCGCGGGCGCCGCAACGAGCCTGCACATGTCCACGAGGTCGCCGAGGCCGTGGCCGGACACCTCGGCGCGGCACTCGCCGACGTGGCACGTCTCACCACGGAGAACGCGCGCCGCCTCTACGGGGTCGCGTGATGGCCGTGCGCCGTATCCGGGTCCTCGCGGACGTCGTGGCCAACCAGATCGCCGCGGGCGAGGCCGTGGAGCGGCCGTCCTCGGTGGTCAAGGAGCTGGTCGAGAACGCGATCGACGCGGAGGCGTCGCGCGTCGAGATCGCCATCGAGCGCGGAGGCAAGCGGCGGATCCGGATCGTGGACGACGGCATCGGGATGGGTCGGGAGGACGCGCTCCTGTGCTTCGACCGCCACGCCACCAGCAAGATCGAGCTCGCAACCGACCTCACCGGAGTACGTACCTTCGGCTTCCGCGGAGAGGCGATTCCTTCCATCGCGGCGGTCTCGCGCATGACGCTCGAGACCTGGGACGGCGAGGGCGACTCGGGCACGCGGGTCCGGGTCAACGGTGGGCGCATCGACGAGGTGGCCGATTTCGTGCGCCGGCGAGGGACGACCGTCGAGGTGCGGAGCCTCTTCCACAACGCGCCGGTCCGAGCCCGCTTCCTCAAGTCGGTGAGCTCCGAGACCCGCGCCATCAACGAGGTCGTCACCGCGCTGGCGCTCGCCAATCCGCAGGTGAGCTTCGTGCTCACCTCCGACGAACGAACGCTTCTCGACCTGCCCGCCGCGCGTGACGCCGCAGAGCGGATCACTCAGGTGTGGGGTGGCGAGCACGGCGGGACGCTGATCCCGGCGTCGGCCTCGGCCGAGGGGTTCGAGGTGGTGGGGCTCGTGCAGCGCCCGGACGCGGCACGCCCGGGAGTGCGTCGGAGCCATCTCTTCGTGAACGGTCGTCCGTTCCGCTCGCCCGAGCTCGTGCGTGCCGTCGAGCGGGGGTACCGCACGACGATTCCGCAGGGTGTACGCCCCTGGCTCTTCCTCTACCTGCGGGTGCCCGGCGACCACGTCGACGTCAACGTCCATCCCGCCAAGGCCGAAGTCCGCTTCCGGGACACCCACCGGGTGGAGGCGCTGATCGAGCGCGCGGTGCGTGCCGCGCTCGACGCCGAGGCGAGCAGCGCCACCTTCGAGCGGCGCACGGGCGCGCCGGCCCTGACCGTCCGCGAGCGACACCCGTACGCGACGGCGTCCGGCGACGCTGCGACCGGAGCCGACGCGCAGATGGCGCTCTTCATGGCGGCGCCGGGGGCCGGCTCAGACAGGCAGACTCCGGCCGACGCAGGGGGCGTCGATGGCACGGCGGATCCCGGGCGTACAGTCACGCCGCTCCCCGACCCGGGCGCGCGACGGCCCAGGCTCTGGCAGGTGCTCGACACCTGGGTTCTGGTCGAGACGCGCGACGGCATCCTGATCGTCGACCAGCACTCGGCCCACGAGCGGATCCTCTTCCAGCGCCTGATGGACGGCTTCGACGCCGGCGGGCAGGAAAGTCAGCGCCTTCTGTTCCCGCTCACGCTGCGGCTCACCGCACCGGAGGTGGCCCTGGTCGAGGACAATCGCTCGCTGCTCTCGCAGGCCGGTTTCGAGGTGGACGGCTTCGGCGGCGACACCGTGATCGTCCACGCGGTTCCGAACCCGCACCGCTATTTCGACGCCGAGCGTGCCTTTCGGGAAATGGTGCACGAGCTCACGCACGGCTCCGACCTGGTGCGCTCAGCAAAGAATCAGCACGAGCGGATCGCAATGACGTTCGCATGCAAGAGCGCCATCAAGGCCGGCCAGAAGCTCTCGGAGGCCGAGATGCATGAGCTCTTCGATCAGCTCTTCGCCACCGAGCTCCCGCATCACGACGTGCACGGTCGCCCGACGATCGTCCGCCTTTCGCGGGCCGAGCTCGAGCGGAAGTTCGGTCGGTCGTGACCGGGGTCCGACCGCGCTTCGTCGCCATCACCGGCGCGACCGCATCGGGGAAGACGGATCTCTCGCTGGCGCTCGCGCGGCTCATGCCGGTCGAGATCGTGTCGATGGACTCGCGCCAGGTCTACCGCGGCATGGACATCGGCACGGACAAGGTCGACCGCGCGGGCCGCGAGGCCGTGCCCCACCACGGTCTCGACCTGGTGGATCCCCACGAACGGTATTCGGCCGGCCGTTTCGCGCGTGACGTGCGGCGCTGGATCGTCGACATCGAGTCCCGCGGATCGCTCCCGCTCCTGGTGGGCGGGACGGGCTTCTTCCTTCGGTCGCTGATGGAGCCGATCTTTCGCGAGCCCGAGCTGGACCGTGAGCGGCGCGAGGTACTGCGGGCATGGCTGGGCGGGCGATCCGCAGAGGAGCTCGCGCGCATGGTGCGTCGCCTCGACCCGGAACGCGCGGAGCTGGCCGTCCAGGGCGGGCCGCAGCGCATGGGGAGGGCCATCGAGGTGGCGCTCCTCACCGGCGTTCCGCTTTCGGTGTGGCACCGCGAAGCGCCGCCGGACGGAGAGGGGGTGCCGGGCGTGGTTCTCGTGCTCGATCTTCCACGGGAGGAGATGGACAGGCGCATCGACGACCGGGTGGGACGCATGGTCGACCGGGGCCTGGTCGACGAGGTGCGCCGGCTTCTGGACGCTGGAGCCGCGGACGACGCACCCGGAATGACGGGTACGGGGTACCGCGAGATCTCCGCCTTCCTGCGGGGGGAGACGACGCTGGATGGAGCCATGGACGAGATTCGACGACAGACGCGACGGTACGCCCGCCGACAGGTGACCTGGTTCCGCCACCAGCTTCCCGATTCGGCCGTGCGCATCGACGCGACGCTCCCCCTCGCCCGCCAGGTCGCGACCGCGCTGAGCGCGCTGCGTGCCGCCGGGATCGAGGTGCCCGAGCGAAGGACCCACTCCGACGCGGGGGCCGAAGCCCCCGGGAGCCGGCACGCGTGAAGATCGGCATCACCTGCTACCCGACGTACGGTGGGTCCGGAGTGGTCGCGACCGAACTCGGGATCGCGCTCGCCGAGCGGGGACACGAAGTGCACTTCGTGTCCTACGCGCAGCCCTTCCGACTCGGGGGCTTTCACGAGCGGGTCTTCTTCCACGAAGTCGAGATGGAGGACTACCCGCTCTTCGAGCACCCGCCGTACTCCCTGGCGCTGGCAGTCGCCCTGCACGATACGGCGCGCAAGCACGGGCTCGACCTGGTGCACATGCACTACGCGATCCCCCACGCGGCCTCCGCGTACCTCGCGCGTCAGATGCTCGCGGCCGAGCGCCCGCTCAAGATCGTGACCACGCTCCACGGCACCGACATCACGCTCGTCGGGCTGCACCCCTCGTTCCACGCCATCACGCGCTTCTCCATCCTCGAGTCCGACGGACTGTCGGCGGTGTCGAGCTACCTGCGCGACGAGACCGTGCGCGACTTCTCGGTGCCCGCATCGCGCATCGAGGTGATTCCGAACTTCATCGACACGCGCATCTGGCATCCCGACGTCCGGCCGTGTCACCGGTCGAAGCTGGCACCGGGGGGCGAGAAGATCGTCATGCACGTGTCGAACTTCCGAGCGCTCAAACGCGTCGAGGACGTCATCGAGATCTTCGCCCGCATCGACCGGGCGCTCCCCGCGCGCCTGATCATGGTCGGCGACGGGCCGGACCGCCCGCGGGCCGTCCAGCGCGCGGCTGATCTGGGGCTGGAGGAGAAGGTCCTCTTCCTGGGCAAGCATCAGTCCGTGGAAGAGCTCCTCGCCTGCTGCGACCTCTTCGTTCTCGCGTCGCAGACCGAGTCATTCGGACTCGCCGCGCTTGAAGCGATGGCCTGCGGCGCGCCCGTGCTGGCCTCGGCGGTGGGCGGGCTGCCGGAGCTGGTTGTCGACGGTGTGACCGGGTTCCTGCGGCCGGCCGGCGACATCGAGGCGATGGCGGAAGCCGGCATCGCGATCCTGTCGGACGAAGAGCGCCGGCGTGCGATGTCCCGGGCCGGCCTCGTGCTCGCCCGCGAGCAATTCTCCGCCGAGGCGGTGGTTCCCCGCTACGAGGCGCTCTACGAGCGCGTGGTGAACGCCGGATGACCTATCTCGAGTCGATCATCCTCGGATTCATCCAGGGTGCCACGGAGTTCCTGCCCGTGTCCAGCTCCGGCCACCTCGTCATCGGGCAGGCCCTGCTGGACGTGCGCATCCCGGGCGTACTCTTCGAGGTGGCCGTGCACGTCGCGACGCTCGTCTCGATCCTGCTGGTGTACCGCACCCGCGTGGGCCGGCTCCTTCGCGGGGCCGCGACCGGCAACCGCGACGCGCTGACCTACATCGGGCTCGTGGTGGTGGCGACGATCCCGGCGGGGCTCCTGGGTGTCTTCGCCAAGGACGCGATCGAGCGGCTCTTCGACAACGCCTGGGCACCGGGGGTGGCTCTCCTGGTGACCGGCGCCTTCCTCTGGAGCAGCAGGGGCGCCGCGGCACGCGCCACAGAGGAACGTCCGACGTGGCTCGTCGCGCTCCTCATCGGGACCGCACAGGCCGTCGCCCTCGTGCCGGGCATCTCGCGTTCCGGCGCGACGGTGGTGGCGGCGCTCTGGCTCGGGCTCGAGGCGCGCGAGGCTGCCGCGTTCTCCTTCCTGATGGCGGTGCCGGCCGTGGCCGGCGCCGCGGTGCTTCAGCTGCCCGACCTGGCTTCGGAAGGGACCTCGGGCCTGCTCCCGTCGGTGGTGCTGGCCGGGAGCGTGGTAGCCGGGGTGACGGGCGTGCTCGCCATTCGCGCCTTCAACGCCATGCTGGCCCGCCGCTCCTTCCACTTGTTCGCGCCCTATTGCTGGGCCGTCGGGGCCCTGTACCTGACGTACCTCGCCGCACGCTGACCCGTGTCGGGCCTCGGAGTGTGGGAAGGGCACACCGGCGCCGAGCTGGCGGCGCTTTGGGCCGTGCCGGCCGTCGAGGTGCACGACGTGATCGGTTCCACCAACGACCGGGCGTCCGAACTCGCCCGTTCCGGCGCACCCCGGGGCACCGTAGTCCTGGCGGAGGCCCAGAGTGCGGGGCGGGGGCGACGGGGAATGCCCTGGCACTCCGCGCCGGACGCGGGCCTCTGGATGTCCTTGATCCTCGATCCCGTGCGGGCGGCGCCTACTCTCCCGCTCCTCGTCGGTCTTGCCTGCGCCGAAGGGATCGAGGCGGCGGTCGGGTCCGCGCGCGTGCGCGTCGGGGTGAAGTGGCCCAACGACCTCATGGTGCACGACCGCAAGGTGGGCGGCATTCTCTGCGAGGCCGGGCCGCACGGGGTCGTGGTCGGGATCGGCATCAACGTGCGTCCGCCCGCCGGGGGCTTTGACGCGGCCCTCGCGAGGACTGCGACAGCACTTGAGGTAGAAATACATAAAGCTCTGTCACGCATAGAGATCGGTCGTGAGATAGTCGGCAGGATCGTCCACGGAGGGACGGGAGGGTGGCCCTCCGCGCACGCCGCGTTCGGAGCGCGGGACGCGCTGCTCGGACGGCCTGTCGTGACTGAATCCGCGGGTTCCGGCGTGGCGCGAGGGGTCGACGCGGCCGGAGCCCTCGTCCTGGACCGCCCCGACGGATCCAGGATCGCGGTGTCGTCGGGGAGCGTGCGTCTCGCGTCGGAGCCCGCCGACGCGCATCATGAATCTGCCGGCGGCCCCGAGGCACGGGGCGGCCCGAAACGGGGAGGATGACCGTGCAGCTCGTCGTGGACGTGGGAAACACCGAGACCGTGGTAGGGCTCGCCTCGAGCCGGACCGAGTTGCTCGCGGACTGGCGCGTGAGCTCGAGCGTTCCGCGCACGGGCGACGAGATGACGGCGCTGATACGGGCGTTCCTCGCGGGCGGAGGCTTCGACGAGCGGTCGATCGTCCGTGGCGTGATCGGTTCGGTGGTTCCGTCCGTGAACCACGTATGGTCGAGAACGATCCGCGCGATCACCGGGGTCGACTCCGTGTCGGTGGGCCCGTCGTCGCCCCTTCCCATCCGGCTCGACGTCGAGGAACCGATGACCGTGGGGGCCGACCGGATCGTGAACACGCTCGCGGCCTGCGAGATGTACCACCGTGACACCATCGCCGTCGATCTGGGCACAGCGACGACCTTCGACTGCATCACGGCCGACGGCGTCTTCCTGGGCGGCGTCATCTCGCCCGGCCTCCGAGCAGGCCTCGACTGGCTTGCGTCTCGAACCGCCAAGCTCCCGCGCGTGGAGCTTCAGCCTCCGGAGCGGGTGATCGGCCGACGCACCGAGACGTGCATCCAGAGTGGCGTTTTCTGGCAGGCGATCGACGCGGTGGACGGAATGGTCGACCGCATCAAGGCGGAGTGGGGCCGGCCCGATGCGCTGGTCGTGGCCACCGGGGGCTTCGCCAACGTCGTGGGTGGCCACCTGAGGACGGTGGATGTGGTGGAACCGTTCCTGACCCTCTACGGGCTGGCGATGGCCGGAGAATACCTTGCGGGCGCCGGCGCGACCGCCGGCTGAACCGGGGGTGCCGCGCCCGCCGTTCCCGACGGGCGGGGCCGGAGGAGCTGCGCCCGCCTGCGCCGGACCGGGTGTGACCCGCGGCCGGATCGGAGTAGATTTCCGGCGCTCGATGTTGCGCCAGGTCAGCCCGTCATCCACCTCCAGCCCCGGTCGCGGCGACACATGACGCTCTCCCCCGTCTTCCGCTCCGCGAAGGCCGTCCAGCTGCTGGCCGAGCAGGGCGTATGGGATGGACTTGCCCCCGACATGGAGGCTCAGGCGGACGCCGTCCGTCGCGTCTACGCGGACCTGGAGAGCGTCATCGGCGCGCGTTTCCGCACGGGTGCGCCGCACGTGCCGTCCGCGGCGGAGGTGACGACTCCGGAAGGGCTCCATTTCCTGCAGGAGTACTTCTTCCTCATTCTCTTTCGCTCGATCTTCCGCTCGCTCGGTGTGCTACCGGGACGTCTTCAGGCGTACTCGGAGCTCAATTTCTGCATCAAGGGGACCATCACGGCGGCGGACAACATCTTCGACGACCAGGCCAAAAGCCTGCTGCCGCTTGCGGACCATGCCGGGCCGCGCTTCATGTCGATCCTGCAGCTCATGTCGTTCGAGCGACTGCTCCGGGCCGTGCTGGACCGGGCCGTGCACGACGGTGTGATCTCGACCGATGACGTGGGCCCGATCCAGCGGTCGCTCATCGACCGAATGGCCGAGATCGGGGTGCTCGAGGGGTCGGAGGAGGGCGGGGTCGACGTGATTCCGACGCCCGACGTCATGGTCGAATCGGTGCATCGGGTGCGCGGCGGGGCGCTCTTCGCGCTCGCCTTCGCCGCTCCGTCGGCGCTGGAACAGGGGGAGATGGCGGCGAAGATGGCTCGTGCGGAGGAAGCGATAGCCCGTCTCGGCACCGCCTTCCAGATCGTGGACGACCTCACCGATTTCGAGTTCGACGTGGCGCGGCGCAGCCACAACCTGCTCGTGTCGCAGATTGCGCACGAGGGGACCGAGACGGAGCGGGCGGCGTTCGAGCCCCTGTGGGAGGGGGCGCCGGTGCGTGCCGGCGTGGTCGAGGAAGCCTTCGCCCATGCCGCGCGGTCGGTCCTCGAGCGCGCCTACGCGGAGGCCCGTGCCGCCTTCGGGACGCTGGCGGAGATGGGGTACTGGTTCGACCCCGCCCTGGCCGACGAGGTGGTGCACGCGATCGTCGGGCTCGAGGGTGTCTCCCGCATGGAAGCGCTCATCGCACGGGATTGATCCTCGGCTCCCCCGGGCGTCCCGGGACCGTGTCGGTTTCCGGCCTGCGGGCCCCCGCTGGGTCGCGTCCGCGAGGGGTCCCATCGGCTTGACACCGCGGCCCGCGGTGTGAGATTACCCCGTGTTAGCACTCATATGGTGTGAGTGCTAAGGGGATGATTCCCAACAATCTACGGCCCTGTACACGCAGGAGGAGGCCCGATGGCTAAGGGTAAAGCCGCCGCGGCGGTCAAGGTCACGCCGCTGGCGGACCGCGTCGTGGTGAAGCCGGTCGATGAAGCCGAGCAGATGCGTGGTGGCCTTTACATCCCGGACACGGCGAAGGAGAAGCCGTCCCAGGGTGAGGTCGTCGCGGTCGGCCCGGGAAAGGTGGCGGATGACGGATCGCGTGTCGCGATGGACGTCTCCGTCGGTGACAAGGTGCTGTACGGCAAGTACAGCGGCACGGATGTCACGCTCGACGGGGAGGAGTACCTCATCCTCCGCGAGTCGGACATTCTCGCGATCGTCTCGTAAACAGCGCACACGAATCGACAGGAGATAACGAATCATGGCAGCCAAGGAGCTCGGATTCGACGTCGAGGCGCGGGCGCGCCTCAAGGTCGGTGTCGACAAGCTCGCATCGGCCGTGAAAGTGACCCTCGGCCCCAAGGGCCGGAACGTGGTCCTGGACCGGAAGTTCGGGTCGCCCACCGTGACGAAGGACGGTGTCTCGGTGGCGAAGGAGATCGAGCTGGAAGATCCCGTGGAGAACATGGGTGCCCAGATGGTCAAGGAAGTCGCGACGAAGACCTCCGACGTGGCCGGTGACGGAACCACGACGGCCACGGTCCTCGCGCAGGCGATCTTCGGCGAAGGCCTGAAGAACGTCACGGCCGGCACGAACCCGATGGGGATTCGCCGCGGCATCGACAAGGGCGTCGACGTCGTGGTCGCGGAGCTGAAGAAGCTCTCGACGTCGACCAAGGACAAGAAGCACATCGCGCAGGTGGGCGCCATCTCGGCGAACAACAACGAAGAGATCGGCGCGCTGATCTCCGACGCGATGGACAAGGTCGGCAAGGACGGCGTCATCACGGTGGAGGAGGCCCGCGGCCTCGACACCACGCTCGACACCGTCGACGGCATGCAGTTCGACCGCGGCTATCTCTCCCCGTACTTCGTGACGGACCCGGAGCGGATGGAAGCGGTCCTCGAGGATCCGTTCATCCTCATCCACGACAAGAAGGTCGGCTCGATGAAGGACCTTCTGCCGATTCTCGAGAAGGTGGCCCAGTCGGGCCGTCCGCTCCTGATCGTGGCGGAGGACATCGAGGGCGAGGCGCTCGCCACGCTCGTGGTCAACAAGCTGCGCGGCACGCTCAAGGTCGCGGCCGTGAAGGCGCCGGGCTTCGGTGATCGCCGGAAGGCCATGCTCCAGGACATCGCGGTCCTGACGGGCGGACAGGTGATCTCCGAGGAAGTCGGCTTCAAGCTCGAGAACACCGTCGCCAGCGACCTCGGTCAGGCGAAGCGCGTCGTGATCGACAAGGACAACACGACGATCATCGACGGCGCGGGTGCCAGCGACAAGATCAAGGGCCGGATCGAGGAGATCCGCGTCGCGATCGACAAGAGCACCTCGGACTACGACCGCGAGAAGCTCCAGGAGCGTCTCGCGAAGCTCGCGGGCGGCGTGGCCGTCATCAACGTGGGCGCGGCGACCGAGACCGAGATGAAGGAGAAGAAGGCGCTCGTCGAGGACGCGCTGCACGCCACGCGCGCCGCGGTCGAGGAGGGCATCGTCCCGGGTGGCGGTGTCGCACTTCTCCGTGCCCAGGCGAAGCTCAACGATCTCAAGCTCGAGCGTGAAGACGAGCAGATCGGTGTGCAGATCCTGTACCGCGCGCTCGAGCACCCGATTCGCCAGATCGCGGCGAACGCGGGTGTCGAGGGCAGCATCGTCGTCGCCAAGGTCCGCGAGGGCAAGGGTGGCTTCGGGTACAACGCCCAGACCGACGAGTACGAGGATCTGGTGAAGGCCGGTGTCATCGACCCGACCAAGGTCGTGCGCACGGCGCTCCAGAACGCGGCGTCGATCGCCGGGCTGCTCCTCACGACCGAGGCGGTCGTGGTCGAGAAGCCGGAGCCGGCGGGTGCCGGTGGCGGCATGCCCGGTGGGATGGGCGGCATGGACGGCATGATGTAGCAGCCGGCCTCGCCCGCGGGCGTAGCAACACGGCCCGGCCACCCTTCGGTGGCCGGGCCGTTCTTCATCCGGGGCGAGACCGCGTCAGCTGCCCGCGTGGCACTGGGCGCACACCATCCAGATCTCGGAAAGGGTCTCGATGCGATGGCGGGAGTCCATCACGAGCGCGGCCCGGCTCCCGAGCTGCTGCAGCCGGACCCCGGCGACGCGTACGTCACCCGGCGGGATGTCGGCCGGGAGGCCCTCGGGGAGGACCCCGAGCTCCACGAGGCCTTCTGCACCCAGCACCCAGATCCGGTCCGACGGACCGATCAGCCCGTCCCACAGGAGTCGCGAAGCCCAGGCGAGCCCGGCCATATGCCGCGCCGGGGTGCCCGGCGGGGGCGGCCCTCCGACGGTGAACCGGTCGGCCAGGGGGTCACCGTTGGCGAGATGGCATGCCCCGCACGTCTCGGCGATCTTCGCGGCACCCTCCGCCGCCTCCTGGATCGTGCGGGCCCGAGCCGCCTGCCGGGCTTCCCAGCGCATCGGCCCGAGCTGGAGGAGGATCTCGGCAGGCAGGTCGTCGGCGGGCCCGAGCTCGGCGAGTGCGGCGGCCGCGTCACGGAACCCGCCCACGTCGCCGCGGATCGCATGGCCCCGGGCCTGCACCGCCAGATCGAAGTGCGAGATCATCTGGCCACGGCTCGGGCTACCCTCGAACGGCTCGGGCCGGTTGCCGGCGCACGCGGCGACGACGATGGCCAACCCCATCGCGGCGACCCGGATCGCGCCCGGATGCCCTCTCCAGCCACGCGCTTCCATCGATTCCTCCCGGTTCTGACCCCACACGAAAGATCCGACGGCGCGCGTGTGCGCGCCGTCGGGACTTTACGCGCCGCAGTGTGGGGCTTTTCCGCTATCGCCGGCCGGGTCGGTACGTCTCCTCGGCGTGCGCCTCGATGTCCTCGGCGTAGTAGTAGACGGGCCGCAGATTGCCGGTGGCGTACCGCTCGGCCTGGTCGTTGAAGTGCGGGGACGTCGGGTCGCCACTCTCGCCGCCCGCGGTCACCGCGAGGGCCCGCACCCGGTCTCCGAACTCGACCACGGCCACGAAGCTGTTGCCGCTGGTGCCGTATCGCCGCACGAGGCCCTCGGGCTGACGGGTCCCGAAGGAGGCCAGCGAGCCCCAGCGCCCGGAGTGGAAGCCCACGGGAATGCTCGGCCCCTCGTCGTCGAAGACGGCAACGATGTCCGGCGTGAGCCTCTGAAAGCGGTTGATCTCTCCCCACGGCGTCCGCCAGTCCCCGAAGTCGGCTTCGAGCTTCTCCACCGCGGCGGCGAGCGAAGCGAGATGCTCCTGCACGCTCGCCCGCCCGGCGATGTACGCTTCCGTGGAGACGCCGGCCGTGCGGGCGGCCCCGGCCACTCGGTCCATCATATCCTCGGCCCAGTACGTGGCCACGGACGTCGCCACGGACTCCGTGCCCCAGCGGTAGTCCCAGGCGCGCAGCAGCTCCACCGGCTCGGCGAGGGCCGCCCGGCGCGCGTCGGACGCCGGTGCCCGGTCGTACGCCTGGACGAGCGCGGGTACGATAGGCTCGAAGCCCGGCATCTGACTGTCGAACGCGGCCTCCAGGAGCCCCTCGAGCGTGAAGTCGGTCCGTCCCTCCAGGACCCGCATGGCGTGGATGCCGCGCGCGTTCTCGCCCACGCGGTCGAAGTACGGGGCGTACGCTTCGGGGTCCGGGCTGTCGGGGCCTGCCGCCGAGTACGGCCAGTTGTTGGTGTTCTGGATCCAGCCACTGGCCGGGTTGAAGATGTTCGGCGTCTCGTCGATGGAGTGGGGCTCGCCCCAGTCGTTGCGCGCGTCGCTCCCGTCCACCGGGCGGTTCCAGTCGAGGTCGGCGCGGCGCCGGGGCACGAAGTTCGAGTGCCAGTAGGCGATGTTGCCCTCGGAGTCGGCGAAGATCGTGTTGTTCGACGAATTCGTGTGCATCTCCATGTTCTCGCGGTAGTCCGCGAGACTGCGGGCCTTGGTGCGGCCCCAAGACTGCTGGAGGGCGGACAGGGGCTCCTCCATGATCGCGAACGAGACCCACTTGCCGTCCTCGGCGCGCACGATCGGACCGTGGTGCGTGCGGAACGTCGTGAACGAGCGTTCCTCCATGCCGGCATCGGTCCGGAAGCGAACCGTCACCTCCCGCGTCTCGATGGGGCGCTCCGTGCCGTCGACCAGGTAGAAGAAGGCGCCGTCGCGCTCCACCACGGTCTCCATGAACTCGTCGATGTTGTCCACGCCGCTCGATGTGTGCATCCAGCCGGCGTCCTCGTTGAAGCCCTGGTAGATGAAGAACTGCCCCCACGTGGACGCACCGTAGGCGTTGAGCCCTTCGTCGGAGCGCATGTGGAGCTCGGAGCGGAAGAAGAACGAGGTGTGCGGGTTGATGAGAAGCAGCGCGTTGCCGTCGACAGTGTTGGACGGAGCGATCGCGATCCCGTTGGACCCGCGCGGCTCTTCCCAGTCGATCAGCGGCGGCTCGATGGCCAGCTCGGCCATCGCCATCCCTCCCGGGCCCTCCTCGTAGAACGCCTGGAGCTGGCGCACGTTGACCCGCTCGATGTCGCCGCCGATGGAGCCCTCGCTGAACGTGAGCGCCATCCACGGCTCGAAGCGGTCGAGCACCCAGGGCTCCACCTCCGGGTGCGTGTGCAGGTAGTAGTTCAGACCTGCGGCCCACGCGTCCATCAGATCCTTCAGATACTGCGGGCTCTCGTCGTACATCGCCTGGATTTCGACCGGATCGATGAAGAGCCGCATGCGCAGGTCGGTGTACAGGTCGTCCTCGCCGAAGGCCTCGGCCAGGCGCCCCTGCGAGAAGAGGAAGTTGCGCTCGATGCGCGGAAAGTCGTCTTCGGCCTGGGCGTAGACCGCCCCGAAGACCGCATGCGCGTCGGTCGGACCGTAGACGTGCGCGATTCCCCAGTCGTCACGGGTGATCGTGACCGCGCCGGCCATGGCCTCCCACGCCGCGACTTCGGGATCGGCGGGGGCGCAGGCGGAGAGGAGCAGCGCGGCGGAGAAGAGCAGGAGGGCGGAGCGGAGCTTCGTCATGAGTCGATCGAGATCGGGTGAGGCCGGTGGCCCGTTGGCCACGGGATGAGATGGACGACATTGTATCGCGACGGCCGCCCCCGGACCATCCGCCACCCGAACCAGGAGTACTCCACGCCATGCGCAACGTGATCGACGCGATAGAAGGAGAGTACCGCCGCTACCGGTCCCTCGGGGAAGGGACCATGGAGCAGCTCAACGGCGGGCAGCTCGCCACGCGCGTGACGGAGCATAGCAACTCGATCGCGATGATCGTGTGGCACGTCTCCGGCAACCTCGAGTCGCGCTTCACCGACTTTCTCACGAGCGACGGCGAGAAGCCATGGAGGGAGCGCGACAGCGAATTCTCCGTGCGCACGGTCACGAAGCGGGAAGTCCTGGAGAAGTGGGCGGCCGGGTGGGATACCCTGATGCGGAGCCTAGCGCCGCTCACCGACGAGGACCTGGTCCGATCCGTGTTCATCCGGGGCATGGAGTGGAGCGTTGCGGAAGCGCTCGAACGTTCCCTCGGCCACACGGCGTACCACGTCGGGCAGATCGCCTTCCTGGGCAAGATGCTCGCCGGGGACGGGTGGTCGTACCTGACCATCCCGCCCGGGGGCACGGCGGCCTACAACGCCCGGCCCACGCGCGAGAGATACTAGGACGTGGATGGAGCCGGGGCCGCCGCACGGCAGGCCGGGCGCCCGGCCGCCCCCGCCACGGATGCGCCGACGTCCGCCACGCCGTAGGATGATCCCGTCGATGCCCTCGAGACCTCCACACGACCGCACCATGCCCGTTCGCAACGTCTCCTCGCCTCTTCCGCGCGTCCTCGCGCCGGCTCTCGTCCTCGCGCTCTCCCTCGGGCTCGGCCTCGCCCCCGGGGCTGCCCGGGCCCAGACGCCCGCCCAGGTCTCCGCGCTGGCCAACGCGATGCGCTTCCGCGAGATCGGCCCGACCATCATGGGGGGACGGGTCTCGGACCTGGCCGTAGTCGAAAGCGACCCGTCGACCTTCTACGTCGGCACCGCGACGGCCGGCGTGTGGAAGACGGAGAACGCCGGGATCACCTTCCGGCCGCTGTTCGATCGCGAGGAGACGGCGTCGGTGGGCGACGTGACCGTGGCGCCGTCGAACCCCAATGTCGTCTGGGTCGGCACCGGCGAGCCGCAGAACCGCCAGAGCTCGCCCTGGGGCAACGGGGTCTACCGCTCCCTCGACGGAGGACGCACGTGGGCGCACCTCGGCCTGGAGGCCACGCACCACATCTCACGCATCGCGGTCCACCCCCGCGACCCGGACGTGGCCTACGTGGCGGCCGTCGGTCACCTGTGGGCGTCCAACCCGGAACGCGGAGTCTACCGCACGACGGACGGCGGCGTGACGTGGAACCTCGTTCTCTTCGTCGACGAGCACACCGGGGCCATCGACCTCGCCATGGATCCCGACGATCCGCAGACCCTCTTCGCCGCCATGTACCAGCGTCAGCGGCGCGCCTGGGGGTTCAACGGCGGCGGGCCCGGCAGCGGGATCTACCGGACGGTCAACGGCGGGAGCACCTGGGTCGAGCTGACGAAGGGGCTTCCCGAGGGGGACAAGGGGCGCATCGGGCTCGACATCTATCGTCGTGACGGAAACTTCGTGTGCGCTCTGGTCGAGGCCGACGCGCGCGGCCCCGGCGAGGGGTTCGGCGCCGGCGGGGGAGAGGTGCGCAACGGCGTCTACTGCTCCGCGGACCGGGGCGAGACGTGGGAGCATCGCTCCACCACGAACAACCGCCCGATGTACTACTCGCAGATCCGCATCGACCCCAACGATCCCGAGCGGATCTACCTGGGGGGGGCCGACCTCTTTCGCTCGTCGGACGGTGGCCGGACGTTCACCAACGACGCGGCCGACGGCGTCCACCTCGACCACCACGCGCTCTGGATCGATCCCTCGAACTCGGACCACCTCATTCTCGGGAGCGACGGTGGCGTGTCCGTGAGCCGTGACCGGTCGGACAACTGGTTCCAGTTCCGCAATCTGCCCCTGGGTCAGTTTTACGAGATCGGCGTCGACATGCGCGACCCGTACCACGTCTGCGGCGGCCTGCAGGACAACGGCTCGTGGTGTGCCCCCTCCGATACCTGGTCGGACCAGGGCATCCGCACGCGCGACTGGTACAACGTCGGGAGCGGCGACGGCTTCTTCACCGTCATGCACCCGTCGAACCCGCGGCTGATGTTGGCCGAGAGCCAGGGTGGCAACCTGACGCGGGTCGACCTCGTGACGGGCGAGCGTGCCCGGATCCGCCCGTCGGGCCGTCCGGGAGAGGATGGAGAGATGCCGGAGCTCCGCTGGAACTGGAATACCCCGGTGCTCCTTTCGGGCCACGACGAGAACACCGTCTACGCCGGCTCCAACGTGCTCTTCCGCTCGACGGACCTCGGCCAGACGTTCGAGGCCGTGAGCGGTGACCTGACGTGGGCGGTGGACCGGGACACCCTCGAGATCATGGGGGTTCCTGGCGGGGCGGCGCAGATGTCGCGTAACGACGGCCAGTCGTCGTACGGCAACCTGACGGCCATCGCCGAATCCCCGCTCGACGCCGCGGTGCTCTACACCGGCTCGGACGACGGGCGGGTCCACGTGACTCGTGACGGCGGGGCCACATGGGTCGACGTCACCGGGCGGATCGGAGGGGTGCCGCGCTTCACCTACGTGACCCGGATCGTGGCCTCGGCCGCCTCGGCGGGCCGGGTCTACGCGGCCTTCGACGGGCACCGGTCCGACGACTTCGCCCCGTACGTCCTCGTCAGTGACGACTTCGGTCAGGCGTGGCGCCCCGTGATCCGCGGGCTCCCGCGCACCTCCGTGAACGCGCTCGCCGAGCACCCCGACAACCCGGATCTACTCTTTCTGGGCAACGAGGTTGGCCTCTACGTGTCGGCGGACGCCGGCGAGAACTGGGTCGCCATGCGCGCGAACCTGCCCACGGTCCCCGTAGACGACATCGAGATCCACCCCCGGGACAAGGACCTCGTCCTCGGGACGCACGGTCGGGGCATCTGGATCCTGGACGACGTGACGCCGCTCGCTCGCTTCGACCCCGGCGTCGTGGGCTCGACGGCGTTTCTCTTTCCCGTGCGGCGGGCCACTTCATACAACGAGCACCGGCCGCAGGGGTGGACGCCCGGCATCTACGCCGCGGAGAACCCGCCCGCCGGCGCAACCATCCGCTTCTGGCTCGGAGCCGACGCGGAGGACGTCGAGCTCCGCATCGCGGACCCGGGGGGCAATACGCTCCGGACCCTCGATGCACCCGGCGCGGCCGGGTTCAACGAGGTGGTGTGGAACCTCCGGCTCGTCGAGAGCGACGCGGCCGGCGAGCCGATGGGCGAGGGCCCCAGGGTCCTGCCCGGCACGTACCTGGTGGAGCTCTCGACGGGCGACGACATCGTGCAGACCGAGGTGCAGGTCCGCCTCGACCCCCGCGTGGAGATGGAGCGGCGCCCCCTGATGGCGCGCCACCTCGCCATGCTGGAATCGTACAGGCTGTCGGGCCCCGTGGACGCGGCCGAGGAAGCCCTGGAGCGCATGCGCGACCGCATCGACGACGCGGAGCGGCGTCTGGGCGGGCGCGCGAGCGAGTCGGTGACCGCCGAGATCGCGTCGCTCCGCGGGGCTCTGTCGGAGTTGGGGGAGGAGCTCGACGCCGCTTCGGGAGGCGCCGGCGTGTGGCGTGCTATCGAAAGCGTGACGGCCCCGCCGACCGCTGATCAGCTCTTCGATCTGGAGCGGTCGTGGGCGCGCGTCCCCGCGATCGTCGAGCGCATCAACGCGCTCCGGACGGGCCGCGTGGCGGCGCTCATGTCCGAGGTGTGGACGGCGGCCGCGATGCCGGACCTCGGCGATCCCGTGCCCGCGCCGCGCCGGGGAGGGTGAGCGTGACCCGGAGTCGCTTCGTGTCGGCGGCACGCCTGAAACCGCTGATCCTCTACTTCGCCTTGGCCTTCGTAGTGCTGCTCTGCGTGGCCGGCTTCGCGCCGGAGGGGCGCGTGCGGGACGGGCTGGTCATGGGGTGGATCGTCCTCTTCCCGTTCGGGGGGTACCTGGTGTTCCGAAGAGGGTGAGGGCGTCCCGGGGGCGGGCGGCGAACCAGGCACGCGAGCGGGCCCGAGGCCACACGCCGCTCGGTTGACCCCCGCATCGCCCTCCGCCATCGTTGGGCGCCCGCACACCGTTGACGGGAGCGGGTGTGCCCTGGCGCGATGCCGCGCCTCCCTTTTTCCGGGTCTTTCCCTGTCGGGTGCAGGCCCGTCACCAGATGACGACGATGGCCAGCGACGCGATCCAGATCACGCTTCCCGACGGCACCGTGCTCACCCTGCCGGCGGGCTCGACGCCGGGAGACGTTGCGGCGAGCATCGGGCCGGGGTTGGCCAAGGCCGCTCTCGCGGCCGTCATCGACGGCCGGACGGTCGGGCTGGGTGAGCCGATCGAGCACGACACGGCGATCCGCATCCTCACGGCCCGCGATCCCGAGTCGCTCCCCGTGCTCCGGCACTCCGCCGCGCATATCCTCGCCACCGCGGTGCGCGAGCTGCGCCCGGGTGCGGGGATCGGGTTTGGGCCCGCCATCGACGAGGGCTTTTACTACGACTTCGACGTGGACGCGCCGTTCACGCCCGACGACCTCGCGGCCTTCGAGCAGAAGATGACGGAGGTGGTCGAGGCCGATCAGCCGTTCGAGCGCCGCCGCGTAGACAAGGCCGAGGCCCGAAAGCTCTTCGCCGACGACCCGCTCAAACTCGAGCGTCTCGAGGAATTCGACGACGCCGAGGTGATCACCGTCTACCAGAACGGGCCCTTCCTCGACCTGTGCAGGGGTCCGCACGTGCCGAGTACGGGGCACCTGAAGCACTTCAAGCTCCTGTCGGGCGCGGGAGCGTACTGGAGGGGCGACGAGAAGCGGCAGATGCTTCAGCGCATCTACGGAACGGCCTTCCATCGCAAAGACGACCTGGACACGCACCTCCACCGCCTCGAGGAGGCCCGACGGCGGGACCATCGCCGTCTCGGCCGCGAGCTCGACCTCTTCCAGTTCCACCCGGTGTCGCCGGGTGCCGCGTTCTGGACACCGAGGGGCACGGCCATGTACAACACCCTCGAGCGGTTCGTGCGCGAGCGGCAGGCGGAGAGCTTCCTTGAGGTGAAGACCCCCCTGCTGTACACCAAGGAGCTGTGGGAGCAGTCCGGGCACTGGGGGAAGTACCGCGAGAACATGTTCCTCGTGCTCGACGCCGAATCGGGGGAGCACGACATGTCGCTCAAGCCGATGAACTGCCCCTCGCACCACATCTACTACGCGTCGCAGACGCACTCGTACCGCGAGCTCCCCATCCGATACGCGACGCTCGACGTGCTGCACCGCAACGAGCTCTCGGGTGCGCTGTCCGGCCTCACGAGGGTGCGCCAGTTCGCGCAGGACGACTGCCACGTGTATCTGCGGGAAGACCAGATCGCCCAGGAGGTCCGGTTCCTGACGGACTTCATCCTCGGCCACTACGAGGCCTTCGGTCTCGAGTCGTCCATCAAGTTCGCGACCAGGCCCGAGCAGCGCATCGGCAGCGACGCGCAGTGGGATCACGCGGAGGCGGCGTTGCGGGAGGCGCTGGAGGCCACCGGCCGGCCCTACGAAGTCGAGCCCGGCGACGGGGCCTTTTACGGCCCCAAGATCGACTTCCACGTCACCGACTCCATCGGGCGCAGCTGGCAGCTCGGCACGATCCAGCTCGACTACAACGCCCCGGAGCGCTTCGACCTCAACTACGTGGGTCAGGACAACGCGCCTCACCGACCGGTCGTGATCCATCGCGCGGTGTGCGGATCGTTCGAGCGCTTCATCGCCATCCTGATCGAGCACTTCGCAGGGGCGTTCCCGACGTGGCTGGCTCCGGAGCAGGTCCGGGTGCTGCCCATCAGCGAGCAGTGGGAGACGAGTGCGCGCGAAGCCGCCGCGGGGCTCGCGGCCGCAGGGGTGAGGGTGCACGTGGAGGAGCGGGAGACCCTGAACTACCGCATCCGCGAGGCGGAGAGCCTCAAGATCCCGTATATGGCGATCGTCGGGGAGCGCGAGGCCAGCGATGGCACGGTCGCCGTGCGGCGACGGGGGGCGGGGCGGAAGCAGGAGGTGATGAGCCGCGGCGCCTTCCTCGACGTCCTGACGGAGAAGATCCGGACCCGCGCGCTCGACTGACCGGCGGGTCGAAGGGGGAAAGCCCCGCAACCGTTGACCTGCCGGGCATCCTCCGGCATCTTTCCGCCTCACCGCGATCGGTGAAGACATTACAGGAAGAGGGCCGCCCGGACCGGCGGTTCCACCTTCAGGGCTCTCCGGAGCCGACATGAGGGTCGCAAGGGTCGGCGGGCTTCGCTCATGCGGGGGTCGTCGTCCCGGTCGCGGCCCGGGACTCGTCTCGGGCTTTTTGCATGGTGGTACGGGCGCCGGACAGGGCCCTCGATAAGACTCAAGCGGAGGCAGGGAGATCAGCGACAAGAGAGTCCGCGTCAACGAGCAGATCCGGATCAGCCCGGTGCGGCTGATTCAGGACGATGGCGAGCAGATCGGCATCGTCTCGATCGACGAGGCCCGCGAGCGGGCCGCGGCACGCGGAATGGACCTGGTGGAAGTAGCGGCGGAAGCCCGGCCGCCCGTGGTCAAGATGATGGACTACGGCAAGTTCAAGTACGAGGCGGAGCGGGCACGTCGCGAAGCGCGGAAGAAGCAGCACACGATCAGGGTCAAAGAGGTCAAGTTCCGGCCCGGAATCGAGTCGCACGATTACAGCTTCAAGGTGGGTCACGCGAAGCGGTTCCTCGAGGAAGGGAACAAGGTCAAGCTGACGATGATGTTCCGAGGTCGTCAGGTGACCCACCCGGAGCTCGGGCTCGAGGTGCTGGCTCGCGTGATGGAGGATCTCCAGGAGCTCGGAAAGGCCGAATCTCAGCCAAGCATGGAGGGGCGGGTGATGTCGATGATCGTCGGCCCCCTGAAAGCCTAGAATCACACCCCGGGACGTACGGGGAACACGGAGAAGAGCGGTACCATGCCGAAGATGAAGTCCCATCGTGGGGCGGCGAAGCGGGTCTCGAAGACCGGCTCCGGAAAGTGGAAGCGGATGAGGGCCAACAAGAGCCACATCCTCACAAAGAAGACGCGCAAGCGTAAGCGTCGCCTTCGTCAGTCCGAGGTGGCTGCCCGGGGCGACTCGCGTCGTCTGGACAAGATTCTCCCCTACGGCGCGTAAGGAGGCCACGAAATGCCACGTTCAACCTCCGCCGTGGCGCGGAACAATCGGAAGAAGAAGATCTTCAAGGTCGCCAAGGGTTACTTCGGCGGCCGGAAGAACCTCTACAAGACCGCGAAGGACGCGGTCGAGAAGGGCTGGGAGCACGCGTACCGGGACCGGAAGAAGAAGAAGCGCAACTTCCGGCGCCTCTGGATCGCGCGCATCAACGCGGCCGTGCGTGAGCACGACATGTCGTATTCCGTGTTCATCAACGGGTGCAAGCACGCCGGCATCGAGCTCGATCGCAAGGCGATGGCCGACCTCGCCGTCCGGAATCCCGATGCGTTCGGCGCGATCGTCGCGCAGGCCAGGGACAGCCTCGCCGCCAAGGCGAGCTGACCGCGGCCGGCCCCGGGGCCGCCCAGGAGCGACGATGGGGGTCCCGCGGCACGGTCCGCGGGACCCCCTCGACGTTCCAGGACCCCGGCTGTAGTGAAGCACATGCGTCCCTTGTAGCTTTCGGGTCGTTCCTGAGGCGATCCGCTTGAACTTCCTGCATCGCAACGCGTTGAGATGACCGACACAAACCCGATCGAAGCGCTCGCATCCCTCGAAACGGAGGCGCTGGCGGCCATCGCCCGGGCGTCCGAGGCGTCGGCGCTCGAGTCCGTGCGCATCACCTTCCTGGGACGCAGCGAGGGTCGCATTTCGGCGATCCTGCGCGGCCTGGGAGGTCTCTCGCCCGAGGAGCGCCCCCTCGTGGGCCAGCACGCGAACCGGGTCAAGAACGCGGTCTCGGAGGCGTTGGAGGCGCGCGCGGCCGAGCTCGCCGGTGGTGTCGCCGCCGGGTCGCTGGACCTGACCCTGCCCGGGCGACGGCCCTGGCAGGGGGGGCTGCACCCGATCACCCAGGCCGTCGACGAGATCTGGCACATCTTCCGAGAGCTGGGCTTCTCGCGCAGCCGGGGGCCCGAGGCGGACACCGAGTGGTACAACTTTGTGGCCCTGAACACCCCGCTGGACCATCCGGCCGCCGACGAGCAGGACACGCTGTACCTGGTGGACTCCGTGCTCCTGCGCAGTCACACGTCGCCGGTGCAGATGCGCACCATGGAGAAGTACCCCCCTCCGATCCGGGTGCTCGCGCCCGGGTGGGTGTATCGGCGCGACACGTACGACGCCACGCACACGCCGGCCTTCATGCAGATCGAGGGGCTGGTCATCGACGAAGGCGTGTCGTTCGTCGATTTCAAGGCCACCCTCGAGGAATTCGCTCGACGCTACTGGGGTCCGGACACGACCGTGCGCTTCAGGCCGTCGTTCTTCCCCTTCACCGAGCCCAGCGCCGAGGTCGACGTCAAGCGGGTGATCACGCGCCCCGACGGACGCCAGGAGGAGACCGACTGGCTCGAGATCATGGGCGCCGGCATGGTCGATCCCAACGTCATCGCCAACGCCGGACTCGATCCCGAGCGCTACACCGGGTGGGCCTTCGGCATGGGTCCGGGCCGCATCGCGATGCTCAAACACGGGGTCGACGACCTTCGCACCTTCTTCGAAAACGACGTCCGCTTCCTGGGGCAGTTCGCGTCATGAACGTTTCGATCCGATGGCTGCGGGAGATGGTCCCGGGGCTCAAGGGCACCGCTCGGGAGATCGCCGAGCACCTCGCGCTTCGCGGCGCCCCGGTGGAGGAGATCTCGTCTCCGGGCGAGGGGCTCGGCGACGTCGTGATCGCCCGGGTGATCACCGCAGTGCAGCACCCGAACGCAGACCGGCTGTCGCTCTGCGAGGTCGACGGGGGATCGGGCGTGGTGCATGTGGTCTGCGGAGCCCCGAACGTGACCGGCGGCGCCTGGTATCCGTTCGCGCCGGTCGACTCCGTCCTGCCCGGCGACTTCCGGATCAAGAAGGCCAAGATCCGTGGTGAGACGTCGGAGGGCATGCTGTGCTCCGCGAGGGAGCTGGGGCTCGGCGCGGACCACTCGGGCCTCATGGAGCTGCACGGCGCCTTCACGCCGGGCGAGCCCTTCGTCGCGGCCCTCGGCCTCGACGATTGGACGCTCGACGTCGAGATCACCGTGAACCGCGGCGACCTGCTGTCTCACGTCGGGATCGCGCGGGAAGCGGCGCCCCTGGGCGAGGGGAGCGTGAGGCTCGCGGAAATCCCGGGCGCCGTGCCGCTCGCGGCCCGGTACGTGGAGCACGAGGAGCGGGTGTCGAGCGCGGGCGTCTCGATCCGCATCGACGACCCGGACCTGTGCTCGCGGTATCTCGGCGCGGTCCTGCGGGGCGTGAAGATCGGGCCCTCACCTGCCTGGCTGCAGGAGCGGCTGCGCGGGGCGGGATCGCGGCCGATCAACAACGTGGTGGACGCCACCAATTACGTGATGCTCGAGCTGGGCCAGCCGCTGCACGCGTTCGACCTGTCCAGGCTCACCGACGCCACAGTCGTGGTGCGCCGTGCCGCGGAGTCGGAAACGTCGTTCATGACGCTCGACGACGAAGAGCGGGCGATCACGCCGGACATGCTCATGATCTGCGATGCCGTGCGGCCGGTGGCCATCGCCGGCGTCATGGGCGGGCTGCATTCGGAGGTTGGCGACGACACCGTCGACGTGCTCCTGGAGTGCGCGCTGTTCGACCCCAAGTCGATCCGCGCCACGCGCCGGGCGCTGATCATGTCCACGGACGCGTCGTACCGCTTCGAGCGGGGCGTGGACCCCGAGGGGATGCGCACCGCCGTCGAGCGCGCGGCGGCGCTCATCCTGGCCATCGCGGGCGGGAGGCTGGACGGCCCGATCCTCGACTGCTGTCCCGTGCCCTTCCGCCCTGCCGTCGTCGAGCTGCGGCTCTCGCGCATCGAGCACCTCCTGGGGATCCCCTTCGAGAGCGAGTACGTTCGCGAGCTCCTGGCTCCCCTCGGCTTCACGGTGGAAGGGGAAAAGGACGGCGTCCTCCGGGTGCGCGTGCCCGGCTTCCGCAGCTACGACGTGACCCGCGAGGTCGACCTGATCGAGGAGGTGGCAAGGACGCACGGCTTCGACCGGTTCCCGTCGAAGCTCGGCCCGGGCCGGCCGGGCACCGTGCCCGACCACCCGCTCTTCCAGCTCGAGGACGAGCTCCGGGCCACGCTGGCGGGGCGGGGGCTCTTCGAGGCGCAGACGCCTGCGTTCGCGCCGGCCGACCAGGGGGACGTCGAGGTATCGAACCCCGTGAGCACGGCGCACCCCGTGATGCGGCGGTGGATCCTGCCTTCGCTCCTTCGGCGACTCGAGCACAACATGGCGCACGGCAACCGCGACGTGCGGCTCTTCGAGATCGGGACATCGTTCCGCAGGGCCGGACCGGGCGAGCCGCCGCACGAGGAGACGCACCTGTGCGCGATCCTCGCCGGGGACCGTGAGCCGGCACACTGGTCCCGCCCGGCGGAGCCGTTCGGGGTATGGGACGTCAAGGCGCTCTTCGAAGACGTCCTTCGGCGCGCCTGGGGAGGGCCCGTGGAGCTACGCGCGGGCGGGACGGACCTCGACCGGCTCGACGTGGCCATGAGCTTCGAGGGGGTGATCGAAGGGGGCGTCGCGGTGGGCCGCGCCGGGCGGGTGGCGGACGGCGCCCTGGACCTGCCACCGTGGGCTGGAGACGTGTGGGCGATCGAGGTGACGCTTCCCGCCGAGCCGGCCCCCCGGGTGCCGGTCACGCACCGCCCGCTCCCGCAGTATCCGTCGTCGGAGCGGGATCTGGCGCTGCTTCTTCCCGAGGGCGTCACGGCGGCCGCCGTCACCGAGGCCATTCGGTCCGCGGGCGGGTCGGAGCTGGAGTCCGTGGACCTGTTCGACGTCTACACGGGAGAGGGGCTCGCCGAGGGCACGCGGTCGGTAGCGTTTCGCTTGCGCTTCCGCGCGCCGGAGCGGACCCTGAAGGACAAGGAAGTCGACCGCAACGTCGGCATGGTCCTGAAACGCCTCGAGGAGGATTTCGGTGTCAAAGCCCGAGGATAGCGGCGCCGTGGCCGAACAGGCCGCGTTCTCGCGCCTGGAGGGCGCCATCGCGCGGATGGTCGAGCAGCGCGGCCGACTGACGGTGCGCGCCGAGGCTGCCGAAGCACGGGTGGCCGAGCTCACAGAGGCGGTGAAGCGGTTCACGGGGGACGAGGCCGAGGCAGGCCGCATCATGACCCGGATCCGCACCCTCGAGGAGGAGAACGCCGATCTGCGGGCGCGCCTCGAGCGCGGCCGCGACGGCGTCGACCGCATGATCGCGCGCATCCGCTTTCTGGAGAACCAGGGATGACCCCGGACAAGACCTCCGTGACCGTGCGCATCGCCGGCGAGGAACACACGATTCGTGCGGCGGCCGAGCCGGATTACACGCGCCGGTGCGCTGAGCGCGTCGACGATCGGATCCATCAGATCCGGACGCAGGCGGGCCTCATCGAAGGGCACAAGGCCGCGATTCTGGCCGCGCTCTCCATCGCCGACGACTACTTCCAGGCGCAGGAGGAGCTCGTGCGCGTCAGGGCGCAGCTCGCGGCACGCGTCGACCGTCTCGCGGAGCAGCTGGAGCGCTCGACGCAGGGCTGAGGGTAGGGGCCCGGTTGCGCCCCGCTTCCCCCGCGACCTATCCTCAGGAGGTTGCAGGGGGGTGACGCCCGCGGGCCCCTTCGGGGTCGGAGCGCACCTCGTTACGCTCACCTTCGGCCGTTCGGCGGCCGATTTCGGAGTATCGATACATGATCACCCCGCCGGTACTGTTGGCGGCGGCGGTCGGACTCGTTCTGGGTGCGCTGATCGGCTTCGCGATCACGCGGAGTCGTGAAAGGGCACGACAGGAGCTGGAAAAGAGCAGGGCACAGGACGAGGCCTCCCGTATTCTCGAGCGCGCCCGGGGCGAGGCGGAGAACGCCCGCAAGGCCGGCGAGCTCGCGGGCAGGGAGGAGGGGTTCCGACTCCGCGAAGCGTGGGAAAAGGAAGAGGATCGCCGCAGGGAGGAGATCGAGCGGGCCGAGCGGCGAGCCGAAGAACGCTCGGACGCCCTCGACCGGCAGTTCGATCGACTCAACGTGCGGGAGGAGGAGCTCGACTCCCGCAGCGAGACGGTTGCCGGACGCGAGCAGGAATCCGAGCGCCAGGCCGCCGAGGTCCAGCGGCGCGGCGATGAGGCGCGTCGTCGTCTGGAGCAGCTGGCCGGCATGAGCCAGGAGGAGGCGAAGCGTGAGCTCGTCTCGGCGCTCGAGGACCGGGCGAGAGCCGAAGCCGCGAACTCGCTTCGCGAGATCAAGGAACAGGCCCAGCGCGAAGCCGACCGCGAGGCCCGCAAGATCACGGCGCTCGCGATCCAGCGCATGGCCGCGGACCTGACCGCGGAAACCACCGTCTCCGTGGTCCAGCTTCCGTCCGAAGAGATGAAGGGCCGCATCATCGGCCGGGAGGGGCGCAACATCCGCTCCTTCGAGCAGGTGACCGGCGTCGACGTCATCATCGACGACACCCCGGAGGCCGTGGTGCTGTCCGCCTTCGATCCGGTGCGGCGCGAAGTGGCGCGCATCGCTCTCGAACGGCTCGTCGAGGACGGTCGGATCCACCCCGGGCGGATCGAGGAGACCGTCGAGAAGGCCGCGGCGGAGGTGGAGCGGTCGATGGTCGAGGCGGCCGAGGAGGTCCTCTACGAGCTCGGCATCCACAACGTGCATGCCGAGATCGTGAAGACGCTCGGTCGGCTGCGCTTCCGAACCTCTTATGGTCAGAACCAGCTCCAGCACGCGCGCGAGGTCGCCCTGCTCGCAGGCTCGATGGCCGCCGAGATGAAGCTCGACGTCCAGGGCACCAAGCGCGCGGCCATCCTGCACGACGTCGGCAAGGGGATGACCCACGAGCACGAGGGCACCCACGTCGAGCTCGGCTACCGCCTGTGCAAGAAGCACGGGGAGACACCGCTCGTGCTCAACGCCATCAAGGCGCACCACGACGAGGAGCCCCACTTCTTCGCCGAGACGTTCCTGGTCACCGCGGCCGACGCCATCAGCGGCTCGCGCCCGGGTGCACGTCGCGAGATGTTCGAAGGGTACGTGAAGCGCCTCGAAAAGCTCGAGGAGCTCGCCATGGAGCAGCCGGGCGTGGCGCGCTGCTTCGCGATCCAGGCCGGCCGCGAGCTGCGCGTCATGGTGGAGCCCGAGAAGGTGGGCGACGGCGAGATGGCGCAGATTTCGGAGAACGTGGCCCGGCGCATCGAGAGCGAGTTGCAGTACCCGGGCCAGATCAAGGTCGTGGTGGTCCGCGAGACCCGGGCGGTGGACTTCGCGCGGTAGGTCCGGAGCGCCCGTCGCGGCGGTAGGCGCGACGGGCGAGCCTGTTAGATTGCCGGTTTCGCACGAGACGAACATTCCAGCCAACGCACCGATGACCCAGATCATCTCCGGCAAGGAGATCTCCGAAGAGATCCGAGCCGAACTCAAGGAGCAGGTCGCCACACTCAAGGCCGGGACGGGTGTCGTCCCGGGTCTGGCCGTGGTCCTGGTGGGCGCGGACCCCGCGTCCGAGATGTACGTCGGAATGAAGAACAAGGCGGCCAAGGAGCTCGGCATCCACTCTCGGCAGATCTCGCTGCCGGCGGAGACGCCCGAGGACGAGCTGCTCGGCGTCATCGACGGGCTCAACGCGGACCCGGCGATCCACGGGATCCTGGTCCAGCTGCCGCTGCCCGGGCACATCGACGAGGCGAAGGTCATCGAGGCCATCGACCCGATGAAGGACGTAGACGGCTTCCACCCGGTGAGCGTCGGCCGGCTCCAGACCGGCTCGGGCGAGTGCTTCGCCCCCTGCACGCCGGCGGGCGTCATCGAGATGCTCGTGCGCTCGGGCCACGACCCGGCGGGGAAGCACGCCGTCGTGGTGGGCCGTTCGAACATCGTGGGCAAGCCGATGGCGGCGCTGCTCATGCGCAAGGGGCGGGGTGGGGACGCGACGGTCACCGTCGCGCACTCACGGACAGCCGACCTCGGCGCCGTGACGCGCTCCGCCGACATCCTTATCGTGGCCATGGGCCGCCCGGAGATGATCACGGGCGACATGGTCTCCGAGGGCACGGTCGTGATCGACGTCGGCACGAACCGGGTCGACGACCCGACCCGCGAACGGGGCTACCGCGTCTGCGGCGACGTGCTCTTCGACGAGGTGAAGGACAAGGCCGCGGCGATCTCGCCGGTGCCCGGCGGGGTCGGCCCGATGACCATCACCATGCTCCTCGCCAACACGGTCCGTTCCGCGGAGATCGCCTCGGACCGCGCGGGCTGAGCGCCGCGGCCAACGGCGCGCGCGAACCGGCCGAGCGAAGGGTGAGAGAGCCGTGGCCGACGACCTGAGCCTGGACCTCTTCGACGACGGCGGGGACCCGGACACGGAGCCCGGTAGGGATGTCGAGGCGGATTCCTCCGACGTCGAGGAGGGCCTCGCCTCCGGGTCGGCTCTGCGCGAGCCCAAGGTCTGGTCCGTCCAGCAAGTCAACAAGGCGGTGCGGGGCCTGCTGGAGAGCAGTGTCGAGCCTCTGTGGGTCGGCGGCGAGATCGGCAACTGGACCCGGTCGCGCGCGGGCCACTGCTACTTCACGCTCAAGGATGAGCGCGCCCAACTCCGTGCCGTCATGTGGGCCCGGGAGGCCGCCCGACTCCCGATCGACCCGGACGAGGGCACCACCGTGCGGGTCCATGGGACGCTGACCCTGTACGAGGCGCGTGGCGACATGCAGTTCACCGTCCGCAGGCTCGAGGTCGAGGGCGGAGACGGTCTTTGGCGCAAGGCGTTCGAGAAGCTCAAGGCGCGACTCGAAGTGGAAGGGCTTCTCGACCCGGCCCGCAAGCGCCCGCTGCCGCGCTACCCGGGGTGCATCGGGGTCGTGACGTCGCCCACGGGGGCCGCGCTGCACGACATCCGGTCCGTGCTGGCTCGGCGCGCCCCCTGGGCCCGCGTGGTGCTGGCCGGCGCGCGGGTGCAGGGCGACGGCGCCGCAGCGGAGATCGCCGCCGCGATCGAGCGGCTGGCCGCGTCGGGTCTCCCCGACGTGATGATCGTCGGGCGCGGCGGGGGCTCCATCGAGGATCTGTGGGCGTTCAACGAAGAATCGGTGGCGCGTGCCATCGCCGCCTCCCCGGTTCCGGTGGTGTCGGCCGTGGGCCACGAGGTGGACGTCACCATCTCCGACCTGGTGGCGGACGTGCGGTCGCCCACGCCGTCGGCCGCCGCCGAGGCCGTCGTTCCCGACGCGGTCGTGCTGCTCGGACTCCTCGCCCGGGCCCCGGAGCGGCTGGGCAGGGCGCTGCGGCGCACCGCCGCGCGGCCGCGGGTGGAGGTGAGGGAGCGCCTGTCCCGTCTGGCACGGAGCATCGAGCGTCGCCTGGCGCCGGCGCGGCAGACCCTCGACATGGGGGCGGTCCGCCTCGAGCGTCGGATGGCGACGCTGGTCGCGGCCCGGCGCGCGCGGGCGCAGGCGCTCACCGGGCGCCTCGAGGCGCTCTCCCCCCTCTCGACGCTCGGCCGCGGGTACGCGGTGGCCCGCGCCGAGGACGGCTCCGTTCTGAGGTCCGTCGCCGACTTCGAGCCCGGGCGGCGCTTCCGCCTGCGGGTCGAGGACGGTACGGTCGAGGCCCAGACGATCGAAACCGAAACCCTGGACGCCGGAAGGCACGACGATGACTGACGAAGCGACGAAGGGCACCACGCTCGAAGGACGGCTCGCGAGGCTGGAGGAGATCCTGGCCCGCATGGAGTCCGACGAGGTGGCCCTCGAGGAAGCGCTGAAGCTCTTCGAGGAAGGGGTCGCGCACGTCCGGGAGGCCGAAAAGGTGCTCTCCGAGACGGAGTTGCGCGTCGAGGAGCTCCTCGCATCGGGGGAGACGCGCGCGCTGGGTGGGGACGAGACTTGAGCGGGGACCGCTTCCTCGGTCTTTCCGCGTACCTCGCCGAAGAGGGCGCGCGGGTCGAGTCCGCCCTCGCCCGCGCCGTCAACCGTCTCCACGCGCGCCTCGCCCCGGACCACGAAGTGGCCGACGCGATCCGGCACGGGGTGATGACGGGGGGAAAGCGGCTGCGCCCAATCCTGTGCGTGTCGGCCTGGTCCGCGTGCGGTGGCGAGCGGACGGACGCCGCCTACGACCTGGCTGGGTCGCTGGAGATGATCCACGCCTATTCGCTCATGCACGACGATCTGCCGTGCATGGACGACGCGGCGCTGCGTCGGGGGAGTCCCACGACACACCGGGTGCACGGCGAAGACGTCACCATGCGGGCGGCCGCCGTGCTCATCCCGGGCGCCGCCCTGCAGGCGCTCGAGGCGTGCAACGCCCTCGGCTGTCCACCCGAGCGGAGCCGCGCCGTGGCGAAGGCCCTCATGGAGGCGAGTGGTGCCGGTGGGATGGTCGGCGGGCAGTGGCTCGATCTCCTCGGCGAAGGGCGGGTGCTGGGCCCGGACGAGCTCGACGGGCTGCATCGACGCAAGACGGGCGCGCTGCTGGCCGCGGCGCTGGTGATGGGCGCCATCGCCGCCGGCGCCGAACCCCGGGTGCGCGAAGCTCTGGAGCGGTACGGACGCTGCATCGGCCTCGCCTTCCAGATCGCCGACGACATTCTCGACGCGACGGCGTCGGCCGCGGAGCTGGGCAAGAACCCGAGCGACGCCGAGCTCGACAAGTCGACGTACGTGTCCCTTCACGGACTCGACGAGGCGCGCAGACGTGCGACGTCGGTGGTGGACGAGGCGCTGGCCGCGCTGGACGAAGCGGCGCTGGACGCCCCGGCGCTGGCGGCGCTCGCGCGGTACGTGGTCGAGAGGCAGAAGTAGGGCGGCTCCGCGGAAATCTTTCACGGTGGCGGGGTAGGACCGCGAGCAGTGGACCTCGCTGCCCTGTGCGGCACGGTCCCTGCACCTATCTTTGGCTGTCCGCGTGGGACCTCGGGTCCCCGCGTCGTAAAACGAGAACCAAGGAGCGATCCTGGTGTCGCTGCTGGATCAGATCAGATATCCGTCGGACCTGCGCAGGCTGAACAAGGAGGACCTCTCCAGGGTCGTCCAGGCAGTGCGGGAACGGCACATCGACGTGGTATCCCAGAAGGGAGGACACTTCGGTGCGAGCCTCGGCGTCGCCGAGCTCACGGTGGCGCTGCACTACGCCTTCGATACCCCGACGGACCAGCTCGTCTGGGACACCGGGCACCAGGCGTACATCCACAAGATCCTCACCGGTCGCAATGACCGGCTCCCGAGCATCCGCACGCGGGGCGGGTTGGCGCCGTTCTGCCGCCGGGACGAATCGGAGTACGACGCGTTCGGGGCGGGCCACGCCTCGACGTCGATCTCGGCTGCCTGGGGGATGGCCGTCGGGCGCGATCTGAACGGCGAGGACTTCGACGTCGTGGCCATCATCGGCGACGGGGCGATGGGGTGTGGGCTCGCTTACGAGGCGCTGAACAACGCGGGCCACAGTGGGCGCGACTTCATCGTCGTGCTCAATGACAACGACATGTCGATCGCGCCTGCGGTGGGCGCCATGAACAAGTACCTCACCGGCATGATCACCAACCCCGCCTACAACAAGGTACGCGGGCTGGTGAAGGAAGTCCTGCACCGTACGCCGACGGCGGTGGGCGACGTGATGGAGGAGCTCGCGGGCCGCATGGAGGAGAGCCTCAAGCACCTGCTCACCCCCGGACTCATCTTCGAGGAGCTCGGCTTCCGCTACGTGGGGCCGGTGGACGGTCACGACGTCGAGGCCCTGGTCGAGACCTTCCGGCGGGTCAGGAAGATGAAGGGTCCCATCCTCGTGCACGCCCTCACGCAGAAGGGGAGGGGGTTCGCGCAGGCCGAGGACGACCCGTGGACGTGGCACGCCGCCGGTCCCTTCGACAAGGTGACCGGCAAGGGCACGTCGAAGAAGTCGGGCGGTCTGCCGCGCTACCAGAACGTCTTCGGCAAGGGGCTCATCGAGCTCGCAGACGCGGATCCGAAGGTCGTCACCATCACCGCCGCGATGCCGGACGGAACGTCCACCGACATGTTCGCGAAGGCGCACCCGAGCCGGTACTTCGACGTGGGGATCGCGGAGGGACACGGCGTGACCTTCGCCGCCGGGCTCGCGACGCAGGGCGTGAAGCCGGTCGTGGCCATCTATTCGACGTTCCTCCAGCGCGCCTTCGACAACATCGTCCACGACGTCGCCCTCCAGGACCTGTCTGTGGTATTCGGGATGGACCGGGCCGGGATCGCCGGGGAGGACGGACCGACGCACCACGGCGTGCTCGACATCGCCTACATGCTCTCGATTCCCGGGATGACGGTGACGGCGCCGAAGGACGGCGCCGAGATGCTCGCCCTGCTCCGGCTCGGGACGCAGGCTATGGACGGGCCCTGGAGCGTCCGCTGGCCCCGGGCCGCCGTGCCGGCCGAAGTGCCTCCTCTCGGCGAGATCCCCGACATCGCGCCGCACAGCTGGGAGGTTCTGCGCAACGGAGGCGACTGCGTCCTGCTCGCCACGGGCACCATGGTTCTCCCGGCCCTCGCGGCGGCCCATGAGCTCGACGCCGAGGGCGTCCACTGCACGGTGGTCAACTGTCGCTTCCTGAAGCCCTACGACCGAGCGGTGTTCGAGGAGATGGTTCGCAGCCATCCGCTGGTGGTGACGATCGAGGAGGGCCAGATCCCGAACGGCTTCGGCGCCTACATGGCGCGCGAGATCGCCGGGCTCGACCTCGAACGCGCCCCCGCCATTTCCACGCTGGGCATTCCGGACCAGTTCATCGAGCACGGTGGCCGCGACGAGCTGCTTGCGGGGCTCGGACTCGACGCCGCGGGAATCGCCGGGCATGTGCGTTCCCGCGTCGGCCGGGTGGTGGGAGTCGAGACGGCGTGACCGGCTCCGGCCCGTCCCGGTTCGATCGCTCCGTGCGCCGGCTCGGCGTGGTGTATCGCGAGCACACGCCGGAGATCCTGGCGATCCTCGACCGGCTGCGCGCCTGGGCGACACGGAACGGTGTCGAGGTCGACATCGAACCCAAGGCCGGCCGGGGGCCGGAGTCGTCGCTCGACTTCCTCGATCGACCCGTGGACCTCGTGGTGGCGCTCGGGGGGGACGGAACCTTCCTCCGCGCGAGCCGGCTCGCCGTCGGCACGGATATCCCGGTCCTGGGCGTCAATCTCGGCCGACTCGGCTTCCTCACCGCGATTCCGGACTCCGAGCTCGAGGAGGGTCTCGACACCATCGTGCGCGGTGAGGCGATGCTCGAGCGGCGCTTCCGCCTGAGGGCCCGGATCGAAGGCGATTACGTGGCGCCGCGCCCGGGCGATGCGCCCCTCAGCGACCGGGACTTCTTCGCGCTCAACGACATCGTCGTCCACGCCACAGGCGCGGCACGCGTGACGCCGCTCACGCTCTCGATCGGCGAGGGGGAGCATCTCGAGGACGTGGGCAGCTTCGGCGCCGACGGGGTCATCGTTTCCACTCCCACAGGATCCACCGCCTATTCGATGTCGGCGGGCGGCCCGATCATCGTGCCGGAAGTCGAAGCACTCGTGATCACGCCGGTCTGCCCGCACTCGCTCGCCGTGCGACCGCTGGTGGTGCCGTCGCACAGGACCGTGGCCGTGGCCTCGCTCGATCCCGACGCGGACCATCACGTCACGGTCGACGGGCAGGTCGTGCACCAGATGGCCCCGGGAGACCGCGTCGTAGTGCAGCGCGACACTGCTCCGATGTCGCTCGTGCGCATGCCGGGGCAGACGTTCTTCCACACCATGCGGCGTAAGCTGAACTGGGCGGTCCGTCCGCCCGAACGGGCGTAGGGCGCGTTCGCCCATTGAACGGTCCCGGTCCCGGGCCGTACCTTCGCCGCCATGCTCGTCGAACTCCGCATCCGCGACTACGCCGTCGTCGAAGATCTCACGCTCGAGCTCGGCCCCGGGCTCAACGCCCTCACGGGCGAGACGGGCGCGGGCAAGTCGATCATCGTCGGCGCGCTCTCTCTCCTGCTCGGGGAGCGCGCGTCGTCGGACGTGGTGCGGGCCGGGGCCGAGCGTGCGACGGTCGAGGCGGTCTTCGACGTCCACGATGTGCCCTCGGTACGGAAGCTGGCCGACGAGCACGGATTCCGCATCGACGATGACCTGCTCATCCTGCGGCGCGAGGTCGCCGCGGAGGGTCGTAACCGAGCCTGGGTGTGCGGGTCTCCCGCGACGGCGGGCGTGGTCGGCGCGCTCGGCTCGGCGCTCGTCGACCTGCACGGGCAGCACGAGCACCAGACGCTGCTCCGGTCCCGTGACCAGCGCGCCGTCCTGGACGCCTACGGTGGCAGCGAGGGGGCGGCCGGTGCGGTGGCCGATGGGTACGCGCGGGTCCAGGCCCTGCGTGCCGAGCTGGAGCAGCGCGAGGAACGGCGCCGCGATGTCGAGAGCCGGGCCGACTTTCTGCGCTTCCAGCTCTCGGAGATCGACGAGGCGCAGCTCGGACCGGGCGAGGACGACCAGCTCGAGGCGGAGGCCGGGAGGCACGAGAACTCCGAGGAGCTCCAGCAGGGCGCTGCAGCCGTGCACGAGCGTCTATACGAAGGCGAGGGGTCGGCTGCCGACCTCCTCGCCGATGCCCGGCGCACGCTCGAGCGCCTCTCGGGCTTCGATCCCGAGCTGCGCCTGCTCCTCGAGCAACTCGTAGAGGCGGCGCATCTCGTCACCGACGTCGGACG
This sequence comes from Gemmatimonadota bacterium, assembly GCA_030827315.1. Classification (GTDB taxonomy): domain Bacteria; phylum Gemmatimonadota; class Gemmatimonadetes; order Longimicrobiales; family Gaopeijiaceae; genus UBA2589. The sequence goes on along the minus strand of JAURER010000020.1, from coordinate 481 downwards.
CCGCATGGGCGACTACGCGACGTCCGTCGATCACGACCCGGAGCGTCTGGAGGAGGTGCGCACGCGCCTCGACCGGATCGTCCGCCTCAAGCGCAAGTACGGCCCCGAGCTGGCCGACGTGTTGGCGACGGCGCAGCGGGTTCGTTCCGAGCTCGCCGACCTCGACGACGCAGACCATGACCTCGACCGCATTCGCGGGGAGCTGCGCACTGCTCAGGAGGAGCTCGCGGCTGCGGCCGCGGAGCTGAGTGCGGCTCGTGCCGCCGCCGCGTCCCGCCTCGCCGCCGCCATGGAGCCGGTGCTCCCCGAGCTCGGACTCGTCGGCGCCCGCTTCGAAGTGCGGCTCTCCTCGCACGACGCCGTGTCGGCGGGTGGTGCGGAGAGCGTCACCTTCCTCGTGGCGCCGAACCGGGGATTCGATCCGATGCCGCTGGCGAAGATCGCGAGCGGAGGCGAGCTCTCACGCATCATGCTGGCGCTC
>JAURER010000086.1 GCA_030827315.1 Gemmatimonadota bacterium | reverse complement strand
CGAACCAGCTCCGCGAATCCGACCGGGGTGAGCTCGGCGGCGAAGGTCAGCGGCTGCCCCGCGGCCTTCTGCGCGAAGAGCTGGAGCAGCTGGATGTTCAGGAGTGCGGCGGCAGCCTGGGGGTCGGGCCGCAGAAGCCAGCCGAGCGCGACGCCCATGAAGGCCGCGGGCAGCGCCTGCCGGACTGCCACGCCGGTGTCGGGTGTGTCGCGCCCGAGGGCCACGGTGACTGGAATCCGCGCCACCGCATAGGCGATCACCACGACCGGAGCGACCCAGAAGAGGCTGAGGTGCACCCACGAGATCAGCGCCGAGAAGGCCAGCACGTGCCACCAGCGTCCCCGTACGAGCACCGAGAGGAGCGCGAGCGATGCGGCGAGGGAGATCACGTGCGGCCGCACCATCAGGAATCGGAAGAAGATGTTCGGCACCGCGACGAGCGAGAGCGCCGCCCACCATCCGGCGTGTGCAACTCCGTGGCGGTGCAGGATCCGCATCACGCTCAGGCCGAGTGCGGCGGTGAGCGTGACGGCGGCCGCCAGCATGGCGAGGGGCACGCTGCCGGGCGCTACGAACGGGATCAGGAGTGCGTGAAAGCCCCACCAGAGATCGCCGCCGAGGTCCCCGATGACCGACCGGGTGGCCCACGGAAGGGAAGTGTCCAGGGGTGATCCCTGCAGGTACGCGAGCGCATGGCCCACGTGGTAGAAGCCGTCGAGATCGGCGACGTTCGGAATCAGCGACAGGTGGCCGAGCGCGACGAGCACGAGCACGACGGCGAACTGGGGCGCCGAGGCGCGGTCCGTCACGAAATGGGCTTCTCCGCGAGCCACTCGTCCCACCACTCCATGGTCGACCACAGTCGGTGCAGGTAGCGCCACGGGGTCCAGCCGCCGTGATACGAATCCGGGTAGCGAACCATGCGCGCGGGAACCTTCTGCTTGCGAAGCGCGACGTACATCTGCTCGGCTTCCTCGATCGGAACGCGGTGGTCGGATTCGCCGTGCACGAAGAGCGTCGGCGTGGACACGCCTTCCGCGTGCACGATGGGTGAAGCGGCGAGCAGGTTGGCCAGACCCTCTTCCTCCCACGGCGTGCCGTAGAACTCCGTCTCCTTGGTGCGCGGGATATCCGCGACGGCGTAGTCGCTCACCCAGTTCGAGATGCCCGCACCGGCGACCGCAGCCGCGAAGCGGTCCGTCTGCGTGATGATCCAGTTGGTCAGATAGCCGCCGTACGAGTAGCCCGTGACGCCCATGCGGCCCTCCGCGATGGGCCAGCGCTCGAGCGCGGCATCGACACCGGCCATGACGTCGTCGTAGTCCTCGTCGCCCCAGCTTCCCCAGGTGCCCCAGAGGAAGTCCTCGCCGTATCCCGTGGACGCGCGCGGGTTCGTGTACAGTACGAAGAAGCCGCGGCCCGACTGGAGCTGGAAGTCGAAGGAGAAGCTGTTTCCGTACGACCCGTGCGGGCCGCCGTGCATGTTGAGCACCATCGGATGCCGTCGGCCGTCTCCTTCCACGTACCCCACCGGCGGGATCACCCACCCCTCGATTTCCGTCCCGTCCGCACTGTGGAACGTCATCTGCTCGGGCGCGCGCAGATCCAGCTCGGCGAGCAGGTCCGCGTTGAAGGCGGTGAGCTGCCGGGCGGAGCCGCCCACCGGGCCGGCGTAGACGTCACCCGGATGCGTCGCGTCCTGGCCGACGTATGCCATCGTCGTACCGTCGGAGGAGAACGAGACCGAACCGATGCGCCCATCGCCTCTCGTCACCTGCTCGACGTCGCCGCTCGCCACCTCCAGTCGGAAGAGGTGCGTGTTCCCGCCGACGCCGGCCGTGAAGTGGAGCACACGGCCGTCGGCGCTCCAGGCGGGGGTGCCGGGGATCAGGTCCCAGCCTTCCGTGAGGTTCCGGCGCTCGGCGCCGTCCGAGCTGAACAGCCAGAGGTCGGTGGGCGAGCCGTGGTCCCACCGCTCCCGGATGATCACGTCGAGCCCGACCTGGCCTGCCGCGACGAGCCACCGCCCGTCCGGCGACCAGACGGGGCCGTCCCAGTCGTACTCGTCGTCGGTTAGCCGCGTGACGGACCCGTCCAGGGTCACGGTCCAGAGATCCGCACGTGGGTACGAGTGCTCGTCGCGCTGATGCTCGTCGGCGACGAAGGCCAGCGCCTCCCCGTCCGGTCGCCAGGCGACGCCGCCCACGTCGACGGAAAGGTCGGTGAGCTGCCGCGCCGCGCCGCCCGCTCGTGGGAGCACGAAGATCTGGTTTGGCGGCGTCGCCCAGGGATCCGTGGGATCGGGCAGGTAGCCGCGGCGATCGAAACGGAACTGCATCCAGTCGTACGAACGTCCATCGAATCGCTCGACGATGCGCCGCTCCTCCTCGGTGAGTCGCGCCTCCTCGGGCGCGGGGGCCTCGGGGGTGACCGGGCGCGTGAACGCGATGAGGCGGTTGGTCGGGTCGAAGATCGGCGTGCCGGCCAGCCCGTCGATCTGGAACGCCTCGCCGCTGCGGTCCATCCGGAGAAACCAGGTCGAGCCCTCGGTCTCCTGGCCCGCCACGACGCGCCGCGACGTGAAGGCGAGGAGGACGCCGTCCGTGCTCCACCGCGGACTCGAGGACTCCGTTGCCGGGCTCGTGAGTCGCGTCGGCGGCTCGGACCCGTCCGTCGGCGCGATCCACACTTCGGAGTGCGTCCGGTTCTCGGATTCGAGCACGCGGGTGCGTTCGAAGGCCACCCTGAGGCCGTCGGGCGACACCTCGGTGCTTCCGACGCCCACGATCCGGTAGTAGTCGTCGTAGGAGATGGGTCGCGTCTGGGCGGCGGCGGGCCCGAAGACGAGCAGGCAGGCTACGGATGCGCAGAGAAGTGCTTTCATGGGCGCAAGATGCCCGGGGCCCGCTTGTGGCGGCAAGCCGACCGGCTCCGCCGCGCGATCCCGGCCGGGCCCCTCAGCCTTCCGGATCGCGATCGGTCGGGAGCACCGCCGCGGCCTTCACGGGGTCCTGGTCGGAGGGTGAGGCTTCGGGGACGGGTCCGGCGGGGGCTCGTCGGATCCGCTGGCGGTGCCCATGCCCGGACGGTATCGGCGGATGGCGCGGGCGGCGATCGCGTCGTCGTCCCAGGCGATCGTCTTGAACTCCTGTCGGGCGAACATGGCGGCCTGGTCGTCGTGGTGCGGGGAGCCCTCCGCGCGGCTCTGCCCGTATGCGAGCACGGAATACCCCCGCGGACGATCGCCGAACTCCACCGCGAGTACCCACGCATCTCCGCGGTTCGCCGCCCACCGCCCGTCTCCGGTTTCGGTGAACGACAGGGTCCGGAAGCAGCCGAGTGACCCGTCACAACCGGAGACGGCTTCGTCGACGTCACCGCGGACGACGCGGTGGACCTCTCCCCAGGCGACGTCGAGGGGAACGCCCTCGGTTCGCATGTCCTCGACGGCGAAGCGCAGGGCGGCCACCGCCTTGCCGGGGGCGCCGACGCCGGTGGGCGTTTCGAGGGGTCGCTCGGGCGTCCACTCCTCCCGGAACACCAGGGTGTCCGCCACGTCCTCGTAGGCCGCCAGCCAGCGCGTGAACAGAACGCCGCCCCGGCTCCGGGCCTCCGCGGTGCGATCCCACGCCGCGAGAACCCGGCGTCCCTCCTCGAGGTCGGCCCGGTCGTCCGAAGCCACGACGGCCGCGAGCAGTTCGTCGAGCATCCGCTCCGCGGCCGGCATGCGCGGGGAGTGCTTGAGCGCGAGGACCTCCTCGAGGGTCATCGCGGGGGCATTGTGGATCAGGTCGAGCGAGAGCTGGCTTCGGAGACGGAGCCGGGGCTCGGGCAGGTTCGGGGCGACGGTGTCCCGATCGAGACGCACGTTGAGGTTGATGTAGTCCGGCGTGTCGTTGGCCTGCTGCACGTAGCCACCGGGCGGGTTCACGTAGAGGGGGAGCGCCTCCCAGGGAACGAGCTCGGACCAGATGTCGCCGGGCAACACCGCGATCGCCGCCGTGTCACCCGTGACTGCGTGGGGCAGGGCAGGAATGCGCGCGTTGTAGTAGAGGGCGATGTTTCCCGCCGCGTCCGCGTACGTGAAGTTCGAGCTCGGATGGGCCCGCGTGCGCATCACCGACAGCCACGTGTCGAGATCCGTGGTCTGCATCATGCGCAGGAACTGTTCGCCGCGCCTGAACTCGCCGTGACGCGGATCCTTGAGGACGAAGAACCGGTCGTCCGTCTCGTGGATGATCGGGCCGTACGGCGTCCATCGCGTGACCTCGGTCTCCACGCCCCGCTCGCCCGCGGCGTCGACCCAGTCCGCCGAGATCGACCGCTCCTCGACGGGGACCGGGACGCCGCCGAGCATGGGAAGGGTGGGCAGATCCGGGTGACGATCGAGCGCGTAGATCTGGGAGTATCGCGGTGAGTTGTTGGTGGTCGCCCACCCGAGATGCTCGTTAAAGCCCCCGATGATCCCGAACGCGCCTCCGACGCGGAAGTCGCCGTAGAAGTCGAGGACGCCCGTCACACGCACGTGGGCCTCGTAGTATCCGGCGTCCCATGAGAGGTGCGGGTTGCGCAGCAGGATCGCCTTACCGGACGAGGTGCGACTGCCGTCGAGCGCCCACGCGTTGGATCCGTCGCGCGCCGGGTCGACGGCGGCCTCCTGCTCGAGGGCGGCCTGCCAGGAGGAAGGCAGGACTTCGGCGCTGCGCCGCGTCTGGCCACGAACGAACGTGGCGGCGTCGCCCCGGCTCCACGTCTGGACGTCGTTCGCGTGCGCATCGATGCCGGTGAAGTCCGGTACAAGCCAGTCCGGGAAGTGGTCCGGATGCTGGCGGATGTACTCGTTCACGCCCTCTGCGAACCCCCGGTAGACATCGCGGGTCTCGCGCGCGAGCTGGTGAAAGGTTGCGACCGCGATCGCGTGCCCCTCGCGCGCAACGAAGTCGCCGCCGATCGAGTCGCGCCCCACGTAACGTGCGTACGTGCCGCGCGCCTTGACCATGCCCAACGCGATCTGGTCACCGTAGTCCTCGGACTGCACCCATCCCAGGGCGAAGCCCATGGCCTCGAGATCGTCGGCGAGGATGTGCGGAACTCCGTACTCCGTGCGGACGATCTCCACGCGCTCCGGGAGCGAGAGCCCTGGGTCCTGCCCAGGTGCCTGGACGGCGAGGATCGCGATCAGGATCAGCGGAGTCATCGAACGCTCAGTCGGTGTCCAGAATCCGAGCGATCTCGGTGCGGATATCCCGCAGGTGCATGCGCGTCATGTCGTCCACGG
>JAURER010000078.1 GCA_030827315.1 Gemmatimonadota bacterium | reverse complement strand
TCGCAGGGGATCCGGAAGATTGGCACGTGAAGCTACAAAGGTAATCGACGGCGCCTGAGAATTCTGCACGCGTCGAGACGCGCCCCCCGGAGGTCACAGCACGCCGAGCGGTCGACGGCGCCACACCCCCACCGGGGCGCCCCGCCCTCAGGCGCGCAGCGCGAGGCTCGCGCGGGTCACGGCGCCCCGTTCCGCATGCCAGGTCCGGAGCTCGAGGTCCTGGCCGGGTCGCCCCACCGGGGCCGGATCGGCCCACAGCTCGACGATCTCGCCGCAGAAGAGCGGCTGGAGGGCGCGGTAGCGGAAATCGACCCGGATGTCCGGTTCCGGCACCCCGCCCGCCCCACCGAGCACGTCGATGCCCGCGCCCAGCAGCAGCAGGGCGAGCAGCGGTCCGTGCACGACGAGGCCGGGGTACCCCTCGGCCTGCGTGGCGAAGGGCCGGTCGTAGTGGATGCGGTGCCCGTTGAAGGTGAGCGCGGAGAAGCGGAAGAGGGTCACCTCGTCGGCGGCGAACCGACCGAGGGAGCGCCAGCCGGCGTCGGCCGGTGCCTTCGCCGTCGGGGGCACCCCACCCGGGTCGGGCTGGCGCCCGACATACACGACGTTCTGTTCCTCCACGAGCGCCAGTCCCTCCCCGTCGACGAGGCGGTGCTCGACCGTCACGAAGGTGAGGAGGCCGGAGCCGCCCTCCTTGTGCTCGACCGCTCGCACCGTCGACGTCCGCTCGACCTCCGCCCCGATGACGAGCGGCCGATCCATGCGCACGCGCCCGCCCGCCCACATCCGCCTCGGGAGGGGTACGGGCGGGAGGAAGTCTCCCCGCCGCTCGTGCCCGTCGTCGGCGAGCGCGAAGCGCGGCACGGGCTCGTGGAAGTAGATCCAGTGCCAGCCGGCCGGGAGCGGGTCGCCCTCGCGCAGGGCGTCCGGATCGCGGTCCAGGGTGGCGGCGAGGCTCCGGGCCCGGTCGAGCGAAACGGTGTCACGGGACACACGCTCCCGTCCCACCCAGGCGGAGAAGTCCGTGCCGCGATCCATCAGAACGATCGGGGCAGCCCGAGGACGTGCTGGGCCACGAAGCTGAGGACCAGGTTGTTCGCCACGGGCGCGACGAGGTAGAGCCGGGCCTCGCGGAACTTCCGCTCGATTCCGAACTCCTCGGCCAGCCCGTACCCTCCGAAGGTGTCCATGGCGACGTTGGCCGCCTCCCAGGCGGCCTCCGAAGCGAGGTACTTGCTGGTGTTGGCCTCGGGTCCGCACGGCTCCCCCCGATCGTACAGCGCAACCGCCCGGTCCCGGACCGCCGTGGCGGCCTGCGTGTGGATCCACGCTCGGGCTATGGGGAACTGGACCCCCTGGTTCTGCCCGATCGGGCGGTCGAACACGATACGCTCCTGGGCGTACCGCGTACTGCGGTCGATGAAGAAGAGCGCGTCGCCGATCGACTCCGACGCGAGCAGCAGGCGCTCGGCGTTCATGCCGGCCAGGATGTACCGGAATCCCTCGCCCTCCTCGCCGATCCGGTTCTCAGCCGGGATCTCGAGATCGTCGAAGAAGACCTCGTTGGTCTCGTGGTTGATCATGGTGTCGAGCGGCCGGGTGCGGATCGCTTCCCCGGCCTCGCGCAGGTCGACCATGAACACGCTCAGCCCGCCCGTCTTCTTCGCCGTGTCCTCCCGCGGCGTCGTCCGCGCGAGAAGCACCATCAGATCGGAGTGCTGCACGCGCGAGATGAAGACCTTCTGTCCGTTCACGACGTACCGGTCCCCCCGGCGCTCGGCGAACGTGGAGATCCGGGTCGTGTCCGACCCGGCGGTGGGCTCGGTCACGGCAAACGCCTGGAGCCGCAGCTCCCCCGACGCGATGCCGGGGAGCCAGCGCTCCTTCTGTGCGTCGGATCCGTGTCGGAGCAGCGTGCCCATGGTGTACATCTGGGCGTGGCAGGCGGCCGCGTTCCCGCCGGAGCGGTTGATCTCCTCCAGGATCAGCGCCGCCTCCGTCATCCCGAGGCCCGGTCCGCCGTACGCTTCGGGCACGAGGCAGGCCGTGTATCCGCCCTCCGTGAGTTCGTTCACGAACCGTTCGGGGTAGGCGCGCTCCCGGTCGAGCTTCTGCCAGTACTCGGAGGGGTAGCGGGCGCAAAGCGCCCGGAGCTGGTCTCTCAGGTCGTCGTGCAGGGTCAGGTCTCCTCGTGGTGGGCGGCGGCGACGATGCGGCGCGCCGCGTCGACGGCGGGACGGTCGATCATGACGCCGTCGACCAGGAGCACGCCACCCCCGCCCCGTTCGGACGCCTCGACGATCCTGCGTGCCCGCTCGACCGCCTCGCGGCCGGGGGCGAAGGCGTCATGGACGATGCCGACCTGGCCCGGGTGGATCGCTGCCTTGCCGTCGAAGCCGAGGCGCCGGGCACGCCCGGCCTCAGCGCGCAGGCCGTCGACGTCACGCACATCGAAGAACGGCGCGTCGTACAGGTCCACGCCCGCGAGCCGCCCTGCGTGCACGCAGCGGCTGCGCGCATGGAGGAGCGCTTCCCAGTCGAGGGCACAGCGCAGCTCGGTGCTCAGGTCGAGCGCGCCGAAGAGCAGCGCCGTGACCCCCTCGGCCGACGCGATCGCCTCGACCGACGCGAGCCCGCGAGCGGTCTCGATCACGGGAATCAGGGCGAGGGGCCGCCCCGGCCCTCCCAGCGCTTCGCGGACCGGAGCGAGGTCGGTCGCGGCGTCCACCTTCGGCACCATCACGCGGAGCGGACGCACGGAGGCGTCGGCGGCCCCGAGCGTGGTGAGGTCGGCGTGCCCGTCGGGGGTATGCGGATGATTGATGCGGACCGCGAGACGCAGGCCGTCCGGGCGCGACGCGAGGAGCCCGGTCACCGTGCTCCGGGCCGCCTCTTTGCCGTCCGGCCCGACCGCGTCCTCCAGGTCCACGCAGACCAGCCCGGCCCCCGAGGCGGTCGCCTTCGGCAGGAGGTCCGGTCGGGAGCCCGGGAAGAAGAGGAGACAGGTCGGTGCCGGCATGCGGCCCAAGATGGCGAGGGGCCCGCGGCGGCGACAGGATCGGTCACCGGTTTCGCAACTCTGCACCCTCGCGCGCCCGCGGAGACCACCGCAACCGTCCTCGCCGACGGTCGCCCCGCTACTCCGTTCTCGTCACCGCAGCCACCCATGCCGCGTTCTCGCGGTACCACCGCACGCACGCGCTCAACCCCTCCTCGAAGGAGCAGGTCGGCGCCCACCCCAGCTCCTCGCGCGCCCGCCGGAAGTCGATGGCGTACCGTCGGTCGTGCCCCGGACGGTCCGTCACGTGCTCGATGAGGCTCTCGGGCTTCCCGAGGATGCGCAGGATGTCCCGGACCAGCGCCAGATTCGTCCGCTCCGCGTCGCCCCCGAAGTTGTACGCGCGGCCGGACACGCCGCGGTCGGCCGCGGCCAGAATGCCCCGGCAGTGATCCTCCACCTGGATCCAGTCGCGGACGTACAGCCCGTCGCCGTAGACCGGCACGGGCTCCCCTGCCATGGCCTTCCGGATCGCCACGGGGATGAGCTTCTCGGGGTACTGCCGCGGCCCGTAGTTGTTGGAGCAGCGCGTGACAACCACGTCCATTCCGTGGGTCGCGTGGTACGCCAGGGCGAGGTGGTCTCCGGCAGCCTTCGTGGCCGAATACGGAGATCGCGGAGCCAGCGGCGTATCCTCGGTGAAGCGCAGAGCGAAGGCGGCATCGTGCCCCCCGGGATCGACCCAGGGCAGCTCCCCGTAGACCTCGTCGGTGGAGACCTGCACGAAGCGGTCGACCCCGGCGTCGAGGGCGGCGGCGAGCAGCGTGGCCGTGCCGGTCACGTTGGTACGGACGAACGGCTGGTCGTTGCCGATGGAGCGGTCCACGTGAGATTCCGCCGCCAGGTGGAGCACGACGTCGGCATCGTCCATGAGCTGCCGGACCAGCACCCCGTCGCAGACGTCCCCCTGCACGAAGCGGTGGCGCGGGGCGTCGAGGACGCCGTCCAGATTCTCGAGGTGACCCGCGTAGGTGAGCAGGTCGAGGTTCACCACGCTCGCGTCGGGGCGCTCGGCCAGGATGAGCCGTACCAGACTGGAGCCGATGAATCCCGCTCCGCCCGTGACGAGGTAACGCACGGCTACCCTCCCGCGGGGTGCGTCCGGGTGAGCACGACGTTGCCACGATCGGCCGCCACCAGATCCGCGGCACGGTGGAGCGACGGCACGGTCCCCGCATCCGTCCACCATCCGGACAGCTCGTGGTGGCGCAGCGCGCCCCACTCGAGGTAGCGGTTGTTCACGTCCGTGATCTCGAGCTCTCCTCGCGCCGACGGCTCGAGCGTCCGGATGATCTCGAACACACGCGCGTCGAACAGGTAGCAGCCCGTCACCGCCAGCGACGTCTCGGGCGATCGGGGCTTCTCCACGATGCGGACCACCCGGTCCCCCTCGACCGTAGCGACGCCGAAGCGCTCGGGGTCCTCGACGCTCTTCAGGAGCAGTTGCGCACCCGTCGGGTCGCGCCGGAACGCGTCGATGACGGGGGCGAGCGGATCCTGGAAGAGGTTGTCGCCCAGAATGACGACGACCGGCTCCCCCGCGGCGAAGAACTCGGCGAGCCTGAGCGCATCGGCGATCCCTCCCTCCCCGTCCTGATACGCATAGCGGAGGTGCTCCAGGCCGAACTCCTGACCGTTGCGCAGGAGCTTCAGGAAGTCACCGGCGTGCTCGCCCCCCGTGACCACGAGGATGTCGCGGACTCCGGCGTGGACCAGCTGCTGGAGCGGGTAGTAGATCATGGGCCGGTCGTAGACCGGCAGGAGGTGCTTGTTCGTGACCCGAGTCATCGGCAGCAGCCGTGTCCCGACTCCGCCGGCGAGGATGACACCCCTCACAGGAGCCAGGCTCCGACGGCCGCCCAACCCACGGACGTTCCGGTCGCCACGTCGTCCGGATCGACGGGCTTAAGCTGAATGAACACCGGCTCGCTCCCTCATGAAGGTCGTTCGCGCAGGAAGCGGCCGAGCGCCTCCTGCCACGTCATCATCGAGCGACCCAGCACGCGCTCGGTCGCCGTCAGGTCCAGCACCGAGTACCCCGGCCGCGGTGCAGCGGCTCCCCACGCCCGGGTGGAAACGCCCTCGATGTCGACCTCGAGTCCACGAATACGGAGCGCCTCCCGTGCGAATTCCAGCCAGGTGGCGTCCCCACCGTCGGCGACGTGCCAGACACCGGCCATGCCCCGCTCGGCGAGGTCGAGAACCACCTCGGCGACGTTTCGAGCCCATGTCGGCCGTCCCCGCTGGTCACTGACCACCCGGAGACCCTCGCCGCACTCCGCGCGGTCGAGGATCGCCCGCACGAAGTTGCGTCCACCGGAGCCGTAGAGCCACCCGGTTCGCACGATCAGCGGGGCGTCCGCGCCGCTGACCACGTCGGCCGGACCGGCCCCTGGGCCCTCCCCCATGACGTACGCTTCCTCGACGGCCCGCTCCCCCTCCAGCTTCGACCGGGCGTAGACGGACCGCGGCGCGACCGGATCGGTCGGCAGCCAGGGCCGTACGCGATCGCCGTCGTAGACGTAGTCTGTGGAGATGTAGACGAAGCGCGCCCCGGCCCCGGCGGCCGCGCGCGCCACGTTTCCGGCCCCGTCCCGGTTGACCCGCCTCGCCTCATCCGCCTCGCTCTCGGCGCGATCCACGGCGGTGTACGCGGCACAGTGGACGACCCATACCGGCGCAGGGTGTGCCTCCGTCGGTACGGTACCCGTTCGCGGCTCGGTCGCTTCCGCGGCACGTGCCGCCACCCCGATCACGCGCCGGACGGCCTCCGCGTCCGTCACGTCGACATCCTCGCGGGCGAGCGGCACGCAGCCGATCCCCCGCGCGGCCGCCGCGCGGACGAACTCCGAGCCCAGGAGCCCCCGCGCTCCGGTGACCAGAATCCTCATCGTACCTGCACGAGCTAGCGGTAGAGCGCGACGACCCGCGCATCGAACTGCGCCCGGGACAGCCGTCCCAGGATCGTGACGACTTCCTCTCCTAGATCGTTCGCGGCGAGGGATCCCATGACGCAGAGGACGCGCGGTCGGTTCATGGACAAGCCGCGGGCTGGGAGTGAATCGGACGTCCGACGGCCATCAGAACGCGTCGGACGACCACCAAAGTAAGCAGAAGAGCCCCTCGGGATCACTCCCGAGGGGCTCGAAGCCGAACCCGCCGCAGCCGGGCGGCGCCGTCAACCCTGGACGGTGACCGGCGGAGCCTTCGCGATCTTGCCTGCCGAGATACAGCGTGTGCACACCCGCACGCGGCGGCGCTCACCGTGCTCGTCGACGATCTTGACCGTCTGCAGGTTCGGCAGCCACCGGCGCCGCGTCTTGTTATTCGCGTGGCTTACGCTGTTGCCCGTTCCGGGCCCTTTGCCGCACGTGTGACACACTCGAGACATATCTTGTCAGTTCCCGCCTGAAATTCGTCCTGTTCGGCGCG
>JAURER010000083.1 GCA_030827315.1 Gemmatimonadota bacterium | reverse complement strand
GCCGCGACACCCTCGGCATCCTCCCCTTCCAACGCGGCTGTCGCGCTGTCCCCCATAAGGCCGGCGCCCTCGGGCACGATCGGTGGGAAGAGGCGGTTCGTCCCCACCAGAACGAGCAGCATCATAAAGACGGCGAGCAGGAAACGGGCTTCTGTCTTCATCCGGCCATCATGTGGTCTGGGCCGGCCATGGATTCCATAGAATCCCGGCCGACCTCGTCATCAGTGTGCGCTGCTGGCGGTACCGGATCGAAACCCCTCCCGCCCCACGGGTGGCATCGCCCCAGGCGACGGAGCGCCAACCACGAACCCCGTCCCGCCCCATGCCGGCCCACCGCCTCGATCGCATAGGTCGAGCAGCTCGGCTCGTACCGACACGACGGAGGCAGCCAGGGCGAGATCGCCACCTGGTAGAGCCGGACGAGCGCGATCAGAGGCCTGGCGAGCACTCGTCCTCCACCGTCCCGACCAGCTCGTCCCGGAGCCCCGCGAAACCCACTTCGTAGGCGGACCGTCGTGCTCGGATCAAAAGATCCACGGAACGCTCACCCTCCGGAAGCAGACGAAGGACCTCCCGCCTGAGAATCTCCCGAAGTCGGCGCTTGAGCAGATTTCGATCCACGACCCGCTGTCCATGTTTCGGCACCACGAGTCCAACCCGAGAATGCGAAACGGGGGAAGCTCCGAAGAAGACGTCGAGACTTCGCGTCCTCTTTCGCTTCCCCCGCTCCAACAGTGCACGGATTTCCGAGCCGAGTCGAATGCGTGCCTCACGCGGGAACGCTTCGGCCCGCCCGGAGGTCGCGCCGACTATTTCCCGCCGATCTCGACGACGATCTGAGCGCGCCCACGCTTGCGACGGCGATTGAGCGTCTTGCGCCCCCCGACGGTCTTCATGCGAGCGCGGAATCCGTGCTTGTTCACCCGCTTGCGGTTGCGGGGCTTGTATGTCGGCTTCATTCCTGCCAGCCCGATTCATGGTACGCGACGTATAGAGAAGAGCTTGGAAAGATAGCCAAGGGTCGCCGCAGGGGTCAACGCCACCCTGCCCGCACCCCGAAAAGCCGCATGAAACAAGGCCGTTCCGCCATTTTTGACTTTTTCGCGAGCCATGGGTAGAATCGACCCCCCGCTCATGCAACGGAGCGCACGCACGCACTGAGCCAGAGACCCCGGACAGCCCCTCGGATGCCCCCGCTACAGACCCCGAACCGCGATCCTTTCCGCGCGATCGAAGGACCCGAGGGGCCGGAGGCCGACCGGTGGAAATGACCGCGGCTGAACTCTGGGAGCACATTCGGAACGCGGTGCGCGAGTCGATTCCCGACCACGCCTACGCGTCGTGGATCGGCGGCGTAGCAGCCCTCGCACTGACCGACGACGAGCTCGTGCTCGAGGCCGGCAACCGGTTCAAGGCCGAGTGGCTCGAGGACAAGTACGGAGAACTGCTCGAGGCTCGCGGAACGGACATCCTGCGCCGCCGCCTCAAGGTCACGGTTCGGGCCTCGACGTCACCGGACGCGTTCGCGCCCCCTTCGGTGCGACTCGACCCGCCGGCCCACGCGTCCACCGCCCCCGACGGCTCGCGCGACGCTCCCCGTTCGTGGGCACACCCCGGGCCGTCGATGCCCTTGGAAGACGCCCGGTCGCCGCGCCCGTCGCTCAACCAACGCTATACCTTCGAGCGCTTCGTCGTCGGGACCAACAACCAGCTCGCCACCGCAGCGGCCGGCGCAGCGGCCGACCGGCCCGGGCGTCTCTACAATCCCCTCGTCTTCTATGGCGGCGTGGGGCTCGGAAAGACTCACCTCATGCACGCCATCGGGCACCAGGTCCTCCGGAACAACCCGGACGCCCGCGTCGCATACGTCTCGGCCGAGCAGTTCATGAACGAGATGATCACGGCGATCCAGCGGGGAGCGACTGCCCAGTTCCGCGCTCGCTACCGGGAAATGGATGTCCTTCTCGTGGACGACGTCCAGTTCCTCAAGGGGAAGGAAAGCACCCAGGACGAGTTCTTCCACACGTTCAATGCCCTGTACGATTCCCATCGGCAGATCGTATTGACCGGGGATCGTCCTCCCCAGGAGATGGAGGGCGTCGAGGAACGACTCGTGTCACGCTTCGAATGGGGCCTGGCCGTCGACCTCCGCCCACCGGACCTCGAGACCCGCATCGCGATCCTTCGCAGAAAGGCCGAGGACGAGGGCCTCGTCCTCGATCCGGACGTCATCGAGTGCATCGCGCATTCCTGCACGACCTCGGTCCGCGAGCTGGAGGGTGCAGTCATCAAGCTCCTTGCCGTATCCTCCGTCTGGAACAAAGAGATCACGCCGGACTTCGCCCGCCGTGTTCTCGACCTGCGCCGGCGTGAGCGCGAGCCTCGCCAGCCGCAGACCAGTCCCGAGCGGATCAAGGAGGAGACCGCCCAGGCCTGGCGAGTCCGAGCCGATGCTCTCTCCGCCAAGACGCGCACACGCAGCGTGACGGAGGCCCGACACGTCGCCATGTACGTCATGCGCCACGTCCTCGAGCTTCCCCTGGCCGAAATCGGGAATCGCTTCGGCGGTCGCGATCACTCCACCGTGCTCTACTCCATCCGGAAGGTCGAGCAGCGCATGGAAGACGATCGTGAGTTTCGGACTCGCGTTTCCGACCTCCTCCAGACCCTAACCGGTACGCCCGCGGATCCGATGGTGCATTGATGTGGGAAGAGGTGGAAAACGCGGTCTTTTCCCACTCCGCCCGCCACTCACCGCGCAGGTCCCGGGAAAACCTCTTGTTTTCCACACCTTTGCCAACATCGCCCTCCGTGTCGAAATCCCTTACCACCCCTGACTGGAAGGGGTATCGAAGGGTCCACGTTCCACACATCCACACCACCTACTACGACTATTCTTTTTAGATAAGAAGAGAGATAGTATCTGGGGCCTGTGAACAGCCGGCTCCGTCCCCGCATGTCGCAACCGGCACCCCGGACGCCAGGAGCGCCTTTCCGATGAACTTCACGATCACCCGGCAGAACCTGCACAACGGGCTCGCTGCGGTTTCAGCCAGCATCCCTTCGAAGACGACCCTCCCGGTACTCTCGAACATTCTCTTCGAGGCGACCGACGACGGTGTCTGGATGAGCGGAACAGACCTGGACGTCGCGGTACGGGTGAGAGTCCCTGCGGACGTGAAGGAAACCGGGAGTCTCACGGCGCCGGGAAAGAAGCTTCAGGAGATCACGAGGGAACTTGCTGATCAGCCGGTGCAGGTCACCACGCGGGGTGAGCAGATCGAACTGAGGTGTGGACGCAGCCATTTCAAGTTGAACGGTCTGCCTGCGGACGAGTTTCCCACGCTGGCCGAAGTGGACTTCGCCCAGGGCGTCACGGTCACGGGAAAGGACCTCAACGGCCTGATTCACCACACGTCGTTCGCGGTGTCCAACGAAGAGAGTCGGCCGATTCTGAACGGAGTTCTCTGGGAACTGCGGGACGGCGAGATGAAGATGGTCGCCACGAACGGGCATCGTCTCGCTCGCATGGGCGTGAAAGTGGCCTCTACGGGTACCACGTCGGCGGACTTCATCGTCCCACCCGCTGCCCTCTCGCAGGTGACCCGCCTCATGAAGGACAGCGACACGCTCGAAGTGGCGCGGAGCGGCAACCACCTCGGATTCAGAGCCGACACGACCGAGATCTACACCCGTCTCATCGAGGGTCAGTACCCGAACTACGATCAGGTCATACCACGCGACAACGACAAGATCGCCCTGATCGAGAAGAAGGCTCTCGAATCAGCCGTGCGGCGGATGGCCGTGGTCGCATCCGACCAGACGCATCGCATTCGCATGAAGTTCGAGTCGGGGCGCGTTCATCTGAACGTACTGACGCCGGACCTGGGTGAGGGGCACGACGAGCTTGAAGTCGGCTACGATGGCGAGGAACTCGAGATCGGGTTCAACGCGAATTATCTCCTCGAAGTCCTTCGGCACATTCCATCCGACGAGGTGAAGTTCGCGTTCAAGGCGCCAGAGCGCGCGGCAACCATCGAGCCGGCGGGCGACGATGCAGCCGACTACCTCTGTCTGGTGATGCCGCTACGACTGCTCGATTGATATCGGAGCGAGTCAGCGCAGAGCACGCGCCGCATCCACGAGTTCGGATCCGGTGAAGATGGAAAGCAGAGGCAGTCCCTCTGCACGGAAGATCGCGTCCGCGCCGTTGGACCGGTCGACGATCGTGAGGACACCGACGATCTCTGTCCCGTGAGCGCGTACGGCCTCGACGGCCTTCATGGTGCTGCGCCCGGTCGTCATGGTGTCTTCGATCATCATCGCTCGACCATCCACGGGGAGGCCCCCCTCGATCAGCTGTCCCGTGCCGTGCTCCTTCGCCTGCTTGCGGACCGTAAAGGCATCGATGGCGGCGCCTTCGATCGCGCTTCGGTGCGCGATCGCGTATGCGATCGGGTCCGCCCCGAGCGTAAGGCCTCCGACGTGGGTCGGCTCAAGTCCGCTCTCCCGGATGAGTTCCCAGGCAACCTCCCCGATGAGCAGTTGCCCGTGCGCGCTCATCGTGGTCAGGCGCGCGTCGATGTAGTAGTCCGACCGCGCTCCGCTGGCGAGGGTGAAGTCGCCGAGGCGGACGGACCGTCGCACGAGGAGCTCTCTGAGGCGTTCGCGTTTCGTCATATCGGATCCGTGGAGGTCTGATCTTTCCTGTATGGGTTCATTCGAGGCGCGTGAGGCCTTCCCTGACGTCGGTCGGGACGCGCATCGGCTTGCGCTCCGGCCCGATCCAGACCGCCGTCACCCGGGCGCGGGAGACGACTGTGCCACTCGCGTCGTCCCGGGTCATCTCCTGCACGAGCACCATGCTCGTCCGGCGAAACGACTCCGCCCACGTTCGGATCAGCAGTCGATCCTCACGCCTCGCCTCGGCAAGATAGTCGACCTCGATCCGTACCACGAAGATCGCCCACCCGCGTGCTTCCAGTGTGGACCACGAAAAGCCCGCGCGCTTAAGTGCCTCGAACCGTGCGTGCTCGAAGTACGTCAGGTAGATCGCGTGGTTGACGTGCCCGAATGAATCGAGTTCGGAGGTGCGCACCTCGATGCGGGTTTCGGATACGGGGCGCATTCGGTCCGGCTGCTCTTCCCCTCCGTTCACAGGTTCCCTCACCCCTGCAGACCCGCGTCACGCACGAGATTACCGAGTCTCATGCGAGCCCCCGCGCCTCCTGGGTACACGGGTGTTGTATCCTCCTGTGCGCATCCTACGCGCGGGCGCTGAGGAGTGCGAAGCACGGTGATCCCTGGGGCGGAGTGTGGGACCATGCAAAGTGTAATGTTCGAACATCGGTGGACCGAATGCGACGCGGCGTCGAGACTCCCTCCATGATCACACGAGCCCTCCCGTCCGAACAGGCCATGCTGCGGGCGTTCACGGAAAGAGATGCCTCGTTCGACGGAGTCTTCGTCGTGGGCGTTCGTACCCCTGGGATCTCCTGGCGTCCCGGAGCAGTGCGGGCGGTTGGAACCGCCAGCGGTGCGAACGCGAACGCGATCATCGTGCCATGCCACCGCGTGATCGCGGCGGACGGTCGCCTGGTGCGATACTGTGGAGCGATGTGGCGAAAGCAGCGCCTGCTCGATCTCGAGCGGGATCAGGATGCCACGGCCACTCGGCCGTAGCGCCGGTGACGAGAACGGAATTCTCGCACCGCCTCGGCAAGCTCGGCAGCCCCGAAGTCGGGCCACATCACAGGCGTGAAGTAGAGTTCAGCGTAGGCACACTCCCAG
>JAURER010000021.1 GCA_030827315.1 Gemmatimonadota bacterium | reverse complement strand
GCGGCGAGGTCGATCTGCACCAGCCGACCATTGATCCGTGCGCTGGCGATGGACGACCCGTCGAAGGTGATCACGATCTCGAACTCGCGCGTCATCGTGCCCTCGGGCGACGTACGGGTCATGACGATCTGCCGCGTCATCGTCCCCGAAAGCGGCCAGCGCGGGTCGGTCCCCGGGATCGGCACGACGACGTCGGTGAGCGTGAACGATTCCTCGGCGCTGTGCGAGCGCTCCGATCCGTCTTCGGTCACACCACTGCGTGCCATGCGGCTCGAACCGGAGCCGTTCCAGGTCCGATGGGTCTCTTCGCCCGCGAGACCGGTGACGGTGAGTTCGCGGGCCCGAAACACCTGGGCCGTGAAGAGGTCGCGTACGATCGTCCCCTCCACTTCATGCATGATCGCGACGGAGGCCGTTTCGAGGGCGTCATAGGCTTCCTGCTCGATGCCGTTGACGTCGTAGAACGTCACGGAGCGCACCCCGGCGAAATCGCCCTGGAACGCGCCGGGCCCTCCCGGCGCGCCCGGGCGCACGCGGGTGGGCGGTGCATAGCCGGGAATGAAGCCTGCGAAGTCGAGCGGCTGCCGGAAGAGGGTGACCTCCTCGAGGGTCGCGTCGGCGGCGAGGACCGCAGCGTCAATCGTCATGGCCTCGTCGAGGCTCTCGATGCCGGTGGTCTGATCGCACGCGGCCATGGCCGCGGCGACGAGCGCCGTCGAGGCGGCGGCTGCGAATCGTCTGCTACGCGTCGTCGTCATCATCGTCCCTCTCGGACGGAAAAGGTCATTTGCAGAGAGTTCGATGCGCGATCCGGCCGGTCCGTTAAAGCGGATGCGCCGGATCCGCACTGATTCATCCGTATTGCGGGAGCTAAATTATAGGAGCTAACGGCCCGTGACAAAGATGGGCTGCGTCCATGCGACGTCGCCGCGCGAGTTGGTCACGCGGGCGCGCACGTACCCCGTGGCCGCGTCGAGGACGAACACCGCGGGGTTCGCCTCCGTCTCGTCGAGCACGACGCCGTTCGAACCGATGAAGGTTGTCCGGTACGCGAAGTCGCGGTCATGCCGGATATGCACGGTCAGGGTGTCGCCGACGACGACGATGTCGTCGAGCTCCACACCGGTGCTCGCGTAGAAGTGACCGGCCTCCAGCGCCTCCATGAGCGCGCTCGCCTCCAGCGCGTCGGCGCGCACCGAGACCCAGCCGCGGCCGGGGTTGGCGCGATCGGCGTGGAACTCCCCCTGGAAGTGGTGCGCGTCGTCCACGGCGATACCCCAGATGAGCTTCCCGCCCGTGAGCAGGAGGTCCCAGACCTCCTCCAGGGAGGGCGTCCCGCTGCCCCCCTCATTGTGCACGGTGGGGTGCCCGTTCCAGATCTCGAGGAGGCGGTCGTTCTCGATCTGACGCAGCTCCTCGATGCCGAACGACCACCGGAAGTTCGGGTGGTTGATGTGCGGCACTCCTTCCACTTCGCGGATCGCGTCCACGTTGGCCTGGATGGTCGCGACGAGCGACTCCGCCGTGCGCGCCTCCACGACGTGGGGAAGGTTCAGCCCGTTCACATGGACCGAGGCGTCCTCGAAGGTCGACGTGACCTCCTCGCCCGGGACGAGAAGAAAGGTGGAGTCGACGAGGTGCGCGAGCGTCTCAGGATCCGTGAAGACGTTGTGGTCCGAGAGGACGAGGAAGTCGTACCCGTGATCCCTGTACCAGCGAGCGACGTACTCCGGAGAGGAGTCGCCGTCACTTTCGGTCGTGTGGGCGTGGGTGTT
Source organism: Gemmatimonadota bacterium (assembly GCA_030827315.1). Lineage (GTDB taxonomy): Bacteria > Gemmatimonadota > Gemmatimonadetes > Longimicrobiales > Gaopeijiaceae > UBA2589. Next base: position 47,618 of record JAURER010000021.1, on the reverse strand, counting down.
GCCCTTGTACCAGGCCCCGGACCAGCCGGGAGGGTCGAATCGGAGCGAGGGTCCCGCGTCGGGGGCACATGCGCCGAGCACGAGCAGGAGGGCCGCAATACCGGGCGGCGCGGTGACGGTTGGCCGCCTCACGTGCGCGGCCCTTCGACGGCCACCACCGCGGACGTCGTGTCGCGCGGTACCGAACCCGTGTTCACCGGCGCCGGCACGGTATTCGAGCTGGGCATGGCCGTTCCGGTGTCCCCGGGGAGCCGGATGCCGAGGGTGTCGGAGGGAGCGGGCTCCGGGACGGCGGCAGGGATGCCACCCGTCTGGATGAACGCGTGGCGCGGGTCGGCGAACGCGGCGACGGAGAAGCGGAACACCGCCCGGTCGCTCCTTCGCGTGATGTCCGGCGCCAGGTTCGCGGGCCGAGTGAACGGCTCTTCGCCCAGCAACTCCTCGGGTCTGAGAAGGTGCTCGATGACGGTGACGCCGATGGATTCCGTCGCCGGCATGGCCAGTTCCAGCATGACCACGTCCTCGGGCACCCCCCAGTGGTCCGCGCCGCGCACTCCTGTCGGCAGCGCTCGTCCGTTGAGGGCGAGGAGCCTCGTGTTGCCGGACAGTTCGAATCCCAGCATCTCCGATCCGATCTCCGACCGTACACCGAGGGTCACCGACCGCACCCCCGCTTCGACCGTGTCCCGCAGTACGTCGACCCGGGGCGGACGCGCTTCGACCACTGGGGCGCGCCGGACCGGGACGGCCCGGGGGTCACCCCCGCCCGTGAACTTGCGGTCGAAGGCCAGACCGAAGCCGGAGAGGTCGCGCGTCTCGTCGAAGGCGCCCCCGGCGCGGGCTTCCGCCCAGTCCGTGGCGGTCCGGCTCGACGCGGAGTCGGTCGCGGCCGGACTCGTGGCCCACAGCGCCTGGCCGCTTCCGTGCTCGTAGACGTAGACGAGGGTCGTGGGAAGCGGACGCTCCGCGCTCGGGGTGGCGCCGAGGAGTCCGACGCCGATCGCGGCGGCTGCGGCAGCGGCAGCGGCCAGCGGTGCCCACCAGCCGTTGGGGGCGCGAAGGCCCTCCAGTCCGGGAAGACAGAGCAGAAGCCCGAGGGTGAGCAGCACGGCCAGGCCGCCTGCGAGCCGCAGGGTCATGGCCAGCCAGAGCAGTTCCACGATGGGCTGGAGGAGGAGGAAGGTCGGGATCGCGACGGCGAGGCCGACGAGCCAGCCCACGGGTCCGGTGGCCCGGCCCCGGAGCAGGGACGCGACGAGCGCTCCCGTCACCGCGAAGATGGCGGGCCACTGGAGGTGCTGGGCACCGAGGGGCGCGGCGATACCGAGCGCGATCGCGGCGACGACCGGAATCGCGAGGGCTCCGCCGAAGAGCTCGTCCCGCGTGATCCAGCGGCGCGCGATCCACGACGCGAACGTCACCAGGGACATCGAGCCGAGCGCCAGAGCCAGGACGTACAACCCTTCCGAGTGGAACGCGGAGCCGTGCAGGCTTCCGAGTTCCGGATGGAGCGGGCTCAGCCGTGCGACCAGGGTGGAGCCGCCGAAGTAGGCCACTCCGAGCAGCACCGCGGACAGAAGGGCCGATGACGTGGTCGCAGCCGGTCGTGCCCCGCGCCGCACGCTCACCAGCAGCAGGAGTCCGAAGAGGGCCGCGAGGAGTCCGGAGATGGCGTGCACCCCGCCGGATGGATACGTGAACAGACCCAGGCCCGGCACCGAGAAGTACGCGCGGTTCGATGCGTTCACGTCCGAAAGGTCGGCCTGGCCGAGCCAGCGGAGTCCTGCGACCGCGCGCAGGCCGTGATGCTGGATCGTGGCCTCGGAGACGTTCTCCGGCCGGTCGTACGACTGGTGATAGACGTGCGCGTTGTCGATTGCAGCGAAGTTCAGCCCCTGGACGCCGGCTTCGCGGAAGGGTGTGAAGTCCGTGTCGTTCGGCATGCGCCGGTAGATCTCGAACGCGAGCGAGGTGGCGAAGGGTGCCGGGTCGAACGCGGCAAGCGCCTGTGCGATCCACCCGTTGCGGTCGTTGGTTTCGAACATGATCGAAGGGCCGCCGCCCCCTCGCATCTCGAACGAAAGCACGACGTCCACGTCGGCCATCCAGGGGTGCTCGTCGACGAAAGCGCGGGCTCCGAGGAGTCCGAGTTCCTCAGCGTCGGTCATCAGTACGACGACGTCGTTGGCCAGGGGCGGGCCCGAGCGCAGCGCCCGTAGCGCCTCGAGGATCACTACGATGCCGGCGCCGTCGTCCGCGGCGCCGACGGCGATCTCGCGGCTGTCGTAGTGCGCGGTGATCAGGACCGTACCGGTCGGCGAGGTTCCGGGAATCCGCGCCACGATGTTTCGAACGGTAGCGGAGCGGGCCTGGGTTTCGGACGAGACCAGGCTGGTGGTCGTCTGTACCTCGGGTTCGAGACCTAGATCGCGCAGCCGTTCGATCAACAGCCCGCGCACGCGGGCGTGCTCGGGCGAGCCCGTGGGGTGCGGCGCGCGCGCCACCTCCACGAGGGTCGCCATCGCGCGGGCGGACGAGAAGGCCGAGTCGGGGGCGTTGGCCGGGACGGGGCGGGGCTGACCGGTCCGTGAGCTCGAAAAGAGAGCGAAGAGAACGAGGGCGACGAGTGTCACCGGGCCACGCCAGCGGGGCGCCGGCGCGTCCCCGGCGGCAGCCTCCACACGCGCGCGCTTCGCGGCCGCCCGCTCATCTTTGTGCGCCTGCTTCGCGGCAGCGGCGTCCGCGCGCGACTGCTCCCTGGCGGCCTTCGCCTCGCCCTTCGCGGCCTTCTTTTCCGCCTTGGCGTCCGCTGGTTTCTCTCGGGCGGCAGGAGACGCTCCGAGCAGTGCCTCCATCTCGGCGTCCGACAGCTCCGGGCCGTCGTCGGGGAAGTCCTTCGCGTACTGCTCGCGGTCTTCGTCCGTGATGCCGAGCTCGTCGTCGGACGGGAGTTCGGGGAAGTCGAATTTGCTCATGTCTGGGGCGGATCCCGTTGCGGTGTCGCGCGCTCAGCGGGCGAGGCCGCGCACGATCTCGTCGATTGCCTGACGAACCTGCGACGCCGGAAGCCCGGACGCGTTGGTCAGGATGGAGAAGATCACCTCCTGACCGTTGTCCCTTACGAGATATCCCGACAGGGAGTTCACGTTGCTGATCGACCCTGTCTTGGCGAAGACCCGGCCCTCGAGTCCTTCCAGTCGGCGCTCCAGCGTGGAGTTCTCCTCGCCGGGCTCCGCCATGGCCGAGCGATAACGTGCGCCGTGCGGACCGAGGTGCATCTCGCGGAGGATGCCGACGATCGCACGCGGTGTGACCAGGTTATAGGCGGAGAGACCCGAGCCGTCCCGCGACGCGATGTCGAGAGAGTCTACGCCCACCTCGTTCACGAGGTAGGCACGAACCACGCCCACGCCCTCGCGCCAGCTGCCTTCCGTGCCGAAGCGGGCGCCGAGCGAGCGCACGAGCTGCTCCGTCATCCAGTTCTGGCTGGGTTCCAGGATGCCGGCTACCAGCTCGGAAAGAGGCGGAGATTCGATGGCCGCCAGTGTGCGCGGTGGTGCGCAGCCTCCGCCGAGCCCGACCTCCGGGCAGGGTGGGGCGGCCGGATTCTCCGGGGTCCATCGGATGGTCCACCCCCCCTCCACCTCGATTCCGGCCCGGTCCACCGCGGCGGCCAGCGCGCCGACTGCCTGGCGTACGGGGTCCCGGACGGCGAAGGAGAGGGTGTCCGTCGTGCCGAGCTCGACCCGACCTTCCAGAACCAGGCGCCTGGTTTCGGGCAGATACTGCGGGACGACACGCGTACCGCTGTCGGGCGGCGCCGTCCGCAGCCGTGACTCCACGAAGTCGGGCTCACCCAGGGGCGACCATGCGACGGCAGCAGGCGCGTCCACCTCGGGGCCCGCCGCCACCACGATCCGCACTTCGCCTTCGTCGATCGCGAACGCGCCGCCGGTCGCACCGTATCCGTAGCGCAGGTCCTCGACCTCCCACGTCGGTCCGACCGTGGTGGAGTCCCACGCGGAGACGTCCACGACGGCCGAGCCCGCCACGTACGTGAGGCCCGACCCGCGCAGGCTGTCGGCGAGGGCTTCGAGCGCGGCCGTCCCGGACGTCCAGTAGCGGGCCGACATGGAAGGGTCGCCGGAGGCGGTCAGTACCAGGTCGCCGTCCAGGTAGGAGCCCCGCACGGGGCCGTGCGCGACGATCTCCGTGCGGAATCGATGGTCCGGACCGAGCAGAGAGAGTGCCGCGGCCGTGACCAGGATCTTCTGGTTCGACGCCGGCACGAACTTCCGGTGTTCGTTGCGTCGGTACAGGACCCGGCCGGAGGACGCGTCCACCGCGAATACGCCCACGTGCAGCTGGTCGATCGGGGGCGAGTCGATGACCCGGTCGATGGCATCGCGGTCGACGCCACCCCCGGAAAGACCGAAGGTCGCGCATCCCGAAAACGCCATCATGCCCGCCAACCCGGTCAACCTGACCAGGGCGATCGGGCGGGCGCGGCGCCTCCGGGCGAGGCGCGCGTCTACGCGTCCGAGGGGGTGGATGTTCGCCAGTGAGCCCACGGTTCAGTGCACCAGGCGCGGGAAGTTGCCGGACGCAGCGAAGATGCCGGCGCGACCGCGCGAAGGGCAACCTCGCCCTGCGCGCGAGCGCTCAGGATCCGACGATCTCCCCCAGGGCGCCGATGAGCGCATCCAGGTCGGAATCGTCGTTGAAGTAGTGCGGCGACATGCGCAGCGCTCCGTCGACACCCTTCTGGTCGTAGTCGAGGACGGCGTCGATGCGGGTCTGCGACGAGGTATTGATGCCGCGGCGCCGAAGCTCGGCGACCAACTCGGCGGGCACGTGTCCCTCGAAGGATGCGGTAACGAGGGCGCCCAGTTCGGCCCCGCGGTCGAGGACGCGACAGCCACGCACCTCGGGCAGGCGCGCGCGCAGATTGGATGCCAGTGCGCGTGCCCGGTCCCGGACGGCCTCGAGCCCGAGCGCGTTGGCATACGCCGCCGCCGCGCCGGTGCCGAGGACGAGGGCCCACGCGAACTCCCACGTTTCGAAGCGCCGTGCGTCCGGCGCAGGCTGGTAGAGATCGTCGTCGATCCAGTCGGCTCCCCGCATGTCGGGGAAGAGCGGCTCGAGGCCGCCGTCGAGGACGCGGTCCGAGACGCACAGGAAGCCGGCGCCCCTCGGGCCCCGCAGGAATTTCCGGGCGGTGGCGGAGAAGAAGTCGCAGCCGATGTTCTCCACGTCGATCGGCATCTGCCCCACCGACTGACACCCGTCCACCAGGTACCAGACGTCCCGCGCGCGGCACATGGCGCCCACGGCCGCCACATCCTGGACGAGTCCCGAGTTCGTGGGGATGTGCGTGACCGCCACGAGCCTGGGACGCCGCCGGTGGATGAGCTCCTCCATCGCCAGGAGGTCGACGCCGCCTTCGGGTGCGTCGGGGGCTCGGACGATCTCCACGCCGAGCCGGTCGGCCAGCGACAGGTACTGGATCTGGTTCGAGACGTAGTCGTGGCGCGTGGTCAGGATCACGTCGCCCGCGCTAAGCCGGATCGAAGAGAGGGCCGTGACAAACGCAGCGGTGGCGTGCTCCGTCATGGCGACCCGGTCGGGTGTCGTGTTGAGAAGCCGGGCTACGTCGGCGTACGCGTTCGCGATGGCCGGCGCCGCTTCTTCCGCGGCCTCGTACCCTCCGATGCGGGCCTCCAGGTCGAGGTGCCCACGAATGGCGTCCAGGACCGGAGAGGGCATCAGCGATGCTCCGGCGTTGTTCAGGTGGACGCGGTGGGCCACACCGGGAGTGTCCGCGCGCAGCGCGGTGACGTTCAGTGCTTCCATGGGCGGCGGAACAATACACGGTGGTGCGACGCCCACCAAACGTCTCGAGGGCTCGAGCGGAGTCCGGATCGACCCGCACAGCGGAGCCGAGGCGGTCGGCGTGGACACGGATGGCGACGTGTACGGGGGCCTGGTCCGCCGTCGCATGCTGGAAAAGCACGTCCCGCGACGACCGGGCGGTTAGTCTCGTCGGGATGAGTGGCAGGCGCGCCGGGGTCACTCACCTCATCGGGCACGTGCGACGACGAAGTGGTTCTGTGTGAGCTACGGCACCAGAAATGCGCCTGCGGAGTCCGCGAGATCGTACAGGCGACGGAACCATTCCGCGTCACACAGGGCACGAGGAAAGATCCGCGCGACCTGATTCCTCGGAAGAATCGCGTAGCGGCCCCGGCTCTCGATGTCGAAGCCGGCGTCCTCGAACATCCGGACGACGTCGCGTGGGTGGTACACGTACGGGTGGACGTGCGCACCCTCTCTACGCCGCGCGACCGCCTCGATCCAGCTCGTGGCGTTGGGAAGGTGCACGCATACCAGGACACCGCCCCGACGCAGCACACGGTGCAGCTCCGCGAGGCTTCCAGCCTCGGTGCCGCCAGTCTCGCGCACGTGTTCGAGGACTCCGACCGAGAGCGCGCCGTCGAATTCGTCGTCTGCGAAGGGGAGGAGGGTAGGCTCCGAGGCCTGACCCGGTACGAATCGATACGGGAGACCATCGAGCAGGTCCTCGAACGAGAACTCCTCGAACGAGAATCCCGTGACCGGGTGCCCGACGCGCGAGAGGTAGAGGGATGCGTGGCCGGTGCCGGCGCCCCAGTCGAGAATGTGTCCGCCTGCAGGGAGCCACGTGTCGCAGAGGCGGTGGAGGTGCCGGTACTGGGCCCCGGTGGTGATCGTGTCGAAGTTGGGCCAGCGAGCGCGGCCTGCATGGTGTTCGTCCCTGAGGAGCCGGATCAGCCCGCTGCTTGCGGCACGCACGGAAGCGTCCTGGCGGGAGAAGCCGGTCATCGACGCGGCCCCACGTCGGCTTCGAGTGCCTGAAGTCGGCCTGCGGGTTCGAGCATCGCGTGAGGTTCGAGGAGGGGGAAGGGCCACGTCTGCGATTACCCAGCATGCATGATCCGGTCGTTCAGGAGGCCATGGACGCAGGAACCGCGCGGACGGGCGCCGCTGCGCCCGTGGACGCCTACCAGCCCTCCTCGGACACCGGATTCGCCTTCGCCTGGCGCACCATCTCCCGTACGTCCTCGAGGAGTTGCTTCGCGTCGTACACGATCCCGTCCTTGATCGTGTACTTCACGCCGCCCACCCGCTCGACTTCGCCGGTCTCGTCGTTGAGTCGCGGCGTGCCGGTGCCGTAGAGCACCTTGAGGTTCTCGAGCGGGTTTTCCTCGACGACGATCATGTCGGCCTTGGCTCCGACCTCGAGCACGCCGAAGTCGAGGTCGTTCTCGAGCCCTTTCGGCTTGTGGAGCTGAAGGGCGCCGTGGTACGTCGCAGCCCGGATCACCTCGAGCGGATTGAAGCCCGCTTCGCGGAGCAGTTCGAGCTCACGGATGTAGTCGAAGCCGTAGAGCTTGTAGATGAAGCCCGAATCCGAACCCGTGGTGACGATGCCGCCGGCGTTCTTGTAGTCGTTGAGGAAGCGCATCCACTTCTCGTAGAACTTCCCCCAGTGGTACTCGTCCTCGGTCGTCCAGTAGAACCAGTACGAGCCGTGGGCCTGACGGCTGGGCTGATAGAAGTCCCACTGGGTCGGGAGCGTGTACTCTTCGTGCCATTCGGCTTCGCGGGCGCGCATCACGTCGCGACTGGCCTCGTAGATGGTCATCGTCGGGTCGATGGCGAAGTCGAGCTCGAGGAAGCGCTCGATGAGCGCGTTCCACGCTTCCGAGCCCGGCTCCGCGGACTGCTGCCAGAGCCGGCCGACCTGACCGAAGCGGTGCTGCTCGTTCTGATAGTTGTAGTCTGCCGGGAAGTCCTGGATGGTTCGTCCCTCGAAGAGCGCTTCGAAGAGCCCGTAGTAGTGGGTCATCATGTCGAGACCCAGCTCGGCCGCGTCGAGCGCGTTCATGCGGGCGACGCCGGTCTGCGCGAGGTGTGCGACGGTGCCGAGGCCGTGCTGGTGCGCCTCATCGATCAGCGCTTCCATGATCGCGGGCGGGTACGACGTCAGCTTGAGACCGTCGATCTTCGCACCCTGCACGTCGACCTGCGCCGCCCAGCGGACCCACTCGCGCGCCGCTTCGGGGGAGTCGACGGCTCCGCGGTCCCACCCCTCGCCGGGGCGGGCGTAGACGAACATGCGCGGCGCGACGATCTCGTTCCTCTCGGCGAGCGCCTTCTGCTGCAGCGACCACATCATGGGCCCGAAGCCGACCCCGCGGGCCGTGGTGACGCCGTTGCCCATCCAGAGCTTGTGCGTGTACTCGGCCTGCGGCGCCTTCCCGGCGCCACCGGTGTGGACGTGCATGTCGACGAGGCCCGGGAGGATGTACATGCCCGAGACGTCGATCTCGCGCGTCGCACCCTGGGGACGACGGGCCTCGTTGATGGGTGCGCCCGGGAAGCCGACCGCCTCGATGCTCACGATGCGGTCGTCTTCGACGACGATGTCGACCGGACCCAGCGGAGGGCTGCCGGCGCCGTCGATGTAGATGCCGCCGCGAAGGATCAGCCTGTCGTGCGGCCCGTCTCCCTCGTCCGCTCGGCGCCGGTTGGTCTCTTCCATGCCTCCCTGCTGGGCGAGCGCGTTACCGGCCAGGACAGCGACGGCCGCGAGCGCGAGCGTGGCGCGCAGCAGCGAGTGGAACCTCTTCATGACCCCTCCAGGGTGCGTCTCGAATCTTCCGAATCCCGCGGTGAAGGTCGGCCCTGCCGCGGAGTCCGCAAGACCCACAGCGAAGGTCGATCGCGCCACGCTCCCGGCTCGGGGCGGTGCCGCGGACCGGGCGATGCGGCGATATTCACCCTCCGACCCTGCCCGCTTTCCCGCCGACGCCGTGACCCTTCCCGACGAGATCGTCCGCGAAGTCGAGGAGCTCCGAGCCGAGCTCAACCGGCACGCCTTCCTCTACTACGTGGAGGCCCGTCCGGAGATCGGCGACGCGGAGTACGACCGTCTCTACCGCCGCCTCCAGGAGCTGGAGGAGCGACATCCGGAGCTGGTGACACCCGAGTCTCCGACGCAGCGCGTGGGCGCCACGCCGCAGGATCGCTTCGAGACGGTGCGACACGTGGCTCCCATGCTGTCGCTCGATTCGTCCGAGAAGTCGGAGGACGTCGAGCGGTTCCACGAGCGTGTGCGCAAGGCGCTCGGCACGGGCGTGGAGCCCCGCTACATCGTGGAGCCGAAGCTCGACGGCGCGTCCATCGAGCTCGTATACGAGGACGGGGTTCTGGTGCGCGCGGTCACGCGCGGGAACGGACGTGAAGGGGAGAGCGTGACCGAGAACATCCGCACCATCCCGACCGTGCCGCTCCTGCTGCGTACCGAGGTGCGGCCGGCACCGAAGCTCCTCGCGCTGCGCGGCGAGGTCATGATGTACATCTCGGACTTCGCCGCGTTCAACCAGGGTCTCATGGAACACGGCCTCGAGCCCTATGCCTCTCCGCGAAACTCGGCCGCCGGAGCGATTCGGCAGCTCGATCCGCGGTTGACCGCGCAGCGCAGGCTCGACGTGCTCGTCTACGATGTCCTTGCTGCCGAAGGGGTCACCTTCGGAGCCGATTCCGCCGGCATCGAGGCGATCCGGGAGTGGGGCTTCCGCGTTCCCGACCGGATCGTCACGGTCTCCTCACCCGAGGAGATTTTCGCTTACCAGGCGGCGTACGAGGAGGAGCGCGACGAGCTCGACTACGAGATCGACGGCGTCGTCATCAAGCTCGACGACCTGGCGGCGCGGCAGGCCATGGGTGCGACCTCGCATCATCCGCGGTGGGCGATGGCGTACAAGTTCGCGCCGCGTCAGGAAGTCACGGTGATCGAGAAGATCGACATCCAGGTCGGCCGCACCGGCGTGCTCACGCCGGTGGCGTGGCTGCGGCCGGTGGTCGTGGGAGGCGTGACGGTGTCACGAGCCTCGCTGCATAATCGCGAGGAACTCAGGAGGAAGGATCTGCGCGAGCACGACACCGTCCGCATCCAGCGGGCGGGCGACGTGATTCCGCAGGTGGTCGAGGTCGTCGAGAAGGGGGAGAACCGCTCCGGGCCGTTCGAGATGCCGACCGAGTGCCCGGTGTGTGGCACAGCCGTGTACGAGGACGGGCCTCGCACCATCTGCGCAAACCGGTGGGGGTGCGCGGCGCAGCTGAAGGGCCGCATCGTCCACTTCGGCTCCCGTGCCGCGCTGGACATCGAGGGGCTCGGCGAAGAGACGGCGAACCTCCTGGTGGAGACGGGGCTGGTGACGGAGCTCGCGGGGCTCTTCGACCTGCGCCCCGAGCAGCTCGTGGAGCTGGAGGGCTTCGCCGAGAAGTCGGCCAGTGCGCTCGTCGAGGCGATCGCCTCGAAGCGCACGCCGGACCTGCAGCGGTTCCTCATCGCCCTGGGCATTCCGGAGGTCGGCGTCACCGTGGCGCGGACCCTCGCGGAGAGCTTCGGCAGCTTCGCCGCCATCCGCGCCGCGGAGCGGGAAGCGCTCGAGGCGATCGACGGCATCGGTCCCCGCATGAGCGAGGCGATCACGGGCTTCTTCGCCGATGAGCGCAACGCCGCGGCGGTGGACGCGATTCTGGCCCACGGCGTCGAGCCGGAGGAGGTCGAAGTGGTCTCGATGGGTCTGCCCGAGCTGGGGACGGCGGTGTTCACGGGCGCGATTCCGGTGCCGCGTGTCGTGGCCGAGACCGCGTGGCGCAGCGTGGGCGGGAAGACGTCGGGATCGGTGTCGAAGAAGACCGTCTTCGTGGTGGCCGGAGAGAACGCCGGATCGAAGCTCGAGAAGGCCGAGAAGCTGGGCGTGCCGGTGCTCGACTTCGACGAATTCCTCGCGAAACTCCGGGAGCACGGCGGGTCGATCGAGGTCGACGGCATCTGATCGCGTGTGCATAGCGAGCGCCGAGGGGGCGCATCGATGGAGAATCTGGACATTGCCCGCGTACTGGAGACGCTGGCCGACCTGCTGGAAATCCAGGGCGCCAACCCGTTCCGTATCCGGGCCTACCGGAACGCGATCAACACCATCGAGAGCCTCAGTCGGCCCATCGCGGCGATGGCCGAGGCCGGCGAGGACCTGACCGAGCTTCCCGCCATCGGCGACAATGTCGCCGCTCACATCGTCGAACTGCTCGAGACTGGGCACATCAACCGACTCGACGAGGTGACGGCTGAGATCCCCATCACTCTCGTGGAGCTCGTCCGCCTCGACGGCGTGGGACCGAAGAAGGCGAAGAAGCTGTTCGACGAGCTCGACGTGAAGACCGTGGAAGAACTCGAGGTCCAGCTGGATGCAGGAACGGTCGAGGAGCTCGCAGGCTTCGGGAAGAAGAGCGTGGAGAAGATCCGCCGCTCCATCGAGGACTACCGCAAGCACACCGGACGATTCCAGATCCACGAGGCCGAGCAGCTCATCGAGGGGCTGCTGCGCTGGGTGGAGAAGGCACCGGGCGTGGAGGAGATCGAGATCGCGGGTAGCCTGCGCCGCCGGAAGGAGACCATCGGCGACGTCGATCTCCTGGCGCGATGCGAGGGCGACGGCACGCCGGCAGTGGATCATTTCGTGGCGTTCGAGGGCGCTGCGCGGGTCCTCGGCGCCGGACCCACCAAGGGAAGCATCGTGCTGCACTCCGGCCTGCAGGTGGACCTGCGCGTGATCCCGACGCGCTCGTTCGGGTCCGCCCTCGTCTACTTCACGGGCTCGAAGGAGCACAACGTCGTGCTGCGCACGGGGGCCGTGCGCCAGGGGCTGCGGGTGAACGAGTGGGGCGTGTTCCGCATTCCGGAAGGCGAGGACCCGGAGGCCCTCGGCAAGGAAGGTGGGGAGCGGCTGGCTGGCGCTACCGAGCAGGAGGTCTATTCCGCCCTCGGGATGGCCTGGGTACCGCCGGTGCTCCGGGAGAACCGCGGCGAGGTGGAGGCGGCGCGCGAGGATCGCCTCCCGACGCTCGTCGAGCTCGACGACATCCGCGGGGATCTCCAGATGCACTCCACCTGGAGCGACGGTAAGGCGTCCATCGAGGAGATGGCGCGGGCGTGCACGAAGCTCGGGTACGAGTATCTCGCCCTCACGGATCACAGCCAGGCGATGGCGATGGTCCAGGGGCTCACGCCGGAACGGGCCCGGAAGCAGTGGGAGGAGATCGCCGAGGTCCGGGAGCGGGTGAAGGGGATCGAGATCTTCCGCAGCGTGGAGATCGACATCCTGAAGGACGGCTCGCTGGACATGCCCGACGAGATTCTCGAGGAGCTCGACGTGGTGGTGATCTCGGTCCACTCCTTCATGGACCAGGACCGCGGGACCATGACCGAGCGCGTCCTGAGGGCGATGGCGCATCCGTCGGTCGACATCCTGGCGCATCCCACCGGACGGCTCATCAACCGGCGCGAGTCGTTCGAGCTCGACGTCGAGGCGGTGCTGGTGGCGGCGGCGGAGCTGAAGGTGGCGGTGGAGCTGAACGCGAACCCGAACCGGCTCGACTTCAGCGACGTGCACGTGCATCGTGCGAAGGAGCTGGGCGTTCCCGTCGTGATCAGCACCGATGCCCACAGCCCCGCAGGGCTCGAGAACATGCGCTTCGGCGTGGACCAGGCGCGCCGAGGGTGGCTCGAGGCCCCCGACGTCCTTAACACGAAGTCACTGAAGGATTTTCGCGCCTGGCTCGGGCGACGCCGTGGCTGACCGTGGCCGTCTCGGGGACGGGAGCGACCAGTGGAAGCGCGACGGGCGCGCTGGCGCGAGTGCTGCCAGTCGCTTCGTCGGGCACTTCAAGCTCGGGTGAGGCGCCCGTAGCTTACGAATCGCGCCGCGACGGGCGGAAGCCGTCGCGCTGAAACCGTGAGGAGATTCTTCGCATGCTCTCGATCGATCTGACCGGAAAGCGCGCCCTGGTGGCGGGCGTCGCCGACGACAATGGCTATGGCTGGGCCATCGTACGGGCACTCTCGACCGCCGGAGCATCCGTCTGCGTGGGTACCTGGCCGCCCGCGCTCCGGATCTTCACGAAGAGCCTCGAGCGCGGAAAGCTCGATCGCTCGAGGCCGGACGGCGGCCAGATCGAGATCGAGCGGATCTACCCGATGGACGCCGTCTACGACCGCGACGAGGACGTGCCGGCGGATGTCTCGGCGGAGAAGCGGTACGTGGAGCTCGAGCGCTATTCGATCCAGGGCGTGGCCGACCGCCTTCGAGAGGACTTCGGCGACGGTTGCCTCGACATCGTGGTGCACTCGCTCGCGAACGGTCCGGAGGTTCAGAACGCGCTCCTCGACACGAGCCGCGCCGGCTACCTGGCCGCGGTCTCGGCGAGCGCCTACTCGATGGTGAGCATGGTTCAGCGCTTCGGCCCGCTCATGCGCCCCGGCGGCGCGGTCGTGTCGCTCTCGTATCTCGCCGCGGAGCGCGCGATTCCCGGATACGGTGGCGGCATGAGTTCGGCCAAGTCCGCGCTCGAGGGTGACACGCGCACGCTCGCGTACGAGGCAGGACGGCGGTGGGGGATCCGGGTGAACACCATCAGCGCAGGCCCGCTCGCGAGCCGCGCCGCCAAGGCGATCGGGACAATCGACAGGATGGTCGAGTACTACGCGCGGAACGCGGCGCTTCCGGAAGCCAACACCGCCGACGAGGTGGGGTGGGCCGCGGCCTTTCTGTGTTCGCCGCTCGGAGCCGGCATCAGCGGCGAAACGCTGCACGTCGACAAGGGCTATCACGCGATGGGCATGCAGGCCGACTCGCACCTCACCGCAGAGTGAGTACGCGCGTGTGAGCCGACAAGCTCCGGCGCTCGGTGCGCTTCTGCCCGAGATCCGCGTCCCCCCGCCGGGGCCGTCTTCGCGCGCCATGGCAGAACGGCTCGCCCGCGTCGAGTCTCGGAACGTCACCTTCGTCGATCACGGCTGGCCGGTCTTCTGGCAGGACGCCCGTGGGGCCAACGTTCTCGATGCCGACGGCAACGTCTACATCGACATGACCTCGGCGTTCGGTGTGGCGCTGCTCGGCCACCGGAGTCCGACGCTCGAGTTCGTCCTGCGCCACCACACGCTGGTCCACGGGATGGGAGACATCCATCCGCCGGTAACGAAGCTGGAGCTGCTCGAGCGGCTCGCGAGGGTGGCCCCTTGGGACGACGCCCGCATCCTGCTCGCGAATACGGGCTCGGAAGCCGTGGAGGCCGCGCTCAAGACCACGGCGCTCGCGAGTGGCAGGCCGGGGGTGCTGGCGTTCGAGGGTGGGTACCACGGCCTCACCCTCGGGGCGCTCTCGGTCACGCGCCGCGATCACTTCCGCGCGCCGTTCGCCAGTCGGGTGTACGGAGGCGTCGCGTTCGCGCCGTTTCCCGACGTGATCCGCGACGAGGAACCCGGTGGCGCGGCCTCGCTTCGTCGGGTTGCGGAATTGCTGGACTCGGGCGCTCCCAACGGCGACGCCATCGGCACGATCATCGTCGAACCGGTTCAGGCGAGAGGTGGTGCGCGCGTTCCGCCCGACGGGTTCATGGCTTCGCTGTCCGACCTGGCATCGGAGCGCGGGGTGCTCGTCATCGCCGACGAGATCTTCACGGGCCTGGGGCGTTGCGGGGCCATGTTCGCCTCGGACCGCGTGGGGTTGCGCCCCGACGTGATCTGCGCCGGCAAGGCGCTGGGAGCGGGGCTCCCGCTCTCCGCATGCATGGCGCCGGCCCGAGTCATGGACGCCTGGCCGCGCAGCACTGGCGAAGCGATCCATACCAGCACCTTCCTCGGCCACCCGCTGGCCTGTGCCGCGGGAGTCGCCGTGCTCGACTCGTTCGACATCGACGCCGTGCCCGCCCGGGCGGAGCGGGTGGGCGGGGAACTCGTCGCGGGTCTGAGTAGCCGGCTCGGGGAATGCCGTCGCGTCGCCGACGTGCGCGGGATCGGCCTGCTGCTGGGCGTGGAGCTCGTCGAGTCCGACGGCCGGACGCCGGCGGCGGGCGCCGGGTCGCGGATCGCGGAGCGGGCACTAGCCGAGGGGATCCTCGTGCTCCCCGCGGGCGACCACGGCGAGGTGCTCGAGCTGTCTCCCCCCATCGTGCTCACCACCGAGCAGATCGATCATGCGCTCGACGTGCTCGCCTCGCTCATCGTCGAGGGCACGTGACGACCACCCCTCGACGTCGAGTCACGCCGGCGCCCTGGGTCGCCTCCGTTGCCTGGGTCGTCACGGTGGGTATGACGGCTTCGGGAGGAGTGGGACACGACCCCGGTCGGATCTCCGGACCGAGCACGGGGGACGCATTCTCTGCACGGGTGGCGGTCCCGGTCCTGCTCGTCCCCGGCTGGTTCGACAGCGCACGCGACCTCGCGGCACTGCGGATCCACCTTATCGGCGCGGGATGGCCGGACGCGCACGTGGGAACGCTCACCTTCGAAGAGCCGACCGGCAGCAATCGCGACCACGCCGCGGAGCTGGAAGGGGCCGTGGCCCGATTGCGCGCGGCGTCCGGCGCGGACTCGGTGGACATCGTCGCCCACTCCATGGGTGGTCTCGCCGTACGCTGGTATCTGCTCACGCGCCGCGCCGCGCCGGTGCGGCGCGCGGTCTTCATCGCCTCGCCACATCGCGGCACCCTGTCCGCGCACCTGGCATGGGGCGGAGGCCGGGACGAGATGATGCCCGACAGCCCGTTTCTCGACACGCTCAACGCGCGTGCACCCGTTCCGTCGGGTGTCGACGCGATCACCGTACGCACGGTGATCGACACCCACGTCGTGCCGGGTGAGAGCGCGACGCTGCCGGGCGTTCCGGACTACACGCTCTGCTGCCCGACGCACCCGGGTCTGCTCCAGGATCGGGACGTGCTCGAGATCGTCCGCTCGTTTCTCGAACTCGGCGTCGTGGCCCGGGAGCCGACCCGGTGACCTGGCGCGGCGTGCTCTTCGACCTCGACGGGACACTCGCCGACACCGTCGAGTTGATCCTGAAGAGCTTCCGGCACACCATGGAGCGACATCTCGGCGCGGTGCCCGAGGAGTCGAGGTTCCTCGAGAGCATCGGCAAGCCGCTGCCCGTTCAGCTGCGGGACTTCGCCCGCAGCGAAGAAGAGCGCATGGCCATGCTCGAGACGTACGTGGCGTTTCAGCGCAGCCATCACGACGACATGGTGAAGCCGTTTCCCGGCGCGCTCGAGGTCGTCGACGAACTCCGTGCCCGTGAGGTGCGCGTGGGCATCGTCACCAGCAAGGGGCACCGCATCGCTCGGCGCACCCTGGAGGTCTGTGGTCTGCACGAGCGTGTCGAGTTCGTGGTGTGCGGCGACCAGGTGGAGAACGGAAAGCCCCACCCGGAGCCGGTCCTGAAGGCCCTTGCCGCGCTCGGGATCTCCGACATGCGCCATCGGGTCCTCTTCGTCGGCGACTCTCCCCACGATCTGCGTGCCGGACGGGACGCCGGAACGAGAACGGCGGCCGTGGGGTGGGGACCCCTCGACCGCCGTGTGCTTCACGCAGAATCGCCCGACTTCTTTCTGGACCGGATGGAGGATCTGCTCCGGGTCACCCCGTAGCCGGCCGTCGAAAGGCTCAGTCGCGCCCGAGCGACGTCGCGAAGTCGATCTGCTCCGCGAGATTCAGATCTCTCGTGGTGATCCCCCCGGCCACGCTCGTCGACAGGGCAAGGGTCACCCGGCCGTTCCGCACGTCGATATCGGGATGATGCTTGTATGTGTCGGCCAGCGTCGCGACCCGGTTCACGAAGACGATCGAGTCACGAAAGTGCGAGAAGCGGAACTCCTTGGTGAGCTTGTTGGACTGACGCTTCCAGCCGCTGCGATCACTCAGCCAGCCTCGCACCGAGTCGGCCGTGAGCTTCGTTGTAGAGTCGCCCGCCCGCATCCTGCAACCCCCTCCTCGGAAACCATTTAGCGACTTCCGGATCGGGTCCCCGACCGGCGTCGACATCCACGCATGCACGTAGTAAGACCCACGGCCGGGCGAAATCGTTGAGGGGTTGAGCTTCCCGGAGGGCTTGGGTACAATTGTGGCCCTTCGAAAATCGAAGATCCACGACGCCCCCATCGTCTAGTGGCCTAGGATAACGCCCTCTCACGGCGTAGACCGGGGTTCGAGTCCCCGTGGGGGTATGGACGCGAAGGGGTCCGGGCGAAAGCCCGGACCTCGAACGTCTGGAACGGTCGCTTAGCTCAGCTGGTAGAGCGCTACGTTCACATCGTAGATGTCGCAGGTTCGAGTCCTGCAGCGACCATTGCATCCTCAAGGTGTCCTGCGCCCCGATCGCCGACGCGAGCGGGGCGTCTGCGTTCCGCCTTCCGGCCCGGATGCGGCCCACGGAGCCCTCCCTGCGGGGGGCGCACCGCGAGGCCCGCACGCGGCTCAGAGGCTGAGCCAGATCCCGGCGTTGAAGGCCCGCCCTTCCAGCGGAGCCCACACGTCGGTCAGCCAGCGGCCGTCCGGTGTGCGACCCGGACGGACGAGCGGCGCCCAGCGCGTCTGGCGGGTATCCAGGACGTTTTCGGCGTTCAGGAAGACCCGGAAGCGGCCCAGCCTGCGGTCCACGAGGAAGCCGAGGATGAAGTGACGCCGCGACGCGTCCCGGTACGGGTCGTCGTCGAGCTCCTGCCGCCCGGTGTAGTATGCCTCGATCCCGACTCGGCCCCGGCCCTCCTGCTCGTAGGCGCCGATGAGGCCAGCCGAGTGGCGGGGCGTGAGGGGGACCTCGCGGCGTGCCGTGTCGCCCGGGTCCGGCTCGGTGGACCGCAGATAGCTGTGCGAGCCGACGAGTCGCCATGGTCCGGTGCGAAGCGCCGCGAAGACCTCCGTCCCCCACGTGTGGACGCGATCGTCGCCGTTTCGGACGGTGAGGAGCCCGCTGTCGCTCCGGACCGTCTGAAGGGGGGCGTCGATGAGAGATGTGAAGGCGCTCACGTTGAACTCGACGGGACCGATCTGCCGGCCCACGTCGATCATACCGCTCCGGGCCTCCTCGCGAGTCCACCCCGCGGGGGCGGTCACCCGGCTCAACCCCACCGCCTCGGTCTCCTCGGTGAAGGGGGTCGGGGCGAAGAAGCCCGTGCCACCCGAGAGGCGGGTGGTCCACTCTCCGGTGCGGGCCAGGAAGGAGAGGCGTGGACTGAGAGCACCGCCGAACCGGTTGTGCTGATCCCATCGGACGCTGCCCGCGACCGTGAGCCATCCGGACAGGGCGAGTTCGTCCTGGGCGAATACGGACGGGACCCTGTAGGCGAAGTCGAAAGCCGGGAGGCCGGCGTTCTCGTAGGCGTCGTGCTGAAATGCCAGCCCGAGCACCCAGAGGTGGCGGCCGTCGTGACCGGACAGAGCGAGCTCGGCGAAGCCCGTCCGGTGCTCGTCGTCCTCCACCGTGGATCCGTAGCGATGCTCGTGGCCCTGGACGAAACCCGAGGCGCGCGCGGTGAGGACGCGGCTGCTTCCGAGCAACCGGCGGACCCGTAATCCTCCGTCGAAGCGACGGGTGTCCAGAGACTCGGTGAAAGGCAGGCCTTCCGGGGTCACGCGCTCGGGCAGGGTACCCCCGGTGCGGTCCTCCGTCATCCCGCCGACCGTGGCCATCACGGAGGTGCCACGGTCATCGTTCCAGAAGAGCCTGGGGCGGACCGACAGGCGCTGGAACCGGGGAACGTCGGCCCAGCCGTCGGCGTCCACGTCGGCAAAGTCCTGCCGATGGGCGCTGGCCAGCAATGTGTAACCCCAGCGTTCCCCCACTTCATCGGCCAGCCATCCCACCAGGTCCGTGCCATCGAGCGTGCTCTGATTGAGCAACAGCTCGCGCGCCGGCTCGGGCCGCCGCGAGATCAGGTTCACCACTCCGCCCAGCGCCGTTGGGCCGTACAGAGCCGACGCGGCACCCTTGATGACTTCCACCTGCGCGAGGTCCATGGGGGGCACCTGCAGTGGACCCAGGGCACCGGCCTGGCCCCCGTAGAGCGGCAGGCCGTCGGACAGGATCTGCGTGTAACGGCCCCGCAGGCCCTGGATCCGTACGCTCGCGCCTCCGAGGGAAGGCGCCGTCGGCTGCACCCGGAGCCCCGAGGTTTCGTTCAGGAGCATGGAGATGTCGCCCGGCGTCATGAGGACCTTCTCCTCCACTTCCTCGCGGGACACCACTTCGATGCGAATCGGCTCCTCCTCGATGCGCCGCTCACTTCTCGTCGAGGTCACCACGATCTCCTCGCCTTCGATGGCTTCTTCCCGCATCCGGATCACCAGGGTCGTGTCTCCGGTCTGGGACAGGACCACCTCCATCGACTCGGTGGCGAAGCCAATGCGCGTGGCCGTGACGGTATGGGTCCCGAGCGGAAGGCGGAGGCGGGCCATGCCGGCGCTGTCCGTCAGCACTCTCTGTCCGGACGCCTCGACCCGGGTCCCCTCCAGCGGACCTGCCGGGCCGAGCGTCCGCACCCACACGGACTGTGCAGCTCCGCTGGCCGGCGCGAGGAGGACGAGCGCTGCGGTGACGAAGACCGGGGAGGCGAAGCGGCGTCCGCGACGGTTCACGGGGCAGGCCGGGACGGCGGCGTTCATGGTGAGGGCGTTCGAAACCGTGGAGCGTCGCTTGTGCACGTCGTCAGCTACGGGCGAACAACGCCGTTGCCAGGAGGGCGCCAGCGAGCACCGCGACGATTCCGAGTGCCAGCGAGCCCAGCGCGTACCCGCCGGCTCGCCAGACTTCTCCCGCGCGCACCAGGGCCACGGTCTCGTAGCTGTAGGTGCTGAAGGTCGTGAAGGAGCCCAGGAAGCCGACACCGATCAGCTCGCGGATCTGGGCGGAGGGCGCGCGCGCCTGCAGCCACACCATCAGGAAGCCGAGCGCCAGCGAGCCGAGCACATTCACCGCCATGGTGCCCCAGGGGATCTGCGCACCCGCGAGGTGACGGATCCAGTCGGTCACGTACCAGCGCGCCACGGCGCCGAGCGCGCCGCCGACGCCGACGACCAGTGGGATCACGCTCCGGTCGCTCCGCCCGCGAACGACGGCGGGGATGTCAGGAATTCCTCGATGGCGGCGGAGATCTCCTTCGGGGCGTCTTCCTGGATGTAGTGCTTCGCGTCGAGTCTCTGGACCCGCACCTGCCGGAAGGTGTCGCGGAACCGCTCCATGAACGGGCGCGTGTACATGAGGTCGTGCAGGCCCCAGGTGAGCAGCAGGGGCACGTTCACGAGTCGGCCGCGGACGTCGGCCTCGAGCTGGGCGAGCCACCGGGTCGCGCTTGTGAGCTGCGCGGCGAGTTCCGCGGCGCCCATCCGACTGCCCGGCGTGGGCATCGCCTCCCGGTACTGGTGCATCACTTCCTCAGGGAAAGGAAACTTCGCGCCGAGGGGCATCACCTTCTCGACGAGCAGATTGCGGTTGACGATCTGCGACTGCATCGGCGCCATCGACGTGAGATACGCGAACGCCTTGCCCTGAATGGAGTCGAGCGGCCAGAACCACGTGTTGCCCATGACGAGGGCACGAACGCGGGCGAGCTCGTCGGCTGCCACGCGCAGGCCGATCGGGCCGCCCCACTCCTGCCCCATCACCGTCAGCCCCTTCAGATCGAGGTGCTGCACGAGATCGCGGACGATTCCGGCGTGTTCGCCCGGCGTGTACTCGTACCCCGACGTGGGTCGCACGGAAAGGCCGAAGCCCGGATAGTCGAGTGCGATGCACCGGAAGCGTTTCCGGAGCCGGATGACGATGCCGCGATACAGGAAGCTCCACGTCGGGTTGCCGTGCAGGAAGAGAATCGGCTCTCCGACACCCTCGTCCAGGTAGTGGACGGGGCCGACCCGGCTCTCGAACCAGCGGGACCGGAACGGGAAGAGCCGGGGGTCGGGCTGGAAGAGCGGTACGTGCGGCACGTTCGGCGGGGTCAGGTTTCGGTCGCGACGGCCAACGATGGTCCATGCCGCGGCTCGGGGAAAGACCGGGGCAGGTCACTCTGCGTATTCCGGGCGCCGTGGACTTTGCCTCCTCGCCGGCGCGCTCGGGTACGTACCGATCCATATCGGCCTCGGATACCTCTACTGACGTCAGCCCCTGAACGGAACGAGGGCCGCCGGTGAGTCCCGACGGCCCTCGTGGATTGCGCGCCGGCCTCGGCCGGTCGTGTCCCGCCCCACGGGTCAGTCGCCCGACGGGGTCTCCTCGGATACCAGCATGGGCGGCTCGCCGTCGTGGTCGATGACCAGCACGACGCGGCGGTTCTCCCATCCGGCAGCGCCGGGGCCCCAGCCGTTCGACACAAGGCGGCGCGTGTCTTCGCCGTAGCTGACGGCCTTGACGCGCTCCGAGCCCACGGCGGTGTGCTCGACCAGGTACGCGGCCACGGCCTTCGCGCGCTGCTCGCCCAGCCAGAGGTTGTACGCCTCGTCACCCGCGGGATCGGTAAAGCCCTCCACGGTGATCATGGCGTCCGGGTAGTACTTCTGGGCCACGCTGCCGAACCGGGCGAGAACGGCCTCGTCGTCCGCCTCGACCGTCGCGTCGTCGAAGCCGAAGTACACCGGGACGTTGACGCGCAGTTCGTCCTCGAGCCGGGCGATCTGCACCTCGAAGTCACGCTCCATCTGCTGGAGGTCCGCTTCGAGGGCTGCCATGCGGCGACCCATGTCGGCGAAACGGCCGTCCATGTCGGCGGCCAGCCGCTCATCACCCGCCTGCATCTCCTGCTGCATCTCGGCGCGAAGCGCTGCGAGGCCCTGGTCCATCTCTTCCGGGCTCACGGTCTTGCAGGCGCTGGTCGCCCCGACGAGGGCGAGGGCAGCCACGACTCCGAGCCCCCTGGTCCTGAATTCCATCATGCTCATTTCCTCGAGCTCCTTCCGGTGTTGGGACGTTCAGACCGCGGGATCTCGACTCCCCCCGATCCACCGCAATTCACCGGATGCAGGAACGATGCCACACTTACTCGAGGTACGTGTACCCCTGCAGGCTGTCGTCCAGGAACCGGCGCAACCTCGCGCCTTCCGACAGGGTCAGCCGACCCTCTTCCATGCCGCTCTCGACGTCCTGGCGAAGTCTGCGCCGCATCTCCTCGGGGTCGAACTGCACGTAGCTGAGGACCTCCCGGACGGATTCTCCCTCCACGATCGCCTCGATGCGCCACCGCCCGTCCGGTCCGAGAACCACGTGGACCGCGTTGGTGTCACCGAGCAGGTTGTGGAGATCGCCGAGCGTCTCCTGGTAGGCCCCGGTCAGGAAGATGCCGAGGTAGTAGGGCTCCGAGCCGCTTTCCCCGTACGGGGCGTCGGCGGGTGGCGCGTGGAGCTCGAGCGTCGTCTTCACGCCGCCCACTCCGGGAAAGCGGTCCACGCGTCCGTCGGAGTCGCAGGTGATATCGGCCAGCACGCCGAGGCGCGTCGGCTCCTCGCCGAGCCGGTGGATCGGCATGATCGGAAAGACCTGGTCGATTCCCCAGGAATCGAGGAGCGACTGGAAGACGCTCATGTTGACGAAGAAGAGATCGGCCATCCGGTCGGGGAGATGAACCAGCGCGTCGGGGAGTTCATCGTAGAGCCGCTCGAGGGCCGCGGTACCGACCGCCCAGAAGAGCTCCTCGCACGCCGCGCGGCTCCGGAGGTCCATGTAGCCGAGGTTGAACAGGTTCGTGGCTTCGGCCAGCGCGTGCTCCGCGTCCGCGTAGACCTCGAGCAGGTCGTCGTCGGCGCCGAGGCGTCGGTACGCGTCGTAGGCGTCGAGAAGCGGCTGCGGGGGCTCGTCCGCCGCGAGAGCCAAGTCGACCAGCGTCCGGTCGGGTTCCGATCGGAACTCCCGGCTTCCGATCACCTCGCATACGAGCACGCTGGAGTGCGCCACGAGCGCCCGGCCCGACTCGGTCATCAGGTTCGGATGGGGAACACCTGCTTCGTCGCACACGGTCTTCACGCGGTAGACGATGTCCGCGGCGTACTGGTCGAGCGAGTAGTTCATCGACGAGTCGGTGGCCGTCTGGGAACCGTCGTAGTCCACGCCGAGGCCGCCGCCGAAGTCGAGGATCTCCACTGGAGCGCCGGCCCGCACGAGCTCGACGTAAAGGTGGGCGAGCTCGCTCACGACGTACTTCACCGTCCGGATGTCGAAGATCTGCGAGCCGACGTGGCAGTGCAGCATCTTCAGTCCCCCGAGCAACCCTTCGGCCTTCAGGAAGCCGACTGCGTGCAGGATCTCTCCGACGCTCAGCCCGAACTTTCCGCGCATTCCGGACGACCCCGCCCACCGCCCGACGCCCGGCGTGGCGAGCTTCGCCCGGATCCCGAAGTTCGGGAGCACGTCATGCTGCGCGGCGGACGCGCGGATCAGTCTGAGCTCGGAGAACTGCTCGACGACGGGCAGGATGTTGCGGCCCATCTTCGCGGCGAGGATGACGGTCTCGATGTACTCGGCGTCCTTGAAGCCGTTGCAGACCAGGGGCATCGAGTTGAAGCCCTGGGTCAGGGCGAGCCCTGCGATGAGCTCGGGCTTCGATCCGACCTCGAGACCGAACCCGATCTCCGCGCCGATGTCGCGGACCGCCTCGCAGACATGTCGCTCCTGGTTGACCTTGATCGGGTAGACGCAGGAGTAGCTGCCGCCATACGAGGCCTCGTTGATGGCATTGTCGAACGCCCGTCGCAGGTCGCGCATCCGGTGCTCCAGGATGCCGGGCAGCCGGATGATCACCGGCGTGCCGATCTCGCGGGCCTCGAGGCCCTTCATCACTTCGTAGAGGTCGATCCTGCTCGACGCGCCCGCGTCGGGAAAGGCGAGGAGTGTGCCCTCGCGGGAGACCCCGAAGTATCCGCCGCCCCACTCGGATACGCGATACAGGGCGGCGGCGTCATTCACCGACCAGAGGTCGGAGCCTCCCTCGGAGCCCGGAGCCTCGGGTGCGCTCGAGGGAGCGTCATCGGTCGTCGGGGTGACGTCCACATCGGTATCGGCCACGCTCGGCGCCCCCTGTCGTGCCTCGGGTGTCGTCTTCACTCGAAAGGCGGGTAATATCGCCCCCTCGTCCCCCGGTCGGAAGGACGGTGTCGTTCCGGATTTTCGTCGTCGCGTCCGCGGCTATCGAGGGTCGAAGCTCGAGAGGTCCGACACGGTGCTCGAATCCAGGCGCCGAAGCACCTCGATCAGCAGGTCGACCGCGTGGTCGAAGTCCGAACGCTGGATGATGCCGCTGTGTGCGTGGAGGTAGCGGGCGGGCACCGTCATGTTGACCGAAGCGCGCCCGGTATCGAAGCGCTGGATCTCAGCCCCGTCCTCCCCATACCCGGTGAGCACGTCTGCCTGAAGCGGGATCCCTGACTCCTCGGCTACGCGGAAGAAGAAGTCGCGGAACTTCCGGTTCGGGATCATGGAGCTGTCCAGGAGGAAGATCCCGGGTCCGCCGCCCAGCCGCTCCTGCGCCTGCTGGGGCCCGATGCCGGGGTAGTCGGCCGCGACGCCGGCCTCGATAGAGATGCCGATGTCGGGGCGGGCCATGTCCACCGCGGTCTGGGCACCCCGTAGCCCGATCTCCTCCTGGGTCGTGGCGACCCAGACAATGTTTCCGGGCAGGTCGATGCCCTCGGCGCGGATCCGGCGCGCGGCGGCGATCATGACCGCGATCCCGACCCGGTCATCCCACCCCTTGGCGGCGTAGCGCCCGTTGGGAAGAACCGTGAAGGGGCTCCAGGGGGCGATTCCGTCACCGGGTCGAATACCCATCGCCTCGACCTCCTCGCGCGACGTCGCCCCCACGTCCAGGAAGACATCGGCCACGTCCCATACCTGGTTGCGCTGCGCCGCCGTGGCCACGTGCGTGGTCGGAAGTCCACTGAACGCCAGGACGGGGCCGTTCCGCCCGAGGATCGTCCACCGCTGGTCGGGATACGCGTGACCCAGGAGGCCACCGAGGTTCTTCACCCGGATGAAGCCGTCGGCGTTGATGTGCTGCACCATGAGGCCTACCTCGTCGAGGTGGGCGGTGACCATGACGCGGGGGCCGTTTCCGTTGCCGGGAAGCTCGGCGTGCACCGACCCGAGACCGTCGAAGGCGACGTCGGCCCCGAGGGCGTCGAACTCCGCCACGACGATGCGCCGCACTTCCTCCTCGAACGCCGAAGGACCCGGTGCCTCGGTGAGTCGTCGCATGAGGTCGGCCGTGGGGTCGAGTTGCTGCCCCTGTACGGATGCCGCGGTGGTCGGTGACAGCAGGGCCAGGATCACCCCGAGGGCTGCGCGGGCGCGCGTGGGGGTCGAGAGGGTGCGGACCATCGAAGAACTCCTGAATGGGGTTGCCGACAGCTTAGAGGGGCAGCTCGCCCGAGGACAGCGCGCCGTGGGCGCAAGGCGCGGGCGCTCGACTCGTCCGGTGTCCACACCCCGGCACGGGGCGTCCCGCTCGGCGTGGCGGTGGCGATCGGGACTGCGTGGAGGGAGATTGAAGTCCGGCGGCACCGGAACGCCGCGTGGACATGCTTCTGGAGGCAGGGAAAGCGTGACGAACAGACGACTGGCGTTTACGACGCTGCTGATCGCTGCGGTGGGCTGCTCCGGCCCGGCCGGAGAGCCGGCGTCGGGCGAAGGGGAGGCGGCCGCCGCCGCGGCCGGGATGGAGGGCCTGCGCGCGGGACTCCGTGCGGCCGCGGAGGCGTACCAGGCCGCGGCCACGTCCAAGGACGCCGCGGCGGTGGTGGCGATGTACGACGAGTCGGCGCTGATGATTCCGCCGAACGGGGATCTCGTCCAGGGCCTCGACGGAGTCAGGGGGTACCGGTTCGGCTTCATCTCCACGCCGGGCGTCTCGCTCTCGTTCGAGCTGATCCGGGTCGAGGTGGCGGAGTCGGGCGACATCGGGTGGTCGTTCGCCGTGGGCGACATCACCATCGAGCGTCCCGACGGCTCGACCGGGCACGACGTGGTGCGCGACTTCCACACGTGGCGTCGGCAGCCCGACGGTTCGTGGAAGGTCGTCGTCGACATGTGGAACTCGGGGATGCCTCTCGGCTATTGATCGGTCACGAAGCCGAGCCCTCCTTCGAAAGGCCACATGAACGACTTCCTGGACCGTCTCCGCCCGCTCGCCCTCAACGCGTGGCGCATCGTCGTCGGCTTCACCTTCTTCACGCACGGCCCCCAGAAGCTGCTCGGCTGGTTCGGCGGCAATCAGGTCGGGAGCGTCGCCAGCCTGCTGGGCGCTGCCGGTATCATCGAGGCCGTCGGTGGACTCGCCATCATGTTCGGCCTGGGTACCCGCCCGGTGGCGTTCCTGCTCTCGGGACAGATGGCCGTGGCCTACTGGTACCGACACGTCGGCGGCCGGGGGCTCTGGCACTGGGACAACGGAGGCGAGCTCGCCGCCGTCTACTGCCTGACCTTCCTCGCCATGGCCGCGATGGGCGGGGGCGACTTCTCCATCGACGGGCTCCGGAAGCGTCGCGCGAACGCGTGAACGGAAGGAGGGGAATACCCCGCCGACCCGGCGGGATTCCCTCGCGATCGGGCCCGTTCAGACCGTCGCGAGCTTCCGCGCCGACAGCTGGTCGAATTGCTGGCCCGGCGTCCAGCTCGTCACGTATCCCGCGACGGCGCTGGCCGCCACGGAGTACGGCGACCCGAGGTACAGGTTGCCGGGGCCGGAGCGGCCGGGGAAGTTTCGGTTCTGCGACGAGATCGAGACCTCGTCGGGTGAGCTCGTCACACCCGGCCCCGCCGCGATGCAGGCACCGCATCCGGGCTCGATGAACTCCGCGCCCATCCGCTCGAACAGTTCGAGGTAGCCACGCTCCCGGCAGTACTCCCGGACCTCCGTGGAGCCGCACTGGATGTACGCCTTCACGTCGGGGTGGATCTTCAGGCCCTGGGCATCGGCTTCGGCGAAGACGCGGGCGTACATGTCCATGTCTTCCTTCTTGCCCGCCGTGCAGGATCCGGCGTAGGCGATGTCGATGCGGATGGGCGCGTCGCCCAGCTCGTCGATGAAGACTCCGTTGCCCGGATCGTTGGGGAGGGCGGCCATGGGCCGGATGGCCGACGCGTCGATCTCGATGACCTTCACGTACTCCGCGCCGGGGTCGGACTGCATCCCCACCACCAGCTCCTCGGCGCGAGCCCGGTCCATGCCGCGCTCGTTCACCATGAACTCAACGGATTTCCGGTCCGCCGCGATGATGCCGGTGAAGGCCCCGACCTCGGCCGCCATGTTCGTCATCGTCGCCCGCTCGTCCACGCCGAGGGCCTCCACGGCCGGACCGGCATACTCGATGATCTGACCGATGGCCTCGCCGTCCCGGATGTAGGGGTGGCGCAGGATCTCGAGCATGTAGTCCTTCGCCGTCACGTTGGCCGCGGGCGTGCCGGTGATGACGACCTTGAACGACTTTGGCACCTGGACGCGCACGTCCTTGGTGATCCAGGAGTTGAAGATCGCCGTCGTCCCGACGCCGAAGGCCACGGCGCCGATCGCTCCGGCGTGGGGCGTGTGGGAGTCCGTTCCGATGATGAGCATCCCGGGCTCGGCGTACTCCTCCAGGATCTTGGAGTGACAGATGGCCTGCGATCCGAGCCTGTGGCCCATCTGCTCCCCGTAGAGCTTCACGCCCTGCTTCTCGGAGAAGGTGCGCTGCTTGACCTCCAGCTCGTTCGCGACGTCGAGCAGACCCTGCTCGATGCGCTCCTGGCTCATGACCTTGTCGAGGAAGGTCAGATGGTCGCGGAAGAAGAGGATCGAGTCCGCGTCCACCACCTTCGCGTCGGCGCCGACCTTGTCCTCGAAGAAGATCGAGGCCATTGGCGTGACGTACTCGTGGCTGAAACGGATATCCGTGCGAAAGAAGCCGGCGTCGCCAGGCTCCACCCACGGGACCCCCAGCTCACCCCGGGCCGCGTCGGTCACGAGATGCTTCGCGAAGATTTTCTCCGCCAGCGTCATGGGGCGCCGGTCCGCCGCTCCCGGCTGGAGGGCCGTCGTGACCGGAATCGTCACCTTGCCCTGGAGCCGCGCCACGTTGAACTCGAAGAGCCCACCGTACTCGATGATCTGGCGGGTGATCTCGTCGGCGCCGTCGGTGAACTCGGAAAGCTGGATCTCCTCGCCCGCCAGGATGCGGTCGATGATCGAGAAGTCGCTCGTCGTGAGCACGCCGAGGTTCTGACAGTTCTCGTTGTAGATCCGCTCGATGCTCTCCGCCACGACGACCTGGATGCCCGCGTGGAGCTCCGCGTACGGACTCGCTTCCCGGCTGCTTCCCTTGCCGCGCCGCTTGCCGGCCACGGAGCAGACGAAGCCCCCGTCGCGGACCGCATTGCGCTGGACCGGATACTCGGTCTCGCCGGTGGAGCGATTCGTGGTACGGAGCCCGAGGTACGGGAAGTCGCCCAGCGTCTCGTCGTAAAAGAAGCAGATGTACGCCGGCGTGATCTCGTCGGTCGAGATCTGGTCGCGGAGCCGTTCCTTCAGCTCCGGCGTCAGCGTCACGTTTCTTCCCTCGTACAGCTGCGCCTTCACCAGGTCGGCGTCGTCGAGCAGATGGAGGATGCGACCCTCGAATTTCAGCGTCGTGGGTCGCTTTTCGATCTTCCGATCGAGCAGGTCCTTGATCATGCGCGTCCTTTCGGGAGAGCCCTGGCGTGCGCGTCCTCGGTCGAAGCTTCGTCGCTCCGGATACGTCGGAGGAACCTGAAAGGTGCCGCCCGGGAAGGGTGATGCAAGACCCGACGGCCCCGTCGGATCTGTGGGATCCGGCGGGGCCGTCGGTTTCAGGGGGGTGAGAGCCGGCTCAGCTGAAGTCCACTCCGAAGAACAGGACCGCGATGATGATCGCGCCCACCGCCAGCGGCGATACGAAGCGGATGAAGAAGCGCCAGAAGCCGTAGTTGAACCAGCCCGGTGCGGTCTCGTCCGCCAGCTCGGCCGCCGTCGCCTCCCGCGTCATGAACCATCCTGCGGCGATCGTAATCGCGAGGCCCCCGGTCGGAAGCATCCAGTTCGAAACGAAGTGGTCCGCGGTGGAGAACCAGCCGATTTTGCCCTCGAAGAGCTCCATCGTAGCAAGCAGGGGCACGTCGCTGAACGAGAGCGCGGCGAAGATGGTGAAGACGAAGATGGCGGAGCCGCACAGAATGGTCGCCTTGTGCCGCTCGATGCCGTGCTCGTCGATGACGTACGCCGCGACCACCTCGAGGAGCGAGATGGTGGAGGTCAGCGCGGCCAGGGCCACCAGGACGTAGAAGAGCGGCCCGAGCAGCGTCCCGAACGGCACCTCGGTGTAGAAGAGCTGCGGCAGGGAGATGAAGAGCATGCCCACGGTCGATCCGCCCACCTGCTCTTCCATGCCCGGCACCGAGAAGATGACCGAGAACATGATGACCGTCGCCACCAGTGCGATGAGTGTGTCGAGCACCACGATCACGGCGGACGCCTTCACGATCGACTGAGACCGGTCGATGTACGAGCCGTACGTGATCATCGCGCCCATGCCGAGCGAGAGCGTGAAGAACGAGTGCCCGAGGGCCTCGAGCACGCCGCCCGGCTCGAGTTCCGAGAAGGACGGTCGGAAGATGAAGCCCAGCGCCTCGCCGGAACCGCTCATGCCGAGCGCGCTTACCAGGAGGAGCACCAGGATTGCGAAGAGGATCGGGAGAAAGAGCTTCGCGATGCGCTCGATGCCCTTCTGCACGCCGAAGTAGACCACGGCCACGGTCGCGATGCTGAAGCCCAGCGAGAGCGTGAGCTGGAGTCCGGCGTTCGAGACCTGCGTCCCGAAGAGATCGCCGGTCTGCATGTCCGCCGGAAACCCACCCACGGTCCACCCGATCGTCTTGGAAAAATAGAAGAGCGACCAGCCCGCGATCACCGTGTAGTAGCTCAGCAGGATGAAGCCGCACAGGACGCCCCACCCGCCGACGATTCCCCATCCGGGGCCCACGGCCTCTCGGAGTGCACCGACAGCGCTCTTCTGCGTCTTCCGGCCGATCAGAAGCTCGGCCATCATGATGGGGAGCCCGACCGCCGCGATGCACACGAGGTACACGAGGACGAACGCGCCTCCGTTGTTTTCCCACGTGATGAACGGGAACTTCCAGAGGTTGCCGAGGCCGATGGCGCTTCCGGTGGCCGCGAGGATGAAGCCGGCGTTCGACGTCCAGTTGCCGCGCTGCTCTGTCATGCTGTCTCCGGGGTGATCCGGCGAGGGTCCAAAACGGTGCGGACTCGCCGGGACGGTATTTCGGCCCGAACATAGGGAGCCTGCTGAACCTCCGACAGACACGGGGTTATTCAGGCGCTCACGACGTCACTGCCCATCCAGGTACCTCATGGCCCACCCCTTCCCGACCCGAGGAGCCCGCACGGCCGCCCTCGTCGCGCTCACCGTCGCGGCCGCCACCGCGTGCGGCGGAGGCGATGCTCCCGAGGCCGAGCCGACGCTCCGCGTGGCGCTCCTCACGTCGGGTCCGGTGAGCGACGCGGGCTGGTACGCGGGGGCGTACGAGGGGCTGATGCGCATCGAGCAGCAGTTCGGTGCCCAGGTCAGCCACCAGCAGACCGCAACGCCGGCGGAGTTCGACGAGGCGTTCATCGCCTATGCGACATCGGGCTACGACCTGATCTTCGCACACGGCAACGAGTACCAGGACGCCGCCATACGTGCGGGCGAGCGGTTCCCCGAGCTCACGATCGTCGTCTCGGGTGGGGGGCGCGTCTCGGGCAACGTCGCGCCGCTGATCTTCCGTCTCGAGGAGGGAAGCTACCTGGCCGGCATGGCCGCCGCGGCGATGACCGAGTCCGGCATCGTCGGCATGGTGGGAGGAGTCGAGATCCCGCCGGCGCGCGGTACGTTCGTCGCCTTCGAGGCCGGGGCCCGTTCGGTCGATCCCGACATCGAGGTCCTGGAGGTCTTCACGGGCGACTGGAACGACGTGGCGGCCGCGAAGGAGGCGACCGTCGCGCAGCTCAGCCGAGGCGCCGACGTCGTGATCCACAATCTCGATGCGGCTTCGTTCGCCGTCTTCCAGGCAGTGCGTGAGGCCAGGGCTGCCGGCCGCACGACGTGGGCCGTCGGCATGAACTCCGACCAGAACGACGTCGCGCCCGACGTGATCATCGGCAGCGCGGTGATCCGCATCGCCGACGCGTTCGTCGAGACGGTCCGCATGTGGCAGGCGGGGGAGGTCGGCGGTGCCGCGATCTACGCGAGCACGCGCCAGGACGTCATCGACTTCGTGTTCAATCCCGAACTCCTCGACCGCGTTCCGCCCGAGATCGTGCAGCGCGTCTCGGAGGCCAGGGACATGATTCGCGCGGGCACGCTCGACGTGCCGCGCATCGAGTTCGTCGAAGGCGAGGCTGGCGTGCGGTGACCCGACCGCTGGCCCGCCTCGGCGGTATCGAGCGACGCTTCGGGGCGGTGCTCGCCCTCGACGGCGCCGACCTCGAGATCAGGGCCGGGGAGGTTCACGGGGTGCTCGGCGCGAACGGCGCGGGCAAGTCGACCCTGCTCAATGTGCTCGGCGGAATGCTCGCGCCCGACGCCGGGGTCGTGGAGATCGAGGGGCGCGCCGTGCGCCTCGGCAGTCCCCGCGACGCGTGGGCGCTCGGGATCGCCCTCGTGCACCAGCACTTCACCCTCGTACCCCGCCTGAGCGCCCTCGAGAACCTGGCGCTCGGCGCCGGACACCGACGCGGGCTCGCGGGGGACCTCGAGAAGCTCATGGCCCGAACCGGCCTGCGGGTTCCGCTGGACGCCCGCGTCGAGCAGCTGGGCGTCGGCGACCGGCAGCGAATCGAGATCCTCAAGGCGCTCCTGCGCGACCCGCGCGTGCTGGTTCTCGACGAGCCCACCGCGGTGCTCACGCCGGACGAGGTCGACGGACTCTTCGGGCTCCTGAAGGAGCTGGCGGCCGACGGTCGTGCCGTTGTGCTCGTGGCGCACAAGCTCGATGAGGTGCTGGGCGTGGCCGACAGGATCACGGTCCTGCGCAACGGCCGCACGGTGCTGACGGGCCCGTCGGCGGGGCGGTCCGTGCCGGAGCTCGTGCGCGCGATGGTCGGGGGTGACGCCGTCGACCCGATCGCACTCGGCCTCACCGGAGTCGACGCCGGCGCAACGGGGGCGATGTCGAGGCCCCCGGCAGAACGCGGCGAAACGACCACTTCGGCCCGCGCGCTCCACGCCGGTGGCGTCGTCGTCCGTCTGCGGGGGGCCGCGCTGGCCGACCGCAGCGGACCGGGTGTTCATGGGGTCGATCTCGAGATCCGCCGCGGGGAGATCGTGGGGGTGGCCGGCGTGGAGGGGAACGGCCAGCGCGCGCTGGCACTCCTCGCTTCGGGTCGAGCGGTCCCGGACAGCGGTTCCGCCGAGCTGCCGTCCGGCATCGGGTTCATTCCGCAGGATCGCTCGACGGAAGGTCTGATCGCGGAATTCGATCTGGTCGAGAACGTGGGTCTCGCGCTGCAACGGGAGCCCGAGTACGTGCGGGGTCCCTGGATGCGCTGGGACGCCGTGCGCGACGCGGCCGAGCGGATCCGGGAGCGCTTCGAGGTGGCAGCACCCTCGGTCACGACCCTCGCCGGAGCCCTTTCCGGTGGCAATCAGCAGAGGGTGATCGTGGGCCGCGAGCTGACGCTCGCGCGGGACTTCCTGGTGGCGGAGAACCCCACGCGCGGGCTCGATGTGGCGGCTGCCGCCTTCGTCCATGCCGAGTTGCGGCGCATGGCAACCGAGGGAGTGGGCGTCCTTCTGGTGAGCACGGACCTCGACGAGGTGCTGGGCCTGTCGAACCGCGTGTATGCCATCGCTCGTGGCCGCCTCCACGACGTCCCCGAGGAGCGCCGCACCCGCGAAGGCGTCGGTGCCTTCATGCTCGGCGGAACCGCTGATGGTTGACGGGGGCGCGGGCGGACGCTTCGCGCGGACGCGGTGGGAGCCGGTGGCCATCTCGCTCGGGGCGATCGGGCTCACGGGGCTCGTCGGCGCGGTGCTCCTCCTGGCGGGCGGGTTCGATCCGCTCGCCGCGGCCGCCGCAATGGTGCGAGGGTCCGTCGGCAGCTGGGACGTTTTCGTGTCGATCACGCTGGTGCGTTCCGTCCCGCTGATTCTCACCGGCCTGGCAGTCGCGCTGGCGTTCCGCGCGGGCGTCTGGAACATCGGAGCCGAGGGACAGCTCTACGCGGGCGCCGTGGCCGCGGCGGGGGTCGGGCTCGCAGGGGGCGGACTGCCGGCCGTCCTCCTGGTTCCCGCGGTGCTCTGCGCAGCGCTGGCGGCGGGTGCGGCGTGGGCCGTGCTGCCCATGCTCATGCGGGTACGACTCGGCGTCGGCGAGGTGATTACGACCATCTTGATGAACTTCGTGGGCATACACATGGCTGCGTATATGGTGCACGGGCCGCTGCAGGAGTCCCGCGGCGTGTTCCCGCAGACGGACGCGATCGCGGAGGCGGCGCGACTGCCCCCGCTCCTGCCGGGCACCCGGCTCCACGTCGGCTTCGCGGTGGCGGCGCTGCTCGCGCTCGGCATGACGGTCTTCCTGCACCGTTCCCGGGCCGGATTCCGGATTCGGGCCGTGGGTGCCTCGCCCGAAGCGGCGCACGTGTCCGGCCGCATCGACGCGAGGCGCGTGCTCGTCGGGTGCTTCCTCGTCTCGGGCGCCGTCGCCGGCCTCGCGGGGGGTGTCGAGGTCGCCGGGGTGACGCATGCACTCTACGAGGATCTGTCGCCCGGGTGGGGATACACCGCGATCGCGGTGGCGCTCCTGGCTGGCCTCGAGCCGCTCGGCGTCCTCGTGACCGGGCTGCTCTTCGGTGCGCTCCAGGCGGGTGCGGGTGCGATGCAGCGAGACGCCGGGATCCCCGCGGCCTGGGTCGGTGTGGTGGAGGCGCTCGTGATTCTCGCCGTGCTCGGGCTCGATCGGCTGCGCCGGACGGGCGGTCGGGTACTTCCGGGGATCCGGATCGGTGGCGGGGGTGGGGCATGACCGAGGCGGAGCTGTCCCTCTTTCTCGAGGCGTCCGTCCGCCTGGGCATCCCGCTCGCGCTTGCGGCCCTGGGTGAGACGATCTCCGAGCGCAGCGGAGTCATCAACATCGGCCTCGAGGGTTCGATCATCGCGGGCGCGCTCGGGGGGGCACTGGGGGCGCTCGCCTTCGGCAGTGCCGGACTGGGCGTGTTGACCGGGGCTGCGGCCGGCATGCTCGTGGCGGCGGTCTTCGCTGCGTTCGCCGTCGGCCTCGGCGCGGACCAGATCATCACCGGCACGGCGGTGACGCTGGGAGGACTGGGGATGACGGGCGCGGTGTATCAGGCCCGCTTCGGGGCGACGGGAACCGAGCTTTCGCTGCCGACGCTCCAGGCCCTGCCCCTCCCCTTCCTGGAGCGGATTCCCCTCGTCGGCTCGGCACTCTTCGCGCAGGCGCCGACGGCGTACGTGGCGTACGTCCTCGCACCGATGCTCTGGTACTGGCTCTTCCGAACCCCGGCGGGGCTCGAACTCCGAGCGGTGGGGGAGGCCCCGGACGCTGCCAAGGCCGCCGGCGTGCGGGTTCGCCGCGTCCGCTTTCTCGCTACGCTCGTCGGCGGCGTGCTCGCGGGGGTCGCCGGTGCCCATCTCGCACTCGCTCACGCAGGCACCTTCGCCGAGAACATGAGTGCGGGAAAGGGCTTTATCGCGATCGCCGTCGTGGTGCTCGGACGCTGGAACCCGCTCCTCGTGCTCGGGGCGGCGCTCTTCTTCGGGGCCGCCTCGGCGCTCCAGTTCTTTCTGCAGGCGCTGGGCTTCGATCTGCCCTATCAGCTGTTTCTCGCCCTGCCGTATCTGCTCACGCTGGCGGCGCTCGGTGGCTGGGTGGGCCGCGCCCGCGCCCCGGCCGCGCTGGCGATCCCCTGGGAGTCGGAGTGAAGACTGGCCGCCCCCGCCCGTCGCGCCCTCCGCGGGCGTCGGCACTCGCCTATCTTCCCTCTCGGTTCCCCTCGTCGCCCGACCGGCCTCGGGGCGGAACGAATTCCCGTGATTCGTGGTTGGAGTGCATCATGCGTCCGATCGACACCCCGTTCAGCCGAGGAACCGCCAGGCTCATCCTCACCGCGTCCCTCATGCTCTGCGGTGGCCCCTCGGCTCCCGCCCCCGCGGCGGCCCAGTCGATGGAGGGGACGGGCGTGGTCGCCACCGGCCTGCTGCTCCGCCAGATGGACGGCGTGAAGCGCGTTCTCATGATCGCTGCCCACCCGGACGACGAGGACACCGCGCTGCTGACCGCCCTGGCCAGGGGTGCGGGCGCCGAGACGGCCTATCTGGCGCTCACCCGGGGAGACGGCGGCCAGAACCTGATCGGGCCGGAGCTCTGGGAGGGGCTCGGGATCGTGCGCACCGGGGAGCTGCTCGCGGCCCGACGACTCGACGGCGGCCATCAGTTCTTCACCCGCGCCTTTGACTACGGCTTTTCCAAGAGTGCCGACGAGGCTCTCTCCCTGTGGCCCAGGGAGGCGCTCCTCCGCGACGTCGTGTGGGTCATCCGGACATACCGGCCGCAGGTCATCGTTTCCGTCTTCAGCGGCACGCCGCTCGACGGGCACGGCCAGCACCAGGCGGCCGGGATCATGGCGCGCGAGGCGTTCGAGGCCGCGGGTGACCCGGCGCGTTTTCCCGACCAGCTCGCGCTCGGCGTGGAGGCCTGGCAGCCGCTCAAGCTGTATCAGACGTCGCGCCGGCGCTTCTTCTCCAACGCGCCGGACGAGGACGACGGCTCGCTGGACGTACCGACCGGCGCGCACGACCCGCTCCTCGGCCGGTCGCTCCTCCAGCTGTCTCGCGAGAGCCGGAGCCAGCATCGCTCGCAGGACATGGGGGCTTCTCAGCCCATGGGGCCCCAGCTGACCGGGGTCGTGCTCGTGGAGTCCCGGGTCGAGGATCGGGGTCAGGAGATCTTCTCCGGAATCGACACGACGCTCGTCGGCATCACCGCGGCGCTTCCGGCCCGCGAGGCCCGCGAGGCCCGCGCGCACCTCGAGGCGTACCGTGCCTCCGTCGCCCGGGCGACCGCCGGCTTCGGCCTCGACCCCGAGGTGATCGCGCCCCACCTGCTCGAGGCGCTGCGCCACCTGCGCGCGGCGCGCGACGCGGCCGGTGCGGCGGCGGACCGTGAATTCGACCAGGCGCTCGGGCAGAAGGAAGAAATCGCGACGCGCGCGGTCCTCGCCGCGACGGGGGTGAAGTTCGACGTACGTGCCGAGGACGAGCTCCTGGTGCCCGGCCAGACCGTCGAGGTGCAGGCGCAGCTTTGGAACGGGGGGCGTCACGTGCTCACCGCGCCCGAGCCGCATCTGGCCACGCCGGAGGGGTGGGTCGTGCGGCAGACGGGGCGCGAGGGGCTGTCTGCGGCTGCCGAGCTCGAGCCCGGCGCGCTCGCGACCTGGACCTTCGCCGTATCGCTTCCCGCGGACGCGGAGCCCTCGCGGCTGTATTACCTCCGGGCCGAGCGGGACGGAGCCCGATACCGCTGGCCCGACGAACCTGCCCTTTGGGGGCTGCCCCGAGACCCCTCGCCGGTGGTCGGAGCAGTCGACTTCGGCATGGCCCCCGACACGGGAGCCGGCGCGCCCATGGCTGGCTCGACGGCGACGCGTCTCGGCTCGTCCATGGCGTGGCGGTACGTGGGCGTCGATCCCGCCTTCGGCGAGTTCGAGAAGCCCGTACTCGTCGTTCCCGAGGTGTCGGTCCAGGTCACGCCGTCCGGCGTCACCTGGCCGCAAAGCCGGCCCGGCAGCCGGTCGGTTTCGGTCGTCGTACGGACCGAGGCGGACGGCGGCAGCCGGGGCCGGGTTTCGGTTTCCGCCCCGCAGGGGTGGACGGTGGCTCCGGCCGCCACGGAGTTCGACCTGGCCGAGGCGGGAGCGGAGCGATCCATGACATTCGAGGTGCGGGCCGAGGGTGCGATGGCCGCCGGCCGGCACACCTTCGAGGTGTCCGCGACGACCACCTCCGGACGCACCTTCCGTGAGGGATACCGTCTCATCGACTACGAACACATCGAGCGCGCGCCGCTCTACGCGCGTGCCGACGTGACGGTGTCCGTCGTTCCGGTGGCGGTGACCGACGGACTTCGCGTCGGGTACGTCATGGGCTCGGGCGACGACGGCCCGGAGGCGATCCGGCAGATGGGCGCCGAGGTGGAGCTTCTCGACGAGGCGCGCGTGCGCGACGGGAATTTCGACGCGTTCTCGACGATCGTTCTCGGTGTGCGGGCCTACGAAACCCGGCCCGACCTGCAGGCGGCGTCTGCGCAGCTGCTCGACTTCGCGCGACGGGGAGGCACGGTGGTCCTGCAGTACAACCGTGGCGGGCTCGGGAGCCTCCCGCCTTATCCCCTGGACATCGGCCGCACGTCTCCCCGCGTGGCCGACGAGACCGCGCCCGTGCGGATCCTGGAACCGGAGTCCCCGCTCTTCACGACGCCGAACCGCATCGACGAAGCGGACTTCGACGGCTGGGTGCAGGAGCGCGGCCTCTACTTCGCCTCCGAGTGGGACGACCGATACGTGCCATTGCTCGAGCTCAACGATCCGGGCGAGCCCCCGAGGCGCGGCTCGGTACTCGTCGCCTCCGTCGGCGACGGACTCTTCGTGTACACCGCTCTCTCGTTTTTCCGTCAGTGGGACGGTCAGGTGCCGGGCGCCTACCGGCTCTTCGCGAACCTCATTTCGCTCGATGCTGCGGCATGGAGCACGTTCACGGAATCCCGGTGAGCAGGCACGGCGCGCGTCGAGGGGAGGCGTCCGTGTGCATCCGGCGACGCCGACGCCTTCGTGACGCCGGCGTCCGCGCGCTCTCCGCCCTCGGCGTCCTTCTGCTCGGCGGGTGCACGAGCGACGGCCGGACCCCGCTCCTCGTGCGGACATCCCTGCCGGACGCCCTGCTCGAGCAGGTGGAAAGCTCGTTCGAGGCAGAGCACCCGCACGTCGACGTCCGCTTTCTAAGGGGTGATGACTCGGAAGCGGCCGCCGAGCTGGAGGCGCGGAGCGAGGACGTCCCGTTCGACGTGTGGTGGGGTGCCTCCGGGGTTCTGCTGGAGCGAGCCGCCGGCCAGGGTCTGCTCCGTTCCGCCGCGGCGTCCAGGGTCTGGCGTCCCCTGCTGGTCACGCCCTTCGTGATCGCGTTCAACCGGACCGAGGTGACGCTAGCGAGCGCCCCGGAGGACTGGATCGACGTCTTCCACTTCCGCTGGCGAGGCGAGCTTGTGGCGGTCGATCCGGCCCGCATGGACGTCGGGGCCTGGTTCGTCGGCGCCATCGTGGGCAGGGCGGTTCGGGCCGAGGAAGACGCGACCGTCGGAATGGACTGGCTTCGCCGGTTCGACGAGCAGGTGGCCCGGTACGTCCCCGATCAGCGCGCGGCCCTGCGTGAGGTGGGAGTCGGCAACGCCAAGCTGACCGTGGTCTCCCGCGCGGCCGCCGACGCGGAGATCGCCGCGGGCGCGGAGTGGCTCGGCTACCGGCTGCCCCGGGGCGGGACCCCCCTCCTGGTCCGGGGAATCGGCGTCGTCGAGGGTGCCCGGCAGGCCCATGCGGCAGCGCTCTTCTTCGACTGGGTCTCTTCCCCCGAAGAGGTGGCCGTCGCCGCCATCACGACCGGGTGGGAGGCCGCCGACGAACTCCGGGTCTCCGAAGACGGCTCGGTGCTCATCGGGGCGGACGGATGGCGCGGGTGGCCGCTCGGGCTCGACGTCGTAGTCCAGGGGATGGACGCATGGCTCGCGGAGTGGCGAGAGGACGTCCGCGGGCGGGGAAAGTAGGTCGCCCGCACGAGGCCCCAGCAGCGGTCCCCGTCATGCCGGCCCGGTCCGGGCCGGCGTCTCCGCGTTCGGGCTCGGCGACCCGCCGCCCAGCGCGACGCCGACCACGACCACCACGACCGCGCCGATGACGTTGTGCCAGAGGAACGAAACCGACGGTGCCCCGAACGTCACGGCCGCGACGGTTCCCATCCCCGCGATAAGCCCCAAGAAGGCGCCGGTGCCTCGTGATCGGGGAATCATGGCGAGCAGAAATACGCCGAGAATCGAGCCGTAGAAGAACGACCCGAACCGGTTGACCACCTCGATGAGCGATCCGAGCGTCGCGGCGTACGTGGCCACGATGCAGGCGAAGAGCCCCCATAACGCGGTGGCGCCCTTCGAGACCGTGAGGTAGTGCGCGTCGGTCGCCTCCGGCTTGACCCACCGGCGGTAGAAGTCGATCACGCTCGTGGTGGCGAGCGAGTTGAGCTCTGCCGCGATGCTCGACATCGCGGCGGCGATCACGCCGGCGATGAAGAGCCCCGCGAGCCCGATGGGGAGCTCGGAAAGAACGAATCGGGGAATGATGTAGTTCACGTCGCGGGCGTTCTCCCCCGTCACCTCCTCGGCGAGCGCCAGCGCCTCGGAGCGGATCCCCTGGAGGTCCGCCTCGTGCGCGAGGAAGGCGCTCAGCTTCTCGTCCAAGTCGCCCTCCGCCTCCGCGACCTGCATGGCCGCCGACTCGCGGAGCCCGAACGTCTCCCCGTAGCGAGCCTCGAGCGCCGCGTATGCCGCGCCCGCTTCCGCCTCGACCGCCTCTTCGTGCGCCGGGTTGAAGAGCAGCGGCGGCTGCACGAACTGGTAGTAGACGAAGACTCCCACCCCCACCAGAAGCACGAGCGCCTGAAGCGGGATCTTCCAGTAGGCGCTCATGAGAAGCGACGTGCGAGCCTCGTCGACCGAGCGCGCCGTGAGGTACCGCTGAACCTGGCTCTGGTCGGTCCCGAAGTAGGACAGCATCAGGAACGTGCCGCCGATGAGCCCCGACCAGAACGTGTACGTCTCGTTAACGGTGAAGGAGAAGTCGAAGGTCTCGAGGCGCCCGGTCGCCCCCGCGATCTGCAGCGCGTCGTGCGGGTTCACCGGCATCTGGAGGACCAGCACGACCACGATGGCCAGCAGGGCTACGACGATCAGCACCATCTGCTTCACGTCCGCCCACGCGACCGCCTGTACGCCGCCGATCATGGTGTAGATCACGGTAGGGATGCCGATGAGCGCGACGCTCCACGCGAGCGGAATGCCGAAGATGGCGCTGAAGACGACGCCCGGTGCGGCGATGATGGTGCCGCACGACATCCCGCGGGACAGCAGGAAGAGGAAGGCCGTCAGCGAGCGCGTCTTGGCGTCGAACCGGCGCTCCAGGTACTCGTACGCGGTGTAGACGCCGGAACCGTGCAGCAGGGGCACCAGCGTCACCCCGAGGATGACCATCGCGAGCGGCAGTCCGAAGTACAGCTGGACGAAGCGCAGCCCGTCCGTGGCGCCCTGGCCCGTCGTGCCGATCATCGTCACCGCGGAGAGCTGCGTGGCCATCACGGACAGCCCCACCACCCACCACGACAGGCTCTTGTTGGCCACGAAGTAGCCGGCGATGGTGTCCGTGCCGCTGGATTTCCGGATTCCGTCGACCACGACCCACGCGAGGTATGCGACGACGATGAGCCAGTTGATCCAGTGCATGGTCGCTCCCGTCAGCGCGTGTAGAAGAGCTGGAGCAGGCCCAGGAGCGCGAGCGCCGCGGCCTGGACCATCAGGACCTTCGTGAGCGTGCCCCGGAAGCTGGCCCGAGCGTCGTGGGTCGATTCGGAAGTAGTCATGTTCGTCGGGAGAACGGGAGGAGGAGCAGGAATAGCTTCCCCCGAAGCCGGAGGGGGCGCAACCTCGACGTACCGGACGCCCACAGGTGCCTGAGGTGGAATGCCCCGCTCAGTCCCCGAGACAGATGCCGAGCGCCCGGGCTGTTTCGACGACGTCGGAGTCCAGCGGCACCGTCTTGATGTGCGCCACGGCCTCCTCCAGCGGTACGGCGAGCACCCGCGGGGGATCGAGGGCCACCATCGTGCCGAACCGGCCTTCGGCAACCATGCGAACGGCCGCGGCACCGAAGCGCAGCGCGAGCAGCCGGTCGTAGGCGTTGGGTCCGCCTCCGCGCTGGAGGTGGCCGAGCACCATTTCGCGGGTCTCGCGCCCGGTGCGTGACGCGATCTCCTCGGCGAGCACCCTGGAGACGCCCCCGAGCCGCTTCTGGCCAGCGCGCGTGTCCTGGTAGACCGGCTCACCGTCGATCGGGTGCGCCCCTTCCGAGACCACGACGATGGCGAACTCCGGCCCGTTCTCGTACCGGTCCTGCACCTTCGCGCAGACGGATTCGATGTCGTAGGGGATCTCGGGAATCAGGATCACGTCGGCG
Source organism: Gemmatimonadota bacterium (assembly GCA_030827315.1). Classification (GTDB taxonomy): domain Bacteria; phylum Gemmatimonadota; class Gemmatimonadetes; order Longimicrobiales; family Gaopeijiaceae; genus UBA2589. The sequence goes on along the minus strand of JAURER010000021.1, from coordinate 6,416 downwards.
GTGCCGGCCACGCCCGCGAAGAGGGAGATCCAGCCGGCGTTCCGTCCCATGAGCTCGACCACCATGACGCGCTCGTGCGACTCGGCGGTGGAGTGGAGCTTGCCGATGGCGTCCGTGGCGGTCTCCACGGCCGTGGTGAAGCCGAACGTGAGCTGCGTGGCGGCCAGGTCGTTGTCGATCGTCTTCGGCACGCCGACGACGTTGAGCCCCTTCTGCGCCAGCGCGTGCGCGATGCCGAGCGATCCGTCTCCGCCGATGGCGATGACCGCGTCGATGTCCAGTCCGGCGAACGCGTCGACCACCTCCTGCGTGCGATCCCGGTACGTGACCGACCCGTCCTCGGCCTCCACGGGCCAGCGCATCGGGTTCCCCCGGTTCGTCGTGCCCAGGATCGTGCCCCCCAGGTGCGTGATCCCGCGTACCGAGCTCCGGTCCAGGCGCTGCACGCCGTCCTCCTCGAAGAGACCGTCGTAGCTGTCCCGGACCCCGTAGACCTCCCAGCCCCGCTGCTCGGCCGTGAGAACGATGGCACGAATGACGGCGTTGAGGCCCGGAGCGTCACCGCCACCGGTGTTGACGGCGATTCTTCGAATGGAATTCATCGACCTCGCTACCTCCCTGCATATGAAGACGGGCGCCCGACGAAGGTCGGACGCCCATCGTACCCCGGAGGGACCCCGCGCGCACGCGCGCCGGCCACGGCTACCGCAGGTTGATCCTCACGACGCCCTTGAACTCCAGTGCGAGCAGGCTGACGCCGGCACCGACCACGTCTTTCATGGACCCGAAGTAGGCCTGGCCGCGGTCTTTCGCGGCTGGACGTCGTGGAACACCAGGTCCTTTTCCTGCTCCACGCTCCGCTGCAGCGTCCACTCGTTGTCGAACAGAATGAGCGAGGCGCCGTCGGCGTCCTCCACGCGGCGTCGCCCGTAGGCATTTGCGACCTTGTCGATGGCCGCATCGGGGCCGGTGACCCAGCGGGCGCAGTGAAACGGCAGCCGCTCCAGCCTCGCCGTCACCCCGTATTCGCGCGTGAGGCGGTCCAGGAGCACGTCGAACTGAAGGGTCCCGACGGCGCCGACGATCGGCACGGGTCCGGTGATCGACGGTGCGAAGAGGAGCAGGATCGTGCCCTCTTCGGCCAGGTGGCGAAGACCCCGGTCGAGGTGCTTCCGGCGAAGGGCGTCCTCCAGGCGGATCTGCGCGAAGTGTTCAGGGCTGAACCGGGGCACGCCCGGATACTCGACGGCGCGCCCCACCGCGATGGAGTCTCCGACTCGCATGCTGCCGCGGTCGAGAAGGCCCACCACGTCACCGGCTACCGCGGTCGATTCCGTGTGCCCCCGCTCCCTCGCCAGGAACTCCTGGGGCTGCGCCAGCCGGATCGTCTTGCCGGTGCGGGACACGATCGCCTCTTCGCCTTCCGAGAATTCGCCGGAACAGACGCGCAGGAAGGCGACGCGGTCCCGGTGGCGGGGGTCCATGTTCGCCTGGACCTTGAACACGAATCCCGAAAATGGGGCGGTGACCGGGTCCACCGGGCCGTCCAGGCTCTCGCGGGGGGTCGGGGCCGGCGCCAGCCCGAGGAAGCGCTCGAGGAAGACGTCGACGCCGAAGTTGGTGAGCGCGCTCCCGAAGCAGACCGGGGTCGCCTCTCCGCGCAGAACCGCGTCGTAGTCCGGTGCAGTGCCAGCCACGTCGATCAGCTCGATTTCGTCGCGGAGCCGCGCCACACCGTCGGGGCCGAGGACGTCCGCGACCCGGCGGTCGTCGATCCCGACACAGTGGGCCTCCGGGCGCGACTGCCCGTGGTCGTCCGTCCGGTCGTACAGCCAGACGCGCTCCTGGACGCGGTCCCAGACGCCCACCAGCTGCCCATCCTTTCGCACCGGCCACGTAGACACGAAGCAGGAGATGCCCAACTCCGCCTGCACGTCGTCGAGGAGCCCGAGCGGATCCTCGCCGACGCGGTCGCACTTGTTGACGAAGGTGAAGATCGGAAGGCGCCGCTTTCGGCAGACGCTGAAGAGCTTGAGCGTCTGCGCCTCGACGCCCTTGCGGTTGTCGAGGAGCATGATCGCGCTGTCGGCAGCCGTCAGCGCCCGGTACGTGTCCTCCGAGAAGTCCTGGTGGCCCGGTGTGTCGAGCAGGTTGATGCGGAAGCCTTCGTACTCGAAGTGCAGCACGCTCGCGGTGATGGAGATGCCGCGCTCCTGTTCCATCTCGAGCCAGTCGGACGTCGCATGCCGCGCCGCACGACGCGCCTTCACGGAGCCCGCCTCCCGGATGGCTCCTCCGTACAGCAGGAGCTTCTCGGTCAGCGTTGTCTTCCCCGCGTCGGGGTGACTGATGATTGCGAAGGTCCGTCGGCGTCCGACCTCACGCGCGAGCGAGGCGGTCACCGCGGCCTCCGGAATTTCCGGCCACGTGTCATCGCCGTCTGCTCAGAAGGTGAAGGTGTGCGTGTACTTGACGGTGAGCGTGCGCGCGTCGAAGTCCGAGACCGTCGGCACGCCGAGGATCTCGCGCTGCATGTTGATTCCCTCGTTCCACACGAACCAGAGGTCCTGACCCTCCGCGAAGTTGTACCGGACGCGCGTGTTGGTGCTCACCACGTCGTTGAGCGTGTTGTACTGGACGAACGCGTCGATGGACAGCGCCATGTTGTACGCTCCCCTCGCCGTCAGCCGTAAGAGGTTCGAATCGAACTTCTGGCCGCGACTTGAGAAGTCGATACGGTTCCACTCCCACGCACCGCGAAGTTCGAGGTGTTCATTGACGCTCCAGCTCACGTCACTCTCGAACGCGGTACGCCGGCCGTCGTAGAAGGTGCCGCGGGTCGCCGTGACGTTGGGCCGCAGGTTCCAGCCACGGGGCGCCCGAAACTCGGCGACGGCCTCCGTGAACCAGTACGACCCCTCCAGGATCGAGGCGTCGTCCGAGAGGTAGAAGTCCTCGAGGACGTCCTCGTACTGTGACTTGGCCGAAACCTTCAGCGTCGCCCCCGGCTTCGTCTCGAGCTGAACGAACGGCTCGACCAGGCCCGACTCGAACTCCCTCTGCTGACTGCTACGGTGGTTGGCGTTGCGCAGCCAGCTGTTGTTGCCGACGCCCATCCAGACGCGTCGCAGCGCGGACGACGCGCCCGGAAACCACTGGTAGTTCCAGTCGCTCTGCATGCGAGTGAAGTCCCGTCGGACCTGGAACCCCATGCCCGGCACGTAACCGGGACCGGACCAGGTGAAGGCGTGCTGGTACGAGAGGCCACCGAGCTTGCGGCGTGTCCAGTCGAAGACGAAGCGGCCTGCCCCGAATCCGGAGGGGGTCGCGTCGAGGCCGGCGTCTCCGCCCTGAAACGTCTGCAGCCACTTCAGCGTCACGTATTCGTCGCCGAGGACGCGCAGCAGCGCATCGGTTCCGTACGTGAAGTTGTAGCGGCGGTCGCCGTCCACGCGCATCGTCGTCATCGCGCCGACGTTCGAGTTCTCGTTGAGCACCCGGCGCTTCAGGCGGAGGACGGAAAAGTTCTCCGACGCCTTCGTCTCGAAGGCGGCGGTCTGCATCGAAATGAAGCCGACGTCCACGTCGCCGGCGCGCCCGACCAGGCGCGCGCCGCCATGAATGGGGATGGGTGCACCCGCGTTGCTCAGGCCGATTCGCCGCGAGTAGAAGAGCGTGCCGCGGTCGGCGCCCGTGTCGAAGCTGAACAGGCCGGCGCGTTCCTGGAAGAACGACCGTTTCTCGTCGAAGAAGAGCGAGAAGCGCGTGAGGTTCACCTGCTGCTGGTCTGCTTCGACCGCGGCGAAATCGGTGTTCACGGTCAGGTCGATCGTCAGATTCGGGGTCGGGTTGAACTTTACGTCACCGCCGAACTCGATCTCGTCGTCACGGGTGTAGCCCCACTCGGCGTCGGGTCCGTCGACCTGCGCGAAGCGATTCCGCCCGGCGAGCCCGTACGGTGAGACGTAGACGGGGCTCGAGGGCCGGATGTCATGGAAGCGCACGTCCTGCCAGGCGCTGATCTGGGTGTAGGGGAAGTCCTGCGGGATGGCCGGGTACGTCCAGCGCGTGCCGATGGCGGGTTCGTAGGCGTACACCATCATCCCCATCACCACCGAGGCGTCGGGCAGCGTTTCGAAGCGAAGCGTGGAGAAGGGGATCCGCATTTCGCCGAACCACCCGTCGTCCGTGATCCGGGTCTCGAGATCCCAGAACGCGTTCCACGACGAATTGCGGGGACCGCCCGAGCCACTGCCGCCACCACCGCCCCCTCCTTCTCCCTCGGCTCCACCCTGCGTGATGGTCATGTCCATGCGCGTGCCGAGGGGGAGCGCGACGAAGCGGACGCCGTTCTCGTTGTCGTTGAACGTGTCCAGCATGATGCCGAAGCCGTCGTCGCCGCTCCATCGGTCGCGTGTGAGCGAGAAGGCCCGGATGTCGTCGGGATCGTCGTGGTAGAAACGACCGGCCACGTAGAGATACTCGTTGTCGTACGCGACCAGCACCTGAACCCGGCGACCGCTGGAGCCCCGGAACGTCGGCTCGTACATAGTGAGCGCGAGCGGCTCGATGGTTGCCCACGCCGGCTCGTCACTCATTCCGTCCAGGGTGATCGGGCCGAACAGGCGCTGGAGGGTCACGACGCCGTCGGCCTCGGGCGCATCACGTCCGACGCTCATGTCGACCTCGCCCCCCGGCCCGCCGCTCTGCTGCCCGGAAGCCGGATCGAGGGCGAGCAGCATGGCGAACGCCGTCGCGGATATCGCGGCCGCGGCCGAACGCGTCGCCTTCACGGCAAGAGAGCCAGCTTCATGAGCGTGTGCTACCCGGGTCCTTTCGCTAATTCTTCCACCTGCGACGGACGTCCTGACGGAGACAGCACGCTCGAGCAGATCATTGCGTTCCGGTACCTGACCCCCGGGCAGTGGGAAGCGTTGATCGCCGACGCATCGTTCGAGGTGTCCGAGCCGGGGTCCGTCCTTATCGAGCGGGGTGATCGGCACGACGCGCGGGTCTTCCTGACTCTCGACGGCTCCGTGCGTGGACGGGACGTGTCAGGTCCGGGTGTGGCAGAAGCCAGGGTCGTGACTGCCGGGCACTACATCGGCGAGCGTGAGGCGCTGTTCGAGGAGGCACGGGCCGTCCGGGTCGAGGCGATCGACCGTGTCCGGGCGCTCACCGTTTCCGGAGACCGATTTCTGCGCCTCGTGCACGAGTCCACGGCGTTCGCCCAGGCCCTCGGCAGCATTCTTCGGGACACACAGGGCATCTTCATGCCTTTCGAGCGCTTCCGGGTGGCCCTCCTGCAGGAGGGAAGCCAGGGGTCGGTCGACCTCCGTTCGGCGCGCATGCGCGCCTCGGAGGGCGTCCTGCCGCTGTACGCGACGACGCGCGAGGTGCTGACGGAGATCCTGAACGCATGACGAAGGCCCCCGGTCGCCATCGCGACCGGGGGCCTCGTCGTCCGCCGGTGCCGCATAGGCACCGGGCGGGCGTGTGCCGGGTGGAGGGTCAGCTCACCGGAATGCGGACGCGCGTGTTCTCCCACTCGAGCAGGAGCTCGCCACCCTCGAAGCGGTAGCGCAGCGTCTCGACGAAGTCGCCCATCATTTCCGGCGTGGCCGTGAACGAACCGAGATCGGTCGACCGCACGGTCTCGTCGATCGGGATGCCCCACCGAGCGAAGTTCGAATTCACGAAGACTTCCCAGGCGTCGGCGCCGGGGATGGCGAAGAGGGAGTAGCTACCGGCCTGCACGGCCACGCCACCGATGGTGGCCGATCCGGCGAGATGCAGGGCGGTGGCTTCGTTGGCGCCCATGCGCCAAGGATCGCCGAAGGGCACGAGCTGGCCCATGACTTCGCGCTCGTTCGCGGACGGGGCGCCATAGCACAGGAGGGCGTCGCCGGAACCTACCTGGAAGCGGGTCTCCTGCAGCGGGCTGGGCCGCTCCTGCGACTCGGCCATGGTACCGCGGGCCAGGTAGCAGGAGAGTTCGGCGGTGGCCATCGCGGGGGCAGCTGCACCCTGCATCTCGGCAGCCGGTGCCTCCTCCATGGCCTCGCCGCCGCAGGCCGCGACGGTGAGCCCGGCGAGGAGTAGCGCGGGAAGGATCGAAGGACGAGGCATGGGGTCTCCTAGGAATCGTTAAGGGGATTGGAGGCTTTCAAGCTACCGAGGGTGGGTCTGGGCGTGAAGACGGTCTTCGCGCGGATTCAGCCGGGGTGGTATGGGCCGGGCGATGGGGGGAGGCCGGGGGGGCTGATTCCGGAAGAGGGTCAGCCTCGAGCCGCCACGAGCCCCTCGACGAGCCGGTCGATCTCGGCGGTCGTCACGTAGACGTGCGTCGAGACCCGGATGGCGTCGTGCCCGTCGCGCTGGTGCTCGTCGATGTGCGTGCCCGCGAGCTCTTCGAG
>JAURER010000048.1 GCA_030827315.1 Gemmatimonadota bacterium | reverse complement strand
CCGTCCCGCCCCACTTCTTCGCCTGCGTCGCCGTGATCGCTGCCGTCAGCGTCGTCTTGCCGTGATCCACGTGCCCAATCGTACCGACGTTCACGTGAGGCTTAGTACGCTCGAACTTCTCCTTGCCCATCGCTGTCCTCTTCTGATCAGATAGATGGAGGGTGGTCGATTATCGGTTGGATCCGGAGTTGGCCGCGGTGATCTCGTCGGCCTTCGACTTCGGAACCTCCTCGTAGTGCGCAAACTGCATGGTGTACACGGCCCGGCCCTGGCTCATGGAGCGGAGCGTGGTCGAGTACCCGAACATCTCACCGAGCGGGACCGAGGCCCCGATGACACGCGCACCCGCGCGCTCGGTCATGCCACCCACCCTGCCGCGGCGGGAGGAGAGGTCGCCGATGATGTCGCCCATGTACTCGGAAGGCGTCACGACTTCGACGTCCATGATTGGCTCGAGAAGCACGGCCTTCGCCTTGCGCATGCCCTCCTTGAAGGCCATCGAGCCGGCGATCTTGAACGCCATCTCGCTCGAGTCGACGTCGTGGTAGGAGCCGTCGATCAGCTCGACCTTCACGTCGATGACCGGGTAGCCCGCGAGAATGCCGGTATCGAGCGAGTCGCGGATTCCCGCCTCGACGGACCCGATGTACTCGCGCGGAATCGTGCCGCCCACGATCCGGTCCTCGAAAACGAAGCCGGCGCCGGGCGTGGCAGGCTCGATGTTGATCACGACGTGACCATACTGACCGCGACCACCCGTCTGGCGGACGAACTTGCCTTCCACCTTCTCCGCGCGGCTCTTGATCGTCTCGCGATACGCCACCTGCGGACGGCCGATATTGGCCTCGACCCCGAACTCACGCTTGAGGCGGTCGACGATGATCTCCAGGTGGAGCTCGCCCATGCCGGAGATGATGACCTGATTCGTCTCCGGATCGGTGAAGACGCGGAACGTCGGGTCTTCGTCGGCGAGCTTGACCAGCCCGTTCGTTAGCTTGTCCTGGTCGGCTTTCGTCTTCGGCTCGATGGCGACGGCGATGACCGGCTCTGGAAACTTCATCGCTTCCAGGATGATCGGATCGGTCTCGACGCACAGCGTGTCGCCGGTCTTCACGTCCTTGAGCCCGATGGCCGCCGCGATGTCACCCGCGAAGACCTCCTCACGCTCCTCGCGTTTGTTGGCATGCATCTGGAGGATGCGGCCGACACGCTCGCGCTTGTCCTTCGAGGCGTTGTGGACGTAGCTGCCCGCGGGCAGTGATCCGGAGTACACCCGGAAGAAGGTCAGCTTACCGACGTAGGGGTCGGTCATGATCTTGAACGCGAGCGCGGAGAACGGCGCGTCGTCACGGGCCTCGCGCGTGTCGAACGTCTCGTCGTGGTGCGGGAGGTGCCCCTGGATGGGGGGCACGTCCACCGGCGACGGCAGGTAGTCGATGACGCCGTCGAGCAGCGCCTGGACGCCCTTGTTCTTGAACGCCGAACCACAGAAGACCGGGAAGATGACGCCCTTGATGGTCGCCGCCCGGATAGCCTGACGAAACTCCTCGACGGTCAGCTCCTCCCCGGAGAAGTACTTCTCGATGAGCGCGTCGTCGTGTTCGACGGAGGCCTCGAGGAGCTCGTGGCGCAGCTGCTCGACAGTCTCGCTGAGCGCGTCGGGCACCGGGCCGACCGTGATCTTCGAGCCCATCTCGTCCTCGAAGATGAGCGCCTTGCGCTCGACGATGTCCACCATGCCCGTGAAGAGCTCGCCCTCGCCCAGCGGATACTGGATCGGGTACGCATTCGCTCCCAGGCGGTCCTTCATCATGCCGACGACATTCATGAAGTCGGCGCCGATGCGGTCCATCTTGTTCACGAAGGCGATGCGCGGAACGCCGTAGCGGTCGGCCTGGCGCCATACCGTCTCGGACTGAGGCTCGACGCCTCCGACAGCGCAGAAGACCGCGACCGCACCGTCGAGCACGCGCAGCGAGCGCTCCACCTCGGCGGTGAAGTCCACGTGGCCGGGGGTGTCGATGATGTTGATGCGGAACTCGGTGTCGAAACGAGTCCATTGGGCAGTCGTCGCGGCCGAGGTGATCGTGATCCCCCGCTCCTGCTCCTGCTCCATCCAATCCATCGTCGCCGCGCCGTCGTGAACCTCACCGACGCGATGGACGCGGCCCGTGTAGTACAGGACGCGCTCCGTCGTCGTCGTCTTGCCGGCATCGATGTGCGCCATGATGCCGATGTTGCGGAGGCGCGGAAGTGGCGTAACCCTGGGCATCTATCTGATCTCTTCTCTTTTCCTTCGTTCATCCAGGGCCCCGGAGGGCCATGAAAAAGGGAGCGTGTCCGTTGCGCCGTATGTCCTTTCGGACATGCAGCCGTCCGCGCTCCCTGGTAACCGGAGAGGGCCCCTCGGCGACCCGGGGGCCATCGCGTCTTGTTGTCCGTGGCCCCCCTCGTGACGCGGGGCTTCGGTCCTGCCTGCTGCGTGAAACTGTCCTGTGGTGACGACTACCAGCGGTAGTGGGCGAACGCCTTGTTGGCCTCGGCCATGCGGTGGGTGTCGTCCTTCTTCTTGACGGTGCTGCCCTCGCCGCGGCTCGCCGCGAGGAGTTCGCCCGCGAGGCGCTCGGCCATGCTCTTCTCCGCCCGGGAACGGGCGAAGGAGATCAGCCAGCGGCTCGCCAGCGCGGTGCGGCGATCGGGGCGAACCTCGACCGGGACCTGATACGTGGCACCACCCACGCGGCGGCTCTTCACCTCGAGTGCGGGCTTGGCGTTGTTCAGGGCCTGCTCGAACACCTGGACGCCGGGCTGGCCGGAACGCTGCTCCAGAAGCTCGACCGCGTCGTAGAAGATCTTCTCGGCCTTCGACTTCTTGCCGTCGACCATGAGGTTGTTGATGAACTTCGTGACAGTCCGGGATTCGAACTTCGGATCGGGAGGAGTTTCTCTCCTCTCAGCGCGGGAACGACGGCTCATTGATCTATCGCCTTACTTGGGCCGCTTGGCCCCGTACTTGGAGCGACCCTGACGGCGCGCCTCGACGCCGGAAGCGTCGAGCGTACCGCGGATGATGTGGTAGCGGACGCCGGGCAGATCCTTCACGCGACCCCCGCGGATGAGCACGATCGAGTGCTCCTGCAGGTTGTGGCCCTCGCCGCCGATGTAGGCGGTCACCTCGAAGCCGTTCGTGAGCCGTACGCGAGCGACCTTCCGGAGGGCCGAGTTCGGCTTCTTCGGAGTCGTCGTGTACACGCGCGTGCAGACGCCCCGCTTCTGCGGGTTCCGCTGCAGAGCCGGGGCCTTGTTCTTCTTCTGCTGCGCCTTCCGGCCCTTGCGCACGAGCTGACTGATGGTGGGCATGTACCCTCGTTACCGTGAAGAATGCGCCTGCGTGCTGCGCGTCGAACAGGCGACCACGTATCTGACCGTGATCGTCGGTGCGACAGAGCATGGAAAGGTAGAAATGGGCGTCGGGGGTGTCAACGGGTCGACCGGCCCGGAACGCCCGGGGCTTCCAGGACATCCGGAGCCACCCGAAGGCCGGGGCGGCACGGCCCGGTACACAGCGTCACACCGTCGCCCTCCGGCGGCCAAGCCGGTCGACTAGCCGCCCAGGAGCGCGTCTACCCGGTCCGCGAGGCCGCGGATCGCAGTGAGGTTGTGGCCACCGCCCTCGATGACCATATCCGCGTGCACCCGGGTCGGCTCGACGAAGCGCTCGTGCATGGGCTGGACGACCCGCGCATGCAGCCGTTCGACCTCGGCCTGCACCCTGCCCCGGTCCCGCACGTCGCGGTGGATCCGGCGCCGGAGGCGCTCCTCTGCCGGGACCTCCACCCACGCACGCAGGTCCATCATGGCCCGGAGCCGCTCATCGAAGAGCGTGAACAGCCCCTCCACCACGACGACCGGTACCGGGTGCACCCGGACGCCGGACGCCGCGCGCGTCTGCGTCACGTAGTCGTACACGGGGACCTCGACCGGACGCCCGCTGCGCAGGACGCCGAGGTGGTCGACGAGGAGACCCGTGTCCAGGCTGTCCGGATGATCGACGTTGATTTCGCTCCGACGCTCCGGGGGCAGGTACGACAGGTCGTGGTAATAGGCGTCGTGGCTGATCACCACGGCGCGCCCCTCTCCCAGCATCTCCACCAGACGCTGCACGACGGCGGACTTGCCCGACGCGCTGCCGCCCGCGATGCCCAGGATGATCGATGCCCCCAACAGGACCTCCGGATACGCGAAAGGCCCGGGTCGCGCTCGCGACCCGGGCCCCGCTCCCTGCCGACTACTCCAGCCCGAGGATGTCGTCGTCCCCTTCGATGCCGAGACCCGGGACCAGCTCCCCGGGTTCGGTCAGGGGAAGGATCTCCTCGTCGTAGTACGACTGCTCCACCATGAACTCCACGTTCTGATACCGGTGGATTCCGGTACCGGCCGGGATGAGGTGGCCGATGATGATATTCTCCTTCAGACCCTTGAGCTCGTCGCGCGCGCCACGGACGGCGGCATCTGTGAGCACGCGGGTCGTCTCCTGGAAGGAGGCGGCGGAGATGAACGATTCGGTGGTGAGGCTCGCCTTGGTGATGCCGAGCAGGAGCGGCTCGCTGCGCGCGGGCTTCTTGCCCTCGGCGATCGCCGCGCTGTTGACCTTCCGGAACTCGGTGCGGTCCACGTTCTCGCCCTCGAGAAGCTCCGTCGCACCGGCGTCGGTGACGCGGACCTTCTGCAGCATCTGGCGCACGATCACGCCGATGTGCTTGTCGTTGATCTTCACGCCCTGGAGGCGGTAGACCTCCTGGATCTCGTTGAGGAGGTATTCCTGCACGGCCCGCGGCCCCTTGATGGCCAGGATGTCGTGCGGATTCACGGGTCCCTCGGAGATGCGGTCACCCGCGCGCATCACGTCGCCCGTATGGACGCGCATGTGCTTGCCGACGGGCACGTCGTACGTGCGCGGCTCACCCTGCTCCGGCGAGACGTGAACCTGCCGCTTGCCACGCTTGATGTCACCGAAGCTGATGACCCCGTCAATCTCCGTGATGACCGCCGGATCCTTCGGGCGACGCGCCTCGAAGAGCTCCGCGACCCGCGGCAGACCGCCGGTGATGTCGCGCGTCTTGTACACCTCGCGCGATATCTTGGCGATGGTGTCACCGAGTTCGACCTCCGCGCCGTCACGCACGGTGAGCTGGGCGCCCACCGGAACGATGAACTCGCGCAGCTTTTCGCGCTTCTTGGTGTTCTTCCGAATGACGATCGTCGGGTGAAGCTTCTTTTCCCGGTCTTCGATGATGGTCATCTGGCGACGACCCGTGGACTCGTCGAGCTCCTCGCGCATCGTCTGATCCTCGACAATGTCGCGGAACTCGATGATGCCCTTCGAGTCGGCCACCATGGGCTCGGAGTACGGATCCCAGCTGAACAGAAGGTCGCCCGCCTTGATCTCCTGGCCCTCTTCGACCGCGATGGTCGCACCGTACGGTACCGCAAGGCGGCTCCGCACCGCACCTTCCGGCGTCTTGAGCAGGATCTCACCCTCTCGCGAGGTCACGATCCGAGTCTCGTCCGGCGTCTGCACGATCGTGACGCGGTCGAGCCCGAGTACGCCGTCGATCTTCGACTTGCGCTGCGTCTGCGCGGCGATGCGTGACGCCGTACCACCGATGTGGAACGTCCGGAGGGTCAGCTGCGTGCCCGGCTCACCGATGGACTGTGCCGCCAGGATCCCGACCGCCTCACCGACGTCGACCGTCTTCATGGTGGCGAGATTGCGGCCGTAGCACATCTGGCACAGACCCCGCTTCGCCTCGCAGGTGAGCACGGAGCGGATCTTCACCATCTGCAGCCCGGCATCCTCGATGGCTGCCGCGGCGTCCTCGTCGATGAGCGTTCCCGCGTCGACGATCAGCTCGCCGTCGATCGGATCATACACGTCCTCGAGGGCCACGTTGCCGACGATGCGGTCCGCGAGCGGCTCGATGATGTCCTCACCTTCCTTCAGCGCGGTCATCTCGAGGCCCAGGATCGTCCCGCAGTCCTCGGTCGTGATGGTCATGTCCTGCGCGACGTCCACGAGACGGCGCGTCAGGTATCCGGCGTCGGCCGTCTTGAGCGCCGTGTCCGCGAGGCCCTTCCGCGCGCCGTGCGTGGAGATGAAGTACTCCACCACCGTGAGGCCTTCGCGGAAGTTCGACTTGATCGGGCTTTCGATGATCTCGCCGATGCCGCCGGTGAGCTTCTTCTGCGGCTTGGCCATCAGGCCGCGCATGCCGGCCAGCTGACGCATCTGGTCGCGGTTACCGCGGGCTCCCGAGTTCATCATCATGAACACCGGATTGAAGCCGTCGTGAGACCGCTCCAGGTGGCGCACCATCGCGTCGGCGACGTCGTTGTTCGCGTGCGTCCAGGTGTCGATGACCTTGTTGTAGCGCTCGCCGTTCGAGATGAAGCCGCTCGCGTAGGCCTTGGTGAACCGGGTGACCTGCTCGTCGGCGTCCTTCAGGATCTCGCGCTTCTCGTTCGGCACCTCGAGGTCCTCGATGCCGACGCTGATGCCACCCATGGTGGCGTAGCGGAAGCCGAAGTCCTTGATGGCGTCGAGGAACTCCGTGGTCCGGCCCAGGCCGGTCACGGTGAAGCACTCGAACGCGAGGTCACCGAGCTCCTTCTTCCCGAACGTCTTGTTCAGGAAGCCGAGCTGATCGGGGATGATCGAATTGAAGAGCACGCGACCCGCGGTGGTCCGCTCCCAGCGGCCCTCCCGCTCGACTCCGCCGAAGCCCTCGCCGACCCAGTACCAGACCGGCTCGTGGAACGTCACCCGATCCTGCGCGAGCGCCATCTCCACCTCGCCGTAGGTCGAGTACCGCGGCGCTCCGGCGTAAATCTGGTCGAGCTCCTCGTTCGCCTTGTCACGGCGGCTCTTCGGCATCTGGGCGTCGGTGGCCACCCGCTCGAGGTCCGTGATACGGAGACCCGGGTTGGTCAGGTAGTACGAGCCGATGACCATGTCCTGCGTCGGAGCGGCCACCGGACGGCCGTTCGACGGGAGCAGGATGTTGTTCGACGAGAGCATGAGGACGCGAGCCTCGAGCTGCGCCTCGTACGAAAGCGGCAGGTGGACCGCCATCTGGTCACCGTCGAAGTCCGCGTTGAACGCCGCGCACGTCAGCGGGTGCAGGCGGATCGCCTTGCCCTCGACGAGCACGGGCTCGAACGCCTGGATGCCCAGACGATGCAGCGTCGGCGCGCGGTTGAGCAGCACCGGATGGTCCTTGATGATGTCCTCGAGGACCTCGTAGACCTTGGGGTCGTTCTTTTCGACGATCTTCTTGGCGCGCTTCACCGTCTCGGCTTCACCGCGCTTCTCGAGCTCGTGGATGATGAACGGCTTGAAGAGCTCTACGGCCATGGCCTTCGGCAGACCGCACTGGTGGAGCTTGAGCTCCGGACCGACGACGATGACCGAACGGCCGGAGTAGTCGACGCGCTTTCCGAGCAGGTTCTGACGGAAGCGGCCCTGCTTGCCCTTCAGCATGTCGCTGAGCGACTTCAGCGGACGCTTGCCACGACCGCGGATCGCCTTGGAGCGGCGGCCGTTGTCGAAGAGCGCGTCGACCGCTTCCTGCAGCATGCGCTTCTCGTTGCGGAGGATGACCTCCGGAGCGCGCATGTCGATGAGCTTCTTGAGGCGGTTGTTCCGGTTGATGACCCGGCGGTACAGGTCGTTCAGGTCGGACGTCGCGAAACGACCACCGTCGAGCGGCACCAGCGGACGGAGATCGGGCGGAATGACCGGAATCACGTCCAGGATCATCCACTCGGGCTTGTTGCGCGTGTCGGGTGTGTCACCCGAGGTGCGCAGGGCGTCGACGACCTTGAGCCGCTTGAGCTTCTTCTTCTTGCGGTGCTGGGACGTCTCCGTCGCGATCTCGTTCCGCAGCCAGTCGGCGAGCCGATCCAGCCCACGCCCGTCCGCGTTGCGGTCCTTGATCTTCTTCTTGTCGGGGTTGTCGAGCAGACGAAGGAGCGTGCGCGCAGCCTCGGCGCCGATCTCCGCCCTGAATTCCTCGTCCCCTTCCTCGCGCGCCTTCACGCGGAGGTCGTAGTACTCGTCCTCGTCGAGCAACTGCTGGAACTCGACCTCCTGCTTGCCCGGATTCGTGACCACGTACGCGGCGTAGTAGATGACCTTCTCGAGGTCGCGCAGCGTCATGCCCAGCAGGTAGCCGAGCTGGCTCGGGAGCGTCTTGAAGAACCAGATGTGCGCCACCGGCACGGCGAGCTCGATATGGCCCATGCGCTCGCGCCGGACCTTCGAGAGCGTGACCTCGACCCCGCAGCGATCACAGACGTGACCCCGGAAGCGAATGCGCTTGAACTTCCCGCAGTGGCACTCCCAGTCCTTGACCGGACCGAAGATGCGCTCGCAGAAAAGGCCATCCCGTTCCGGCTTGAACGAGCGGTAGTTGATCGTTTCCGGCTTGATAACCTCGCCGAACGACCACGAACGAATCTCGTCCGGCGAGGCGAGCCTCACCTGGATGTACTCGAAATCCGCCGACCGCTGATCCCGGGTCCTGGGGAAATCGATCATTTACTCTTCCTCCCCGAGCGTCACGCTCAGGCCGAGAGCCTGAAGTTCCTTCACGAGAACGTTGAACGACTCCGGAATGCCCGGTTTCGGCAGGTTTTCGCCCTTCACGATGGCCTCGTAGACCTTCGAGCGGCCCTGCACGTCGTCCGACTTGACGGTGAGAATCTCCTGCAGCGTGTGCGCCGCACCGTACGCCTCCAGCGCCCACACCTCCATTTCCCCGAAGCGCTGCCCGCCGAACTGGGCCTTACCGGCCAGCGGCTGCTGCGTCACGAGAGAGTACGGACCGATCGAGCGCGCGTGGATCTTGTCGTCCACGAGGTGGCTCAGCTTGAGCATGTAGATCGCGCCGACGGTGACCGGGAAGTCGAAGCGGCGTCCGCTCCGTCCGTCCCGCAGCCAGATCTTCCCGTTGGGGAAGATCTCGGCGTACTCCAGCAGTTCGATGACCGCATCGTCGAGCCCCGACTTCACGCTCGAACGACCCTTGAGCTTCTGAATCGCGGGGAAGAGATCGGACATCTTCTCTCCCTTGCGCTCCGAGACCTCCTCGGCCGCCGCGAGCAGGAAGTCCACGACGTTGGAGAAGAACTTCTCCTGCTTCTTCGTGAGCTTGATCGACAGGTAGGCGTCGAGCGACTGACCGATGCCGCGCGAGCGAACCAGGGCGGCGGCCCCATCCGCACTTTCCTCGCTCGCCGTCATCACAACGGGGAGCTGGGCGGCGATCTGGGTCATGGTCTCGATGTCATCGAGGCTCGTGGGCGACTGCGCCGCGAGCCCGAGCGCGCCGTCGACCCACCGGAGCCCGGCGAGCTTCAGCAGGGCGCCGACTTCGTTCTCCGTCGCACCCTGGAAGACGGGCGTCTTCGCCTCGAAACCGAGGACCCGACCTGCCCAGCCGAGGTGCGTCTCGAGAATCTGCCCCACGTTCATGCGGGACGGCACGCCGAGGGGATTCAGAACGATCTCGACCGGCGTACCGTCGGGGAGGAACGGCATCTCCTCCTCAGGCACGATCCGGGCGATGATGCCCTTGTTACCGTGGCGTCCGGCCATCTTGTCGCCGACGGAGATCTTCCGCTTCTCGGCGACGTAGACCTTGACCAGCTGCACGACGCCCGGCGGGAGCTCGTCCGGTTGGAAGACCTTGTCGATCTGCTCCTCGGTCTTCTCCTTGACCCGCTGCACCCGCGAAGCCGCCTCGTCGATGAGACGACGGATGCGCTCGCTGGCGTCCTTGTTCTGAACCTTGAGCGTCGACAGATCCAGCTTGCGGAACTGGAGTCCCTCGATGAGCTCCTTGTTGAGCTTGGTCCCTTCGTCGAGAACCGGCTCGACCGTGCCCTTCTTGAGCATCAGCGCGACCGTCTGGCGCTGGAGCGATTCGCGCAGCTCGTCGTCGCGAGCGTCGTTGATGCGCTGGATCTCTTCACGCTCCATGGCGCGGAGGTCGCCGATCTTCGCCCCGTGCTCCTTCTCGAGGAGCGGATCGTCGATCCGCCTCGAGAAGATCTTCACGTCGATGATGGTTCCGGTCATTCCGGGGGGCACACGCAGGGACGAGTCCTTCACATCCTTGGCCTTCTCACCGAAGATGGCCGTCAGGAGCTTCTCCTCGGGAGACAGCTCCGTCTCGCCCTTCGGCGTGATCTTTCCGACGAGGATGTCGCCCGCCTTGACACGCGCGCCCACGCGGACGATGCCGCGCTCGTCGAGATCGACGAGGCTCTCCTCGGCCACGTTGGGGATCTCTCGCGTGATCTCCTCCATACCGCGCTTGGTGTCGCGGACGTGGAGCTCGAGCTCCTGGATGTGGATCGAGGTGAAGACGTCGTCCTTGACCAGCCTCTCGCTGATGACGATCGCGTCCTCGAAGTTCGAGCCGTACCACGGCATGAACGCCACGAGCACGTTGCGGCCGAGCGCGAGCTCGCCCGCATCGGTGCTCGGGCCGTCGGCGATGATGTCGCCGGGCTTCACTTCCTCGCCGATGCGAACCAGCGGACGCTGGTTGATGGCGGTGTCCTGGTTCGTCCTCCAGTACTTCCGGAGGCGGTAACGGTCGAACTGGGCGAGCTTGGCCAGGGGCTGATCGGCCCCCGAGGCACCCGAACCGGTATCGATTACGATCTCGTCCGCCGTCACATGGACCACCGAGCCACCCCGGCGCGCGGTGATCACGGCCCCGGAGTCGGACGCGACCTTGGCCTCGAGTCCGGTGCCCACCAGCGGAGCATCCGTGTACAGAAGAGGGACCGCCTGGCGCTGCATGTTGGAACCCATCAGCGCGCGGTTCGCGTCGTCGTGCTCCAGGAACGGGATGAGCGCAGCCGCCACCGAAACCAGCTGGTCCGGCGCGACGTCCATGTAGTCGATGTCCGCGGGCCGCAGCAGCGGGAAGTCACCGCGGGCACGGCACAGCACGAACTCGTTCTGGAAGTTGCCCTTGTCGTCGAGCGGGGCGTTCGCCTGCGCGATTCGTGCTTCCTCTTCCTCGTTCGCGCTCAGCCACTCGATCTCGTTGGTGACCTTACCGTTCTTGACCTTCCGGTACGGCGTCTCGACGAAGCCGAGATCGTTGATGCGCGAGTAGGTCGTGAGCGACGTGATGAGGCCGATGTTCGGACCTTCCGGGGTCTCGATCGGGCACATCCGCCCATAGTGCGAATAGTGAACGTCGCGAACCTCGAAGCCCGCACGCTCACGCGTCAGACCCCCCGGCCCGAGCGCCGACAGGCGACGCTTGTGCGTCATCTCGGCGAGCGGGTTGGTCTGGTCCATGAACTGGCTCAGCTGGCTGGACCCGAAGAACGCCTGGATGACCGCCGAGACCGTGCGGGCGTTGACCAGGTCGTCGATGTTGATCTTCGTGGGGTCCGTATTGATCGACATCCGCTCCTTGACCAGGCGCGCCATGCGGCTGAGGCCGACGCTGAACTGGTTGGCGATGAGCTCACCGACCGTCCGTACGCGGCGGTTGCCGAGATGGTCGATGTCGTCGGTGAAGCCACGGCCCTCGTTGAGCTCGATGAGGTGCCCGATGATCGACACGAAGTCGTCCTTCGTGAGCACCGTCTGGCTGCGAGGGACGTCGAGCCGCAGCCGCTGGTTGATCTTGTAGCGTCCGACGCGACCGAGGTCGTAGCGCTTCGGGTTGAAGAAGACGCGCTCCAGCGCCTCGCGGGCGGTCTCGATGTTCGGCGCCTCGCCGGGACGCAGGAGCGAGTAGATCGCGCTGAGCGCCTCGGCCTCGTCTTCCGTCGGATCCTTGCGGATCGTGTTCTTGATGAGCGGGCTCTCGCCGCGCACCGTCTCACGATCGCTCTTGTAGACCTTGATCTTCTTCACGCCGAGGCGCTCGAGGATCTCGATCACTTCGTCTTCGATCTCCTCGCCGTTCTCGATGAGGATCTCGCCGGTCTCGGGGTCGACGAACTCCTCGGCGATGACCTTGCCCTCGATCGCCGCCTTCTTCTCGGCGTCGAGCTTCCCGAGCTTGATCTCCGACACGTCGTAGTACAGCCGGAAGATGTCGGCGTCCGAGCTGTACCCGAGGGCGCGGAGGAGCGCGGTCGCGGGGAACTTCTTCTTTTTGTCGATGTGGACGTAGCACACGTCGTTGATGTCGAGCGTGAACTCGACCCACGAGCCGCGGAAGGGGATGATCCGCGCACTGAAGAGCTTGGTCCCGTTGGGATGGATGCTCTCCTCGAAGACGCAGCCCGGCGACCGATGCAGCTGGCTGACCACCACCCGCTCGGCGCCGTTGATGATGAAGGTGCCGAGCTCGGTAAGGAGCGGCAGATCACCCAGGTACACCTCTTTCTCGATGATGTCCTGGACGACCCGATCCTCGATGGGCGTCGACTTCTTCTTCTTCTTCTTCTTCTTGGGCTGCTCCTCTTCCTCCTCGGGCTGCTCCCACACGATGAGACGCAGCGTCGCCTTGAGAGGCGCAGCGTACGTCATGTCGCGCTCGATGCACTCCTCCACCGAATACTTGGGCTCGCCGAGCGAAGCGGAGAGGTATTCGAGCATGAAGTGCTCATTGACGTCTTCGATCGGGAAGATCTCCCCGAAGACCCTGTCCAGTCCGAAGTCCCAGTTATCCTGAAGATCCGGCTCGACCAGCTTTTCGAACGAGCGAAGCTGTACGTCGAGCAGGTTGGGCATCGGCATAATGGACTTGAGCTTCGCGAAGCTCAGGATCGGCCGGTTGTCCTTGCGCAGTTCCAACGTGCGTCCCCCTTACGAACCCGACCGCGAGTGCGGGCGGGCGGCGTGAGTCGTGTTCAACATGGGACAAGCGCGCGCGGCCCGGACCGCGAGAGCACCCCCGAAAGGGCGCCCCCATGGCCGGGACCCGCGCTGGCCCGAATTGTCACGCGGCGGTCGGCCGCGCGCGGAGTCGGGCCCGCGACGCGGCCCCGCTCCGAAAGTGCCCGAGGGCACTAACTACTTGAGACCGACGGTGGCGCCGACTTCCTCGAGCTTGGCCTTCATCTCCTCGGCTTCCTGCTTCGAGGCGGCTTCCTTGAGGGTGCCCGGAGCCCCGTCGACGAGGTCCTTGGCCTCCTTGAGACCCAGGCCGGTCAGCTCGCGCACGACCTTGATGACCTGGATCTTCTTGTCGCCCACGCCCTCGAGAACGACGTCGAACTCGTCCTTCTCCTCGGCCGCGGCGGACTCACCGGCGCCCGCTCCGGGCATTGCCATCGGAGCCGCGACAACAGCCGTGACGTTGAACTTCTCCTTGAAGGCGTCAACGAACTCGGAGAGCTCGAGAACGGTCATGTTGCCGATGGTGTCGAGCAGCTCTTCGTGATTCGCCATGATCCCTGATTCCTCCTGATGTCACCGGCCCCGCGCCGGCAAATGGGTTGACCCTGTGATGACCAGGGACGCGCCCGCGTCCCTTCTCCTGCTTGCCCGGGATGCGGGCTCAGCCTGCCCTGGCGCGCTCTTCCCGCAGCGCGTCGATGAGGCCTGCCGTCTCCTGCAGCTTCGCACCCAGCGCGGCTGCAAGCGCGGCCACCGGAGCCTCGAAGGCCCCGGCCAGCTCGGCCAGCAGCTGCTCCCTGGGCGGGAGCTTCGCGATCTTTTCCACCTGCTCGGGCTGGAGAACCCGGTTCTCCATGACTCCGAGCTTGAACGTGGGCTTCTGGTCGTGCGTCTTGGCAAACTCGCTGAGCGCCTTCGCCGCGGCGGCCGCGTCCTCGTAGCCGAACACGAAGCCGGTTGGCCCCGTGAGGCCCTCGGTGATGTCCGGGAAGTCGGTGATCTCCTCGAACACGCGCTGGGCGAGGCGGTTCTTCACGACCACGTACTCGGCGCCGGACTTCCGCAGCGAACTGCGAAGCTCCGTCATGGCCTTGACGTTCAGGCCCGAGAAGTCCGTCAGGTAGAGCACCGGCGCACGCTTCATGCGCTCGCGCAGCTCGCTGACGAAGGTCTCCTTCTGAGTGCGATCCATCAGGCCCTCCGATAGAGGTTCGGGTCGATGGAAATGCCAGGCCCCATGGTGCTGGAGACCGTGACGCTCCGGAGGTACGTGCCCTTCGCCGCGGACGGCTTGGCACGCACGATCTGATCCATGAACGCGTTCAGGTTCTCGGCCAGCTGCATCTCCGAGAAGGAGACCTTGCCGATGGGCGCATGTACGTTGCCGGTCTTGTCGACGCGGAACTCGATCTTACCGGCCTTGATCTCGCTGACGGCCTTGGCGATGTCGAAGGTGACCGTACCGGCCTTGGGCGTCGGCATGAGGCCACGCGGCCCGAGCACGCGGCCCAGCGGACCGACCTTGCCCATGAGATCCGGCGTGGCGACGCAGACGTCGAACTCCAGCCACCCCTCCTGGATCTTCTGCACGAACTCGACACCGACGTAGTCGGCTCCGGCCTCGCGGGCCTCCGCCTCCTTGGGACCCTGGGCGATGACCAGGACACGGACCGATTTACCGGTTCCGTGCGGGAGGACGACGGTACCACGGACCAGCTGATCCGCCTTGCGGGGATCGACTCCGAGACGCGTGGCGACGTCGACGGATTCGTCGAACTTCGCCGAGGCGAGCTCTTTCACGAGCTTCACCGCTTCGTCCGGAGCCAGCTTGACGCCCGTCGGCACGGCCGAAACCGCCGCCGCGAAGCGCTTACCTGTCTTTGGCATCCTGATGTACGAGCCGGTTCGTTTACCCTCCCACCGCTGACGGCTCTCAGACGGTGGTACGACGGGCGGGGCCAACGGCCCCGATTGCTATCCCTCGACGACGATCCCCATCGAGCGTGCCGTGCCGGCGATCATCTCCACCGCGGCATCGATGTCATTCGCATTGAGATCGGGCATCTTCGTTTCGGCGATCTCCGCAAGCTGAGCCCGGGTGATCTTCCCGACCTTGTCGCGGTTCGGAACGCCCGACCCCTTCGAAACCCCGATGGCGCGCCGAATCAGCACAGCGGCCGGGGGGGTCTTCGTGATGAAGGTGAACGAACGATCCGCGTAGACCGTGATCTCGACCGGAGTCGTGATCCCCTGCTTGTCGGAGGTCCGCGCGTTGAACTGCTTGCAGAACTCCATGATGTTGACGCCGTGCTGGCCGAGCGCCGGCCCGACCGGAGGAGCCGGATTGGCTTGCCCGCCGGGCACGTGGAGCTTGATGAAACCGATGACTTTCTTGGCCATGACCGTGGTCTTCCTGCTCTAGTATCCCTTCAGATCCGTGTAGTCCAGCTCGACCGAGGTCGGCCGACCGAAAAGCGACACCTCCACCTTGACCTTGCCCTTGTCGGGGTAGACCTCCTGGACCGTTCCGCTGAAATCGGTGAACGGGCCCTTGGTGACCTCGACGACCTGGTCGATGTGGAAGGGAATCTCTTCCTGTGCCTTCGCCTCGGATTCGACTTCGATGCCGAGGATCTTGTTGATCTCGTCTTCCCGCAGCGGCTGAGGAGCCTTGCCGGAACCGACGAATTTGATGACGCCCTGAATGTTGTTGATCGCGTGCGAGGTCCGCTCGTTCAGGATCATCTGCACCAGCACGTAACCCGGGTACAGCCTCCGGGTGACCGTCACCCTCTTGCCGTTGCGGATCTCGACGACCTCCTGGGTAGGAACCAGAACGTCGAAGAGCTCCTGGGCATCGTCCGACGGCTCTTCCTCGATCTTCCGCTGAACGAGCTTCTGGACCTTGTTTTCGTGCCCCGAATACGTCTGCACGGCATACCAGCGGGCGTCGGTCATCTTCTCCATGTACTAGGCTCCGAAGAGGCCCATGATCATGCCGATGATCCAGCTGACGGTGGTGTCCATCAGCCAGATGATCGCCGAAACCGCGATGGTGAAGACGAGCACGACGAGCGTGGCCGAGCGGAGCTGCTCCGCGTCGGGCCACGTGACCTTCTGGAGTTCGACCCAGCACTCTTCAAGGAAGGTGCGGGTCTCTCGGACCTTCTCGACAGCCGACACTACTTCGTTTCCTTGTGCTGCGTGTGCGTCCTGCACCGTGGGCAGTACTTCCGGAACTCCACGCGCTCCGGGTGCAGTCTCTTGTTCTTCGTCTTGTTGTAGTTCCTCTCCTGACAGTCCTGGCAGGCGAGGATCACCTTGTCGCGCGGCATGTTGCCTCCTGTGTCGCGGAGGGGGCGGGTGAGTCCGTCGGCGCTCGGCCGTTCGGCCGCTGGTCTCGGGGCTTCATCCTGCTTTCTCCGCTTGCCTCACTCGGCCGCTACGCACGACCGAGCCTCGCTTCGACGGACTTGCCCACCCCCTGCACTGGCTGGGGCTTCGCGCGTCCGTGTTGTGCTGGGTGGACCGGGTGGCGGGCGTATGGCGCGCCACCCGGTCTCCCGTGCTGCTTATCTACTCGATGATCTGGGTTACGACGCCCGCGCCGACGGTGCGACCACCCTCGCGGATGGCGAACCGGAGCTCCGGGTCCATCGCGATCGGCGTGATCAGCTCCACTTCCATCTGCACGTTGTCGCCCGG
>JAURER010000014.1 GCA_030827315.1 Gemmatimonadota bacterium | reverse complement strand
GGGTCAGCCTCGAGCCGCCACGAGCCCCTCGACGAGCCGGTCGATCTCGGCGGTCGTCACGTAGACGTGCGTCGAGACCCGGATGGCGTCGTGCCCGTCGCGCTGGTGCTCGTCGATGTGCGTGCCCGCGAGCTCTTCGAGTCGAGGCACCGCATCGAGGGCGTTCAGCCCCTGCAGCTCGAAGATCGTGGAGCCGGGCGCCGAACGGTCGGGTGTGGCGCCGCTCCGGATGGTGCAGCCTGGCAGCTCCTCCAGACGTGACTTGAGGTAGTCGGAGAGGAAGCGGCAGCGGGCCTCGATGCGATCGAGCCCCAGGGCGTTCACGAAGTCGAGCGCCGTGGCGAGCGCGGCGCGCACCGGGAAGTCCGCCGTGCCCCCGGGCTCGTAGCCGGGCGTCTCGATGCTGCGGGTCGGCTCGAAGGCCGAGGCGAACCGGTCTCTGGCCCCGCTCCGGACGTAGAGGAAGCCCGTCCCCGCCGGGCCGAGCACCCACTTGTGGAGGCTCGCGGCGTAGGCGTCGCACCCGAGGTCGTGGAGGTCGATCGGGAACTGCCCGATGGCCTGGGCCCCGTCGACCAGGCTTGCCAGGCCCCGCTCCCGAGCCAGCGCACAGAGCGCCTTCACCGGATACCGGTGCCCGCCGCGCGTCACGTGGCAGAACGAGACGGCCCTCGTGCGCGGACCGATGGCCTCGGCGAAGCGGGCCAGGGTGGCTTCGGTCTCTTCCAGGGGGCTCGGAAGGAAGACCTCCCGCACGGAAACGCCGTCACGCGCGGCGCGGTACATCCAGGGCTTGTGCCCCGCCGGATGCTCCTGCGTGGTGATGACCACCTCGTCACCGGGCTCGAGGTCCAGGCCGATGGTCTGGAGGTGCAGCGCTTCGGTGGCGTTCCGGGTCAGCGACATCTCGTCGACGTCGGCTCCGAACATCGCGGCGAGCCCGGGTCGGACACGCCGGGCGATCGCTTCCTGGAGACCGTGCTTCCCGTGGAGGGGCTCGGCGGAGATGGCCCGGTAGCCTTCGGCCACGGCGTCCACCACCGCCCGTGGCGGCATCCCGAGACTCGCGTTGTTCATGTACGAGATGCCCGGGTCGAGCACGAAGTACGGACGGACGTGGGCCCAGGCGTCGTCGTCGGGGCCGGCCGGCGGGGTGAGGTCGGCGAGCTTCGGGAAGTCGGCCGTGGCGGTCGGCTCCGTCGCGCAGCCGGAGAGGCTGCCGAGGGCCGCTCCGGCCCCGGCCGCGGGCAGGTGGCGTGCCCCGAGCGCGAGGCCCGTCGTGCGGAGGAAGTCGCGGCGCGTGGGGGAGGAACGATGCTCCGGCATGACGCGGCTCGTGCGTTCGTGGGGAAGTTTCCGCGGGTGGGCGGCGCGTGAACAAGGGACGGGACACCGACGAAAAGGAGGGCATGGCGGTCGTTACCGCCATGCCCTCCGGACGACTTCCGCCTCGGTCCGTCAGCTTGCGCCGAGCGACGAGGCCTCGAATTCGCCTACTGCTGGGACCCGCTCCGCGGGTTGCTCCCGCTCTGCAGCGTGATCGGGAAGAACTCGATGGAGCCCTGCGCGTCGGGGAAGACGAAGCCTCCCTTGCCGCCGCCCTGGCCCTGCGTCTTGGTCACCTTCACCCCGATCGTGAGCGATCCGGGATCGACGTACAGGTCTTCCTTGTTGTCCGGACCGTTGTTCACGCTGTTCAGCGGGCGCCGGAACTCGTAGAAGAGACCAGCGGATTGCGAGCCCGTGGCCTTCGCCTCCGCCTTGACGGCCCGGTCGTTCCCCAACAGATCTGTGCCGTCCAGCTTCGAATCCGGGTCGCCACAGAGCGAGGCGGCGTTGTTTCCGGCGCACTGCGCCGTCACGTGCCAATCCCCACCGGCGGCCGGGTTCCCGAAGTCGATGACGAGGATGTCGTCGCCCTCGGAGGAGTAGAAGCCCGCCGCGTCGGACTGCTCGGCGAGCTGGACGAAGATCTTGTTGCCCAGGTCGTTGTCCATGACCTCGACGGCCATGTACAGCGACTCGCCGTCGTCGTACGCGTAGAACCAGGCGTTATGGACGTCCTTCTTCACGCCCGGCAGCGGCGCGTTGAAGGGTGTCTTCGTGGCGCACGCCTCCCACTCGTTCCCGTTCCGGCCGTCCTTGACGCCGTTGACGTCGATCTGCGGGCAGGTATGCGCCTTGAAGGTGAGCGGCGGCGCGTAGACGGCGACCTCGTAGGGGTACGTGTCGGTGATGTCCACTGAATTCCCCCTCGACGGCGGCTCGAAGGGCGAGAAGCCGTTCGCCGGACCGTTCTCGAAGGCCGCCGAGGCCTTCGCCGCCCTGCGATCGTCGCAGTCACCGAGCGCGCCCCAGACGCCATCGCTCAGGCCGCTGTCCTTGGTCCCCGCGTCGTCCGGCCGCACGGCCACGCCGCACGCCACCACCTCCAGCGTGTTCTCGCCCCCGGCCAGCGTCCAGTCGACGCTGGCCCGCCCGGATGCGTCGGACATCACGATCAGGTCTCCCCATCCGGCAGCCTGTTCGGCCGAGGTGGAGGCTCGGCAATTGCCATCCACACAGGCAACCGAACCATCTGTCGCGAAGAAGTGCAGGCGGGTGCCGCCCACGGGAATGTTCCCGTCGGTCGACGACGGAACCGCGAGGGTCAGGGCGGGATCCGCCCAGTCCGCGTTCCAGGGCCTGGCTTCCGAAGGCGCCGACACCTCCACGCTCACGCGGACGGGGTCGATGCCCGGGAAGGTGCCGAGATCCAGACAGCTGAGGTCCGCGGTGTCGTCCTCGCGGAGGCAGGCGTTTCCGCTCATGTCGTCGGCATGATCCATCATCGGCATCAGCGCGACCTGGAAGTCGCTCATGCGCCGGAAGTCGAACGATGACTTCGGGTACGCGTTGACCGGCTGCGGTCCGAAGAACGCTCCGAACTCCCGGACTCCCCGCAGGAACCGGTCGCCGAGGGAGGCGAAAGTGGTGTTGCCCCACCCGCGATCCGTCGCCAGCGGCAGGACGCCGGTTCCGACCTCGTCCCACTGGATCACGTTGAGCCGTGCCCGCTCGTACGGCGCACCGGCGTCCAGCCAGTCCGTGTCGGTCAGCGTGATCTCCAGCGTCGCTGGTGCACTGAGCAGCGCGCCGTCGGTGTACCGGTCGCTTTCGACGGAGATCACGCAGTCCGCGAGCGGGACGTCCACCAGCGGGTCACCGGCGGTGTTCGCCAGGTCGAGGCATTCGGAGATCTCGAAGGTCGCCAGGAAGGGGTTCGGCTCGTTGAAGGTGTAGGTGGCCTGATAGCCGCCCACGTTCAGGGTGTAGTCCTCACCCGCGCTGACCAGACACGTCTGTGCGTCCTCGGTCGAGTTCACGGTCTCGAGGGGGTCATCGCCGGTGTCGTACGTCACGCACGTCGCCGCCGCGCTAATCCTCACCTTCAACGGCTCCGTTCCGTACCCGATCGCATGGACGTACCCGTCCGCGGGCGAGGTCAGGTTCGGGTCGATGACGACGTCGCGGTGCGCCCAGTGCAGGCCCGCACCGACCACGTAGAGCCGGTAGACGGTCCCGGGCGCGACCCCCCCAGGTCCATTCTTCTTGAACTGGACCGAAGCCTTGTAGAACTCGGCTCCGTTCGGGTCCTGGACGAAGGGTGCCCCGGAATGGCAGTCGGGCTGGAATCCGTCAGCAGGGTCCCCGTCGGCGAGCGTCGGCGCCACCGTGCCACCCGCCGCATACTCCACCCGGCACCATGCGAGCTCGAACAGCCCGTCGAGGCCCGGCAGGAAGTCGCCGGAACAGGCCGGATCGGACAGGTGGTTTTCCACGGACGGGGGGAGGAAGCAGAAGCCGGGAACGCCGGTCGTCGCGTGCCCGTAGTCGAAGGCATCGCACGGCGACAGCCCGCCGCAGAGGTCATCGGTGGTGAGTTCGTC
Organism: Gemmatimonadota bacterium; assembly: GCA_030827315.1. Taxonomy (GTDB): domain Bacteria; phylum Gemmatimonadota; class Gemmatimonadetes; order Longimicrobiales; family Gaopeijiaceae; genus UBA2589. The sequence goes on along the minus strand of JAURER010000014.1, from coordinate 75,548 downwards.
CGTCGAGCCGACGTGGCTCGTCTGGATCCGAACGTCCGTGACGACGACGTTCGTGGGAACCGTTTCGTCCGAACAGGCCGTGAAGAGAAGAGACAGTACGGCCAGCAGGGTGATGCGACGCATGGGTACCTCCGGATGGCCGTCCATCCTCGGGACCCCTCGGCAGCGGCATGCCGACGGGGTTGTCGAAAACGCGCCGAGGCGGGAGGGGGAGGCGGCTACTTCATGAGTGCTGCTGATACCAGCAATGCATGAAGATTAAAGCATCCGTTTTCGGAACGCAACGTAGGCGACGGAGGGCCCCGAACCGTGACTCAGCGGCTGACGAACGGCTGGAACTCCGGCCGGGTTCGTATCTCGCGCCAATGCCAGTGTGTCTCCGCTCCGGGCCCGAGCGTGCTCCCGGGGGTCGCGGCAGCCCACCGACGGAGCGCCTCGAGCGCGCCGTCAGGATCCCCGGTCGTGGCCCGCATGGCAGCCTCGTAGAAGAAGAGCTGCCGCTGCGGGTCGACCCGCTCGCTGCGGTCGATGCCGGCAAGCACGCTTTCCGCGCTGTCGGGAAGAGAGGCGCGGCGCAGCACGCCCGCCACCAGGATCCGGCCTACCCCGAGCTTGTAGGGGCGCTGGGCCTCCGGAGAGAGCGAGTCGAGCTGGGCGAGCAAGTCCCAGGACGCGTCGACCTCCGGCTCCTCGAACGGGGTGGCCGCGAGCCATAGCCTGCACTCGGCGAATCGGTAGTTGCCCGGGAACCGGCTGTAGCCCTCGTCGCACCAGTTCTTCGCATCCCGGAATTGCTCGAGCTCGTACTGCGCGTAGAACAGTCGATCATAGATGCGATCTGCGCCCCGCAGGTAGGCATCTTCCTCCAGCGCCCGGCGGGCACTGAGGACGGCATTGATGTCGTCGCCCATGCCGGCGAAAAGGAAGCTCAGCATGGCGTGGGCGCTCGCGAGCGAGGGGTCCTGCTCGACGGCGGCTTCGAGATCGGCCAGCGCGCCGGTGAGCAGGTCTTGCATCTCGTCGGGCTCGGGTCCCATTGCGGACGCGACGAGGAGGTTGATGGTGGCGCGCTGCTCGAGGGCGGCCGGATTGCCGGGGTCGAGTGCCAGCGCCCGGTTGGCGTGTCCGAGACCGGCCTCGATGTCGCGGGCCGCCGCGTTCATGTCGCCCAGATTCGCGGAGAACCACGCGCGACGGTACGCAGCGTGCGCCCTGGCCGTGATGGGCTTCACCCACTCGCGGTCCTGCTGCTCGGCTCGGGCCAGGAGCGCGTCGGCTTCACGGAACGCTTCCAGGGAGGCTTCGAGGTCTCCCCCCGCCTCGAAGTCGTCTTCCGCATCCGTACGCAGGCGCTCGGCCCTCTGAACCAGGGTCCACGCGTCAGGGCTGTTCGTCTCCGACTGGGTCTGCCGGATCTGGACCTCTTCCCCGAGACGTTCGCGAAGGAGTCGGGACACACTTTCGGCCACGGAATCACGCGCGGCGAGGAACTGGTCGGCCGGAATCTCCGAAACCGAGCGCTCGATGTCGGCGCCGCTCGCACCGTCGACGAGCCGCATGGTGATGCGGAGTTGCTCCCCGCGCTGCTCGACGCTGCCTTCGATGATCGTGCCAACGCGGAGCGCCCGGGCCACGCTGTCGACCCGCAGCTCCGTGTCGCGGTAGGGAAGCACACCGTTGGAGGAGATGACGTCGAGCGAGCGCACCTGTGAGAGCTGCTCGATGAGCGCCTCGGTGATGCCGTCCGCCACGGGGGCCAGCTCACCGTCGCTGAGGTCTTCGAAGTAGAGGACCGCGATGCTGCCGAGGTCGAGCCCGGACTCTGCCATGGCTTCGTTCAGCGAGGCCTCCGCGAGGGCATTGCGAACGATCTGGCCCGTCGTGCCGAGGGCGATGAGGCCGATCACCGAGAGCATTGCGATTTCGACCTTCGGGGCCTGCTGTTCGCCCTTCTCGCCGTGGTACCAACCGATGATCAGCGCCCCCAGAATCCCGAACAGAAAGAGGGTGAAGACGACCTGGTAGACCACCTCGGGCAGCACCCCGCGGTCGACCGGCTGATCGATGACGCTCACCACGATCCATCCGCCGACCAGGTACGCGATCACGATCTGCGTGATGCGGCGTTCCTTGATTTCGGACCAGAGGCTCACAGGCGGACGGGCTCCGTCGGAGTGCGGACGTTCACGGTGCGTCCCCTAACAAGATACGTCAATGCAGCCCCGGCCGAGACGCGAACGGCCCACCCCTCGGGATGAGCCGTTCACTCCTTGGCGCTTTGCCGCGGGCGGTGACTCCAGCGGCGCACTCGCGAACGCGTACCTACTCGGTGGGCCTCAGCTCCCGCTTCTCGGCCACGGCGCCCCCTGGTTCTCGGCCGGGATCGCGCCGATGCCCTTGAATACGAACTTCTGCACGCGCTTTCCTTCGTACGTCTCCGTCGTATAGATGTTGCCCTGCGAGTCGGTGGCGATGGAGTGCACGGCGAAGAAGAGTCCGGGCTGGCGGCCGCCGTCACCGAAGCTGGTGAGGACTTCCATCGTCTGACGGTTCATGACGTAGACCTTCATGTTCTTGCCGTCGGCCAGGTACATGTAGGTCTGCGCAGGATCCCGGGAGAAGGCGATGTCCCAGGTCGAGCCGTCGCCGAGGGTGCGCGGGGCGATCTGCATCTCGTTCACGAACGTGCCGTCGGTGTTGAAGACCTGGATCCGGTTGTTCGGGCGGTCGCACACGTACACGAGACCGTCCTCGGCCGGCTCGGCGCAGTGCACCGGATTGCGGAACTGCTCGATGAGCGGCGCGTCAGGATCGTAACGGCCCATGTTCTCGTCGCTCGGCGTGTTGCCGTAGGCGCCCCACATCCGCTTCACCTCGCCGGTAGCGGCATCGAGCACGACGACGCGCTTGTTGCGGTAGCCGTCCGAGACGTAGGCCTCGTCGCCCGTCTTGTTGAACGAGATCTTGGCCGGGCGGCCGAAGTGCTCGGTGCTGGTGCTGCCGAGGTCCTCGCCGGGAATCCCGTACTGGGCCAGGAACTGCCCGTCGCGCGTGAACTTCAGGATGTGGCCGTCGCCGTCTCCATTCCCGCCGATCCAGATGTTGTCGTTGGGGTCGACCGTGATGCCGTGGTTCGACGCGGGCCACGCGTACTCGTCCGTGCTGTCGCCGCCCCACGCGTTCATGAGGTTGCCGTCGGGGTCGAACTCGAGGATGTACGGCGCCGCCGTGCAGCACTCGCCGGTGGGCGGCTCCGTGCCCGAGCCCATCTCGGTGCGCTCGTTGAGCGTCATGGCACCACGATGAATGATGTAGACGTGGTCGCGCGAGTCGACGCCGACGCCGACCGTAGAGCCCAGGATCCAGTGGTTGGGCAGCGGCTTGGGCCAGAAGGGGTCGACCTCGAACATGGGCGCCATGCCGTCGGCCCCGACGTTCTGAGCGTTGAGGTCGTCGAGCGCCTCGGAAGCGCAGGCGAGCGCGACGACGGAGGCCACGAGCCCCGTACCGAGGAGCAGGTTTCGCTTCAGCATCATCCAGTCTCCGGATCGTGAGCGGGGCCGGGGCCCCGGGGAAGGGAGATACGCTACGCATCCCGTGGGCATCCGGCAATCATTCTTCCGCGGGCGTGGGGGAGAGCGGGACGGGAAGCCGGGCCGGATCACAAATCTCTGGACGAATCCGGCGCGAGGGCCGATTCTCACGCACATGCCCTCCGCCCCACCCCTGAACCGCCGGACCGCCGCGCTCGTCGTGGCCATGATCCTCCTTCTGCCCTCGTGGCCGGAGGCGCACGAGATCCCGACCGACGTGACGGTGCAGGCGTTCGTGAAGCCCGAGGCCGGCGTACTTCGCCTGCTGGTCCGGGCACCCCTCGGGGCGTTCCGGGACTACGACTTCCCGCGGCGAGGGCCGGGATACCTCCGCATCTCGGAGGCGGAACCGATGGTCCGCGAGGCCGCCGAGCAGTGGATCGGCGAGTACGTGGTCTTCGAGGAAGCGGGCACCAGGCTGCCGCCTCCGGAGCTCGCCGCCCTGCGCGTGTCCCAGCCGGGGGACCGCGCGTTCGCCACGTATGACCGGGCGCTCGAGAACGTGCGGGCGCCACCCCTGCCCGACGGCACCGACCTCGTGTGGCAGCAGGCGGCCGTGGACATGCTCTTCGAGGTGCCCATCGAGAACGCGGCCTCGGACTTCTCGGTGGAGCCGCGATGGGCGCACCTGGGGCTGCGGACGCTGACCGTCCTGCGCTTCCTTCCCGCCGGCGGGACGGAGCGGGCCTTCCAGTACACCGGCAATCCGGGCCTGGTGCGCCTCGACCCGCGCTGGCACCAGGCGGCGTGGCGGTTCGTGGTCTTCGGCTTCGATCACATCCTCGACGGCATCGATCACATCCTCTTCCTGCTCTGCCTGGTCATCCCGGTCCGGGGCTTCGTGGCGCTCGTGCCCATCGTGACGTCGTTCACGGTGGCGCACTCGATCACGCTGATCGCCTCGGCGCTCGGGCTGGCACCCGACGCACTCTGGTTCCCGCCCCTCATCGAGACGCTGATCGCGCTTTCGATCGTCTTCATGGCGTTCGAGAACGTGATCGGCTCTCCGGTCGCGAAGCGCTGGGCGATCGCGTTCGGCTTCGGGCTCGTGCACGGCTTCGGATTCTCGTTCGCGCTGTCGGAGTCGCTGCAGTTCGCCGGCGCGCACCTCCTCACGTCGCTCCTCGCCTTCAACGTCGGCGTGGAGCTTGGGCAGCTCTTCGTGCTCGCGCTCGCCGTGCCGGTGCTCAGGCTCCTCTTCGGCCGATGGCTTCCCGAGGTCATGGGTACGGTCGTGCTCTCCGCGGTCCTGGCGCACACCGGGTGGCACTGGATGCTGGATCGGGGGGCGGGCCTGCTCCGGTACGACTACTCCGCCCCGGTGATGAATGCGGCGTTCGCGGCGACGGTGCTGCGCTGGGTGATGCTCGCGCTGATCGTGGCGGGAGCCGCGTGGGGGCTGCGGGAGGCGTTCGGACGGCTGCGGTGGGCGCGGAGCGGCGGGCGTGGGGTTCCCGTCGGAGCCGACGCGGCGGTCGAGTCTGGCGCGGCGTCCGACCGCGGCCCAGTCTAGAGGGCGTTCCGAGGTGCCGGCGGCCTTCCGCCGGCGCATGCAATCCGCCACGCTCCCGGAGTCGAACCCGATGTCCCTGGATCGCCGATTCGGCCCTGCCCTCACGGCCTTCGCCGCGCTGGCCGCGGTCCTTCCTGCCGCGTCCGCGGCCCAGATGATCGCGCCGAACCCCTACGCGACCGTGTCCGGCGTGTGGGGCCAGCTGCCCGAGGGGCGCACGTGGGGATCGCTCAGTGCGGTCTACCCCGCCCCGGACGGCATGACGATGTGGGTCGCCGAGCGTTGCGGACAGAACACGTGCGCGGGGTCGAGCCTCGATCCGGTCATGCAGTTCGACCTCGACGGCAACCTGCTGACCAGCTTCGGGGCGAACGAGATTCTCTGGCCGCACGGCATCTTCGTGGACCGCGAGGGCAACATCTGGGTCGCGGACGCGGCGTACATCGGAGAGCCGACCGCGCAGGGTCGCGGACACACCATCAAGAAGTTCAGTCCCGAGGGCGACATCCTGATGGTGCTCGGCGAGGAAGGCGTCGCCGGCACGGACGAAGCCCACTTCGACCGCCCCAACGACGTCCTGGTCGCACCGGACGGGAGCATCTTCGTGGCCGACGGGCACAACCCGACGGGCAACAACCGGATCATGAAATTCGCTCCGGACGGCACCTTCCTGATGGAGTGGGGCCGGACCGGGGGCGACAACGGGGAGTTCCGCGAGCCCCACGCGCTCGCCATGGACTCGCAGGGCCGACTCTTCGTGGCCGACCGCTACAACAATCGGATCCAGATCTTCGACCAGGAGGGCAACCATCTGGCGAACTGGACGCAGTTCAGCCGACTGAGCGGGCTCTTCATCGACGAGAACGATGTGCTCTACGCGGCCGATTCGGAGTCCAACACGCGTCGGAACCCGGGGTGGCGGCGGGGCATCTACATCGGCGACGCACGCACCGGATGGGTTACCGCGTTCATTCCCGACCCCGAGCCCGACCCCGACAACTCCGGGACCAGCGCCGCGGAAGGGGTAGCGGTCGACGCGTACGGAAACGTGTACGGGGCCGAGGTCGGACCGAGGATGCTCCGGAAGTACGTGAGGCGGGAGAGCGGCTACTCGCGACGCTGATTGGGGCAGCGCCGCGGGCGCGTCAGAACTCCCGCCAGTCGGCGTCCAGCGTCCCGTCCTTGGCTTCCGAGCGGAGGATCTGGATCGCCTTGTCCACGGGCATGGCCTTCTTGTACGGACGGTGCGACGCGGTGAGCGCGTCGAAGATGTCACACCCGGTCATGATGCGGGTCTCGAGCGAGACGCTCTCCCCGGTCACGCCATCGGGATCGCCGGTTCCGTTCAGCGTTTCGTGGTGTCCGCGTGCGATCTCCGCCACGTCCTCGTCGAGCACACGCGGGACGTTGGCCTCCTGGATCGCCCGCCAGTACTCCTCGGCCCTTACCAGTTCGCTCTCGAGCCTGTGCTCGCGCGTCTCGAGCCGGGGTCCCGGGGGCGAGGCCGCGGACGTCCGCGCCGCGCTCGTGACGCGCGCGACCCCGCCACGGATCAACCCGCGCTGACGGGGTACTGAATCATCCCGGGAAGTCCGTCCCGGAGCACGGCGGCACAGCGGAAAAAGGAAGGAGTGCATGGCGGTCACCGAAAAGGACGTCAGGAACGCCCTGAAGGGCGTGAAGGACCCCGAACTCGGCCTGGACCTGGTCGTCCTCGGGCTCATCTACGATCTCCAGATCGACGGGGGGGCCGTGCACGCGCGCATGTCGCTCACGTCGCCCTTCTGCCCGGTCGCAGGCCAGATCGTGGAGGACGTGAAGACGGCCATCGAGGGGGTGGAGGGCGTGGAGAGTGCCGAGGTCGAGCTCACCTTCGATCCCCCCTGGACGCCCGATCGAATCCCTCCGCTCATCCGCGCGTCGCTCGGTCTTTGAGAGTCCGCAGACGGATCCTACATTCATTACATTATTTCGTCTGTCGTGACGAAAGTGTCATAACTCAGAGGAAGCCATGAGCCCATTCACCGACGACGAGCTCAAGCAGAAGGTCCAGGACGGCTACATGGTCGAGGGCCCCGAGGACATGACCGAGGGGTACCGCAAGGCACTGGTCGTGCAGCTGACCGTGCAGGCCGACACCGAGCTGATGAGCGCGCCTTCCTACTGGATGGCAGCCCGTTACGCGCCCTCCACGAATACGCAGGTGAGCGCGCACGCGATCATCCAGGACGAACTGGCGCATGCAAACATCGCCTACCGTCTCCTCGAGGACATCGGCGAGTCCAAGGAGCACCTGGTCTACGGCCGGCAGCCGCACGAGTTCAAGCACCCCTACGGCTTCGACCAGCCGCTCGACAACTGGGCGGAGCTCGTGGTCGCGACGGGGTTCTTCGACCGTGCCGGGATCACGCTCCTGACCGACGTGCACGAGAATACCTCGTACGCGCCGCTCAAGCGCGCGCTGGTGAAGATCGGCATGGAAGAGACGTTCCACCTGCGCCACGGCGAGGTCTGGATGCGCCGCCTCTCGAAGGCGGGCGGAGAGGCCAAGGAGATGGTGCAGCGGGCGGTCGACTGGATGTTCCCGATGACCATCGAGTGGTTCGGACTCCCGGACGACATGAAGCGGCACTCCGGGCAGCTCGACTACCGGCTCAAGGGCCTCACCAACGACCAGCTGCGCCAGGTGTGGATGTCGGCCACGGTGCCGCTCTGCGAACAGCTCGGGCTCCACGTTCCCGCGCACTGGGACGCGGAGCGGGAAGCCTACGTCCTCGACTACCCGTTCCCCTGCCAGTACGACGCGGTCGACAAGCACTGGGCGTTCGACGAGGGCGAGATCAGCTGGGATGCCGTCTTCGAGCGCTGGAAGGGGCGTGGCCCCATGAACGAGATCTACGTGGAGTCTGTGCAACGGTCGCGCTTGGACGTGGCGCGCTGGCTCGACGGCAAGGCTGCGGCCTGACGTGACCGTTCTGCCGCTTCCCGTGGTGCACCGGCCCTACGGAGGGCTTCCGAAGCCCGCCACGATCCACATGAGTGGAGGGCGCGACGTCTGGTCTTCCCCGCTCGAGTCCGCTCCGCAGGACCCGGTGGCGGCCGTCTGGGAAGCCCTGAACGAGGTTCTGGATCCGGAGATCCCCATCTCCCTGACCGAGCTCGGGCTGATCTACGGGGTCGACGTGCGGGACGGGGTCGCGGAGGTCCGGCTGACCTTCACCGCGACCGCGTGCCCGTGCATGGAGTTCATCCGCGAAGACATCACGGATCGCCTGGAGTCCGAGTTCTGGATCTCCCGGGTCGAGCTGGTCGAGGTATGGGATCCTCCTTGGACGAGTGACAGGATCACCCCTGAGGGCAGGGCGAAGCTGCGCGGTCTCGGCGTGAGCGCATGAGCGCGCGTCGACTGCGTGGTGGGCGTCCGGCCCCGTAAACAGATACGGATGACGATGCGAGAGATCGTGTACGACGTGTTCGCCCGGAAGGGACGCGGAGACCAGCTGGTCCACATCGGCTACGTCGACGCGTTCGACGACGAGACGGCCAAGGTCTACGCATGGAAGACGTACGACGAAGAGAACTGGTTCGAGATGTGCGTCGTGGAGCGCGACGCGATCATCCCGGTGACGAACGGCGAGGGACACTTCGCGCAGCTGAAGAGGGCCAGAGATGAGTGACGTTCTCGACCTCGAGACCCTCGACGGCCCGGGCCGGGCCGCGCTGGAGCGGCTCATCCTGACCCTGGCCGACTCGAAGCGGCTCATGGGGATCCGGTACTCGGACTGGCTCCTCGGAGCACCTTCCATCGAGACCGGCATCTCGGCGTCGTCGATGGCGCAGGACGAATGGGGCCACGCCCGCCTTCTCTACTCGATGCTCAAGGACCTCGACAGGGATCCGGAAGCGTATGAGCACGACCGCGCGTCCGAGGCGTACGCCTCGGTCTCGGTGCTGGACGACGAGATGCCCGACTGGGCCGCCGTGGTCGCCGCCATGACGCTCGCGGATGGCGCGCTCTCGACGGTCCTCTCCTCGTTCGCCGAGGGGACGTTCGAGACTGCACGGAGCCGGGTGCCGAAAATGCTCGCCGAGGAAGAGTTCCACTCGAGCCTCGGTGCGGCCTGGTACCGCCGGCTGGCGCAGGCCGAAGGCGAGGCCCGGAAACTGCTGACGGCGGCCACCCGCTCCATGCTGCCTGCCCTGCTCGCATGGGTGGGGGCCGACGACGAGGCGGCGCGGCTCATGGTGCGTGCGGGGGTGATCGCGCCTGCGGCGGAGCGCCTCTTGGCGTACCGGCACGCGGTTCGTGATCTGACCGCCCTGGTCGACGTGGACGTCGACGCGGTGGAGCCCGACCCCGCGTGGGATCCGGCGCGCGGCCGTGCGCCCGGGCGCCCTTCGGAGGAGTCGGTCGAGCGAGCGCGGGGCGACCGCAACCGCGCCCTCTTCGTCGAGTAGGGGGGCGTCCATGGGTTCCCGCTCTGACCGGATTCGACCGCCGTTCCGCGACGCGGTGGGCTCGGAGCACCGCGGATCGTCGTTCGACGCCGAGGATCGCCGGGAGGAGACCCCCGACGCGATGCCGTCGTCTCCCTCTTGCCCCTTCTGCTCGGGCGAGAAGACGGAAATCATGAACGCGTTCGGCTCACACGCCAGCGTCGCCACGTACTGGTGTCGCGCCTGCAGGAGTCCGTTCGAGGTCATGAAATGGCGGTGAGTGTGCCGTAGGACGAAGCGGGTCGGAGCCTCCCGGCTCCGACCCGCTTCTCGTTCCTGCCTCCGTGGCCCGGCCGGGCCTCGCGCCTCACGCCTCGATCAGTTCGACCTCTTCGAGGAAGTCCCTGAGCGGGTTGGCGACGGCGACCGCGCGCTCGCGTATCGCCTCAATGGTGGACTTGCGAGCCTTTCCGTCGGCCACGAGGTGCCTCGCCACGGCCGTGCCCAGCTGGTCGTCGGAATCGGCCGCGGCCTGGTGGTACTCGGCGTACCGGGCGCTCACGCGCTGCTCGAAGAGCGGCAGCTGTGACTTCGGGGTGCCGTTGGAGACCATGTCCTCGAACACGGCCGTGTGCATCGCGTCGAGGCCCTCGCGGATCCTCGCGTCGGGTGCACGACCGAAGAATGCGAGCTGGGCGCCGCGCGTGTGGGCCCACATGAAGAAGATCAGTGCTTCCTCGGCTGTGCGAAGGACGGTACCATCGTCGTCATAGAGGGTATCCACATCGAATGGAGTCTCGACGTCTTCCCTCGACATGAAGTCCGAAAAGCTCTCCCAGACGAGGCGGGCCAGGCCGTCTCCGAGTTCCTGGGGCGTCATGGTGTGAGGAGCGCGAAACTCGCGAATCTCGTCGGTCAGCGTGCTGTGCACGGTCATATCCTGCGTAACGATTGAATTCCGGTACCCCCAATTCGGAGTGCGAAACCGACAGTGTCAAGCATTATGATTCGGCGGGTCGGGCCTCCCTCGCGGTTGTCTTGCACCTCGCGGACTCCCGGGCGTCTTCCGTGGATCCTGCGCCTGCTTTCGCTGGCGGCGCTGGCGCTCGTCATGGCCTGTGGCAGCGGTACGGTCGCGATACCGCGGCCTCGCCCGATCATCATTCACTCGGGGGCCCGAATCCGCGCCGATCACGAGGAGATGCAGGTCGTCCACGAGTGGGTGACGCGCGAGCAGGACAACATCTCGCGGGACCCGTCCTTCTGGGTGATCGGAACGTCCGTGCTCGACGAGTCCTTCCCGTGGGAGGGGATGGTCGTGAGCAACGACAGCGTCACCGTGCGCATCCCGCTCGGAGCGACCGACGGACAGCTGGTCTACCAGATCTACGGCCACCTGCACCTCATGGTCTCGATGGGCCGCCAGGAGGAGTGGTTGCCGGAAGCGCCTGACGCGACCGGGTACGAGCTCGAACGCGCGATCATGGCGAGGACGGCCGACGCGTGGATCCTCGGGCGCACGGTCTTCGACACGAATCCGTTCGGGCCGCTCGACGAGCTCGCGTACTCCAAGTACGAGGGCTTCCTCGACGCGTTCATCTTCACCGCGCGACCCGACGACTTCGCCGTCGCCCGGGCGGAGTGGGCGCGCGCGAATCCCGGCGAGGCCGCGCGCTACCGCGAGTGGTTCGTGAGCGTATTCAATCGGGAGCCGCCGGGCATCCGGACGAACTGAGCACGCCGGGGTCGCGGGGTCTGCGGCGTCCGGCGGCGGACCTCAGGCGAGGTAGGCCGTCCAGCGCAATCCGATGGGGCCGCCGCCGAGCTCCTCGACGTGCAGGTCCAGGCGTCCGGTGCGTGCGAGCCGGTCGTTGCTGGGCTTTCCACCGAACACCGCGAACCCCAGCACGCGGAACCGGCACTCGGCGCCCTCGGGGGACACGGCCTTCATCACGGAGCCCTTGAGCGACTTGATCGACGGTGCTTCGCCGGACTGGAGGCGAAGCCGTAGAATACGGCCCGAATGCGGGGCGTCCATCGCGTCGAGGACGCGGAACGAGACGCCGATCCGGGTAGTGACTGAAGGTGACATGAAAGGAAGAGTATCGGCATGACCACGCCGATGGAAGACGCTCCGCGGAGCGAACTGCAGCTGTCCCCCGAGCGGATGCACGAGCTCGCGTCGCTCGCGTCGCGCCTCCTCATCGAACGCATCGAGGGGCTTCCGGGCGAGCCGGCGTGGAGGGGCGGCTCGAGGGCCGAGCTCGAGGCGCTCATGCGGGAGGATCCTCCGGAGGAGGGGCGCCCGGCCGAAGAGGTCCTCGAGCGCGCGGTCCGCGACATCCTGCCCGTGGCCGGGCGGACGGACCATCCGCGCTTCTTCGCCTTCGTTCCGTCCCAGCCAACGTGGCCGGGCATTCTGGCCGACTTTCTCGCGGCAGGTCACAACACCTTTCAGGGCACCTGGCTCGGGGCGAGCGGGCCGAGCCAGCTTGAGGTGGTCGTGATCGACTGGTTCCGGGACTGGATCGGTTATCCCGAGGGCGCCGGGGGGCTGTTCACGAGTGGGGGCTCGGCCGCGAGCCTCGACGCATTCGTGGCGGCGCGGGAGGCCGCGGGCGCCCCGGAGTGGGCGACGGTCTACATGAGCGACCAGCACCACACGGCGCTCAGCCGCGCGGCCCGAATCGTCGGGATCCGGCCCGACCGGATCCGTTCCGTGCCGACGGACGACCGTTTCCGGATGGACCTGGAGGCGCTTCGCACCTCGGTCGCCCGCGATCGAGCCGACGGGTATGCGCCGATCGCCGTCTGCGGCAACGCCGGTGCGACCAACACGGGGGCCGTAGACCCGCTGGTGGAGATTGCCGACTTCTGCGAGGCGGAGGGCATCTGGATGCACGTCGACGCCGCCTACGGCGGCTTCGCGATCCTCTCCGACGAAGGGCGCCGTCTCCTGCGCGGCATCGAGCGCGCGGACTCCATCGCCATGGATGCGCACAAGTGGCTCTTCCAGCCGTTCGAGGCGGGGTGTCTGATGGTAAAAGACGTTCGCAAGCTCGAGGCGGCGTTCTCCGTGCACCCGGAGTATCTGCAGGATACCCAGTGGGGGCACGATCACCCGAACTTCGGAGACCGAGGGCTCCAGCTGAGCCGCTCGTTTCGCGCGCTTAAGGTGTGGATGTCCATCCAGACGTTCGGCATGGCGGCGTTCCGTCGCGCGGTGGCGTCGGGCATCGACCTCGCGCACCGGGCCGAAGCGTATGTGAGAGACTCCGCGAATCTGGAGATCGCGAACCCGGCGTCGCTGGGTGTCGTGTGCTTCCGGTTCAACCCGCGTGGCTCGGGGCTGGACGACGCCCGCATCGAGCGCATCAACGAGCGGGTGCAGGCCCGCGTCATCGAGACGGCGACGGCGATGATGTCGTCTACGCGCCTGCGTGGCCGCTATTCGCTGCGCATGTGCATACTGAACCACTCGACCACCTGGGAGGACGTGCGCGGGACGCTGGAGGCGATCGAGCGCTTCGGAGAGGAGATCGTCGAGGGCGATCCGGCGTGACGCGGGCACGCGCCATCGCGATCGCCGGGGCGATCCTCTTCTGGGCCACGCTCGGAGTGGCTGTCGGGATGACGGACCTCGCGCTGGCCGACGCCGTGCTCCTCACGGTGCTTCTGGTCGCCGTACCGGCGATGTCGACGGCGCAGCTCCCGCTCCTGGCCAGCGCGCGGATCCAGCGCCTTCCGGCGTACTGGAGCTCGATCACCACGCTCTGGCTCATGGGGACGGCGTGCTGGTTCGTGGGAACGCGTGACGGGGGTGCGGCTGCCCTGGGACTCGTGGCGCTGCCCCTTCCGACCTTCGTCGGCTGGACCGTTGGCCTCACCGTCGCGGCCCTCGCGATCATCTTCGCCTTTCGCGCGGTGTCGGGATGGTTTGGGATCGCGGACAGTCCGGTGCTCCGTCAGCTTCTTCCGTCCACGCCACGCGAGCGGTCCGCCTTCGCGGTGCTCTCGGTGGCGGCAGGGACCGGTGAGGAGCTGGCGTACCGAGGGTACGTGATTCCCGTCCTCGCCACGCTGACCGGGGTGGGGCCCGCGGCCATCGTCAGCACCGTGGTGTTCGGGATCATGCATGGATACCAGGGTATGATGGGGATCATCCGCACCGGACTGATGGGCGCGGTCCTCGCGTGGGGCTTCCTCGCGTCGGGGAGCCTCTGGCCTGCCATCCTCGCTCACACAGCCATCGATCTTCTGGCCGGCCTCGTGCTCGGGGACCGCCTGCTCACCGATCCCGGGGAATGACGAAATGGAAGTCGATCTCGCCCTGCTCGCCGACGCGGCCACCATCGACGGCTCGGGAAAGCTGAACATCCTTGGCGTTTTCGATCGTCTCGGCACCTCGGCGTTTCCCACGCGGCATCCCCGCATGAGCCTGGTGCTCCGCTTCTCCGCCGGCATTCACGAGCTCGGCCGCCACGCCGTGGCCATCGCCATCCGCGCCCCGGACGGGAAGGAGCTCGTGCGGATCGACGGAGAGATGAACCTGGCCGCGGGGGCACGAGGTGTCGCGTCCGGGGTTCTGGTGCCGCACATCCTGAACATGGACGGGCTCGTCTTTCCTACCGCCGGCCGGTACGCCGTCGACGTGATCGTCGACGGCGTACACCAGGTCTCCATCCCGCTCAGCGTAGAGGGACCCGCCGCGGCCCTGGCGTAGCACCGTTCCCGCAGGCGTTGGCCCGTCTCGAGCTCCTTGCAGAAACTCGAAGGCGGCAGGAAAGTAGAAACAGGTGACAGGCACGTACGGAGCCGCACGGTGATCCTGCAATTCAACTACGAAGAACTGACGGCCCTGAAGGCGGGGGCTCGAAGCTTCCTCGGGCGCGACGAGGAGTCGGATTCGCGCGTCCTGGCTCCACCGGCGGAGCGGGTCCGGGTGGAGGCCCTCCTTCCCAGGCTGGAGGGCGACGTCTCCGTCCCGACGCTCGCCGAGCTGCGTGCCGTGCGGAGCGCCGTCGACGCCATCGTCGAGTGCCTGCGCGTCGAAATGGAGTCCGTCGTCGTGGCCACGCACGCGGCCGACGAGCAGGCGGTGGCGGCCTACTTCGACTTCGCGCACGCGCTCACGGTCGCGCACCGGCTCGACGAGATGGCGTCCGAGATGGAGGCCATGATCGAGCTCGTCACGGGTGAGCCTTCGACGTCGGCCACGAGTCGCTCCTTCCACTTTCCCGACTGACCGCCGTGTCCGGTCCGGACCGGCTCGCGGCACTCGAGCGCATGCTCGACAAGCGGCCCGACGACACGCGGCTCCGGTTCGGGCTCGCGCTCGAGTACCTCAAGGCCGGACGTACGGAAGACGGGGTGCGGGAGCTCACGACGTATCTGGAAGCCGACGAGGACGAAGGCAACGGGTGGGGCCGACTCGGCGCCGCGCTGCGTGATCTTGGCCGGGACGAGGAGGCGGCGCGGGCGTACCAGCGCGGTATCGCGACCGCGGACCGGCACGGGCATCCCACGATGGCGGAGGAGTTCCGCGCGGTTCTGGAGGATCTCTCCTCCTCCCGGGGGTGAACCCGCGCGGCCGGGCCGTCCCCCCGGGGTGGCTTCGGACGCGCCTCGCCGCGCGCGTGGCCGAGGGCGGCGTCGAGGGCCGGAGCGCGTGCATTCGGGCTCCCTGCCCACACGAGGCTGAGCGCTTGCCAGCCCCCGGGAATCCTTAGAAGCTAGGGCCGCGAAGCGGCCCGCCCCGGGGTCGTGCGCGCCTTCGAGCCCTCCGCGGCGGGTCCCGCCGCGCCTTTCGACAAGCCATGCCCGGAGACTGAATGGCCACGGCCTCCAGACGGGAACGGATTCTCCCGCGCACCCTCGAAGAGGAGATGCGCGAGTCGTTCCTCGACTACTCGATGAGCGTCATTGTCCAGCGTGCGTTGCCCGACGTGCGCGACGGCCTCAAGCCCGTCCACCGGCGCATCCTCTATGCAATGCACGAGATGGGGCTTGCCCCGGATCGGCCGTACAAGAAGAGCGCCGCGGTCGTGGGTGACGTGCTGGGCAAGTACCATCCGCATGGCGACACGGCGGTGTACGACGCCCTGGTGCGCATGGTGCAGGACTTCTCGCTGCGCATGCCGCTCATCGACGGGCAGGGAAACTTCGGCTCGGTCGACGGGGATCCTGCGGCGGCCTACCGGTACACGGAGGCGCGACTGCACGCGATCGCCACCGAGCTGCTTGACGACATCGAGAAGGAGACCGTCGACTTCCAGCCGAACTTCGACGACCAGCGGCAGGAGCCGCGAGTCCTTCCGTCGCGGTTCCCCAACCTCCTGGTCAACGGCTCGTCCGGGATCGCCGTCGGGATGAGCACCAACGTGCCGCCCCACAACCTCGCCGAGGTCGCCGCGGGCATCCGGCAGCTCGTCGTGGATCCCGACTGCACCGTCGACGACCTGATGCGCCACATACCCGGACCGGATTTCCCGACGGGTGGCTTCGTCGTGGGGCGCGAGGGGATCGAGCAGATGTACCGCGAGGGGCGCGGCCGGGTCGTGATGCGCGCACGCGTCGTGAAGGAGTCTCTGCGGGCAGGCAAGGAGCAGCTCGTGGTGACGGAGCTGCCGTACGCGGTGAACAAGACGAAGGTGATCGAGCAGATCGCCGCACTGTCGAAGCGTGGCCGGATCGACGACCTCGCGGATATTCGCGACGAGACGGACCGCGACGGCATGCGTCTCGTGCTGGAGCTGAAGCGCGGGGCGAACGCCGGCGCGGTGCTCAAAACCGTGCTTCGGGGCACGCACCTGCAGTCGACGTTCGGCGCACACATGCTGGCACTCGACGGCGGCGTACCGAAGGAGTTCAATCTCAAGCAGCTCCTCGAGCGCTTCCGCGATCACCGCGTGGAAGTGATCCGGCGCCGCTCCCGGCACGATCTCGAGAAGGCCGAGGCGGACCGCCACATCGTCCTGGGCCTGCTCGCCGCCCTCGAGCACATCGACGAGGTGATCCGGATCATCCGGTCCTCGGCCGATCGGCCCGAGGCGTCCGAGCGCCTCCAGGACCGTTTCGGTCTCAGCGAGCTCCAGGCCGACGCGATCCTGAACATGCGCCTGGCGCGCCTCACGGCGCTGGAGCGCACTCAGCTCGAGAACCGGCTCGCAGAGCTCGAGGCCCGCATCGCCGAGCTCCGTGCCATACTGGAGTCGGACGAGCGCCAGCTCGAGCTCATGCTCGAGGAGCTCGGCGAGGTGGTAAAGAAGTACGGAGACGCGCGCCGCACCGTGCTGCTCGACGAGGAAGAGGAGGAGCTCGACGTGCCCGCCATGGAGGGTCAGCTCGCCGACGAGGACGTGGTGGTGACCCTCTCCCACGAAGGCTTCGTGAAGCGGATCCCTATGCACCTCTACCGGCGCCGCGTCGGGTCGGGCAAGGCGCTGGCGGGGATGGAGCGCTACGAGGACGACTATCTGGAGCACATCTTCGTGGCGCGCACCCAGGGGTGGATCCTGGCGTTCACAGAGGGCGGCCACTGCCACTTCCTGCCGGTCATGGACGTACCCGAGAGCGCACGTGCGTCACGGGGACAGTCCGTCTACGCGATCATCGAAGGCGCGGACCGACGGGACCGGATCGTATCGATGATCCCGATCGACGACCTGAACCAGGAAGACCGTTTCCTGGTCTTCCTCTCGCGGCAGGGCGTCATGAAACGCACGCCGGTCTCGGACTTCTCGAATCCACGGGCCGGTGGCGTGAAGGCGGCGGGCGTGAAGAGCGGTGACACCATCATGGACGTGGCGATGTCCGACGGGACGGCGGAGATCATGCTCCTGTCGAGAGGCGGTCGCGCGATCCGCTTTCCCGAAGATCAGGTCAGCGTCGTCGGCCGCACCGCGCAGGGCGTCAAGGGAATGTCCCTCAAGGGCGACGACGAGGTCGCGGGCATGCTCATGCTCCGGCGCGAGGCGACGGTGCTGACCGTGAGCGAGGACGGCATGGGCAAGCGTACGCCCGTGTCGGACTTTCCGCTTCAGAACCGCGGGGGCATGGGCAATCTCGCGCTGCCGGGCGGCGCGAAGCCGTCGCCCATCGTTGCGGCGCTGGAGGTTCTTGAGGCCGACGAGGTGATGATCGTGACCGCGCAGGGACAGGTCACGCGCGCGGCGGCCGATTCGGTTCCGGTGCAGGGTCGGCGCACGCAGGGAAGACGGATGGCCCGTCTGGAGCCCGGGGACCGGGTGGTGGAGGTGACCCGGGCGTCGGGCCGTGGCGGAGCTCCGGCGCGGGACGAGCCGGTTCCCTCCCAGGAGGACGACGACGGGCAGCTGGACCTGCTGGGGTGACGAACCGGGGGCCGGTCCCCGTCCGGGACCGGCCCCCGTGAGACTTCACGAGATGACGCGGACGAGCCCGTCCGCCGGGTCGCTCAGCGACGCTCGCCCAGCACCACCGTCAGCGTGACCCGCTCGCCGTCGCGCTCCACGACGACCCGGACCTCGTCTCCCGGCCTCTTGTCCTGCAGCGCGTAGGTGTAGGCGTAGATGTCGGTGATCTCCCGGCCGTCGAACTCGACGATCACGTCACCCGCCCGAAGGCCTCCACGCTCGGCCGGACTGTTCTCGCGCACGCCGGTCAGCCGGAGACCGAAGTCCCGCGGCGTCATGTCGGGAATCGAGCCCAGGTACACACCTCCGTAGGCGCTGCGGGTCGACTCGGAGCCACCGCCGGGAGCGGACGGCTGGGGCTGCGGGTTCGCCGAGAGCGTGACGGTCCGGTCACCCCCGGCCGAGAGCCGGCGGGCCACCCCGGTGGTGAGCTCGGTGATCCGGTCGAGACCCTCCCCGTTGATCTTGTCCCAGTCGTCCGACGGACGGTGGTAGTCGACGTGCGTGTTGGAGAAGAAATGCAGGACGGGAATCCCCTTCCCGAAGAAGGAAGAGTGGTCGGACGGACCGTAGCCGTCCGGGGCCTTGCCGATGGTCAGGGGCACGGAGATCTCCGCGTTGGCCTCGTCGACGATGGCGTCCCATTCATCGGCCGTGGCGAATCCGTACACGGTGACCTGATCGCCGACGAGGCGACCGACCATGTCGAGGTTCAGCATGGCGATGGCGGACTCGAGGTCGATGGTCGGTTCGGCGACGAACCGGGCCGAGCCCCAGAGGCCGCGCTCCTCTCCCGTAAATGCGATGAAGAGGATGCTGCGTGCCGGCCGCGGTCCCCCGGCGAGGGAGCGGGCGATCTCGATGAGCGCCGCCGTGCCGCTCGCGTTGTCGTCCGCGCCGTTGTGCACGGCACGGGAGTCCGGGTCCAGCGACCCCTCGCCGCCGAAGCCGAGGTGGTCGAAGTGCGCGCCCACGATCACGTACTCGTCGCGCAGCGCCGGATCGGAACCGGGCAGGAGTGCAACGACGTTCCGGGCTTCGACACGCGTCTCGCGCACGTCGGTGCGCAGCGTCACCGCGGCTCGGCGCTCCGCGGCGGCGCGGATCTCCTGCGCACGTTCGCCGCGCACGACCACGGCCGGAATCCGGATCATGGCGCGCTGCTCGCCGGTCATGTCGGGCAGTTCGGCCCCCTCCCGGGCAAGGATGATCGCTCCGGCGGCGTTCCTTCCCGCCGCGACCGTCGACTTGAAGTGCGGATCGGCCCTGAGGGAGTTTCCGCTCGGTGCGTCGGGATCGCCCCAATCGAGAACGACGACCTTGCCCGCGATGTCCATGCGCGCGTACTCGTCCTCGGGATTTCCGGGGCTGCTCAGGCCGTAGCCACCGTAGACCAGTTCCGCCTCGACCGTCCCACTTCCCGAAAAGCCGAGAGGAATCCAATCGGATCCCGGGTCAAGCTCCGTGCCGGCGACGACGAGGGCGTTGTCCGGTCCCGGCTCCGACCCTTTACGGATGGGGAAGGGCTGGTAGAAGTTACCTTCTCCGGAAGGCTCCAGGCCGATGCTGCGGAACTGTCCCGCGATGTAGTCCGCGGCGCAGCGGGCGCCCTCGGAGCCGACGGCGCGACCTTCGAGACGGTCGTCCGCGAGGTACCGGATGTGCGCCATCGCCCCGTCGAGGTCGCCAAGGACCGTCGCCGGATCGAGGCAGGAGGACTGGGCCGCTGCCTGGGCCGTCGCGGCGAGCGCGAGGGCGAGGGCGGCCGAGAACGTCGTCAGAGAGGAAGGTACGTTGTGATTCATCGAGTTTTCGCAGTGATGACCCTGAGCGTGCTGGTCGGGTCCGGATGTGCGTCGGAGGCCGGGAACGATACACCATCCGAGGCGGCGGGTCCCCTCGCCAACCTCGCCGGGGAGGACGCCGTGCTCGTCATGGGCGGCGAGGGCCATCTCCAGAACGTACGTCAGCTCACCGCGGGTGGTGAGAACGCGGAGGCGTACTGGGCGTTCGACGGGTCGAGGCTCGTCTACCAGGCCCGCAAGCCCGGCATGGAGTGCGACCAGATCTTCGTGCTCGACCCCATGACGGCCGAGACGAGCATGGTCAGCACCGGCGAGGGGCGCACGACGTGCTCCTACTTTTATCCGTCGGGCGACGAGATTCTCTACTCGTCCACGCACCACCACGACGCGTCGTGTCCTGCGAATCCCGACTTCTCCATGGGATACGTGTGGCCGGTGTACGAAACGTACGACGTCTTCGTCGCCAACGCCGACGGGTCGAACCTGCGCCAGCTGACGGACACGAACGGGTACGACGCCGAGGCCACCTTCTCGCCCGTCGGCGACCGCATCGTCTTCACGAGCGTCCGCAACGGCGACCTCGACCTCTTCTCCATGAACCCGGACGGTTCGGACGTCGTGCAGCTGACCGATCGGCTCGGATACGACGGGGGCGCTTTCTACTCGCCGGATGGCTCCAAGATCATCTGGCGCGCCCACTATCCCGAGGAGGGCAGTGCCGAGGCCCGGGACTACGAGGCTCTGCTCGCGGAGGGGCTGCTGCGTCCCGGCGAGCTCGAGATCTGGGTGATGGACGCCGACGGCTCGAACCAGCGCCAGGTGACCGATGTGGGTGGCGCGAACTTCGCGCCCTACTGGCATCCGGACGGGAACCGGATTCTGTGGAGCTCGAACCACCACGATCCGGACGGTCGGGACTTCGAGATCTACATGATCAATCTCGACGGGACCGGCATGGAGCGGATCACGCACTCGGAGGGCTTCGACGGCTTCCCGGTGTTCAGCCCGGATGGGCGCTATCTGGTGTTCGGGTCGAACCGGAACAACGGTGGGACGTCCGACACGAACGTGTTCATCGCGGAGTGGGTGAACTAGGGGCGCCGCTCCGCGGACCCCGCGCCCGACGGGGGTTGCGACGTCCGCGAACGGGCTGAGCGGTCGCCCGAGCCGGGACGACCGGTTCGGCTGCGGACCATGAAGAAGACGGGGAGGCCGGCGCCGCAGGGGCCGGCCTCCCCGTCGTTCGATCGGGCCAGGACCGCTCGACCCGGGTGTGTGCTTGCGGTCAGCGCACGGCGTCGGCGGGGTAGCGGTCCAGGAAGGCGGTGAGGATGCGGTGGGTGAGGCCCCAGACGTGCTCGCCGACGACGTGGTAGCTGGGAAAGGTCTTCGAAAAGCCGTTGAAGTGGATGCGGGTCTCGGACGCGGTCTCGGGTGCGGCGAGGAGGTCCAGGGGGACCCAGTGGACGCTCTGGAGCTCCAGGCTCGCGACGGTCGCCTCGGTCTCGGCGGGGACCCCGAAGACGTAGGGAGCGATCCGCATTCTGGGGAGCAGGGGGCTCTGCGGCGCGACGTCGAGAAGCCGTCCGAGCGGGATGCCGAGACGGGTCAGCTCGACCCCCGTCTCCTCGAAGGTCTCGCGCATGGCCGTATGGATGAGACCTGGATCCCGGGTCTCCCATCGGCCGCCGGGAAGGGCCATCTGGCCGGACCAGGGATCGCGTTCGTGGGCGGCGCGCTTGATGAGGAGGAAGTCCAGGCGCTCACGCGCACGGATGACGAGCGCGACCGCGGCCTCCATGCGATCCGAAGCCGGGTTCGGTGTCTCGTCGAGGCCGACGAGGGCGGCGTCGACGAGCTGGGCCGCCACGTGCGGATCGGGCGCCTCGTCCGTGCGGCCGCCATAGGAGGGCGAGGCTTCGGGCCAGAGGGCGTCGCGCAGCGCGTGCAGGCGGGGGTCGCGGGCGTGCGGGCCCATCAGACGCCGGTCGCCTCGGCGCCCCAGATCTGCTTGTGGAGCTGCAGCTGAAAGCGCACGGGCAGAGCGTCCTCGAGGATCCACCCGGCGAGCTCGCGCAGGTCGATGTCACCCCAGACCGGGGAGATGAGAAGGGCCCGGAGGGTGCCCGCCTCCATGCGTTCTGTCAGCCCCCGCTCCCGGATGACGTCGCGGGTCCACTCGTAGTCGGCCCGGTCCTTCACGACGAACTTGATCTCGTCGCGCCCCGAGAGGTGCTCGAGATTCTCCCACCGGTTCCGCGCGGACTCCCCCGATCCCGGACACTTCAGGTCCATGATGACGTGGACCCGATCGTCGAGCGGAGCGATGTCGAAGGCACCCGACGTTTCGACCAGGACCGTGTACCCCTCGTCGAGTAGGAGGCGCGCGAGCTCGACGGCTCCCGGGTGAGCCAGCGGCTCCCCACCGGTGATCTCGACGACGCGGGCCGGATGCGAGCGCACCTTGGCGAGGATCTCGGCGAATGTCATCCGCGTCCCCCCGTGGAAGGCGTACGCCGTGTCGCACCAGGTGCAGCGCAGCGGGCATCCGGTGACGCGCACGAAGGTGCACGGCACGCCTACCCAGGTCGACTCCCCCTGGATGGAGTGGAAGATCTCGGTGATACGCAGGAAGGGCTCAGTCATCCCGACTCCGGGCGATGGCTTCCTCGAGCAGTGCGTGGACCTCGTGCAGGGTCAGCGCGGCCAGCCCGTCTCTGGCCTCCTCAATCGTCCGCGCCTCGACCAGATCTGCCGTCTCGACGTGTCCGACGATGCCCACGCCGGTCTGGGCCCAGCGGGGAAAGACCAGGAATCCGGCCCAGGGCGCACGGAGGTTCGCGGTCTTCTCCGTTTCCAGGGAGACCGTGTAGGGGTGGCCGTCCGATCCTTCGTAGGCGGGGGGACGGTCGTGCACGCGGATGTATCCGCCGAGCGTCGTGTCGTCGTTCATGGCCGCAGGAAGCTAGAACAACCGCGACCGCCCTTCCACGCACGCCCCGTCGCGCGCGTGCCCCGGGGATGCTCTTCCGCCGGCGCGGGTGGCGACGGATTGGTCCGGCGATCGTGGATCCTGTACACTATCACGCCGCTCGGACAGCGATCTCGAGGTCGTGAATGCCCAGGATGATGCGTGCCGCCGTGTTCGAGGACTTCGGTGGTCCGGAAGTCGTCGAGGTGAAGAAGGTTCCGATTCCGGAGCCCGGCCCCGGTGAGGTGCGGCTCAAGGTCGAGGCCGCGGCCATGAACCATCTCGACCTCTGGGTGCGTCGGGGACTTCCCATCGAGACCCCGATGCCCCACATCGGGGGGTCGGACGTGGCCGGCGTGATCGATGCGGCGGGTCCGGGTGCCGAGGACGTGCCCATCGGGGCTCGCGTCGTGGTCGACCCTTCCATCCGCTACGACTGGTATTTCGGTCACGACCGGGGGGAGTCGTTCGAGGAGCTTCCCTTCCAGATCGTCGGCGAGCACACGCAGGGCGGCTTCGCCGAGTACTGCGTGGTGCCTGCCGAGAACCTTCTGGAGATCCCGGGCGACTTCCCCGCCACGGAGGCGGCTGCGGCCGGGCTGGTCTTCGTGACCGCGTGGCGCGCTCTGGTGACCCGCGCGCGGTTGAAGCCGGGCGAGCGGGTCCTGATCACGGGAGCGTCCGGCGGGGTGGGCACGGCGGCGGTCCAGATCGCGCGGCGGGCCGGCGCGAAGGTCTACGCCGTCACCGGCGGCGTCGAGAACGTCACCCGCACCCGGGCGCTCGGGGCCGATTTCGTGTACGACCGTCATGAGGTCGACTTCTCGCGCGAGGTCTGGCGCGACACGCGCAAACAGGGCGTGCACGTCGTGTTCGACACGGTCGGCGAGCAGGTCTGGCCCGCCTGCCTGAGGGCGCTCACGATCGGAGGCCGCCTGGTGACCTCGGGCGCGACGACCGGTTCCCGGGGCGTCACCGAACTGCGGCTCGTGTTCTGGAAGCAGCTCCAGATCATGGGCAGCACGATGGGAACACCGGCCGAGTTCCGTGAAGTCATGCGGCTCGTCTTCGAAGGGGTCTTCGATCCGGTCATTCAGGAGGTGCTGCCGCTCGCCGAGGCCCGTCGTGCGCACGAGATCCTGGAGCGCGGAAAAATCTTCGGAAAGCTGGTGCTGGTGCCGTGAGCGACGGGAGGCGGGAGGTGCGCGCGGGGGCCGACGCGACGGGAGACGCCCCAACCCTGTCGCTGCGCGACGCGCAGGAGCGCGTCCACGCCTGGATCTCGCAGTTCGAAGAAGGCTACTGGCCACCGCTGACCAACCTGGCGAGGCTCATCGAGGAGGTGGGCGAGCTGGCCCGCGAGATGAACCACAGGTTCGGACACAAGCCGAAGAAGGCCGACGAGCCGGAGCAGGATCTGGCCATCGAGCTGGCGGACATCCTTTTCGTGCTCCTGGTCATCGCGAACGAACAGGGCATCGAGATGGACGACGCGCTGGAGCGGGTGCTCGAAAAGTACCGTGTGAGGGACTCCGACCGGTGGACACCGGTGGCAGGAAGGCGGGAAGACAACGCATGAAGCAGATGCTCGGGATCGCACTCGTTCTCGCCGGGCTCCGGGGGTGCGTCCCGGACGCCCCCCCGCGCGGCGCATGTCGTCGATGGCCGCGCAACGGCTCGGTCTTCACGACCGCGGCTTCGTGGCCCCGGGCATGGCGGCCGACCTGATCGTCTTCGATCCGGACGTGATCCGCGACGCCGCGGACTTCGGGTCCGACGCGATGAGGTACGCCGAGGGAGTGGACTACCTGCTCGTGAATGGCACGCTCGTCATCGACGACGGAGCGCTCCTCGACGTGAACGCGGGCAGGGTCCTTCGGCGCGGAGGGCGTTGAGCGGCACTCGCCCGGTCGACGGGCGGCCGGTGCTCAGCCGCCGAAGCCTGCCAGGACCTCGATGCTGTGGTCGATCTCGGCGTCTGTGTTGTAGAAGTGCGGGCTGAAGCGCACGTAGCCCGGACGGTAGTCGACGATCACGCCGTTGGCTGCCAGGTGCTTCACCGCGCCCGCCGGGTCGTCGTGCCGCACCATCACGATCGAAGTCCGGCGGTCCTGTTCCGCCAGGCGCAGCTCGAAACCCGCGTCCCGCATGCCGTCGACCAGTCGGTCGGTGAGCGTGCGGTTGCGCCCCAGGATCGCGGGCAGGCCGATCTCGTCGATAATCTCCTGGCCGCCGAGCGCCGTATGCACCGTCGGGAGCGCGGGGGTGCCGAGCTCGAAGCGGCGCGCGTCTCGGCGGTACGCGAAACCCTCCAGGTCGAAGTCGAACTGCCGATCCGTCGCGAACCATGACGTGAGCCGAGGCTCGAGTCGTTCGACGAGCTCGTCGCGGACATACAGGTAGGCGAGCCCTGGACCTCCGCACAGCCACTTGAGGGGACCGGTCGTGTAGAAGTCGACCCCGGTGCCGGGGAGCGAGAGATCTACCTGGCCGGCGCCCTGGTAGCCGTCGATGAGCGAGTAGGCACCGGCGCTGCGGGCGATCTGTGCCAGGGCCGAGAGGTCCTGCTCGTAGCCCGTCGTGAAGAAGACGTGACTCGTGGCGAGGAAGAGCGTGCGCTCGTCGACCGCCTCGGCGAACTGTTCGGGGTCGATGCGGATGCCGTCCGGGCTCCTCAGGATCACCAGCTCGAACTCGGGCTTCACCGCCCACTGGTACGCGAGGGTCGGGAAGTCGAGCTCCGTGCAAACCACGCGCGTCCGGCCGCCGGGACGCACCGATTCCGTGACCGCGGCGAGGGCGGTCGAGGTGGAGGGGAGCAGGGCGAGCTCGCGCGACGTCGTGCCCAGGAAGCCCGACACGCGGCCGCGCAGCTCCTCGATCCGACCGAGCCAGTGCCGGTACCACGCCGACGCGCCCATCTCGTGCCACCGCTCGGTGAAGTCGTGCAGGTAGCGCTCGGAGCGTCGGGAGAGCGCACCGAGCGAGCAGGAGTTCATGTAGGTCTTCCGCTCCAGGATCGGGAACTCGGAGCGGACGGAGTCGACGTCGATCAAGATCGGTCAGGCGTGGGTGAGTCGGCACGGCATTGTGGGGCGCGGGTACCGATCCGTCCATGGACCGATCCGCACGCAATGCACCGTGACGCCCTTTCTTCTCGCCCTGCCCTGGCTCGCCCTGCTCCTCTTCGTGCGCTTCGTCGCGCGCATTCCGAGCGAGCTGCCCGCAGCGGCCGGAGTGGCGGTCCCGTCCGTCAGCGTCATCGTGCCCGCTCGAAACGAGGCGATGAACATCTCCAACTGCCTGCGGTCCCTGGCGCGCTCGGCCTGGCCCGACTTCGAGATCATCGTGGTGGATGACCGGAGCTCGGACCGCACCGCGGAGATCGCTCGATCCGTGCCGCGGGGCAACGCGCGTCGCATCGTGGTGGTCGACGGCGCTCCGCTTCCCGAAGGGTGGCTCGGCAAGCCGTGGGCGTGCAGCCAGGGCGCCCGGCTCGCGACGGGAGAGCTGCTGCTGTTCACCGACGCCGACACCACGCACGGACCCGCGCTCACCTCCCGTGCGGCGGGCGGGCTGGACGAGGAGGGAGCCGATCTGCTCACCGTGACCGGCCGACAGCTCATGGAGACGTTCTGGGAGCGCCTCGTGCAGCCGCAGATCTTCCTCCTCATGCTCATCCGGTTTCCCGATTTCGAACGCATCGCCCGGAACGACCGCTGGCGCGATGCGATCGCCAACGGCCAGTTCCTTCTCTTCCGGCGGGAGGCGTACGAGACGATCGGGGGTCACGAGGCGGTGAAGGACGAGGTCGCGGAGGATCTGGCACTGGCGCAGCACGTGAAGAGAGCCGGGCTGCGACTGCGGATCCGAAGCGCGGAAAACGACCTGGCCACGCGCATGTACCGGTCGCTGCCGCAGCTGGTGGAGGGATGGTCGAAGAACATCGTCATGGGTGGGCTGCAGAGCTTTCCGCCGCTGCTGCGTCCCCTGGTCCCACCGGCGTCATTTCTGGGTGGCGTCACGCTGTGGCTCGCGGCCCCGCTCGTGCTCGCCGTCGCGGTCGTCGACGGGCTTGCGGGAGCGGGCGTGATCCCGTCCGCCCTGCCGGTCTGGGCCGCCACGGTCTACGCGATCAGCGTCGTGCTCTGGGCCTGGTTCACCCGGCGCATGGGCGCTCCGGCGTGGTACGGCGTCCTGTATCCCCTCGGGGCCTCCATCGGGTCGTTCATCTTCCTGCGCGCCTGGATTCGCGGCCGCACGGTCGAGTGGAAAGGCCGTACCTATCGGCTGCGGCCGCTCTCGGAGCGAGCATGAGCGGACAGGGAGAGGAACGCCGCAAGCGTGAGGGGCGCCCGGCCGATACGTCCGGGGACGAGGGCGCTGCTCGCGTCCGGCGGACCGACGGAGACCTGCCGCCTCGTGTCGAGGCTCGGGCCCGCGAGCTCGGCTTCTCCCTCTTCGGTGTGGCCGCGCCCCACGCATCGACCCACACGCCCCTCTACCGGCGCTGGCTCGAGGACGGCTTCCACGGGCAGATGGCGTACCTCGGGCGCGAGGACTCGATCGCCCGTCGCGCGGATCTTCAGCGGACCATGGACTCGGTACGCTCGGTGGTCGTGGTCGGGTACGAGTATTACGCCGAAGACGATCCGGCTGTCGCCGCCGACCCCGGACGGGGCATCGTCGCCCGGTATGCGCGCGGAGACGACTATCACGACGTCGTGAAGGAGAAGCTGGAGGAGCTCCTCGCCTGGCTCGATGCCCAGGTCCCCGGGGGAGTGCGCGGCCGTCCCTACGTCGACACCGGCCCGATCCTCGAGCGGGACCTCGCCCGCCGTGCCGGGCTCGGGTGGTTCGGGAAGAACACGATGCTCATCGACCCGAAACGGGGATCGTACTTCTTCCTCGGGCTGCTGCTCACCGATCTGGACCTCGAGCCGAGCGATGCGTTCGAGGAAGACCGGTGTGGCTCGTGCTCGGCGTGCCTCGAGGCATGCCCGACCGGAGCGCTCCTCGGCCGCGACGCGAACGGCGCGCCGATCATGGACGCCCGGCGTTGCATCTCCTATCTCACCATCGAACTTCGCGGCACCATCCCGCGAGAGCTCCGGCCGGCGATCGGGAACCGCGTGTACGGCTGCGACATCTGCCAGGAGATCTGCCCGTGGAACCAGCGGTTCGCGAGCCCGTCGCCGGAACCCGCGTGGGGTCCGCGCCCCGGGATGCATGCTCCGGGTCTCGTGGAGCTCCTCGAGACGGCGCTGGACGAGTCGCGCTGGCACGTCTTTTCCCGGCGTTCGCCGGTGCGCCGCGCCGGGAGGGTCGGGTTCGCCCGCAACGTGTGCGTCGGGCTCGGCAACAGCGGCCTGCCCGAAGCGGTGCCGGTCCTGGCCTCCGCCCTGAGCGATCCGGAGCCGGTGGTTCGGGCCCATGCCGCCTGGGCGCTCGGCCGTATCGGGACCGCGCAGGCGCGGGCTTCGCTCTCCGCGCGCCAGGCGGTTGAGTCGGACCCGGAGGTTCTGGGGGAGCTGCGCGAGGCACTGGCCGGGTGACCTTGCGGTGCTGCCGGTCGTAGTCACCGCCCCAACCGGGATCATGACGGGGCACGCGAGTGCGTGGCTCGCCACTGTCGCCGCCTCGTTGCCGGCCTCCGCCGCTCCGGGCAGATTCGAAATCGACCAGAACTCCAGCGCGGAGCAGGTGCATGCCCTACATCGACCAGGATGCCCGTCACCGCCTCGACGGGGGAGAGGCTCCGGCGAATGCCGGGGAGCTCAACTACGCCGTGACGCGGCTGGTGGACGCCTACCTCGCACGGGCCGCGGAGGTCTCCGGAAGGGTTCGGTACGCCCACCTCAACGAGGCGGTCGGTGTCCTCGAATGCGCGAAGCTCGAGCTCTATCGACGGGTGGTCGCACCCTACGAGGACGAGAAGATCGCAGAGAGCGGGGACGTCTACACGGTGGGCTGAGGGCCGCTCTTCGCGTCCGAAGCTGGCACCCAGATTCCGGACAGGCCCGCCGCACCGTCCGGTGAGTCCGGACGCTCGTAGGCCACGCGCCCACCGACGACGATCCTGCGCACGTGCGCATCGCGGATTTCGCCGGGCGGGAATCTGGAAGAGTTCCCGTTCGATGACTGCGGGGCAGGCCAGCGTGCCGGGCTCGAGCGCGCCCTTCCAGGCCTTGTCGAAGGCGGCGTAGGCGCATCCGGTCGTATACGCGGGGAGGCGTTACGCAGACCGGGGGATGCTCCGTCGAGGCGTCAGCCCAGGAACCAGTCCAGCGCGCGCTCCACGATCGCGGGCGGCATTTCGTGGTCTCCCTCGAACTCGACGTACTCGATGTCGTACCCGTCCATCTCGAACATCGGCACGAGCGCGAGCCGGCTGCCGACCACGGGCAGGACGCGATCCGTGCTGCCGTGCGAGAGAAAGACTTTCGGAGCGCCGACGATCGGATCGGCCGGGTCCGAGAACCCGGGCGACCAGGCGATGAGGTGCGTGAACAGGTCGCCATTCGACGGCCCCAGGGAGAGCGCGTACGATGCGCCATCCGAGAACCCGGCGAGCGCGATGTGCGCCGGGTCGACCGCGCAGCGTGCGAAGGTGTGTCGGAGGGCCGAGTCGATGAACGCGACGTCCGGGCCGAAGTCCGCGAGCGCCCGGTCCCACGTGCGCGCCCTCGATTCCGGAGCGAGGAGGACGAGGCCGCGCTCCTCGCATGCCGCGAAGAGCGACGTCCAGCGTCCCGCATCCCCGCTGCCTCCGTGCAGCGCGACGACGAGCGGGGCGGGCCGAGCCGCGTCGTACGACGCGGGCACGTAGAGGAAGCCTCCGCGGTCGAGCTGCCCGAAACGGGTCATGCCCCGTTCGGGCGTGACCGTGGGCGTTCCCGGGCGAGCCGTCAGGCGGGGGTCCTGCGCGCGGGGCGCCCGCTCGAGGGTGCCGAGGGGCGAGGCGACCGCAGCCACGCAGGCGGTGAGGAACGAGCGGCGGGAGGGAATGTTCACGAGGGGCCCCACCCCGAGACGGGGCCGGGAACGCCTGCGCTCCGTCCCGCGGCCCGTCCGGTCGCCCATGCCCAGAGGAAGTTGTGCCCGCCGATGGGTCCGAACGCGTCGAGGACCTCCCCGCACAGGTAGAGGCCCGGGCGGGACCGTGCCTCGAGGGTGCGGGGGTCGACCTGGTCGAGTGCCACGCCGCCCCCGGTCACCTCGGCCTTCCGGTACCCCGCGTCGCCCGTCCATGGGATCGGATACGCGGTGAGCGCGGTCACCAGCGCGCGGCGGGCCTCCCGGCGCAGCTGCGCGAGCGGGGTCGACGCGTCCACCCCGGCCTCGCGGAGCAGGAGGTCGGCCAGACGCCGGGGAACCGCCGAGCCGAGCGCACCGCGCACGGTGGCCGAGCCCGTGCGCAGGGCACCGTCCCACCAGGCCGCGTCGCGGTCGGTCCACGCCACGTGGAGCTCCTGCCGCGTTCCGTCCGGGCGGCCCCGGATGGCGAGGTGCGACGCGTCGAGGACCGTGGGCCCGCTCCAGCCGTCGTGGGTGAAGAGGAAGCCTCCGGTCGTTTCGAACGTCGGTCGAGCGCCGGGCGCGGTGATCGTGACCGTCAGCGAGACGCCCGCCAGCTCGGCGTGCGGATTCGGTGTCGCGGTCAGAGGTGTCAGGGCCGGGTAGGTCGGGTTCACACGGAGCCCGAGGCGCTCTGCGATCCGGAGTCCCGCCCCGTCGCTCCCCGTCTTCGGAACGGACAGGCCGCCGGTTGCCAGCACCACCGCGCGTGCGGTCACGGGCGGCGCACCCTCGAACTCGACGCTCCAGCCGCGATCCGGCGGCTCCGGGCGAAGGTCGACGACCCGGGCCTCGAACCAGATGCGCGCGCCGGCCTCCTTCGCGCGCTGCACGAGCCGATCGCGCACGTCCCGGGCTCGGTGGCTGGAGGGAAAGAGCTTCCCCGTCTCTTCCTCGAGCTCGAGCTGCATTTCCAGCTCCCGCTCGAAGAACGCACGCTGTTCGGCCAGCGGCCACGACCGAAGGATGTTGCGGAGCGTGTTGGGCGAGGAGTCCGTGACGTACCGTTCGGGCTCGATGATGGAGGGGAGTATGTTGCAGCGCCCACCACCACTGATCAGGATCTTGCGGCCGCCGTCCTTCGTGCTCTCCACGAGTATGACGTCGGCGCCGGAGCGGGCCGCTGTGAGGGCGGCGAGGAGGCCGGCGGCGCCGGCGCCCACGACGACGACCGGCAGGTCGGCACGTTCCGGCGAGGGGGAGGTGTCGGGAAGCATGCCGATGTATACCGAAGCGCCTTGCCTGGCGTCCATGGCATCGATACCGCAAGCTGTCGGCCCATGACGAAGACCCACGCTCCGACCGTGCTCGAGGTGTGCTGCGCCTCTGCCGATTTCGCCGTCGCCGCGGCGGCGGCGGGCGCGGATCGCGTGGAGCTGTGCTCCAACCTCGTCGAGGGCGGGACGACGCCGAGCGTGGGGGCCATCGAGGCCACGGTGGAGCGCGTTTCGATCCCGGTCATGGTGATGATCCGGCCCCGAGGAGGCGACTTCCTGTACTCGGACCTGGAAGTGGACGTCATGCTCCGCGACATCGCCAGGGCCCGCGACGCAGGGGCGCACGGCGTCGTCTTCGGTGCCCTCGACGCGGATGGCGGCGTGCCCCGCGAGCGCATCGCGCGCCTCGTCGAAGCCGCCCGGCCGCTGGCGGTCACCTTCCATCGTGCCTTCGATCTGTCCCGGGATCTCGACGAAAGTCTCGACGTGCTCATGCAGGTCGGGGTGGACCGGGTGCTCACGTCCGCGGGGCGACGCGCGGTCGTCGACGATCTCGCCACCCTCGAGCGCCTGGCGCGGACCGCGGCCGACCGGCTGACGATCCTGGCCGGTGGAGGCATCCGGCCGCATAACGTTCAGGCGGTTCTCGCTGTGCCCGGGATCCGCGAGGTCCACATCGGCGCGAGCCGGTGGACGCGGAGTCCGATGAGGCACCGGGTGGAGGGCGTTGCGATGGGGCGCGCCTACGAACCGGATGAGTACGCGCGCGAGGAGGCCGACGTGGCTCGGGTCGGGGACGTGGCCCGGGGCATGCGTGCGTTCGGAGAGTCCGGATGATCCGGCCCGGTACCGGGGAGGCTGGAATGCCGCGCGCCGCGGCATCGCGCCGGGCGTTCCTGCGAACCGTGACGGGGCTGGGCCTGGCGGGGGTTGGGCTGAGCGGGTGCGTGCCGGACGCGCCGCGACGGGATGGTCCGCGGCGCCGTGACGCCGCCGCGAGCGGACGTCGAGTCCTCACCCGCCCGGTCCTTCGCTCGTGGGCAGACGACATGGTTTGGATCGACACGCCCCCGCCGGAGCTTCCGGTCGCCTACGTGTCGATGGCGCTGCGGCAGCTGTTCGTGGACCACGACTATCGGGATCGGGCCAGCTGGCTCCTGCGCGCACACATCTCGGTGAGTACCGCCCTCTGGCGAATTCCGCTGCCCGGCGATCCCGAGGGGCAGCCGATCACCCCGGGGGACGCAGAGCGCGAGTTCGAGGAGCTGTCCATGCGGGCGTGGGATCCGTCGATGACTCCCGCGATGGACGACATCCGCATCGTGCGCGGGACGCCCGTGTTGCGCCGGATCGACTTCCGCTGTGTGCCCCTGGCGGGGGGCGTGCCCCCGGCGGTGCAGGCGGCAGACGCCGCGCGCGCGTGGAGCGTGCATGATGCGGCGCGGACCGGAGACGAGGGGGCCACCGAAGCGTGGCTCACCGGCGGTCCCCTCGACGTCGCGGTGTCCGATGGCTCCGCGGTCGACGCGACGCGCGAGGACTTCCGGATCGTGGGGACCGGCATGCGCTTTCGCGAACGCACGTGCGCGACGGACGGTGACGCGGTCCAGTACGTCGCGTGGGCCGGACGCGACTGAGGGGTCGCCGTTCCGGGAACCGCTGAACTACCAGCGCAGGACGCCCCGCCTCAGCCGTTGTCCCCAGCGGCTACGGCTTTCCAGCGCAAGCAGCTTGCCGATCAAGTCCGTGGGGTCCAGGTGGGTCCGCCCCAGAATGTCCTCGGCTTCGTCGAGCGAGAGGGGCGACTCGTCGGTGCCGAGGACGACGGATTCCTGCTCGCCCTCCGCGGGTGGGTCCTCCGCGAACTCGTCTTCCGCGGCATCCGGGACGTTCACGGAGCGCGTGACGACGTCGGCCTCCATGGCGCCTTCGGTCAGTTCCCGACCGCTCCGCCGCTCCATCGCGTCGATGGAGTCCAGCAGCCGCAGCGACATCGCGAGGTTCCACTTCGCGTCGTCGTTGTCGGGGAGCAGGCGGAGTGTGGCTGCGTTCGCCTCGACGGCGGCCTCGGCCTGGGTGCGGACCGAGTCCGGCGCACCGGCGCCGAGCGCTTCTTCGAGGTGGAGAAGACCCGTGTTGTACTGGGCGCGAGCCCGGATGTCGCGTGAGGCCGCCGAGAGCGCACGCGCGAGCTCCGCTCTGGCGGCCGGGTCGTCCGCCTCGGCGAGCGTCGTGCCGAGGTTGTAGCGCAGGAGCGGATCAGCCGCCCGTCGTTCGGTGCCCGCGCGGTACAGGCCGGCCGCTGCCTCGTACGCGCCGGCGCGATGCAGGCGGTTTGCGCGCTCCACGCTGGAGCGTTCGGCCGACCAGGACAGGGAGGCTCCGACGGCGCACACCAGCGCCGTGCCGAGTCGGGTGATCACACGGCGGCTCATGCGGCACGCTTCCCGCGCGGGTACGGGGCCCGGGCCGTCTCTCTCTCGCCGGCACCGGTTGTAGCCTCGTCCGGGCGCCGGCGGGCTCGGGCGAAGACGCCCGCGTCGAGCACGGCGTCGAGCGTGAGGAGAGCGAAGGCCGCCAGGACGAGCCAGAAGGCGGCGTCCGGGGTTGGGGCGTCCGGTGACTCGCTGGCCGATATCCCTCCTCGGAGATCGTCGATCAGCGAACGCATGCCCGCGTCCGACGAGATGTCGTGGAAGAGCCCTCCGCCGCGCTGCGCGGCCGTCTCCAGGAGTCCCAGGTCGTAGCCGGAAACGACGGGGGAGCCATCGTGAAGGAGGGGGGCGCCGCCCGAGCCTGGAAGAAAGATCGGGGCTCCGCCGGGGGTCCCGACGCCGGCCGTCCAGATCTCCATGCCAGCGTCCGCGGCGAACGCGACCGAATCGAGAAGCTCGGCGTCCATTCCGTGGGCCTCGCCGTCGGTGACGAGGAGCACGACCGCGCGTGCGTCGTCGCGTCGCCGGGCCTCCCACACGAGCCGCGCCTGGCCCACCACGGCGGGCAGGGACGTTCCCTGGTCGCGGGTGCCCATGAGGCGGGGTGCGACCCATGGTGAGAAGAATCGAATCACGTCTCCGTCGTCCGTGAGCGGGACGAGGGCGTAGGGCCAGTCGGCGAAAATGGTGAGCGCGAGACGGTCGGCTGCCCCTTCCTCGACCAGCCGTTCGACGAGCTGACGGGCCCGCCCGATCCGGGTGCCTTCCACGTCGTCCGCCGTCATCGAGAGGGAGACGTCCACGGCGACGATCAGGTCGATGGGGGCCGGGGGTGGAATCTCTTCGGGCTCGGCCGGCCTGGGTCCGGCCGCAGCGAGCGCCAGGCAGGCTCCGGCCGTGGTGAGGACCAGGAGCCGGAGCCACGGCACGCGTGACAGGTCCCGGCCCAGAAGGCGCCATGCAGGGGCCCGGCCACCCCATGCGCGCACCATTCGGACCCCCCTCCGCCACTGCAGGACGACGACCAGCGCGAGGGCGGCGGCTGCCCACGGGGCCAGGGCGAGGAGGTCGGGGCGCTCGAACGTCATGGCAGCACGCCCAGCGGTGATGCGCGCATCGCCGCGGCGAGGGCGGCCAGAGCCAGCCCCACGAGTGCGAAGATCCAGGCGTACGGCGTGGTCTCGATACGCTGCACGGTTTCCACGGACGGCTGCACCAGCCGGTCGATCTCGGCGTAGATCTCTTCCAGCGCCTCGGCGTCCGTGGCCTTGAAGTACCGCCCCCCGGTAATGCGGGCCGCCTGTGTGAGCACGGTCTCCATGGTGCGGGTGTCGCGCCCCATCTCCTGGCCGATCGCCACCGGGTAGATCGTGACCCCGACCGCGGCCGCCGCACGTGCGGCGAGGTCCGGCATGACCCCGGCCTTGTTGTGCGCGCCGTCGGTGACCAGGATCAGCACCTTGGACCCATGCGGGGAGTCGTCCAGGAGTCCGGCGCCGGCGGCGATCGCGCCCGCGATGTCGGTGCCGTCGGTGAGCAGCCCCACTTCGAGCTGTTCCACGGCGTCCTTCACGACATGCCCGTCGTGCGTGAGCGGAAGGCGCGCGAATGCCTCGCCCGCGAAGGTGACGAGTCCGATATCGTCGGTTCGTGCGTCGATGAAGGTCAGCGCGGTCGTCTTCGCCACGTCCAGTCGGCTGCGCCTCGCCCCCATGTCTTCCGCCCACATGGACGTCGAGAGGTCCAGCGCCAGCGCGATGCCGACTCCCTCCACGCGCGGCTCGTCGAACGTTCGGACCACCTGCGGACGTGCGAGCGCGATCGCGAGGGCGACGAGGGCACCCAGTCTCAGGAGCAGCGGAAGGAGTTCGAGTCCGCCCCAGAGGAATCCGGCGGCTCCGGCGGTGTCGCGGAGCGCGGTCCGTGCTGACGGCGCACCGCCGGCCTGCGCCACCACCACGCCTCGACGGCGGCCTGGCCTCAGCCACCATGCGAGGAGCGGGAGCAGCAGGAGGAGGCCGAGCCACTCCGCCGAGACGAGGGTGACCGTCATGCCTGTTCGTCCCCGCTCGGCGCCGCCTCGATCCAGCTGCGGAGCGCACGCACGTGTCGTTCCGCGGTGACCGCGTCGGGCCTCTTCCCGCCGAACTTCACCGCTTCGGCGAATTCCATCTCGCGCGCGAGCGGCGCGGAGTGCGCGGGCGACGTGCCCGGGACCCCGGGACTCGCGCCGACGCCCTCTCGGGCCTGCAGGCCCCGCATGAGCTCGGTACTCGTCCACGCCGGTCCCCATCGCCCGTCGAACGTCTCCACGTAGCGTCGAGCGATCTCGCTGGAAGACGCGAAGAATGCGCGCGGGTCTTCCGCGACGCCGCGGGCGACGAGTCGGTCGAGCGCGGCGAGCGCCGCGTCGCGGGGCGACAGTGGCGGCGAGCGCCTGCCGGCGGCCCGACTCGCGGACCAGTCGCGCAACGTAACCGCGGAAACGGCGAAGAGGCCCATCCCGAACAGGACTGTCAGCGCGGTCGCGGGCCAGTTGCGGTTGCGCCCCGCGACATCCGCCGCGGGGCGCGGTGCGATGCCGTACTCCTGATCCTCGAGGATCAGCACGGAAGCGACCCACACCTCCTGGGGTGGAACCGGGCGCAGCCGTGCCGATGGGAGCATCGCCACGTTCTCGACGAATTCCTCGAAGTCGCCCACGGCGGCGCCGGCCGGTGCGATGCCGGTGGAAGCCCCTTCGGTCGCGTTGGCCGCGAAGACCTCGAACTCCGGCACGGTGACCGTACCCACCTGGAACGCGATGAGGGGGTAGGTGACGGCGAGCTCTGTCGACCCGTCGCCGAGGGTCCGTGCCGTCCACTCCACGGGCCCGAACGGCTCGAATCCGGGGCCGACGATCGAGTCGGGAAGGAATGCCACCGATCCCGGCGCCAGGACGATCGACATCTGCAGCTGAAAGCGATCCCCGATCCCGATGGTGTCCGCAGAAAGCGCCACCGACCGCACGGTCAGGCGGGGCATGTCCTGCGCGACCGGGCGGGTCGCGTCGGGCGTGTCCTGGGCCCGAAGCCGGGCTCCCGGCAGCATGGCGACCACGAAAAGGCCGGCGCACAGGAGGGCCCGGTACCCCGTCGGCCCCGGCGTTCGCGGACCCGTCATCGACTCGCTCTGGCCCTGCGGCGGAAGAAGCCGATGAGCGGCGGCAGGTAGTCTTCCGTGGTGACGAGGTCGACCGTGTCCAGCTTGAGGTCGTGGAAGAGCATGTCGTTCGCGTCCCGCGTGCGTAGCGCCGCCTCGTGGAAGCGCGCGCGCACCCTGCGGCTCGACGTGTTGACCACGCGACGCTCACCCGTCTCGGGGTCGGTGACCGCGATCAGGCCGACCTTCGGGAGCTCCATGGCTCGCGGGTCCGTGAGCCGGATCGGCACGACGTCGTGATCCCATGCCAGCTTGCGTGCCGCGAGCGCGAGATCGGGGTCCGCCTCGGGCCCGGTCAGGAAGTCGCTGATCACGAACACCGTCGAGCGCTGGCGGAGTACTTTTTCCGCGAAGCGCATCGCCTCGGAGAGCCGCGTTCCCCGTCCCTCGGGTCGATATGCGAGCAGTTCCAGGACCATGCGCAGTGCGTGGCGCCGTCCGGTGTCCGGTGGCACGAAGTGCTCGACCCGGTCCGTCGCGAGGAGGAGTCCGACACGGTCGTTGTTGCCGGTCGCGGCCAGCGCCAGGATCGACGCGATCTCGGCGGCGATGGTGGCGTTGTCCTTCGCCCCGGTCCCGAACGACTTCGACGCCGACAGGTCGACGAGCACCAGGGCGTTTAGCTGGCGTTCCTCGACGAATTCCTTGATGAAGAGGCGACCACGCCGGGCGGTGACGTTCCAGTCGATCGCGCGTACGTCGTCACCGGGCTGATACTCGCGCACGTCGGAGAACTCGAGTCCTCGTCCCTTGAAGATCGAGTGGTACTCACCACTGAACAGCGACGCCACGAGTCCGCGGGTGGTGAGCTCGATGCGCCGCAGCTGTGCCGTGACCTCTGGCGTGAAGACGTGGCGGCTCGTCTGCGCCGGGGCGCTCACGCGCGGCATCGGGTCCGAAGCGTGCGGGTCAGGGGGACGGAACGGCGTCGAGCACGCGACGCACGATCTCGTCGGGGTTCACCCCGCGAGCGTCCGCCTCGTACGTGGTCCGGATGCGGTGGCGCATCACCTTCGGCGCCATCGCCTTGACGTCGTCCGGCATGACGTAGTCGCGGCCGTGCAGGAAGGCGCGTGCCCGTGCGGTGCGCGTCAGGAAGATCGTGGCACGCGGTGAGGCTCCGTATTCGACGAGGCGTTCGAGATCCTCCAGACCGTACTGCGCGGGCTCACGCGTGGCGAACGTGAGCTCGACGATGTAGTCGAGCACGTCGTCCTCCAGACGGATCCCGGCGACCGTCCGGCGTGCCTCGGCGATCTGCTCCACGGTGATGACCGTGTTCACCGGAATCGGGGTGCCGGCCGCCACGCGCCGGACGATGGTCTTCTCCTCGACGCGGTTCGGGTATCCGATCTCGAGCTTCATGGCGAAGCGGTCGAGCTGCGCCTCTGCGAGGGGATACGTGCCGTGGAGCTC
This sequence comes from Gemmatimonadota bacterium, assembly GCA_030827315.1. Taxonomy (GTDB): domain Bacteria; phylum Gemmatimonadota; class Gemmatimonadetes; order Longimicrobiales; family Gaopeijiaceae; genus UBA2589. Next base: position 37,490 of record JAURER010000014.1, on the reverse strand, counting down.
GACCGGGTTCTGCGTGGCGAGGACCATGAAGGGGTCCTCGAGACGGAACGTCTCGCCCGCGATGGTCACCTGCCGCTCCTCCATCGCCTCGAGCAGAGCCGCCTGCACCTTCGGCGGTGCGCGGTTGATCTCGTCGGCCAGAATGATGTTGGAGAAGATCGGACCCTTCTGGACCTTGAACTCGCTGGCGGCCAGGTCGTAGATGGGCGTGCCGACGATGTCGGTGGGAAGAAGGTCCGGCGTGAACTGGATCCGCCTGAAGTCCGTGTGGATCGCCTCGGCGAGCGTGCGGACCATGAGTGTCTTGGCCAGCCCGGGCAGCCCCTCGAGGAGGATGTGCCCTCCGGTGAGGAGCGCGACGAGCAGTCCTTCCACCGCCTCGTCCTGACCGACGATCCGCTCGTGTACCGCCCGTGCGACGGCGTCGAGCACCAAAGAACCTTCTTTGACTGCGCCCTGATCCACGGGCATCTCCGTCCGGAGTCAGCGGCCGGGCGGAGTACCCGGCGCAGGAAGCGCCACAATGTTCGGGAGTGGTGGGATCGACGCCAGAGGCCGTCTCACCTCGCCTAGCGGCTCTGGGCCCTCCACGCAGCCAGCACCTCACGCTCCTTCTCGGCGGTCACACCGGCGCGGAGGGCCTGCTGTCGCTCGAGTGGCCGGGAGAAGTGATACTCGAGCGTTGCCTCCGCCGTGTCAGAGAGGGACCGGAAGGTCAGCCCGGCCTCGATCTCGGGCGTGAGGTCGAAGCGCGCGAAGCCCTCGTTGCCGTTCGTGGGAGGGCGCCACACCGGCATCTCCGCGTAAGGGCGGATGCCGTGTCCGGCGAGAAAGGCCTCCGGTACCCAGGTGAAGGTCGTCTCGGCGGTGGTCACCGCGCGGATGCCGTAGAGCAGCTCCGCCATGGGGCGCGGCGTCCGCGGCCCGACGCAGTTGAACGCGCCCATGGTCTGGTCTTCGGCCAGACGCACCATGAACTCGGTGAAGTCGCGCACGTCGATGATCTGCACCGGATCGGTCCCGTCGCCCGGGGCGAGCACCTCTCCTCCACGGTGGATGCGGACGGGCCAGTAGCTGAAGCGGTCGGTCTCGTCGCCGGGTCCGATGATGAGGCCGGGACGCACGATCGTGGTCCGGCCCGGCATGACCCGCATGGCCGCGCGCTCGGACTCCGCCTTCCCCAGCCCGTACGGGAGGCTCTCCTGGCTCCGCGGGATCCCGGCGGTCTCGAACGTCCACGTCGGGGCGTCCGCCGTCATCGGCACGCGGCTCACGTCGGCGTAGGCCGACCGGGAAGAGACGAAGATGAACTGGTCGACCGAGTCCTTGAGGAAGTCGGCCGCCATCTCGACCCATCGCGGGTCGTTGGTGGCGTTGTCGATCACCACGTCCCACCGCCGGCCACGGAGCGACTCGTAGTCGCCGTTGCGGTCGCCGACGAGGTTCTCGAGGTAGGGGAACATCACCCGCCCGGATCCCCGGTTGAACAGGGTCACGTTGTGCCCGCGATCGAGCGCCGCTTTCACCTGGAATGGGCCGATGAAACCGGTGCCGCCGAGAATGAGGATCTCGAGACGTCGCGGTGCTTCCTGGCGACCGCGCGCGCGCGCCGAATCGATCGGGCCGGCGAAGTTGGGCGCTGCGGAGGCCGGCGTCACGCCGAGACCCAGGGCGCCGCCGGCCGCGGCCGACAGCTTCAGAAAGTCCTTCCGTGAAGTAGTCATCGGCTCAAAGTGCGTGGCGATCGGCTCTCCGGCCAGATCCCTGCATGCGTCGGAGCCGCGTCCAGGCTTGGCGCTGGCTGATCATCATGACCGGACACTCCGCCTGCTCCACGATCTGCTGGATGAGCGTGCTGAGCGCGGCGTGCTTTCGGGCCGAAGGACCCAGGCCGAGAATCAGCAGATCCACGTGACCCGTGCGCTCCACGATCCGCTCCACGACGCCCCCGGTTGCGAGCTCCGCGCGGGCGCGCCGACCCGCCTCGTCGGTGGCGAGTCTCCTGAGATCCGCGAGCGCCCGGTTCTTCGCCGGCGCCGGCGTCCCTTCAGGAAGCACGCCCAGGAACGTGACCTCGCGGGTCGCCGAGCGACCGAGGTTGGCCAGGAGTCGTGCCCGGGTCGGACTCTGCTCGTGTCCGCCGCGCGACGGCACGAGGATCGAGCGCACCGTTTCCGGGCGCCAGGTCGGGGGGGCACTCAGGATGACGACGTCGGCGTCCACCGTCGACAGCAGCTCCTGCAGCGGTTCGGTCGCGAGTGCGCCCTCGAGGCGACCCACACCCAGAAGGAGCGTTTCGCAGCTCACCGCCTCGGCCACCCTCGCGATCTCGTCGAGCGGGCGGTCGTGGAGGGTGATGAGCGCCTCCGGGCGCAGCTCCACTTCGAGCGCGGTGCGCAGCGCCCGGCCCAGGAGCGACTGCGCGTCGAGGATCTCCCGGGGCACGCTGTCCGTGGCCCCGTGACTGTCCCTGTCGGAGACCGCGGCTGCGGGGACGACCGGCACCGGGGGCGGCACGACCGAAAGGAGCTGCACCCGCGACACGTGAGGAGGGGCGATCGTGCGCGCCATGGTGACGAGCATGTCGGCGCTATCCGGGTTCGCGATGGGCACGAGGACCACGGGCTGGCGGCCGCGCAGGAGCATCATTTCCGGGTCACGACCCTCGGATGCGGCATCGACCGCGCGCGCCCGGGGCGCGAGGTACTGCGCATACAGTACGGCCCCGATGCTCAGCCAGAGCGCGGCGAGCACGCCCGCCGCCGGGACGGCGACGGCCTGATAGAGGCCGAGCGCGAGACAGATCGTGCCACCGATGACCGGCACGGCGGGGAACCACGGGGTCGCGAAGCCCGCCGGCGCGCCGGCGCGTCGGCGCGCCAGATAGCCGATCCCGTGGGTGACGGTGAAGCTGGCGAGGAAAATCAGGGAGGAGACCGCACCGGCCGCGGCCACGTCCGGAACCGCAAAGAGGACGAATCCGACCGTGACGGCCGTGAGCCGGATGGCCGCGATCGGCGGACCGCCGTCCTCGGGCGTGACGCTGAACTGTCTCGGCAGTGTCCGGTGCTGTGCCATCGTGAGCGCGAACCGCGAAGCCGCGAGGAGGTTCGCGTGCAGGGCGGAGAGCATCGACAGGAGCCCCGCGACGATCACGAGCCAGTAGCCGGTCGCACCCATGAAGTTGCGCGCGGCCGCAGCGACGAGGATCTCGGGGTCAGCGGCGGCCAGGTCGCCGATGGGCCGTCCCGGCGATCCGACGGCGACGATCACGAAGATGAACGGGAGATACACGGCGAGTGCCGCGCCGAGCGATGCGAACATCGCACGCGGCACGTTCCGGACCGGGTCACGGACCTCGCCGGCCACCGCCGCGATCAGGTCGAAGCCCTGCAGCGCGATGAAGGTGTACCCCATCGCCTGGGCGACGCCGGTGAACCCGTCGGAGTAGAACGGGCGGAAGCGATCGGCCAGCTCCGACGGCGACGGCGCCTCACCGACGAGTGAGACGAAGCCCGCGAAGATGAGGACCGAGAAAACGACGAGCTTGCCGACGGTCGCCCACTGCCCGTTCGAGCCTGCGGCGCGACTCAGGCTCCACGAGTAGAGTGCCACCGCGGCGCCCGCGTAGAGGAGGAGGGCGAAGCGTCCTCCGAGCCATGCGGGCGGGGTGGCTCCCGCGGCCCGGACCAGCTGCTCGAGGAAGGGCACGAGGAAGACGGCGAAGCCGAGCGCATACAGCACGGCAGCCACCACCGACGCGAACCAGACGACCCACCCCACCGCGAACGCGGCTTCGACCGTCAGTACGCGGCGTGCGTAAGTGTACGTCCCCCCCGACTGTGGAAATCGCGTGGCGAGTTCGGCGAAGGACGCGGCGGTCAGGAGGGCGACACCCCCGTTCAGCGCAAAGGCCAGGATGGCGCTGGGGCCGGTCGTCTGGAACGCCACGCCGGCCAGTGCGAGCACGCCGCCGCCCACGATGGCACCCACGCCGACGCCGGTCGCGCCGAGGAGCCCGAGCGTGCGCTGAGGGTGGGAGGTCTTCGCCATGCGTGGACGATACAATGAAGCGCGCGCGACGGAACGGGTCGCCCGGGGCCGGCTCGCACGGTCCGCTCCCTCGGGTGCGAAGCCCGGCCCGGGGGCGCTGCGGGGAGCCTCCGCGCGGGGTCGTCAGTCCACCACGTACGGAGGCGTGGGCGCGTCGGAGGGCGTGGGCTCCGCGCGACGCGACGTGCGTCTCTCCATCGCCGCGACCTCCTCCGCCCGGCCACCGAGGCCGAGAACTCCTCCGGCTACGACCGCCGGGCGGAGGAAGTCACGTCGCGACGTGGTCAAGAAATCGACCGCGTCGGTTCTGCGCTAATCACCCCTGCTGCTCATGAGCGACGTCTTGCGCAGGATGTCCTCGAACGCCGTCATGAACCTTCCCATCTCCTCCTCGGAGCCGATCGACACCCGGAGGTGATCGAGCATGGGCGGGAAGTCGCGGCCTACGGCGACGCCGCGCTCCCGGAACGCCTGGCGGATGGGCGCCACGGTGCGCCCGAGGTTCACCATGAAGAAGTTCGTCTCCGAGGGGAGGCTCTCGTAGCCGAGACCGGCGAGTTCGGCTCGTGCCTGCTCACGCCACTTCTTGTTGTGGGCGAGCATGCTCGAGGACGCCTCGGTGTCGTCCATGGCGGCGACGGCGCCCCAGCGCGCCAGGGCGTTGACGCTGCCCGTGGACCACGGCTGCATCTCGTCGATCATGTCCTCCGGCGCGATGGCGTAGCCGATCCGCATGGCGGCCATCCCGTAGATCTTCGAGAAGGTGCGGGCGATGACGACCCGGCGGCCCTGCCGCACGTACTCGATGGACTCCCGGTACGCGGGGTCCTCGACGAAGTGATGGTACGCTTCGTCGATGAGCACCGGGACATCCTCGGGGATGTTGTCGAGGAGGTACGCGATCTCGTCGGCGGTCATGCAGATGCCGGTGGGGTTGTTCGGGTTGCAGACGTAGACGAAACCGACGTCGCGGTAGTGACGGTTCGTGGCGTCGACCATCCGCTCCACGTTCTGCGTGTAGTCCGGCTCGAGCGGGAGGAGGATCGCGTCCGCGTCGATGCCGGCGGCGTGGGAGTAGACCTGGCCGTACGACGGCTCCACGCCGATGACCTTCTTTCCGGGAGCCAGGTAGGTGAGGCCCACCACCTCGAGGATCTCGCCTGAGCCGGCGCCCATGAGGATGTTCCCGCGATCGACGCCGTGCGAGGCCGCGATCCGCTCCTGGACGTTGTTGTCCGGATACCCGTAGCGCATGGAGTACTTGAACGCGTACGTCATCGCGTCGAGAGTCTTCGCGGACGGACCGAACGGGTTCTCGTTCGACGACAGATGCGCGAGCGCGTCGTACTCGTCGACCTGGGATTGCCAGGCCCGGAGCATCGGGGGGCCGCCGGGGATGCGCCGAACGCCGATCTCGGCTGCGCGCCGGATCTTCGCTTCCGCGATCTCGGGGGTGATGCCGAGGGTGCCGAGCGCCGCGGCTGCGGTCGCCCCTCCCACGAAGTGCCGGCGTGAGACCTTGCGATCGCTCATGATCGTGATTCCTCCTGTGGGCGGACGGCGCGGCGGTTCACTGGCCGCCGGTCAGAGCACCACAATTCGCCTCCGGCGCCCGATGCGCAACAGGGGCCCGGCGTGCGCCACGGTCCGCGCGTGCGTGCATGTTCAGGTAGCGCGCCATCGTCCCGAGTTGCTGGTTCGCGCACGAGGGATCCGCGGGCGCGTCACGCATCTCGAAGGCCGCCTCGAGCTCCGTGTCCATCGGGGTGGGAAAGTCGAGGTCGACGACTTCGTAGACCGGCCCTCCCGACCGGATGACGGGGCCGGCTTGCGGACGCTGCTGGGCCGAGACCACTGCGGTGAGCGCGAGGGCGGAGGTCGTCGAACGCATGACTGTTTCCGGGGGGCTCGTGCCGTGTCTTGCGGTGGAGCGACGTGACGTGACGTGGCGACGGTGATGCCTCGGGCGGCATCCGGACAACCGCGGCGGGAATCCCTGCCCCCGCGCTTAGGGATGGCGAGCGTCGTGCGGGTGAGCGTGTCCGTGGTCGTGATCGTGGGTGTGATCGTGCCGCCCCTGGTGGAAGACCACGTGCACCAGGGATCCGCTGACGATGGCCTGGTACAGCTCGAAGCCCGGGTAGTGCGTGTCCCCGAGGAGTTCCGTGCCGATCAAGAAGCCGACCGCCGTGGCGATCATGACGGAGCCGACCGCCGCCGCGGCGGCCGGGATCCCGAAGCGGGGCCGGATGAGCCACCAGATGACCAGGCCAACGGGGATCCGATGGAGAAGGACGGCGAGCACGAACGGCAGCTCCACGCCGGCGTCCCCGGGCACGAGCGCCGTGCCCTCGAGTCCCGCGTGCAGCGCGATCCCCGAGAGGCCGACGACGAGGGCGAGGTCATCGGTCCTCTCGGCCAGGCCCACGGACGCTCGCTCGACGGCCGCCGGCAGGAGGAACCCCGCGGCCAGCGCGAGGAGGAGCGCCGGCCTGCCCTGGGCCCAGGCGTGTGGAAGAACCTGCCACGCGACGAGCGCCGGAACGGCCAGGTACACGAAGCCGTCGACGAAGCGGACGGCCGTGGGCCTCGGGTGGAGCTGGCGGTAGAGGATCGGCCCGAGGGCCGGTGCCAGGATCGCCGCGACGACCCAGATCATGTCCACCTGCGTCGGCTCAGCGGATCCCCACGATGCCCCGGACCGAATCCATGAGCTTATGCGAGTCCCATCCGATGCCGTGGCGGAAGACGATCGACACGTCGTGCAGGTCGCCTTCCGACTCGAGGTCCGCGTCGATCAGCACGAGGTCGGCCACCTTCCCGGCCTCCACCGTGCCGTACGCGTCGTCGATGCCCAGGACCCTGGCCCCGTTCAGGGACATGATCTGCACGACCTCCGGCGCCGTGAAGCCGGCCTCGAGCAGGAGCTCGTAGTTGCGCTGGTCGCCCAGCCCCGGCGGTGCCGCCCCATACCCCGTCGGGTCGACCCCGGCGGCCAGCAGCCCGCCGGCCTCCACGAAGGCGCGTTCGTACTCCATCGCCTTCGCGAAGACCGCCGGGTCGATGGCGCCGCGTCCGGCCCGCCGGTCGAGTGCGATCGCGCGTACCTCCGCGGCGATCTCGGGCGCGAGCATCTCGTAGACGCGCTCGTCGATGGGCGGCCGTCCGGAGACCGAGATCTCGTACACCACGAGCGTGGACGTCATGGGAACGCCGTGGTCGATCATGTCGCGGAAGGTCGCCTGAACCTCCGGACCACGGACGTCCAGATCGGCGTAGCGGGCGCTGAAGCCGGAGGGGCAGTCGTCCGGCTGCTTCCCAGGATCGTACTCGCTGTTGGCGAACAGTCCGTGCTCGAGGTTGTCGATGCCGAGCGCGACCGCCTCGCGGTAGCCGACGGAGCACAGGTGGGCGGTGACCTTCACGCCGAGACTGTGCGCCTCGTCGATGGCGGCTCCGAGCTCGGCACGGGAGATCCACGTGTAAGCCTTGAACCAGCTTACCCCCTCCTCCGCCCAGTAGCGGACGACGCGACGAGCCTGCTCCGGGCTGGCCAGCTCGGTCATCGTCGCCGAGGTGCTCTGCTCGCCCGTGAGGTACGGTCCGGTGGCGAAGATGGCCGGCCCGATGGCGCGTCCCTCGTCGATCTCGCGCTTCAGATTGAGCTCGGCGTAGGGCTGCTGAGCGCCCGTGGTGCGGATCGTCGTGACGCCCGACGCGAGGTAGAGCCGGGGTCCGGACAGCGGGAGCTGCGCGGCCCGACCGTTGCCTCCCGTGTAATAGGAGTGGTTGTGCAGCCCGACGAGTCCCGGAATCACCGTCTGCCCCGATACGTCCATCGTGCGCACGCCCGCGGGGATCTCCACGGATCCGTCGGGGCCGACGGCGGTGATCCGGTCTCCGCGAATGACGATCGTCTGCCCCGAGCGTGCGGGCGCACCCGTCCCGTCGATCAGCTTCGCGCCGGTGAGCGCGACGTCGCCGCGCGAGGCGACGAATTCGTCGAATCGGTCCTGCCCCGCGGCCGGGGTGGGGCCCGCCACTGGAAGAGCGAGCGCCGCGGCGAGCAGCGCGACCAGGCAGGGGCGGGCTTCGGATCGTGCATTCCGGCGCGCGCCGGCGGCGGGACGATCGAGATGTTCACTCATCGGGACTTCCTTCGACGTCGAAGACGAACTTCATGCCGGACTCGAGGTGCTCCGCGATGTGGCAGTGCACCATCCAGCGACCCGGGTTGGAGAGTTCGAGGAGGATGTCGGTCGTGGAGCCCGTCGGCAACAGGACGGTGTCCTTCCACGCCATGTTCTCGTTGCGCACGCCGTTCTGTTCGATCACGAGGAATCTCTGTCCGTGGATGTGCAGCGGGTGCTGCATGGCGTGGAAGGCGGCGCGGTCGTTCGTCACCCGTATCTTCACCACGTCGCCCACGCGGAAGTGCCACGCGATGTCCGTGTTCTCCGCTCCCGTCGCCGGATCGCGCAGGAGCCATCCCACCTCCACTCCGCTCGTGGCCCAGTTCATCACGGGCATGGTGCCGGTCCACTCGACCGGATTGAAATAGACCCAGTCGAGGTTCATGGACTGCTCGATCGCCATCGGAAGACTGTCGACCTCGAGCGTGAGCACCAGCTCGCGGTCGGGCGGTGTCTCGAAGAGGTGACGGTACCGGTCGATGTCCGCGACGACGGTGTCGTGCGTGCGGAGGGTGGAGAAGTCGTGTGCGTGGGCGCCCGTGTCCGCCGGCGCCGCCGTCGACGGGCCCGTGCCCGTTGGGCCGGGGGCCGGGCGGGCGGCAGAAACGGCCACGCGTCCCATCACCGCCGACTCCTCGAGGAAGAGCCCCTGCCGGTGGTTGATGCCCTGGACCCTGTTCGTGAGCGCCCAGGCGCCTCCGCTCGGGAAGAGCACCTCGACGACGTAGCGCTCCGCGGGCGCGAGCACGACGCTCTCGACCATCGACTCGCGCTCGAAGCGGCTCACGTCCGACGCGACGACCTTGACGGGCAGCGGCGCGCCGGACGGATCGTCCGTCGGGCGGAACGAGAGGTTGAACGTCCGCGTATTCGAGACGTTGGTGAAATGAAAGCGCACCACCTCGCCCGCCTCGACGTCGAGGCCGTACTCCGGCTCCCCGTTGGCCAGGAAGACGTTCCCGAAGCGTCCCATGAGCATGTAGTTCGCGGACTCCGCGCCGAACGGGACGACGTCGTCCTCGCCCAGGAGCAGATCGTCGAGCATGACGACCTCCTCGTGATCCACCGGGTTGTAGTAGCCGGTCTCGAGCGGATCGACCAGCATGTTACCCGCAAGGCCGAGCTCCTGCGTCACGTCCTCGCGATGATGTGGGTGGTACCAGTAGATGCCGGGGTCGGGGAAGTGGATCTGGTACCGGAACGACTCACCCGGCCGGACCGGATCCTGCGTCACCCCAGGCACGCCGTCGAAGCGGTTGTCGAGACGAAGTCCGTGCCAGTGCACGGCTGTCGGAAGCGGTGTGTCGTTCGTGAAGTTCACGAAGATCGTGGACGCCTCGCGCACGTGCAGCAGCGGACCGGGGATCTGCCCGTTGAAGCCCATCATGACGATCTCGCGGCCCTCGATCTCCTTCTTCACGAAGCCCGCCACGAGGTCCAGCGTGCCGCCGTCCGGAAGGACTACGGTCTGGCGGGGGGTCGCGGATGGCAGGGTTGCGGGCTCGGCAGTGCTCTCCCTTCCGGGTCGAAGCGGCGTGACCCGTGGCCGTGAGCCCATGACGCCGGGCAGCATCGGCACTCCCTCGTACATCGGCGGCATCGCCCAGGCGCCACCGCCCGTCGAGCCCATGTCGTGGGTGCCGTGCTCCATGCCCGGCGCCCGCTCGGCGGACGGCGCCATGGCCATGAGGTCGTGCGCCTCCATTCGGGAAGACGGTGAACGCCCGCGAACCACGAGCGGGCCGGAGCGCTCGGCCACGTCGGCCGACGCCTCGGCGGTGACCCAGAGGAGGTACTTGTTGAAGGCCACCTCGCCGAGCTCGTTGCGGCCCTCCCGCACCTCTCCGAGCCTCACCACGGGGTCCAGCTCGAGCGGCGTGGCCCATGCGACGTACGCCGCGTAGGGGCCGAGCGACGACGGGTCGGGCAGGCGGGCGAGCCATGCGACGAGCTCGTGGCGGTGCTCCCCGTCCGGCGTGACCGTGACGCCGAACGGGGACCACGGGCGCCTGAGCTCGACGAGCCCCGCGGCGTCACCTCCGCGCGTCGTCGAGAAGAGGTCGATGCAGTTCAGGTCGGACGCCGGACGAGCGGGGCTGGCGCCCGACCGAGCGGGTGCCGCGGCCTGCACCGAGAACATCGAGACCCCGGTCGCGAGCGGTCGGTCGGCGCACGTCTCGGATACGCCGGGGATCTGGGCGGATGCCGGGGTGACGCACGCGAAGGCGATCCACAGCGATCCGGCGAGCGCCGACGGGGCGCCGCGGTGGAGGCGGGTACGGGAGGAGTCGTGCATGTCCGTCACGATCGGGGTGCCGGGGCGCCGAGGCAACGCGGCGAGGCGAGTCGCGTCCCCGTCGGCGGGCCCTCACTGCGCCCGCACCCGCGCCACGACCGTCTTCCTGGCCGGTGTGGCGCACACCCCTGCGCGACCGGGGGAGCGTCGCCGGCCGGCGGCTCCATCCGCTTGACACCCGGTCGTGCGGAAGATGATTTTTAGGGACACCTAAAACTATTGCGTTGTTCGATGATCGACCCTGCCATCGCCCTGCTGGCGTTCGCCGGCGTGTCGACCCTCGTCGCCGCCGTTGCCTGGCCGCGACACGGGGTCGCGGCGCGCGTCCGCCGGTTTTCGCAGCTGAGCGAGCGCGTTCTACTGGAAGACGCGCTGAAGCACGTCTACATGCGGGAGCGGATGGGCGGGGAGTGCTCGCTCGAGAGCCTGGCAGGCCGGCTGGAGATCTCGGTTCACCGCGCCGCGGACCTGCTGTCGCGGCTGGCGGACGGCGGGCTGGTGCGCAATGAGGAGGCGGGACCTCGGCTGACCAACGAGGGCCGTGAGTCCGCCGTTCGCCTCGTGCGGACACACCGTCTCTGGGAGCGCTACCTCGCCGACCGGACGGGTCTGCCCGCGGGCGAGTGGCACGACCAGGCCGAGCGCATGGAGCACGCGCTCTCCGCCGAGGAAGTCGATCGACTGGCCGCGAGCCTCGGCCACCCCGCGTGGGACCCGCACGGAGATCCGATTCCGACCGCCGCCGGCGAGCTCCCGGCGGTCCGGGCGCTCTCGCTTGCCGGAGCGGCTCCGGGCACGACGGTCGAGGTCGTCCACCTCGAGGACGAGCCGCGGGAGATCTACGACGCCCTTCGGGCCGACGGGCTGAACCTCGGCGTGCGCCTCGACGTTCTGGGGCGGACCGATCGCGCCGTGACCGTTCACGCGGGCGGGACCGACTGGACGCTCGACAACGTGCTCGCGCGCAACGTGACGGTGCGGACCCTGGCGACGGGTGTCCGCGCCGATGCGCCGGTGCGCACGCTCGTCGACCTGGAGCCGGGCGAGCGCGCCCGCGTCGTCGGCATCTCGCCCGCCTGCCAGGGCGCGCAGCGGAGGCGCCTCCTCGATCTTGGCGTCGTTCGTGGCACGGTCGTGGAGGCGGCGCTCCGGAGTGCGACCGGCGATCCGGTCGCGTACCGGATCCGCGGCGCGCTCATCGCCCTGCGAACCGAGCAGGCTTCGTGGATCCGGATCGCGCCGTCGAAGGTCGCCGAGGACGTCGAGGGGGTCGCCTGATGCCCACGCTCGCCGGCGATCCGTGCGTCTCGTGCTCCCAGCACCGGGAGCGGAGCCTGGTGCGGCTCGGTCTCAGCCCCGACCGCTGGGACTACCTCATCGCCCTGGCGGGCAATCCCAACGTCGGAAAGAGCACCGTCTTCAACGCGCTCACCGGGCTTCGGCAGCATACCGGGAACTGGCCCGGGAAGACCGTGGTGCGCGCCGAAGGTGCGTTTGCACACGAAGGTCAGCGCGTGAAGGTGGTCGACCTGCCGGGTACGTACTCTCTCCAGGCCGGCAGCGTCGATGAAGAGGTCGCGCGTGACTTCGTTCTCTTCGGCCGCCCCGACGTCACCGTCGTCGTCGTCGACGCCACGCGGCTCGAACGGAACCTGAATCTCGTGCTCCAGATCCTGGAGATCACCGAGCGGGTCGTCGTGTTCCTGAACCTGATGGACGAGGCGCGCCGGCACGGGATCGCGATCGATGCCGCGCGACTCGAAGAAGAGCTCGGCGTGCCGGTCGTGCCCGGCAGCGCGCGGGACGGGACGGGGGTCGACGCCCTGCTCGCCGTGGCGCATGACGTCGCCCTTGGCGAGCGACGGCTGACGCCGCGCCGTCTGGAGCGGCACGCGCCGGACGTGGAGCGCGCCATCGAGGTGCTCGCGCCCATGGTGGAGGAGACGTTTCCGACCGTACCCAACGCGCGATGGGTCGCGCTCCGGCTGCTCAACGCCGACGAGGCGGTCCAGGAGGTCGTCCGCTCGGGCGAGCTGGGCCAGCTGCGCCATGATGCCTCCGGGGTGGAGCAGCTTCCCCCGCCGGACGCCGCGCGGGAGCGCCTGCTGGACGCGGCCATGAGGCTCCGATGGGAGCTGCCGCCCGACTTCCACGACATCGTCACCGAGCACCTCTACGCCGCGGCCGAGGAGATCGCCGTGAGGGCCCAGAAGCAGGGTCTGGCCAGGGCGGGCTTCTCGTTCGACCGGAAGCTCGACGAGCTGCTCACCAGCCGCGTATTCGGCTTTCCTCTCATGCTCGCGATCCTCGCGGCCGTGTTCTGGCTGACCATCGAGGGCGCCAACGCGCCCTCGGCGATGCTGGCCACGCTCCTCATCGACAACGGACACGCCTGGCTGACGGGGATCGCGGCGTCCGTACCCATGCCGTGGTGGCTCTCGGGATTCCTGCTCGACGGCGTGTACCTCGCCACCGCGTGGGTCGTCAGCGTCATGCTGCCGCCGATGGCGATCTTCTTTCCCGTCTTCACCCTCCTCGAGGATTTCGGCTACCTGCCCCGGGTCGCCTTCAACCTCGACTCGATGTTCCGGAAGGCCGGGGCGCACGGGAAGCAGGCGCTGACCATGTGCATGGGGTTCGGGTGCAACGCCGCCGGCGTCGTCTCCACCCGTGTCATCGACAGCCCTCGCGAGCGGCTGATCGCGATCATCACGAACAACTTTTCGCTCTGCAACGGCCGGTGGCCGACACAGATCCTCATTGCGACGATCTTCATCGGCGCGCTCGCGCCGGCTCACCTCGGTGGCCTCGTGAGCGCGGCCGCGGTCGTCGGGATCGCGCTTCTGGGGATCGTGATGATGTTCCTGGCGTCGTGGATTCTTTCCAGGACCGTGCTCCGCGGCGAGGCGACCAGCTTCAGTCTGGAGCTTCCGCCCTACCGTCCACCGCGCATCCTCCAGACGCTGTACACCTCCCTCGTGGACAGGACGGCCATCGTGCTCTGGCGTGCGGTCGTCTTCGCCGCGCCGGCGGGCGCCGTCATCTGGCTGGTGTCCAACATCGACGTGGCGGGGACGAGTCTGGCCGGGCATGCGGTCGCGTGGCTCGACCCGCTCGGCCTGCTTCTCGGCCTGAACGGCGTGATCCTGCTCGCCTACGTGGTCGCGATCCCGGCCAACGAGATCGTGATCCCGACCGTGCTCATGCTCACCGTGCTCACCGGTGGGATCGCGGGAGGCGAGGGGGCGGGGGTGATGTTCGAGCTGGAGTCGGTCGCGGCGACCGGCGACCTGCTTCTCGCGGGTGGATGGACGCTGCTCACCGCCGTGAACCTCATGCTCTTCAGTCTGCTGCATAACCCCTGCTCCACGACGATCTACACGATCTACAAGGAGACGGGGAGCGCCCGCTGGACGGCGCTGGCGACGCTCATGCCCGTCGCGATGGGCGTGACCGTGTGCTTCCTGGTGGCGCAGGTCTGGAGGCTCCTCGCCGCTTAGGCCACCTTAACGGTTCTGCCGACCCCTCCACGTTCCGTTCCGCCGCCCTCCCGGAGGCTCGATGTTCGACACGCAGTCCATCGTGGACTTCGCGACCGCAGCGCTCGCGAAGTGGACCCCCAAGGTTGTCGCCGCTCTGGCGCTTCTCCTCCTCGGCTGGGCCTTCGCCGGGTGGGTCCGCAGGGTGGCGCGGCAGGGGCTCAAGAAGTCTCCGATCGACGACATTCTCATTCCGTTCCTCTCCGGGCTGATTCACGTCTCGGTCGTCGTGGTCGTCGCCGTGACCGCCATGGGCGTGCTGGGCATCAGCACGGCTTCGTTCGTGGCCGTGCTGGGTGCGGCCGGCCTCGCGATCGCGCTGGCCTTCCAGGGGACGTTCTCGAACTTCGCCGCCGGGATCATGCTCCTGACCTTCCGGCCGTTCAACGTCGGGGACTTCGTCGAGGTCGGCGGGGGATCGGGCAACGTTCAGGAGGTGGGCATCTTCAGTTGCGTCTTCAATACGGGCGACAACGTACAGATCCGCATTCCGAACTCGCAGATCTTCGGCGCGACGATCAAGAACTTCTCGGCGAACGATACGCGCCGCATCGATCTGGTCGTCGGAGTCTCGTACGGCGACGACCTCGGGGTGGCGGTGCGCACCTGCATGGACACGATCTCGGCCGATCCCCGTGTGCTCGCGGACCCGGCGCCCGTGGTGGCGGTGCACGAGCTCGCCGATTCATCGGTGAACCTCGTCGTCCGACCCTGGGTCAAGCGTGACGACTACTGGACGACACGGTGGGACCTGACCCGCGGACTCAAGGAGAACCTGGAGAACGCCGGCTGCTCGATCCCCTTTCCGCAGCGCGAAGTCCACACGTACCAACACAGGGCCTGAGCACGCGCCGGCACGGCTGACCGCTGCCGCTTTCGCGCGCGGGTGCCCTCGCTTACCTTGGTTGAGAGTCAATTTCATTCTCAAGCGCTCACGGAGGGTCGGCCGCCGGGAGCGCTTCGCAAAGGTCTCCACCGTGCAGGCACTGCCCGTCGTCGAGAAGCTGGTCCCCGACCCCGTTCGGGAGTTGCGGCTGGGGGACATTCCGCTGCGCCAGGAGGTCGAGCTCGTGAGCATCGACCTGCCGGCCGACCAGGCCGAGCCTCTCCTGGAGCGCGGCGTCCTGCCCGGCTGCCGGATCTGCCCCGTGCGTTCGTCACCGGGTGGCGATCCGATCGTCTCGATCGACGGCTCCCTGCTCGCGCTCCGGCGCGAGACGGCCGCCTGCCTCTGCGTCCGGATCCTGTCGAGCCTCCAGGACGTCGCCTGACGCGGCTTCACGGCCGTGGATGAGCTCCTCCCCGCCTCGCGGGTCACTCCGGACGATCCCGCGGGCCCTCCGGGCACCGATGGGGTCCCGGTTTCCGCCGTACCGACCCCGCTTGTCGCGCTCGTCGGCCCTCCGAACTCGGGCAAGACGACGCTCTTCAACCAGCTCACGGGTCTCCGCCAGAAGGTCGCGAATTATCCCGGCGTGACCGTGGAAAAGCACGTCGGCCGAGTGAAGCTCGGCGGGGGACGCGAGCTCGACCTGGTCGATCTGCCCGGCGTCCACGGCTTCTCGGCCCGCACGCTGGACGAGCGCGTGACCAAGAACGTACTCGAGGGGAAGGTGCCCGGCATCCGCTCCCCCGACGCGCTCGTGCTGATCGTCGACTCCACGCGTCTCGAGAACCAGCTCATGCTCGTCGAGCCCGTGCTCGAGATCGGGCTCCCGACGCTCCTCGTCCTCAACATGTCCGACGAGCTGGAGGAGCGCGGTGGAAGGGTGGACGACGGGCCGCTCGCCACCAGGCTCGGCGTCGAGATCGTGCGCACCAGCGCGCGCACGGGGCAGGGCGTCGAAGCGGTTCGCGCCTACCTGGAGTCGGTCGAGGCGGTGCCCGGCGGCGTCGAGCCCGTCGAGCGCAACCTGACGAACGTGAAGGCCGGCACTGCACTGCCCGTGGTGGATGCGTTCGCGGCCCGCCGCCGCCTCGTTCGGGAGGTCGTAGACGAGGCCGGCTTCGTGCCGCCCGGGCCCTCGGCCATGAGCGAGCGCCTCGACGCGCTGTTCCTGCATCGCTTCCTGGGTCCGCTCGTCTTCCTCGCGGTCGTGCTCCTGGTCTTCCAGTCGATCTTCACATGGGCGGTCCCGCTCATGGATGCCATCGACCTGATGATCGTGACCTCGGGTGAATGGCTGGCGACGACGCTGCCGGACAGCTGGTTCCGCTCGCTCCTCGTCGACGGCGTGTGGGCGGGCGTGGGCTCCGTGATCATCTTCCTTCCCCAGATCCTCATCCTCTTCCTCTTCCTGGGTATTCTGGAGGATTCGGGATACATGGCGCGCGCCGCGGTGATCGCTGACCGGATGATGTACCGGGTCGGCCTGCAGGGGCGGGCCTTCCTTCCGTTGCTGTCGGGGTACGCGTGCGCCGTTCCCGCCATCCTCGCGGCCCGAACGATCGACGACGAGCGCGACCGTCTCGCGACGATCTTCGTGACGCCCTTCATGACGTGCTCCGCGCGCCTGCCGGTGTACGCGCTCCTGATCGCGGCCTTCATCCCTGACGAGCCGCTCCTGGGGCCCGTCGTGGGCAAACGCGCGGCGGTCCTGCTCGGCCTCTATGGCCTCGGCATCGTCGCCGCGGTCGGCACGGCGTTCCTGCTCAAGCGGACGCTCCTGAAGGCCCGGCCCACGTCGTTCCTGATGGAGCTGCCCCCCTATCGCATCCCGGCCCCGCGAACGCTTGCCCTGCGCCTGCTGGACCGGAGCAAAATCTTCCTGCGGCGCGCGGGGCGGGTCATCTTCGCCGTCACGGTCGTGCTGTGGACGCTCACGCAGTTCCCGCGCTCGGAGGGGGGGGCTCCGGAGATGGACGAGAGCGCCCTCGGGAGGATCGGGCACGTCATCGAGCCCGTCATCGAGCCCCTCGGGTTCGACTGGCGGATCGGGGTGGGCCTGGTAACGTCCCTCGCGGCCCGCGAGGTGATCGTGGGGACGCTGGGAACGATCTACGGCGTCGAGACCGCGGACGAGGATCCCGAGGCACTTCAGGAGCTGCTCCGCCGGGACCTCGAACCCGGCGCGGCGGTGGGTCTGCTTGTCTTCTTCGCGTTCGCGCTCCAGTGCATGTCGACCGTGGCCGTCATGAGGCGCGAGTCGGGCGGATGGAAGTGGCCGGCGCTGCAGTTCACGTACATGCTCCTGCTGGGTTATGCGGGGGCGTTCGTCGCGTACCGGGTCTTCTGACGTCGTGACGTCCGAGCATCGCTTCGTCGCCACCGGATCGGCCGGCGAGGTCTCGGCCGTCCTCGTCCGCCCCGCGGATGCGTGGTGCGCCTTCGTCTTCGGCCACGGTGCGGGCGCGGGCATGCGGCACGCCTTCATGGAGGCGTGCGCGACGCGCTTCGCCGAACGCGGCGTCGCGACCTTCCGCTACCACTTTCCGTACATGGAGCGTGGCCGTGGCGGCCCGGACCGCGCGCCCGTGCTGTCGGAGACCGTGCGGTCGGCGGTGAGCGAGGCGGCCCGCGTCGCGCCGGATCTGCCCCTGTTCGCGGGCGGCAAGTCGATGGGCGGCCGCATGACCTCGACCGCCGCCGCGGATGCCCCGCTCCCTGGGGTGCGCGGTCTCGCCTTCCTCGGATTTCCGCTCCACGCGGCGGGCCGCGACTCGGCCGAACGGGGGGCGCACCTGCGGGACGTGGGCCTGCCGACGCTCTTCATGCAGGGCACGCGCGACGGCCTGGCCAACCTGGATCTGCTGCGACCGCTTCTCGCCGATATCGTCCCGCGCCCCACGCTTCACGTGGTCGAGGGCGCCGACCACGGCTTCCACGTGCTGAAGCGCTCGGGGCGCAGCGATGACGACGTGCTCGACGAGCTGGCCGCCACCTTCGCCGTATGGGCACGGGGCTTCGCGTGAGAGGGGCGGGCGAGGCCCGTGGTCGAACCCCCCACGGACCGGTCCAGCCGTCAGCGGACCGCACCGTCCGGGTGTCGTACAGGTTGAAGTTCCATGCCCGGACGGGCATTCTCACCGTCCATCGACGATCGAACGGAGCTACCGAATCATGAGCCGTATCCCGTTGGACATTCCCTGCCGGGCCGCCGCCGTGGCGGCCGGGCTCTTCTTCGCCGCCGCGGCCCTGCCGGCCTCGCCGTCGTCGGCCCTCGAGGCGCAGGAAGAAGTGTCGAGTGTCGAGCGCACCTTCTCGCACATGGCCTACCGCAACGTCGGTCCATCCCGGGGCGGGCGCGTCACCGCGGTCGCCGGTCATCCGGCGCATCCGTTCACCTTCTACATGGGCGCCACGGGTGGCGGCGTGTGGAAGACCGAGGACTACGGGACGACGTGGCGGCCGATTTCGGACGGGTACTTCGAGACCGGTTCCATCGGTTCGATCCGTGTCGCTCCGTCCGACGCCGACGTCGTCTACGTGGGCACGGGGTCCGACGGCATCCGGTCGAACGTGATCATCGGGCGGGGCCTCTACTACTCCGGCGACGCCGGCCGGACGTGGGAGCGTCGAGGTCTCGTGGAGATGGGTCAGCTCGGGGCCGTCGAGGTGCATCCCGACAACCCCGACGTCGCGTATGTCGCGGCGCTCGGAAACCCCTGGGCGACCTCCGCCGAGCGCGGGGTCTACCGCACGCGCGACGCGGGCCGCTCGTGGGAGCAGGTGCTCTTCGCATCTGACTCGGTCGGCGCGGTCGATCTCGAGATCAACCCGGGCAACCCGGACGAGCTCTACGCGGCCATGTGGATGGGCCGTCGCCAGCCCTGGACGATCCTGTCCGGAATGGAGGCCTCGGCCGAGGAGAACGGGATCTGGAAGTCGACGGACGGTGGCGACACGTGGCGGATCGTGCGCGACGGGCTTCCCTCCGGCCTGATCGGAAAGATCGACCTCGCCGTGTCGGCCGACATGCCGAATCGCGTGTACGCGCTCGTCGAGGCCCCGGAGCCCGAACAGGGGCTCTACCGCTCCGACGACTTCGGCGAGAGCTGGGAGCTGGTCAGCACCCAGAGCGGCATCATGAACCGGCCTTTCTACTACACGAACGTGACCGCCGATCCGACGGACGGGGACCATCTCTACGTCGACAACGAGGGCCGCTTCGAGTCGACGGACGGAGGGCGCACCTTCCGGCGTGTCTCCACGCCGCACGGTGACAACCACGACACGTGGATCAACCCGGACAACCCCCTCATCCAGGTCCAGTCGAACGACGGTGGTGCGAACGTCACGCTCGACGGCGGACGGACCTGGTCGACGCAGTTCAACCAGCCGACCGCGGAGCTCTATTCGGTCGATCTCGACGACCAGTTCCCCTACTGGCTCTACTCCGGACAGCAGGACAACACGACGATTCGCGTGCCCAGCAATCCGCCGGGCACCGGCTCGGAGGGCGGGCACCAGGGCAACTGGCAGGCGGTCGGCGGGTGCGAGACCGGACCTGCGGTGCCCAAGCCCGGTGACCCTTCGATCGTCTACTCGAACTGCAAGGGCCGCTTCGGGCGCTACAGCCAGAACACCGGTCAGGAGAAGCAGTACTACGTCGGCTTCGAGAACCTCTACGGTGCGAACCCGGCGGACCTGAACTACCGCTTCCAGCGCGTCTCGCCCATCGAGGTGTCTCCGCACGATCCGGGCATCGTCTACCACGGGTCGCAGTTCGTCCACAAGACGACGGACGAGGGTGTGACGTGGGAGCGCATCAGCCCCGACCTCACCGCCTTCCGCCCGGAGCGCCAGATGGCGTCGGGAAGCCCGATCACCCGCGACATCACGGGCGAGGAGCACTACTCGGTCATCTACGCGATCGAGGAATCGCCCGTGACTCCGGGCGTGATCTGGTCGGGCTCCAACGACGGTCTCATCCAGGTGACGAGGGACGGCGGCCGGACCTGGACGGATGTGACGCCCCCGGACATGCCGGCCGAGGGTCGCATGCAGACGCTCGAGCCGTCGCCGCACGATGCGGGCAAGGCGTACTTCGCCTACTACCGCACCCTGCTCGGTGATCTCACGCCGTTCATCTACCGGACGGACGACTACGGGCAGAGCTGGACGCTTCTCACGCCGGGTGACAACGGAATCCCGTCGCACCATGCGACCCGCGCGGTTCGCGAGGACCCGGTCCGCGAGGGCCTCCTGTACGCCGGAACGGAGTTCGGGATGTTCGTGTCGTTCGACGACGGGGTGAGCTGGGAGAAGTTCCAGTTCAACTTGCCGCGCACGCCCATCACCGACATCCGCGTGAAGGAGGGCGACCTGGTCCTCGCGACCATGGGCCGTGCCTTCTGGATCATGGACAACCTCTCGCCCCTCCGGCAGGCCGACGAGGCCATGGCCGCGGGCGGTGCCTTCTTCTTCCAGCCCGAGGACGCCTACCGCCTGCGGGGCGGCGGATTCGGTGGATTCGGCGGCGGCACACCCGATCAGCCGCAGTATTCGCGGCCGGGCGCGGAGCTGGACTACATGCTTCCGGGTGGTGTGCGTTCCGTGAAGCTGGAGATCCTGGATGCCGCGGGCGGGACGGTGCGTTCGTTCGAAAGCTCCGGTCCGGGGCGGACCACGGAGCGTGCGCAGGAGATGCGCGCTCCGTTCCTGCGGGAGCGCGGCGCCGCCGCGCCGACGCTGGACGAGGGTCTCAACCGCTTCGTGTGGGACCTCATGGTGCCGGGTCCGAGCGGCTCGTCGCGGGGCGGTCCGATGGTGGTGCCCGGCTCGTTTTCCGCCCGCCTGACCGTGGATTCGGGGTCGGGCCTCTCGGTGCTCGAGCGCTCGTTCGACGTACTCGTGGATCCGCGGGTCGCCGACGATGGGGTGACCCTCGCCGACATGCAGGCGCAGTTCGACCTCGGCATGGAGATCCTCGCCGCCATCGAGGACGCCGACGCCACCATCGAGCGGCTCGAGAACGCCCAGGAGCGGGCGGCGGAGGGCTCGAACGTGGCGAAGGAACTCGAGGAGATCGAGCGGGCGCTGCTGACCGACGAGACGATCTCGAACTATCCGCAGCCGATGCTGCGTGATCAGATGAACTATCTGTATTCGAACTCCCAGAGCGCGGACCAGGAGCCCGGGGCCGACATGTACACCCGGCTCGAGGAGCTCGTGACGGAGCTCGAGCAGCACAAGGAGCGGCTGCAGAGACTGATCCGCATGGTGACCCAGTAATGGGTGACCGGGCCCGCTGGGATTCCGTTCCGCCTCCAGCGGCGGGGCCGAAGACCTCTTCGGGGAATCTCGGCGGGCCCGGTCGACACCGTGCGGCCGCGTGCCGCCGCAACGAGGGCTCGGGGGCGTAGCGTGGCCCGATGAAGGTCGTCCTGTTCGGCGGGACGGGGATGATCGGGTCGGGGGCGCTGATCGAGTGCCTGGACCATCCGGACGTCGAGAAGGTTCTGGTGGTGGGGCGGCGGACATGCGGCGTCGTGCACGAGAAGGTCGAGGAGCTGATTCACGCCGACTTCCTCGACTATGCGGAGGTCCTCGACTGCCTGCGCGGATACGATGCGTGCCTCTTCTGTCTCGGCGTGTCCGCGGCAGGCATGTCCGAGGCGGACTACGCTCGTTTTACCCACGACTTCGCCATGGCGGCGGCCCGCGCGCTGCGAGAGGTGAACCCCCGGATCGCGTTCTGCTACATCTCGGCCACGGGTGCGGACAGCGCGGAGAAGAGCCGCATCATGTGGGCCCGGGTCCGGGGACGACTCGAGAATCACCTGCTCGCCATGACGGAGGGCCCGGTCTGGATCTTCCGCCCGGGGTACATCCAGCCGATGAAGGGCGTCACGTCGCGCACGAAGCTCTACAACGCGATCTACCGCGTGCTCGGGCCGCTTTACCCGCTGCTCGACCGGGTCGCGCCGGACCACATCACCTCGACCGATCGCCTCGGGCTCGCGCTGATCCGGGCGGCGCGGGAAGGCGCGCCGCGTGCGCACCTGGAGAACCGGGACATCAACGCGCTCGCCGAGGCGGAAGCGGCCCGGCTCGGTTGAGCCCCCTCGCTCGGCTCAGCCGCCTACCCGGCTTCGCACCGAATCTTCCGCGAGGACCTCGTCGAGGGTCGCCGCGAGTCGTTCGGCGTCCTTCTGACCGAACGTCATGGGCGGCTTGATCTTGATGACGTTGTGGTCGGGCCCGTCCGTGCTGAGCAGGACCCCGAGCTCGGCGGCCCGGTCCGCGACGTAGCGGGCGATGTCGGGCGCGGGCGTCCTCCGCGCCCGGTCGCGCACGAACTCGATCCCCAGGAAGAGGCCCCGCCCCCGCACGTCACCGATGCACTCGTGGCGCATGGCGAGCGAGGCGAGGTTCGCCTTGAGCGTGCCGCCGACCACCGCGGCGTGCTCCTGCAGGCGGTCGTCCTCCACGATGTCGAGGACCGCCAGCCCGATGGCCGCGGAGACCGGGTTGCCGCCGAAGGTGCTGAAGAACTCTATCCCGTTCGCGAACGACGCGGCGATCTCGCGCGTCGTGATCACCGCGCCGATGGGATGCCCGTTCCCGATGGGCTTGCCGAGCGTGACGATGTCGGGAACGACGCCCTCGATCTCGAAGCCCCACATGTGGCTGCCCACGCGGCCGAAGCCGATCTGAACCTCGTCGGCGATGCACAGCGCGCCGGCCGCCCGCGCGTGACGACACGCTGCCGCGAGATATCCGCTCGGCGGCTCGATCTGACCGCCGCACGACAGTATGGCCTCGGCGATGAACGCCGCCGGCCTGTGATCCGAGGCCGCGAGTTCGGCGAACGCGGAGCGAACGTGGCCGGCGTAGCGGTCGGCCCGATCCGTGAGGTCGCGGCCGTAGCGGCCACGGTACTCGTCGGGCATCGGAGCGGTCCGGACCCAGGGTGGCGCACCGGTCCCGCCTGGGCTCGCGTGCTTGTAATGGCTGACGTCGATGAGACTCTGCGTGTGTCCGTGATATCCGCCCTCCAGGGCCACGATACCCGTCCCGCCGGTGTGGGCGCGTGCCATCCGCAGGGCCAGCTCGTTGGCCTCCGACCCTGACGTGACGAAGAAACAGACCGACAGTGGGTCGGGGAAAAGAGCCGCGAGACGTTCGGCCCACGTCACGACCCGCTCGTGCAGGTAGCGGGTGTTGGTGTTCAGCAGACCCATCTGCCGCTGGCCGGCGCGGACCACGTGCGGGTGCTCGTGTCCGACGTGCGCCACGTTGTTGACGCAGTCGAGCCAGGCGCGGCCCCGGGGGTCGTAGAGATACGTGCCGAGGCCGCGAACGATGTGCAGCGGCTCGGCATACGAGAGGCTCAGGTTGGCACCGAATGCGGCGCGGCGACGCTCCAGGGGGTCCGCCGGCTCGACGTAGGTCGTCTGGCCGGGGAGGCGGAGCACGAGATTGGGATCGGGGGAGAACGACGCCCAGATGTCGCGCTCGCGTGGCAGTGCGACCCCCGGGAACTGACCCTCGTGACCGAGTAGGTCCGTCAGGACCTGGAAGTGCAGATGCGGGGGCCAGTCGCCGTTCTCCGGGCTTGGCCCGACGCGCGCGATCGACTGCCCGGCCTCGACCTCGGCACCCTCGGCGAGTCCCTCCACGGACGCGCGCTCCAGGTGGCCGTAGAGCGTCCAGAACGGCCCGTCCGGACCGTCGTGCTCGAGGATCACCGTCGGGCCGTAGTCCAGTCGGGCCCCGTTGTCGCGGACCGACTTCACCCGACCCGCCATCGGCGCCCGCACCTCGGCGCCCGGCTGGTCGAAGAGGTCGATGCCCAGGTGGATGGTACGCCGTTCCCGGGGGTCGCCGGCGCGGCCGCGGAAGAGATCCGTTAGATAGAAGGCGCGAGGCTCCAGATAGCGCCCGATCCCCAGGCTGGCGCCCTCGTCCTCCATGTGCCGGAAGACGCGACGGGTGAAGCTCCCGGTGTCCTCGGTGTCGCGACCGGTCAGCTCCGGACTCGCCACGCTCAGGTCGAGGACGACGAGCTCCTCGTCCGATGCCGGGCGCTCCATGACCGGTGCGAACTTCTGCTTGCCGAGCCACGCCACGAGTGCCGGCGCGCGGGGCGATGCCGGCAGCCCGCAGGCGTCGCGGATGACGCCCTCGGCGAAGCGCACCGGGATCTCGTCGAGTCGACGGATCACGTCCCACGCGGGTCGCTCGGAGACCGTCAGGTACGGGTCCACCGTGCCGGACTGGTGCTGTCGCCAGCGGGCGATGCTGACGCTCGCCCCGAGGCGGGCCCGGGTGAGCGCCCAGACGACGTCGACCTCGTCGGTGCTGAGGGGCGTGCGCCGATGAAAGCCGCGAGCGACGGCGGCGGCCGCCATCAGGGGGTCGGCCGTACCCAGGATCGCGTACGCGATGGCGATCCCGAGATCGAATACGCGGGGTGCCGAGTGTGCGTCGCCCAGGTCGATGATGCCCGTGATGCGGCGCGGACCCTGGCCCGGTGGCGAGACGAGCACGTTGTGGTCGTTGATGTCGCCGTGAATGACCTGGGAGCCCAGTCCGAGGAAGTCCGGCTCGCGCTCGGTCCACGCCTGGTGCACCGATCGGATGAGGGAGAGCTCCTCACCTCCGAAGAGGTCGAAGCAGCGCTCCATCACCAAGCCCGAGCGCCCCAGCGCCCAGTCGAAGTCGATGCGCGCCGGCGGATGATCGGGGTAGGCGCCGAGGGCGCTGTCGAGCTCGGCCACCCGACGCCCGAGGTCCTCCAGGAGTGGCAGGGAGCGCGGTCGTGTGTCGGCGAAGAGCCCGCCCTCGAGGTATTCGACCAGCCGGATGCGGTGCGCACGGCCCCCTGCGTCGACGTACCTGGCGACCCACTCGCCGGAGGTCGTCGGCACGACGTCCGGCGCGAAGCCTTCGGTCAGGCGGGCGAGGTGCCGCGTGAGATCCACCTCGATGTGGAGGATCTCGTCGACCTCGTCCGGGGAGCTGGCCTTCACGACGTACCGACGGCCGTCGGTCGCGTCCAGACGAAAGTTCAGGTCACGCTCGCCCGGCAGGGGCGAGAGGCTTCCGTCCAGGCCGTAATGCTCACGGACGGCGGCGAGGGCGTCGGCCGCGTTTAGCTCGGGTCTGCTGAGGATCTTGATCATTGAGGGTAAAGCTGGCCGGCCGCGGCCCGGTGACAACCCTACGGCGTCGGTTCTCCTGGTTCCCGGCCCACCAGGATCGTCCAGGTCGTGTCCCGCACGAACGAGGCGCCCGGCCCCCAGCGCGCGAGCATCTCGGCCAGGAGAGAGGTGTTCGACGAGTGGAGCACGATCGCGCCCAGGGGTCGGACGGAGGGAATCATCTCCCGTGCCACGGAAGCGGGCGGAGCGTCGCCGGGGAGGCCGGAGGGCGTCGTCGCCGGGGCCTCCAGGAATTCGACGACGGACAGCGTGCGCCACTCGAGGGCGTAGCCGGGGAAGGTGAGCGCCGAGTCGCCCGCGTACACCCCTCCGAGCTCGGGTGGCGCCAGCCCCGCGCGTGTCGCGGTGGGCCATGCGCCCCCGCGGGCCCGAGCGTCGAGGGCGTGGCCGCGCAGCGCCTCCACGCCCGCGACCGCGCGCTCCACGAGGCCGCGGAAGGCAAGGGCCCTCAGCGTGGGTCCCACGGAGACGCCCACGAGGACGAAGGCGGCCATGACGACCATGGAGTCGGCGGCCGTGAGCCTCCGCCGGATCACGGGTGCCTCCGCGCGTGGCTCACGCGCCGTTCCAGGGCGAGAGCCAGCTTCGGACGAGCGCATCGAATTCGGGCGCGGGCGCTGCCGAGTCGAAGATGACCGGCTCGCCGTCCGGTCTGTATGCGACGAGCTGGTAGACCCGGTTGCCCGAGCGCAGGTATCGGACGCCGTCGAACGGAGCCCCCGCTTCCTCGAGGGACACCGGGAGCCGGTCCTCTGTCACCCGGAATGCCTCGATCTGCTGCGCCTGCAGCAGAAGCGTGACGCGCAGGCCCGTGAGCGCATCCCGCTCGGTCAGTGTCGAAGGGGGATCCGGCACCACGATCCCGGGCGGCCACACGCCGACCATGAGCGCGACGAAGAGGAGTGTGCCCGCGACGCCTGCCTTGATGCCCGTATCGCGCCGCACGGCGGCAGGCACGCGGTAGATGGCCTCCTGCATCTCGACCTGGGCCATGGTCGCCGCAATGAGCCGGTCGCGATCCTGGTCGGACGTGTTCGCGCCGAGTTCGACCACCCGCTCACCCGGCATCACGAAGCCCTGCGACCGCATTTCCGAGAGGGCGAGGAGCGCGTCCGCGCTGAGCTTCGGTCGGGGGTCGCCCGCCCGGACGCGCTCACCATCGGGCTGCGCCGGCTTCGCGGCCTCGGTGCCGGCGTCGGGCCTCCCGCCGTCGGGCGCCTCGCCGTCGGGCGTCTCGCCGTCGGTACGGGATTCACCGGCGTGTGCCCGCTTCGATCCCCTGGATTGCCTTCTCTTTCGGGCCAAGGATCTCTCCGGAGTCGATGCGTCGGGCCAACAGTACGCCGTCGGCTCCGGGCGGGACAACGCCCGCGTCAGTCGCGGACGAGCTTCCGGTACTTGAGGCGGTGCGGCTGCAGCGCCTCATCGCCGAGGCGGCGCTGCTTGTCCTCTTCGTATTCGTGGAAGTTGCCTTCGAACCAGACCACCTTCGAGTCACCCTCGAACGCGAGCATGTGCGTGCACACGCGATCGAGGAACCAGCGGTCGTGGGAGATGACGAGCACGCATCCCGCGTAGTCGAGGATCGCGTTCTCGAGCGCGCGCAGCGTGTCGACGTCGAGGTCGTTGGTCGGCTCGTCGAGGAGCATCACGTTGCCGCCGGACTTCAGGAGCTTCGCGAGGTGCAGGCGGTTCCGCTCCCCGCCGGACAGCACCCCGACCTTCTTCTGCTGGTCGGCGCCGCGGAAGTTGAACCACGAAAGGTAGGCGCGAGGGTTCACTTCGGCGCGCCCGAACTGGAGCACGTCCAGTCCGCCGCTCACCTCCTCGAAGACCGTCTTCTCTCCGGCGAGCTGCTCGCGCGACTGGTCCACGTAGGAGAGCTGCACGGTCTGGCCGAGCTCCATTTTGCCCGAGTCCGGCTGCTCCTGTCCTACGATCATGCGGAAGAGCGTCGTCTTTCCGGCGCCGTTGCCGCCGATGATGCCGACCACCGCCCCCGGGGGCACGTCGAACGAGAGGTCGTCGATGAGCAGGCGATCACCGTATCCCTTGGAGACGTGGTCCGCCTTGATGACGACGTTGCCGAGCCTCGGCCCCTTGGGGATGAGGATCTCGGCGGTCCGCACCTGCTCCCGCTCGTCGGCGGCGAGCAGCTCCTCGTACGCGTTGATGCGCGCCTTTCCCTTCGCCTGCCGGGCCCGGGGCGACATCCGGATCCAATCGAGCTCGCGCTCGAGCGTCTTCTGGCGGGCCGACTCGGACTTCTCCTCCTGTCGGAGGCGCTCCTGCTTCTGCTCGAGCCACGAGGAGTAGTTGCCCTTCCACGGGATGCCCTGGCCGCGGTCGAGCTCCAGGATCCACTGGGCGACGTTGTCCAGGAAGTACCGATCGTGCGTGATGGCGACGATGGTGCCCGGAAACTCGGCGAGGTGATGCTCCAGCCAGCCGACCGACTCGGCATCGAGATGGTTCGTAGGCTCGTCCAGCAGGAGCATGTCGGGCTGCTCGAGAAGGATGCGGCAGAGCGCCACGCGGCGCTTCTCGCCACCCGAGAGCGTGTCGACGTCGGCGTCCCCCGGGGGCAGACGCAGCGCGTCCATGGCGATCTCCACTCTCCGGTCGAGCTCCCAGGCGCCCGAGGCGTCGATGCGGTCCTGCAGCTTCGCCTGCTCCTCGATGAGCGCGTTCATCTCCTCGTCGGTGGTCACCTCGCCGAACTTCAGGTTCACCTCCTCGAAGCGCTTCAGGAGGTCACGCGTCTCCGCGACGGCGAGCTCCACGTTGCCCCGCACGTCGAGGCTGGAGTCGAGCTCCGGTTCCTGCGGCAGGTACCCGATCCGGGTGCCCTTGGCGGCCCACGCCTCTCCGAGGAAGTCCGTGTCGATGCCCGCCATGATCCGGAGCAGCGAGCTCTTTCCGGACCCGTTCGGGCCCACGACGCCGATCTTGGCGCCGGGGTAGAACGAGAGGTTGATGTTCTTGAGGATCTCCCGCTTGGGCGGGACGATCTTCGAGAGGCGGTGCATGTGGTAGATGAACTGCGGACCGGACATCGGAGGGTTGCTCGAGGGTGGGGACATGGGCGGCTGCGAGGCGTCGCGCCGCCCGCACCACCGGCTTCGACGGCTGTGGCCGCGTGTCGGGGCCGTGGTGCGGCCGAGAATCTAACCGCTTCCCGCCGCCGATCGGAGGGGCGTGCTCCGACCGGCGGCCGGCCCGCGTCAGCCCGGTCCGTCGGGTGCCGGGTTCGCGGGTCGCCCCCGCCGGAGGAGGCCTCCGTCCGGTATCAGCGACCTCCCGGCCCCGTGCCTCCGCGGGCCAGCGCCCGGTAGTACTCCTCGACCAGCCGGCGATACCCGTCGGGCACGTCGTCGCCGCCGGTGAGCGTGGCCCTGCGGTCGCTCTCCCCCTCGACCTCGCGTCGAAGTCCGAACTCGAGGCGCTTCAACCGGTTCAGCATGTCGTCGTGCAGCGTCGCGAGGGCCTCGGGGTCGGCGAAGAGATCGTCGTCCTGGAAGCGCTGGAGCGTCTGCAGAATCGCGTCGAGGTCCTGGGTCGAGCGGTTGGCTTCGCGGAGGTCTCCGCGCAGCTCCTGGACCTGGCTCGCGCGCTCGCGGAACTCGCTCTGATACTGGCGGATCTCCTCGGGGGAGAAGTCGCGCGGGCCCCCTCGGGTCGCGCCCCCGAAAGGCGAGCCGGCGTACCGGTCGCCGACGAGGCCGTCGCCCCCGCCTCCGCCGCCCTGACGGTCCATGGTCCCGGCCTGGCCCTGCTGGCCTGCCTGACCCTGTTGACCGGCCTGGCCCTGCTGACCGGTCTGGCCCTGCTGACCAGTCTGGCCCTGCTGACCCGGTTGACCACTCTGGCCTTCCTGGCTCTCGCCCCGCTGACCTTCCTCGCCCTCCTCACCGGCTTGACCACGCGCGTCGAGGCGGCGCTCCATCGCTTCCATCCCGCGCACGAGGTCTCTCGTTTCGTCGAGCGCCTCGCGCATGGGGTTCTCGGCAGTCTGCGTCGACGCATCGCGCGCCTGCTCGAGCTGGTCGCGTAGCGACTGGAGATCCCCTTCGATCTGGAGCTCCATCGTCACCGCCGATTCGGGATCCCACTGCTCGATGGTCCCGCGCGTATACTGGAGCTTCTCTTTGAGTTTCGACTCCCCGATCTGCTTCGCGGCTTCCTGGAGCCGGCGTGCCGCCTCGGGATTGTCCGCCTGGCCGGCGCTTGCCGCATCGAAGAGCCCGCGCTCGAGCTCCGCGACGGCGTCGTTCATCTGCTCCTTCTGTTCGCGAAGCCGGTCGATGTCCCGCTGCCGCTCCGGACCGCGCTCTCGCGGAAGGTCGCGTACGTCTGAGATCATCTCTCGCTGCTGCCGCTGAAGCTCCTCGACGTTGGCGATCGCCTGCTCGGCGTCGCGCCGCGAGCGTTCCGAGCGGGCGCTCTGAAGCTGACGCTGCGCGTCTTCGAGACGCCGTAACGCCGAGCTCGCCTCGGCGCTCGACTGCGAACCGGACGACGCGGCGGACTGACGCATCGCCTCGGCGGCCTGCTGGAGCTGTCGTGCGGTCTGCTCCAGCTCGCGGTTGTCCATCTCACGGGCGAGCCGCTGGAGCTCCCGCGCGGCCTCCTCGGTCTGCTCCGCGAGTTCTCGCTGCGCGTCGCCGCCACCCGCGCCGCCACCCTGGTTCTGGGCTGCCCGGCGCTGCTGCCGCTCGGCCATCTGCTCCTGCCGGCGAGCGAGCTCCCTGAGCTCCTCGAGGAGCTCGTCGACCTGGTTGTCCGCTTGCTGCTGCTGACCGCGCTGAACCGTCTCGTACTGGTTCTTGAGCTTGTCGAGCTCGAGCTCGAAGAGATCGGCCAGATCGTCGGCCGCCTGCTGTCCGCCGCCTCCGCCGCCTCCGCCGCTCTCCTGCTGCTGCACGTAGCTCTCGTACGTCTCCTCGGCCTGCTGCAGGTAGCGCAGGGCCTCCTGCTCGTCGGGGAGCGCGTCGCGTAGCTCCTCCGAGCCGAGCTTCGCCTGGGCGCGCTCCATGGCCTCGAACGCCTTGGGAAGAATGGCCGACACGTCGCGGAAGCCCGGGTCGGTCTGGGTCAGCCCGCGGTTCTGCATGCGCTGGAGCAGCGTCGTGACCTGGTCCTTGAGCCGCCCCTGCGCGAGGGCGACGCTCACGACGTTCTCGCTGAATTCCTCTCCGGCGTAGGTGTCGCGCTGACGGATGAGGTTGAAGGTGGCCGCGATGATCTGACGTTGGGTCTCCGACAGCGCGGTCTCGGCGCCCTGGCCTCCCCCGCCGCCGCCCCCGCCGCCCTGCTGCTCCGCCTGGCGATACGCGCGATCGAAGGGGCGCACGTTCAGGAAGTAGATGTCGCTGGTGACGACACGGTTCGTTCCCGCCGAGCGGTTGTCACGCGCGATCGCGTAATAGGAGACGAGGTCGCCGACCTCGAGGTCCCACTCCTCGAGGAAGAGCGTGTGACCGGCCGAGACCTCCCGCAAAGGCGATCCCCCCGCGCGGAACACGGTCACGGTGTCCTCCTCGCCTCCGTTTACGGAGTAGACGAGACGCACGTCCCCGATCCCGTAGTCGTCGTCGGCGCGCATCTCGAGGTACACCTCCTCGATCGCCGACGCGGGCATGTCCCGTCCGGGGCGCGAGAAGCTGACGGACGGCTCGAGATCGGTGAGGACGTCGATGCGGTACTCGGGCGAGGCGGGTACGAGCTCCTCGTTGTCGACACGCGCGAGCTCGATGGCGTAGAAGCTCGCGTCGCCCACGGTGAATCGTGCGGTGAGCGTTCCGTCGTCCCGGAGGGTGAGATCGCCGGCGGGCTCGCCGTCGATCAAGAGGACGCCGCCGGGGGTGATCATGGTAGGCTCGATCGCGAGCTCGACGACGGTGCCGCGCAGGGCCGCGACGTCGCCCCCGTCCTCGACGGTGCGGGGCTGCAGCCCGGTGTAGCCGGGGAAGTTGTACGTCAGGTCGATCCGATCGACGTACGGCAGATCGGCCACGTCAATGGAGAACGTCGGGGAGCGGATGCCCGTCGCCTCGACGAAATACTCGGTGGGCTCGTTCACGCTGAGCAGAAGAACCTCGAAGCCCCCCTCGAGCGCCCGCAGCATGCTCAGGCGCTGGAAGGACTGCTCGGACTCGCCTTTCATGAAGATCGACGCATCCGCGGATTCGAAGCCGCCCAGCGCCGCGGTGACCATCTGGTCGGTTCCGCGCGCGATGGTGACGTCACCGGGCTGCACCGCCACCGAATACGGGTTCACGTCGGCCGCATCGGTGGCCGGCCGGAGCAGCGCGCCGAGGCCGTAGCGCAGGTGTTCCGGGCCGAGGAGTGTCGCGGACAGCGCGAGCACCACGATCGCGGTGAGTGCCCCGGCGAAGCGGTAGAGTCCGCTCTGCTCGACCCGCCGGCCGTACTGCACCGAACGCGCGCGCTCCAGGGCGATCTCGCTCACGCGGCGGGTCAGGTCGGGCGAGGCCGTGCGGGACCCTTCGTCGAGGACGCTGGTGATCGCGTACTCGAGCGACGGCTCATGCTCTTCCAGATACAGCGCAACCTGCGCGTCCGTGACCTTGCGCAGCAGGGGGCGCACCAGGAACCAGCCGATCGAGCCCGCGACGGTGCTCCACGTCAGGACGCGAAGCCAGAGGACGGCTTGGGGTGCGAAGCGCAGGCGCTCCAGCGTGATGGCGGAGAGGAAGGCGACGGCCGCGGTGACCGCAACGACCTGCACCAGTCCCCGAAGCGCGAGGCGCGCGCGCCAGCGCCAGCGAACGCCTCGCACCACGTCCTCGATGCGATTCCGGGTCTGACGCCTCTCCGAATCCCTCATGTCCGCCTCCTTGTGCGGCGATGCACCCAACCTACGCCGGGTGCGACGCCACCCGCCATCGTCGGAGGTCGAGTGTGTTTCGACCCCGGTTGCATTCCTGCCCCTAGACCGCGGCTGCCCGTGCGGCGCCGTCCGTCCGGCGCGACACCCAGTTCGACAGCGCCGTCTCCGCCGCGAAGAGCGCCAGCGCGAGCAGGAGGAGCCACCGCCACACGCCCTGACGCCGCTCCTGGTCCTCGCGACCGAGCGCAGCCGGCTCGCCCAGGCGTGGTCCGGCGCCGGGGCCGGCCGTCGGGGCCTCGATCTGGAGCGCGAGCTCCGCCGCGTCGATCCGCGTCAGGTTCGACTCTTCCAGATCCACGTTCACGGCGATCACGAACGGGCGATCCGGCTCGGAGCCCGGCTGACGGACGGTGTAGAATCCGTGCTCGTCGAGTGGCAGATAGCGCGGCCCTTCCGTGGCGGGAAGGGCGGTCGTCTCTCCGGACGGCCGCAGCGCGACCTGCTCGAGTCCCTCCGCGAGCCCGGCGGCCTCGGAGGAGACCAGTCCCGCCGTTTCCAGCGCGGTGGGGTCGGCGAGGTCGACCACCTGGCCGGTCACGAACCAGGGCACCGGCTCGGCGCGTCCACCCAGGTACTCGGTGAGCCGGTGAACGAACGGGAGGTAGACGGGCTGAAGCGCCAGGTCGTTCCAGAAGGCGTCGAGCGACGACGTCCACACCAGCAGGCGACCCCGCCCGATGCGTCGTTCCACGAGGGCGGGGGAGCCGTCGTCGTAACGGGCGAGCACGGCCGCGGAGTCCGAGGCCTCGAACCGGCGGGCGCGGAAGAAGCGGGCGCCCGTGAAGTCTCCGCTGCGGGGTCCGGAGAAGATCTCGAACACCGGGTGATCGTAGTCGAGGTAGCCGAGGCGTCCGCCCCGGCCCTCGATCCGGTCGTCCGCGGCGCCGAGGGTGCCCGGGAGCATGTCCGCGGCGGAAGCGGGCCACGTACCGTCCTGTCCCATCGCCACGAGCACGCCGCCGCCCTCCGAGACGAAGTCTCGGATCCGTTCGGCGGAGGCGCCGTCGATCTGTGCGTCGTTGAGGAATACCGCCTGCACGCCCTCGAGATCGACCGGACGCACCGCCGCACCGCGCCGCGCCCGCACGTCGAAACGCCCGTCTTCCGTGATCTCGAGCGCACCGCGCAGGTACAGGCTCACCTCGCCCGCGGCGCGGGCTCCCTCGAAGGCGAGCACGCCCAGTGACGAACCGGGCGACAGTACGAAGTGATGCGAATCGTCGGCGGAGAGCGCGTCGGGAGAAAGGCGCACCGTGCCGCGCGTGTGCGGCTGGGAGAGCGTGAACGGCTGGAAGGTCACGGCCGTTGCGGCGTCCGGTTCGAGCGTCACGGCTCGGCTCTGGATCTCCTGGCCGTCGATCTCAAGCGCGACGGAGGTCTCGCGAGGCTCGGTCCCACCGCGTCGGACGACCCGCGCGGTGGCGGTGATCCGCTCGCGACCACCGACGATCTGACGGGGGAGCACGACGTCCGAAACGAGGGCGTTGTCCACGGTTGCGCCGTCGCCGAGTGGCACGGTCACGACGGACGAGCCCGCGGGGAGGCGAACGCCCTCGTCGCCGCTCCATCCGTTTCGCTGGAAGTCGCTGACGAGGTACACCTCGCCCGTCGGGAGCGTGGATTCCTCCAGAATGGTCTGGGCCACCTTCAGCGCTGGGCCGTACCGCGTGGCTTCCGACGAAACGGTGACCGTGTCCACTGCGCCGCGCAGCCGCAGCCGGTCCGAGCTCGAGCGCGCGACGACGCGCGCGCCGCGCGAGAAGGTCACGAGCGACGCGCGGTCGAGCGGGCCCATGCCGTCGAAGATCCGACGGGCCTCGTCGCGTGCCTGCTCCATCTGGTCCGCGATCGCCATGCTGTACGACTGGTCGACGAGCACCACGATCTCGCGCGGGCCACCCGAGCCGATGCCGCCCGAGCCGCTGCGGTCCAGAAACGGGCGCGCGAACGCGATGGCCACCAGCGCGAGCGCGAGCGCCCGCAGCGACAGGAGGAACCAGTGCTGGATGCGGCGCCGACGCTGCTCCTGGTACGGGATCTTCTGCAGGAACATGAGCGACGGAAAATGCACCACGTTCCTTCGCTGCCGCCGCGTGAGGTGCACCACGATCGGCACGACGACGCCCGCCATGCCGAGCAGGAAGAGGGGGATGAGAAAACCGAGACTCATCGCTTCCTGCTCAGTCGCTCGCGCGCGAGGAGATACTGGAAGAGCGCCACGTCGAGCGGCCTCGACGTGTCGAGAAGCGTGTAATCGATGCGGTGATCCGTGAACCGCTTCTTGAGGGCCGCGAGATGCG
Source organism: Gemmatimonadota bacterium (assembly GCA_030827315.1). Taxonomy (GTDB): domain Bacteria; phylum Gemmatimonadota; class Gemmatimonadetes; order Longimicrobiales; family Gaopeijiaceae; genus UBA2589. Next base: position 3,087 of record JAURER010000014.1, on the reverse strand, counting down.
CGTCGACCATCCGCAGATAGTCTTCACGCAACTTGCCCGGAATCACCGGGATCTGCTCACCCGTTTCCAGATCCTCGAAGCCCGACGCCTCGTCGAACGGAAAGCTCAGCTCGTACGGGTCCATGACGTGGAAGACGATCACGTCGTGGCCGCGTGCCCGGAGAGGACCGACGGCGCCGAGCACCGCGTCGGGGTCCTCGTAGAAGTCGGAGATGACCACAAGGATACCCTTGCGGCCCAGCAGCTCGGTGACGTTGAGGAGCGGCTCGTCCAGACGACCGGGCCGTCCGGCCTGCGCCCGATCGAGCGTGTGCAGAATCGTGTCCAGGTGTTTCATGGACGGCGGCACGTAGTCCACGATCTCGTGGTCGAACGTGACCAGCCCCACGCGGTCGCGCTGCCTGCTCGAGAAGTACGAAAGGCACGCGGCCAGGTAGCGCGCGTAGTCGAGCTTGGTGAGCGAGTGACTCCCGTAGCTCATCGATGCCGAGAGATCGAGGAGCACCGAGAAGTTCGCGTTGGTGTCCGCCTCGAAAAGCTTGATGTAGTAGCGGTCCGTGCGCGCGTAGAGGCGCCAGTCGATGCGCCGGATGTCGTCGCCGGGATCGTACGGACGGTGCTCGGCGAAGTCCGTGCTGAAGCCGAGGTAGGGGGACCGGTGCAGTCCGGTCAGGAAGCCGTCCACGACGGTGCGCGCAAGCAGCTCGAGGTTCCCGATGCGCCCGAGTACGGCAGGGTCGAGAAATTGCGCGCCGGCTGCGGCGGTACGGGTACGTAGCGTGGACAAGCGGAGCGCTCCCTACATGCCCGAGGTGGGCACTCGGGTATGCTCGAGCAGCATCTTCACGAGCTCCGACGAGGTCTTGCCCTCGGACTCCGCGTGGAAGTTGGTGAGGACGCGGTGGCGCAGGACCGGCTGAGCGAGCGCCTGGATGTCGTCGAACGTCACGTGGTACCGGCCCAGGGTGAGTGCGCGCGCCTTCGCGCCGAGAACGAGGTACTGCGCCGCGCGCGGCGAGGCGCCGTAGGCGACCCACTTCTTCACGAAGTCCGGGCTGTCGGGGCCCGGGCGCGTCGTGCGCACGAGGCCCACGGCATACCGAAGCACGGACTCGGACACCGGGACCCGGCGAACGAGCTCCTTGAACGCGATGAGGTCGGGGCCCGTGACCGCGTGGCTGAACACGGGGTTCAGGTTGCCGGTGGTCGAGCGGATGACCTCGAGCTCCTCGTCCTCGCCGAGGTGTTCGATGGCGATCTCGAACATGAAACGGTCGAGCTGCGCCTCGGGCAGCGGGTACGTGCCCTCGAGCTCGATCGGGTTCTGCGTGGCGAAGACGTAGAACGGCTCGTCGAGCGTGTAGGTGCGGCCCTGCACGGTGACCCGGTGCTCCTGCATGGCCTCGAGCAGCGCCGCCTGCGTCTTGGGCGGTGTGCGGTTGATCTCGTCGGCCAGGATGATGTTGGCGAACACGGGGCCCGGAGCGAAAACCATCGACCGGGTGCCCGTCGCGGCGTCCTCCTGGATGATGTCCGTACCCGTGATGTCGGACGGCATCAGGTCGGGCGTGAACTGGATGCGCGAGAACCTTAGGTCGACCACCTGCGCGATCGAGTGGATGAGAAGGGTCTTGGCGAGTCCGGGCACGCCGATGATCAGCGAGTTGCCACCCACGAAGAGCGAGAGCAGGACCTGGTCGATGACCTCCTCCTGCCCGATGATCAGCTTGCGAAGCTCGCCGATCATCTGCTCGCGCCCGCTCTTCAACCGGTCGGCCAGCGCGACGTCGTTCGCGTCGTCCAGTCGTACGGTACCGATCGCGTCGTCAGCCAAGGTGTCTCTCCGTTGCCATGGGGCCGGGCGTGCCGGCGGTTGATGTCGTTGCCGTCGAGCGGTGGGCCTGCCGGCCCGTCGTATCCATCAGTGCGTGAGGGCGTACACCACGTAGTTGACTCCGAGCTTGTACGCCTCGTTCGCCAGATCGATCGGGTAGTACCCGTAGTCCGAGAACTCCCAGTATTCGGCCATGTCATTGTTCGCGTTGATCATGACCATGATGCGCCGTTCCGGGTCGTTGTCCTCGTAGATGCCGTACCAGAGCGGAGGATATCCGCCATAGGGCGGCACGACCTCGCTCGGGCTGATGCGAAAGAACGAATCGAAGATGTCGTCGCTTTCAGCCACCGGGAGCAGCGCATGATCCGGCAGGGCCCGCTTCAGGTGGAACGCCAGATTGTCGAGCTCGTACGGTCCGCGAAAGTCGTCGACGATCAGGAACCCTCCCTTGAGGAGGTACGCACCCAGGGCCTCGGCCTCCTCGTCGGTCGGGTTCCAGGCGCCAACCTCGACGATGTAGGAGACAGGATGCAGGGAGAGATCGGGGTCGTCGAAGGCCACCACGTTGCTCGCGGTGCGGTGGGTGCGGACGAAGGTGGTCTCGCGCAGGATCGCGAGGAAGTTGTAGTCGGCGCGCGGATAGTCGTGCGCCCACATGGCGCCGCCCCGGCCGCCCCTCCGGCGTCCGAATCCGCCGAAGCTTCCCTGACCGCCCGGGGAGAAGCGGACGCGCGCGAAGTGGTACTGCCCGTCGTACGGCGCGTTCGGGTCCTGGGCGCCCCGCGTCGCCCGCGGGGCGTCGTGCGGAATCGTCGGTCGCGTTCCGTCCGGGGCGGACCGCAGCAGGGCTGCGCCTCCCGCGGTCGAGAGCATGGCCACGAGCACGAGCACGGAGCGCGACGCGATCACGACCCTGCGCCCCGGATGACGAGGAGGAGCTCGAGAGCCTCGTCGTAGTTCGGTGCGATCTCCAGGGCGTGCATGACCGAGCGGCGGGCTGCAGCGCCGTCGCCGGCCTCGTGCTGGGCCACGGCGAGACGATAGAGCGCCTCGGCGCGATCCGCCGGGTCGAGCGCCACGATCGCCGCCCGCTCCCGGACGGTCGCGTGAAGGTCTCCGAGCTCCGCTCGGAGGCTTGCGAGTCGCTCGTGCAGCCGGATCTCGTACGGCCAGATGAGGACGGCCTGGTCGAGGAGTTCCGCGCTCTCCTCCTTCCGCCCCAGCTCCTCGAGAAGGTCGGCCTGGAGCAG
>JAURER010000079.1 GCA_030827315.1 Gemmatimonadota bacterium | reverse complement strand
GGCCGGAACCGACCCATTCACCGGCGAAGCCGCCGGGGTTCACGTCTTCGATGCCGAGCGCGGAGAGAATCTGCTTCGTAGTCATGACATGCCTGCGTGTCGGGTCGTTCACGGAAGGTCGAAATCCCTGCCGGGACGCTCTTTTCCATGGCGCTCGGGGGGAGACGACAAGTCTCACAGGGTCAGATGATGATTGGAAGAGACCGGAGGCCGGCGGGGCGGGGGCGGCGAAAGGGCGCGCGCCGGAGCCGAACGTCCGATCAGGCGCCCGGGCCCCTCGAGTCCGGGTCGACGACGGGCACACGGACGGGGATCTCGGCGCCCGACTCGAAGAGGAAGATCACTTCCACGGTGTCCCCCTCGGACGGCACCTCGAGCAGTTCCCTCAGGCTCCCCTGCCGCTGGCCCGGAAGCAGCGAGAGCGTGGTCCCCGTCGGCAGGCCGAGCTCGGACGTCGTCTGCATCGAGGACGCGCCGTCCTGCTCCACCATCGCCTCGACCCTGCCGACCTCGGCGATGTCCGTCAGGAAGCCGACGAGCGCGTCGTCCGCGCCCGCGTTGTCGATCTCCGCGTACACCGGGAGGGTGCGGGCACGGGGATCCGCAGGGATGTGGGCGTCCCGGATGGTGATGACACCCGCCACCGTCCTGCCGAGCGTCGACTCCGACACTTCGTGTAGACCGCCGGGCACCACGACCCCGGCCATCGACGGGCTCTCCGGGGCGCCCGGCCAGTCCAGCGCCATGAGGGTCCGGAGGTCGGCGGCCACCTCCGCCGGCCGTGTCGATGCGTAGGGGTACTCGAAGCGACCCCTTCCGTCGGGCATGACGAGGAAGAGCGAAGACGGATGCGGCACGAGATAGGCGTGCGGCCCGCCGCCCTCGATGGGCTCCCGACTCGTCACGGGGGGCATCGCGAAGCCCATCCCGGCCAGTAGCTCCTCGAGCTCCGCCCGCGAGCCTCGGACACCGACGGCGGGCGCGCGCATGCCTTCCATCCACTCTGCGAGCCGGTCCGGCGTGTCCCGTTCCGGATCGACGGTCACGAAGAGCACCATCGCCCGGTTCCGCTCCGCCTCGGTGAGCTGTCCGAGCACGGCGTTCGCCGTCGCCATCTGCCGGGTGCAGACGTCCGGGCAGTAGGTGTAGCCGAGGAAGAGCAGCGTCAGGCGGCCGGCCGTGGCCGTGCGCACGTTGAACGGGTCGCCGGTGTGGGAGACGAGCGTCTGGTCGGGGAGGGTGAACGGCCGGGCCGACTCGACGGCGCTCAGGCGGCTCGCCACGCGGGCGACCGGGTCGGAAGGACCGCACGACACCGAGGCGAGCACCGCGAAGGTGAGCAGTCCCGCGCGCAGCGGGGGGAAACGGAAGGGGGCGTGGGCGTGCGGGGAGCTATTCATGACGACGGGCTACCCGGCGGCCTACCCCCGGTTCGCCCGGTCTCTCCAGAAGGCGCGACGGTCCGATTCCGTGGTGTCGACCTTGGGAATCACTGCGCGAACCAGCCGGACGTTGCCGGGCCCGAAGAGCTTCTGAAGCGCCTCGACGGTTTCCGCGTCGGGCGCGGAGTGCAGTGAACGCGAACGGAGCTTCGGGGCCGGTTCTCCGTTGTCCTGACCCACCTGCAACCAGACCGGCGAGGCACCCGGGTGCGCCGCGAGCACGCGACGGGCCTCCGCGAAGACGTCCTGAGGAACCTTCCTGTCCAGCTCCAGCTCGATCTGGATGGCCAGCTCGCCTCCACTGGCCACGTCCTCGAGCGGCCGCGCCGCATCGAGGAAGACGGGTGGGTCCTCCTCGTCGCGCTCGTTGCTGCTCACCTTGCCGGTGACGAGCACCACCGCGTCCTGCTGAAGGACGTCCTTGTACGTCTGCCACGTCTCGCGGAACGCGAGGACGGTGGCGGTCCCGTTGAAGTCCTCGACGGTGATTTTTCCCCACTCGGCGTTGTTCTTCCTCGAAATCTGGCGCACGACGGATGTCACGACGCACGGGAATTCGACCGACTGTCCCGGGCGCTCCGCGAGCGTGTCGGACGATACCGGCTCGAACGCGCGGACCACCTCCCGGTAGCGGTCGAGCGGGTGGCCCGAAATGAAGAAGCCGAGCGCGGCCTTCTCGCGGGCGAGTCGTTCGTGCTCCTGCCACTCGGGGAGGTTCGGCAGCGAGGGTGCCGAGCGCGGAAGCGTCGACGCGTCACCGAAGAGAGACCCCTGGCCGCTGTCGATTTCCACCTGGCGCGCCTGGACCTCCCCGTACGCCGTGTCGAGCCCCGCGAGCAGCTGCGCACGATGCCCGAAGGCGTCGAGGGCCCCCGCCGCGATGAGTGCCTCGCACGCTCTCTTGTTGAGCGCGCGGATGTCGATGCGTTGCAGGAAGTCGAAGAACGACGTGAAGCGGCCGTCGCGCCGGGCCCCGAGGATGGATTCCACGGCGCCGAGCCCGACGCCCTTGACCGCCCCGAGCCCAAAGCGGATGCCTCCCGACTCCGTGACGGTGAACTTCCAGCCGGACTCGTTCACGTCGGGCGGAAGCACCTCCACGGGCTGGTCGAGTTTGGGCAGGTAGCGCGGCAGGTCGCGGCAGGCGCCGATGTACTTCACGACGCTGTCCGTGCTGTCGAGCACCGAGGAGAGCAGCGCGGCCATGAACTCGGCCGGAAAGTGCGCCTTGAGCCACGCCGTCTGATACGAGATCAGGGAGTACGCGGCGGAATGACTGCGGTTGAAGCCGTAACGACCGAAGGTCTCGATCTGCTCGGCGAGATCCTCCGCGACGCGGCGGTCGACCTCGCGCTCCACGGCCCGCCCCACGAACCGGTCGAGCTCCTTTCGGATGAGCTCGGCGTCCTTCTTGCCCACCGCCTTTCGCAACACGTCCGCCTCGCCGAGCGTGAAGCCGGCGAGCTCGGATGCGATGCGCATCACCTGTTCCTGATAGACGATCACGCCGTACGTCGGCTCCAGCACCTTCTCGAGGTCGGGGTGTGGAAACGAGACGGCCTGTTTTCCGAGCTTCCGCTGGATGAAGACGTCGGTCATGCCGGAGTCGAGCGGGCCGGGACGGATGAGCGCGTTCGTCGCGACGAGGTCCTCGAAGCGGTCGCAGCGCATCGCGCGCAGCTTGTCATTCGCGAGGTTCGACTCGAACTGGAAGATGCCCAGCGTTCCCCCGCGGGCCATCATCCGGTAGACCGCCGGGTCGTCCAGGGGGACGTCGTCGATGGTCTCGTATTCCTCGCCCGTCTCGGGGTTGGCAAGCTTCCCGTGGCGTGCCCGGACCATCACCACGGCATCGTGGATGACCGTGAGGGTCTTGAGGCCCAGGAAGTCCATCTTGAGCATGCCCGCGTCTTCCAGGCAGTTCATGTCGTACTGTGTGACGACCATCGCGTCGTCGTCGCCGCCGCCGTTCTTTCCGGTCTGGACGCTGACCGGTACGTAATCGTCCAGCGGGCCGGGAGCGATCACCACGCCGGCTGCGTGTACCGACGCGTGCCGCGAGAGGCCCTCGAGGGTGATGGAGTAGTCGAACAGCTGCCGGTGCCGTTCGTCGGACCTGTAGATCTCCTTCACTTCCTTCAGGCCGTCGACCGCTTCCTGGACGGTGAAGGCCTGCCCGGGGGCGTTCGGGATGAGCTTGGCGATCCGGTCGGTTTCGGACGGCTCGAAGCCGAGTGTGCGGCCTACGTCGCGAATCACGGCGCGGCTCTTCATGGTGCCGAACGTGATGATCTGCCCGACGGCGTCCTTGCCGTACTTCTGGCGGGTGTAGTCGATCACCTCCGCGCGCCGCTCGTAGCAGAAGTCGATGTCGATGTCCGGCATCGAGATCCGCTCGGGATTCAGGAAGCGCTCGAAGAGGAGGTCGAAGGCGATCGGGTCGAGGTTGGTGATCCCGAGTGCGTACGCGACGAGGGAGCCCGCGGCGGAACCTCGCCCCGGTCCGACGGGGATGTCGTGATCCCGCGCCCAGCGGATGAAGTCCTGCGTGATGAGGAAGTACCCCGCGTACCCCGTCCCCTTGATGACCCCCATCTCGTAATCGAAGCGTTCCCGCACTTCGGGCGGGAGAGGGTCTCCGTAGCGTTGCCGGGCCCCCTCGAGGGCGAGGTGCTCGAGATAGTCGTTTTCGTCAGAGTGGCTCTCGGGGAGCGGAAACTGCGGGAGGAAGTACTTCTTCTCGAAGACGAGGTCGACTTCGTCCGCGATCTTCAGCGTGTTCTCGACGACGTCCGGCCGATCGGGGAAGCGTGAGGCCATCTCCCCGGCGCTCTTGAAGTACAGCCCTTCGTCGTACTGCATCCGGTTCGGGTCCGTCCGGTCCTTGCCCAGCCCGATGCACAGCAGGATGTCGTGCGCCTCGTGGTCTTCCGGCTGCAGAAAGTGCGTGTCGTTGGTCACGACCACCGGCAGGCCCAGTTCGGAGCCGAGCGCGAAGATCTTCTCGTTCAGCTCGGCCTGGCCCGGCGAGTCGTGCGCCTGCACCTCCAGGTAGTAGCGTCCGTCGAAGAGATTCGCGTACCACTCCGCCGCCTCGCGCGCGCCTGCATGGTTGCCCGCCACGAGGTGGCGGGCGACCTCTCCGGCCATGCATGCGGACGACACGATGATCCCCTCGTGGTGCTTCGCCAGAAGCTCGCGGTCGACGCGCGGTTTGTGGTAGAAGCCCTCCGTGTAGCCGATGGACGAGAGCTTGATCAGGTTGCGGTAGCCGACCAGGTCACGCGCGAGGAGAACGAGGTGGTAGTAGGCTCGCTCGCCCTGTCCGGATCGCGAGCGGTCCCGTCGGTCTCCGGGCGCGACGTACGCCTCCATCCCGATGATCGGCTTGATCCCTTCCTTGCGCGCGCGCTTGTGGAAGGTCCACGCGCCGAACATGCACCCGTGATCGGTGAGCGCGAGCCCCGGCATCTCGTGCTCCTTGGCCTTCCGGATCAGGTCGCCGATGCGGTTGGCGCCGTCCAGGAGCGAGTACTCGGAGTGGGTGTGGAGGTGAACGAAGCTCACTGCGGGGACGTTCTCGACGGGGCATCGGGGGGCCGGACACAGCATTGTAACCGGCCTCGACGCTGACGCCAGTCGGCCGGGCCGCCGGTCACCTCAGGCGCCCGAAGGCTCCGTGGAGTTGTTGTCCAGGCGACATGCGGTGGCCGTCGAAGCCCCCCGGGTCAGGATCCGCAGCGGAAGGTGTCGAGCAGCGTCTCGAGCTGGATCATGTACTCGTACTTCTCCTTGCCGGGGGCGTAGAGCCAGGCGTCGAGGAGGTACGTGCGATCCTGCGCGTCGCATGTGACGGTGCGCACGATCATCGGTCCACCCGCAGGCCAGTTGCGCTCCGGCGGATTCTGCCAGTTGGCCTGGAGCTCGAGCGCCTCCGACCCCTCGAACGAGAAGGTTCGCTGCGCCGACTTGTCGAGCAGCACCTGCTGCGGCTCCGTGTAGTGGGCGGCGACGACGCCCTCGCGCCACGCGAGCATCTCGTCCAGGCTCTGCTGGCCCGTCGCGGGCGTGACCCAGGAGACGGAGATCTGCCGGATCAACTCGGAGGGATCCGGGTTGTCGTTGCGGAAGATGTAGATCGAATCCCGCGTCTGCCAGCGATAGACGTCCGGGAGCAGCATCGAGAAGCCCGCCCGCAGAGCGAGCGTGTCGGCGAGCGCGGTGTCCACGCCCGAGATGTACATGCGGTTTCGCGCAAAGGCCCGGTACTGGCCGTCGAGCAGCGCGTTGACCTCCGGAAGCCAGGGACGCAGGTCGTCCGGCCCCCAGCCCGCGTCGAGCAGCACGAGGGTGACCGTCTGCCCTGCGGACCAGACGTCGTAGACCTGGTGGATCCCGTTTTCCGTGATCGGCTCGCGTGCGTCGTCCAGCACCTCCTGGACCCATGCCTCGTCGCGGGAACCCACGACGAGCATCTGGCGGAAGCGGCGCAGCCGGTCCCAGAACTGGGCGTACGGCTCCTGGTGGGTCACCGTGAAGGTTTTTTCCTCCCGCACGGTGACGATGGTCGGTTCGAGCGCGTCGTAGACCTCCTGGTCCACCCGTTCCCACTGCGCCATCGGCATCACGGCAATGATGCTGTTGGCGTCTCCGTAGGCGAGGGGCCGCTCGTTGCAGGCCGTGCTGCCCGCCAGAGCCATCAGGGCGATCAGTATCGTGGGGAGCCGCTTCGTGGTCATGGTGTCGCCTCGTTCGGGTGCCTCGAGCGGTATCCGCTCATGCGAACGCCGTATCATACAATTTCGCGCAGCGCATGTGTCCGTGTCATGCCGTGGTCCCGGCGGGCGCGCCGAGGTTTCGCGCGAGGAGCGCGCCGGGGTCGGGCTCCCGGCCCATGAATTCGCGAAACAGCACGTCGGGGTCGGCCGAGTCGCCGCGCGAGAGGATCGC